>NZ_CP149514.1:1423404-2135106 GCF_045291545.1 Gallaecimonas aegicerasi
ACAGCACCCGGTAGTTGTCCGGAATAGCCATCAGCTCACGCAGATCCGCCTCGGCTTTTGCCGCCACCGCCAAAAAGGGCTTATCGCGGTGCGAGACTTCCATCACTGACACACCCTGGCCGTTCCAGTCGATCATTTCCGACTGCGCCTGTGCCAACACCGCCGCCGGCAGCATTGCCGGGCCCGCACAAAAGTTAAATATCTTGCTCATACCACCCTTGCCATCAACAAAAAGCGGCCCTGAAGGCCGCTTTATCTTTTACTCGCTGGCGTCTTCGCCTTCGGGGACGACAGCCTCTTCTTCAACCTCAGCAATACGCTGGAGGCCAACCACCTGTTCGTCGGTACCGGTTCGGATAATGGTCACCCCCTGGGTGTTACGGCCAACCCGCGACACTTCATCCACACGGGTGCGCACCAGCGTACCGCGGTTGGAAATGAGCATGATTTCATCACCCTCTTCCACCGCCACAGCGCCGACAACCTTACCGTTACGCTCGCTAACCTTAATGGATACCACGCCTTTGGTGGCACGGCTCTTCGCCGGGTATTCATTTTGGTCAGTCCGCTTACCGTAGCCGTTTTCAGTGACGGTGAGAATATCGACATTGTCAGTCGGCACCACCATTGACACCACATGCTGGCCATCTTCCAGATTAATACCGCGCACACCGGTGGCGCCACGGCCCATGGCCCGGACCTGCTGTTCACTGAAACGCACCACTTTGCCTTCGTCACTGAACAGCATGACTTCGCTGTTGCCATTAGTGAGCGCAACACCAATCAGGCTGTCGCCTTCATTGAGGTTCACGGCGATGATGCCGCTGGAACGGGGACGGCTGTATTCAGACAGTGCGGTTTTCTTGACCGTACCGTTGGCGGTAGCCATGAACACATACTGGCCTTCGGCATACTCACGCACTGGCAAGATAGCGGTAATACGCTCGTTTTCTTCCAGCGGCAGCAAGTTGATGATTGGCCGACCACGGGCCGTACGGCTGGCCAGCGGCAGCTGATACACCTTCAGCCAGTACAAGCGGCCACGGCTGGAGAAACACAAAATGGTGTCGTGGGTATTGGCTACCAGCAACTGCTCGATGAAGTCTTCATCTTTCATGCGGGTCGCGGCTTTGCCCTTACCGCCACGGCGCTGCGCCTCGTAGTCGGTCAGAGCCTGATACTTGACGTAACCTTCGTGCGACAGCGTGACCACTACATCTTCTTCATTGATCAGATCTTCAATAGAGATATCGGCGGAGGCTTCGCTGATCTCGGTACGGCGCTCATCGCCAAACTGCTCAGCAACGGCCACCAGCTCCTCGCGGATCACCTCCATCAGGCGCTCCGGTGAAGCCAGAATGTGCAGCAGCTCTTTAATGAGATCCAGCAGGCCTTTGTACTCGTCGAGGATTTTCTCATGCTCAAGGCCAGTCAGGCGGTGCAGGCGCAGATCCAAAATCGCCTGGGCCTGTACTTCGGTCAGGTAGTACTTGTTGTCGCGGATGCCGTACTGCGGCTCCAGCCCTTCCGGGCGCGCCGCGTCAACACCGGCACCTTCCAGCATGGCCGCCACATTGCCCAGCTCCCAAGGGGTGCTGATCAGACCCGCTTTGGCTTCTGCCGGGGTCGGGCTTTGGCGAATCAATTCGATGACCGGGTCAATATTTGCCAGCGCAATAGCCAGGCCTTCGAGCACGTGGGCGCGCTCGCGGGCCTTGCGCAGTTCAAAGATGGTACGGCGGGTCACCACCTCACGGCGGTGGTTAATAAAGCATTCCAGCGCATCTTTGAGGTTAAACAGGCGCGGCTGGTTCTGATCCAGCGCCACCATGTTAATGCCAAATACCACCTGCATCTGTGTCAGCGAGTAGAGCTTGTTGAGCACAACTTCGCCGGCTTCGCCGCGCTTAAGTTCGATAACCACCCGCAGGCCGTCTTTATCGGACTCGTCACGCAAAGCACTGATGCCTTCGATGCGTTTTTCCTTGACCAGCTCGGCCATCTTTTCAATCAGCCGGGCCTTGTTCACCTGATACGGCAGTTCGTGCACCACGATGGTTTCACGGCCGCTGTCTTCATTGATGTCAATTTCCGCCCGGGCGCGGATGTAAATCTTGCCCCGGCCGGTATGGTAAGCGTCGTGGATACCTTTTTTACCGTTGATGATGCCCTGCGTCGGGAAGTCCGGCCCGGGGATGTATTCCATCAAATCGGTAATGGTCAGATCCGGGTTATCAATCAGCGCCACACAGCCGCCAATCACTTCTTTTAAGTTGTGCGGCGGAATATTGGTGGCCATACCCACGGCGATACCGGCGGCGCCATTGACCAGCAAGGTCGGCACACGGGTCGGCAGCACATCGGGGATCTGCTCGGTGTTGTCGTAGTTGGGAACGAAATCGACGGTTTCTTTTTCAAGATCGGCCAGCAACTGGTGGGAGATCTTGGCCATCCGCACTTCGGTGTAACGCATGGCAGCGGCAGAGTCGCCATCTACTGAACCGAAGTTCCCCTGACCGTCTACCAGGGTGTAACGCATGGAGAAGGGCTGAGCCATACGCACGATAGTGTCGTAGACCGCAGAGTCACCGTGGGGGTGATATTTACCAATCACATCCCCGACCACACGGGCCGATTTCTTATAAGGTTTGTTCCAGTCGTTGCCCAGCTCGTGCATGGCGAACAGAACCCGCCGGTGCACTGGCTTAAGACCGTCACGGACGTCGGGCAGCGCACGCCCAACAATGACGCTCATGGCATAATCAAGGTAGGAGCTTTTCAGCTCGTCCTCGATATTGACCGGCACAATTTCTTTGGCCAGATCGCTCATCTTGTTCGTCCCTTTAAGGAGGTCTTCCAACAAAGGGAATCACTATACCACATCGACCGCAGTTGACCATGAAAAGGCAGGGCTTTCAGGGCTATAATGGCGCCACTTGAATGCGCTGGAACCGATTGCATGAACAACAACGTTGATAACGCCGAAATTGCCAAGTTTGAGGCTATGGCCCACCGCTGGTGGGATAAAGAGGGAGAATTCAAACCACTGCACCAGCTCAACCCGGTGCGCCTGGCTTTTGTCGAGGAAATGGCTGACGGCCTGGCTGGTAAAAAGGTGGTAGACGTAGGCTGCGGCGGCGGTATTCTCAGCGAATCCATGGCTCGCCTGGGCGCCAGTGTGACCGGTATCGACATGGGTACCGAGCCGCTGAATGTGGCCCGCGCCCACGCCGAGGAGACCGGCATCAAGGTCGATTACCAGCAAATCACCGCCGAGCAACTGGCCGAACAGCACCCCGGCCAGTTTGATGTGGTCACCTGCATGGAAATGCTCGAACACGTTCCAGACCCGCAGTCGGTCGTCAGCGCCTGTGCCACCCTTTGCAAGCCCGGCGGCACGCTGGTGTTCTCAACCCTCAACCGCACCCTCAAGGCCTGGGCGCTGGGGGTCTTTGCTGCCGAACGCATTTTGCGCTGGCTGCCTGCTGGCACCCACGACTACCAGAAGTTTCTGACCCCCGCCGAACTGATGAGCTTTTGCGACCACGCCGGCCTTATACCGCACAAGGCCGTTGGCATGAGCTACAGCCCGCTTACCGGCCAGTTCAGCCGCAGCCAAAAGCTCGACATGAACTACATGGTGGCGGCCGGGAAAGCGTCATGACGGCAGTGCTGTTTGACTTGGACGGCACCTTGCTCGACACCGCCCCGGACCTGTGCCGGGCGCTTAACGAGGTGCTGGCCGCCCATGCCCTGCCCGGTAAAACCCTTGAACAGGTGCGCCCGCACGCCACCCACGGCACCAAAAGCCTGCTGAACCTCGGCTTTGGTGAGGGAGCCTATGAGCAAGAAGAACTGCGCGAGGCCTTCTGGGCCGCATATTTACGCGGTATTTCTGCCACCACCGAACTGTTTGCCGGCGTGGCGGCGCTGATCAATGCACTGGATCAGGCCGCGATCCCCTGGGGCATTGTAACCAACAAAGTCACCCACCTGACCGAAGCAGCCCTGCCCCATTACCCGGCCTTGGCCCGCTGCCAGGCGCTGGTCTGTGGTGACACTCTTAAGGAACGCAAGCCACATCCGGCGCCGCTACTCAAAGCCGCCGAGCAACTGGCGGTGGCGCCCAAAGATTGTTTGTATCTGGGGGATGCCATTACCGACATGCAAGCGGCCCGCGCTGCCGGCATGACCGCGCTGGTAGCCAGTTGGGGCTATGTTGACGACACTCACCCAAGCTGGCCCGCCGATGCAATATTGAGCACGCCTCAGGCCCTCTTGGACTGGTGCCGGATCCCGTGATCGGATCGTGGTTTTTCGGCCTGGAAAATTTCTTTTTTTGCCTTGCAATTTAGTAAATGCAAGATTGCCAAACCTCACTCGGTAAGTGACTACTTACCGGGTCAGACTGGCATTAATTTTGTGGCTTGAAAGCCTGCCCAGACCTCACTATCTTGTTCCTTACCAGCTAAACAAACCCAATATCTTGTGTATTTAATACGCAAGCACCACAAGCCAGTGTTGTTGTAAAGCCGGCGGTGCCCAGGGGCAGCAGATTAAGGTACGTCATGAACAAGAACCTTCTCGTCACCAAGCGAAATGGTCAACAGGAAGCGATCGATCTGGACAAGATCCATCGTGTGGTTACCTGGGCCGCCGATGGCCTCAAAGATGTGTCAGTGTCCCAGGTGGAACTGCGCGCCCAGATCCAGTTTTACGACGGCATCAAAACCGCCGACATCCATGAAACCCTGATCAAGGCCGCTGCCGATCTGATCAGCGAAGACGCGCCGGATTATCAGTATCTGGCGGCGCGGCTGGCGGTGTTCCACCTGCGTAAAAAAGCCTACGGCGAGTTTGAACCGCCGCACCTGTTCAGCCACGTGAAAAAAATGGTCGAGCTGGGCAAATATGACGAGCACCTGCTGAGCGACTACAGCCGCGAAGAGTTTGACGCCCTTAATGAGATGATTGACCACAGCCGCGACATGAACTTCTCTTACGCGGCCGTCAAACAGCTCGAAGGCAAATACCTGGTACAAAACCGCGTTACCGGCGAGATCTACGAGTCTGCCCAGTTCCTCTACATTCTGGTAGCTGCCTGCCTGTTTGCCGATTACCCCCGTGACACCCGCCTTGACTACATCAAGCGCTTTTACGATGCGGTGTCCACCTTTAAGCTGTCACTGCCTACGCCCATTATGTCTGGCGTGCGTACCCCCACCCGGCAGTTCAGCTCCTGCGTGCTGATTGAAACCGGCGACAGCCTCGATTCCATCAACGCCACGGCCTCTGCCATTGTCCGTTACGTTTCCCAGCGGGCCGGTATTGGCATTAACGCCGGGCGCATTCGCGCCCTGGGCAGCCCCATTCGTGGTGGCGAAGCCTTCCATACCGGCTGTATTCCTTTTTATAAGCACTTCCAGACCGCCGTAAAATCCTGCTCGCAAGGCGGTGTGCGCGGCGGCGCGGCCACCCTGTTCTACCCCATGTGGCACCTGGAAGTGGAAAGCCTACTGGTCTTGAAGAACAACCGCGGCGTTGAAGAAAACCGCGTTCGCCACATGGACTATGGCGTGCAAATCAACCGGCTGATGTACCAGCGCCTGATCAAAGGCGGCGACATCACCCTGTTCAGCCCGTCCGACGTACCGGGCCTGTATGACGCCTTCTTTGCCGACCAGGCCAAGTTTGAAGAGCTGTACAGCAAATACGAACAGGACGAGTCCATTCGCAAGAAAACCATCAAAGCGGTTGAGCTGTTCTCGCTGCTGCTGTCAGAGCGTGCCTCTACCGGCCGTATCTACGTGCAGAACGTTGACCACTGCAACACCCACAGCCCGTTTGACCCGGCCGTGGCGCCGGTGCGCCAGTCCAACCTGTGCCTGGAAATCGCCCTGCCCACCAAGCCGCTGATGGACATCAACGACGAGAACGGCGAGATTGCTCTGTGTACCCTGTCGGCCTTTAACCTCGGCGCCATCGACAGCCTCGACGAACTCGAAGAGCTGTCTGAACTGGCGGTACGGGCGCTGGACAGCCTGCTGGACTACCAGGACTACCCGGTCAAAGCCGCCCACATTGCCACCATGGGCCGCCGCACGCTGGGCGTGGGGGTGATCAACTACGCCTACTACCTCGCCAAAAACGGCGTGCGTTACTCCGACGGCAGCGCCAACGGCCTGACCCACCGCACCTTTGAAGCCATGCAGTATTACCTGCTCAAAGCTTCTATGGAGCTGGCCAAGGAGCGCGGCGCCTGCCCAATGTTCGATGAAACCACCTACGCCAAAGGCCTGTTGCCCATCGATACCTACAAAAAGGATTTGGACAACATCTGTGACGAGCCGCTGCACCTTGACTGGGAGCAACTGCGTAAAGACATCGTTGCCCATGGCCTGCGTAACAGCACCCTGTCGGCGCTGATGCCGTCAGAAACCAGCTCGCAGATCTCCAATGCCACCAACGGCATTGAGCCGCCGCGCGGCCACATCTCGGTGAAAGCCTCCAAAGACGGCATTTTGCGTCAGGTCGTGCCCGACTTTGAGCACCTCAAAGACGCTTACGAGCTGCTGTGGGATATCCCCAACAACGACGGTTACCTGCAACTGGTGGGTTTGATGCAAAAATTCATCGACCAGTCCATCAGCGCCAACACCAACTACGATCCGGCCAAATTCCCGGGTTCTAAAGTGCCGATGCAATCGCTCATTAAAGATCTGCTCACCGCCTACAAATACGGTGTCAAAACCCTCTACTACCACAACACCCGTGACGGTGCCGCTGACACCCAGCAAGACGCACCGACCAAGCCTCAGCAGGCCACGGTAGCGGTACAAGAGGACGACGACGATTGCGCCGGCGGCGCCTGCAAGATTTGATCATAAGGGGGCAAAGCCCCCTTTTTTCAGGGAGTTACCACCATGCGTTACACCACCTTTAGTCGTCAGAGCAACGATGCACTCAAGGAACCCATGTTCTTCGGCCAGCCGGTCAACGTGGCCCGTTATGACCAGCAAAAGTACGAAGTCTTTGAAAAGCTGATTGAAAAGCAGCTGTCGTTCTTCTGGCGCCCCGAGGAAGTGGACGTATCCAAAGATCGGGTTGATTTTGCCAAGCTGCCGGAACACGAGCAGCACATCTTCCTGTCGAATCTCAAATACCAAACCCTGCTCGACTCCATTCAGGGCCGCAGCCCCAACGTAGCGCTGCTGCCGCTGGTGTCGCTCCCCGAGCTGGAAACCTGGATTGAAACCTGGTCGTTTTCCGAGACCATTCACTCCCGGTCATACACCCACATCATTCGCAATATCGTTGCCGACCCCGCCAAGGTGTTTGACGACATCGTGGTCAACGAAGAAATTCAAAAGCGCGCTGACGAAATTGCCGTGTATTACGACACCTTGATTGAGTACAGCCAGCTGTGGCAGCTGCACGGCGAAGGCCAGCACCAGGTTGCCGGTAAAACCTACGACATCAACCTCAAAGATCTGAAGAAAAAGCTCTACCTGTGCATGATGGCCGTTAACGCCCTGGAAGCCATTCGCTTCTACGTCAGCTTTGCCTGCTCTTTTGCCTTTGCCGAACGCAAACTGATGGAAGGCAACGCCAAAATCATCAAGTTCATCGCCCGCGACGAAGCCCTGCACTTGAGCGGCACCCAGCAAATTCTGAACCTGATGCGCGACGGTAAAGAAGGCAACGAATGGGCCGAGATTGCTCTGGAATGCCGCGAAGAATCGCAAGCGCTGTTCACCCGCGCCGCCGAGCAGGAAAAGGCCTGGGCCAAATACCTGTTTAAAGACGGCTCGATGATCGGCCTGAACGAGTCCATTTTGTGCCAGTACGTGGAATACATCACCAACGTACGTATGGGCGCCGTGGGCCTGACCCCGGCCTTTGCCAACACCTCCAACCCGATCCCCTGGATCAACGCCTGGCTGGTGTCAGACAACGTACAAGTAGCGCCGCAGGAGTCAGAAATCAGCTCCTATCTGGTAGGGCAGATAGACGCCAACGTCGATCTGGGTGACCTGGACGACTTCGACCTCTGACACAATCCCGCTTCGGCGGGATTTTTTGTGCCATTTCACAAAACCGCCCTGCCCCCTTGGCAGCGACCAGCCAATGCCCGTAAGGTAGTAAAACAACAAGGAATTCAGGGTTCTGCGGCCCAAAGAACGCAGGGGCGGTAGCGTGCCTGAAGGCCCTGCTTGCCGGGCACCGGCTCGTACGCGTGTCTGTTTTATCGGGTGAACAGTAATTCCTTAACACGTAGTATTTTCCACGGTGCATGATTCATACATCAATAAGGCATCATAGGCTATAGGTTCAAACATGAGCGATGATCAAAAAAAATTGCTGGGCGAGTGGTATAGAAGAGTAACTTTAAGCTCGCAAAGTCACTATAATCATGCTCAATGGTTATCAAAGGCTAATTTATGGCTAGGTGCCACTGCGGCAGTGATTTCAGCAATTATCGGCACTTCAGTTTTTGCAACCCTTCAACAAAACATAGCGATCTGGATACGAATAATTGTAGCATCATTAAGTATCTCGGCAGCTATATTAGCTGCATTCCAAACTCTATTTAATTTTTCAGATAGAGCAGAAAAACATAGAATATATGGTTCTAAGTATGGTGCTATAAGAAGAAAAATAGACATGGTTATATCTCAAAATAAATTATCGGATGATGAGTTTAAAGGGTTAACCGCTGAGATATCGGTTCGCTTAGATGACTTTGCAAGCGAAGCACCTAAAATTCCATCAAAAGTTTGGTTGAAAACAGAAGAGCGCTACAAAAAAAGATTTTCAATTGAATTTCCATTCAAAGAAATTTAACTATCCTTTTGATGCTAACTGGCTTTGCTTCCTAAGCTCGAAAAGGAAACTCTGGCAACTTGCTGACTAAGTGATAATAGATGGCGCTCGCTGATGCAGTTATAACTAGGGGACGTCATCGGAAATTCCATCCACTGGTGCGAGTAGTGAACAAAACTTCCCAGAGCACCCTGTGGTAAACCGAACAAGCCTTCATGGTTGTAGTTTGCCCAGTTGTTGATGTTGTGCGTGGCCTTACCTATTGACTGTTCCCCTTCGATACGTCGGGGATCTGCTCATGGCAAAGTGGAATAGTTCACTGAATTTGGAAAACAACGTCGTTAGTCATGATAATACGCTTTATCATATGGAGAATAAGGGCCGTTTCTCTCTTTGGACTGCGAAACTGAAACGAAGTTGCCCGTTAAGTGTAGCGCCGCTGTGGCAGGAATGGGAGGTTCAGCTGAGGCAGGACGCCGAAGCAGGTGAGTACGTGTCGGGATACACGTATGAACCGGTGAACCGGGAATGACGAACACAGCGTCAGCGCGGAACATGGGCGAGGGTTTTGCTGACTTTTGCCCCCAAAAGTCAGGCGCGTGCAGGGGCGCCCCCCTGCAATAAATACTGGATTTTGATGTGCCTGCGGCACAGCTGTTTGTTTGCCGGTTCCCGCACCGGCTGGCGGGTTCCTTTCTTGCTTGGCCAAAGAAAGGAACCGAAAGAAGGCCACCCCAGCGTTACGCTCTAACCGTGCTGGAAGCTGCTTGCCGGGCACCGGCTCGTACGCGTGTCCCGACACGTACTCACCTGTTTCGCCATCCCTGGCTCAACGGCCCTATCGCAGCTTCCACCCCGGCGCTGCACTTAAAGGGGCCCCAAGAGCCACACCGGCAGGCATGGCAGACAATCAGAGAGTGGGTTGCGTCGTTCAGGTTTTTGGATGGGAATACAGTATATCCGGCCGCGGTGTGGCAATCTGGCACCTTTATTACGGACACCGGGCTCGTTTATCCCAGCCAGAGATAGTTAACT
Source organism: Gallaecimonas aegicerasi (assembly GCF_045291545.1). Lineage (GTDB taxonomy): Bacteria > Pseudomonadota > Gammaproteobacteria > Enterobacterales > Gallaecimonadaceae > Gallaecimonas. The sequence goes on from NZ_CP149514.1 coordinate 1,433,263, forward strand.
CACTGAGAAAAATGATTTATCAAATGATCCGACTTCAAAATAAGAAGCCGGTCCAACCAGCAAAAGAAGCCCGCGCGTTTTTGCGCAGCCGCTTGAGTGGGACTGATGCATTAGTCTTGTAAAAGAACGAGTTGAGATTATGGAAATTGCAAAGAAAATAGGAAGTATTTTACTTGGGCTGATAACTCTTGCTGCTTTGATATATGGAGGTTATTGGATTGTTGTGGAATGTATTGCACTGCTTTCAAATCTCCCAAAGGAAGTGTTGGCAGCACTAATTGGTGCAATGGCTACGGTTTTTGCAGGCATTGCAGCAGTAATTATTAGTCAAAAGCAATCAAAGCAACGAGATATTGATGAGTCACACAGACCCAAAAAGGTAGAAATATATAAAAAGTTTCTTGATGCTGTGTCTGGATTGATGGCAGCACAGAACGAAAACGTAACTAAGAAGGGTATGACCGATCAAGAGTTGGTTGACTATTTAGTTGAGTTTAAATCGGAATTGCTTTTATGGGGTTCGCCTTTGGTAATAAAGCGGCAGCTTGAATTTGAAGAAGCATCCAGAAAGAATGGAAATGTTTTTACGGCCATAAATAATCTATACAAAGCCATTAGAGAAGATATTGGGTTAAGTAATAAGGGGCTCAATTCACATGAACTTGTGAAAATGTATCTTAGTGATCCCGGCGAACTTGACGAAATATTATCTTCTAACAAGTCAATGATGCAGCCGACCGCTGACGCGTCGGCTGATTGAGGCGTTATGTGTAATTTAAGTCAGGAGGCGGAATGGAAAAGGTAGCTGGAATTGGTGGTGTTTTTTTTCGGGCTAAAAATCCTGAAAAACTTTCAAAGTGGTATGAAGAGAATTTGGGTATAAACCCGGTTCCGAAGAGTTACGATGATCTCTCTTGGTCTCAAGAAGCAGGTCCTACGGTACTTGCACCTTTCGAACAGAACACCGATTACTTTGGGCGTGAATCGCAAGCATGGATGATAAACTTCAGAGTTCATGATTTATCTAAGTTGGTAATGCAGCTCCGAAATTCAAACATTGAGGTTACAAATGAAGAAGAGTACCCAAACGGGAAATTTGCCAGGCTTCACGATCCAGAAGGTAACCCAATTGAATTGTGGGAGCCAAAATAAAAAATACACACAACAAGGTCAGGCAGCAGAGGCTGAACCTCACCCACTGTAACGGACATGCAATCATAAGACAAAGTGGCCATCTGCTTTTCTGCCCGTTAAGTGCAGCGCCAGTAGAACATGGGCGAGGGTTTTGCTGACTTTTGCCCCACAAAAGTCAGGCGCGTGCAGGGGCGCACCCCTGCAATTACCGGCAATACCTTCTTAGCCTGTAGCGCCTACCCGCGTTGCCGCTATACCCTGAGCCACAAGAGCGCCTGATACCGTTGCACCCTACCCGGCTTTGGCGCACACTCACGGCCCGGCAAGGCTCCTGAAGGACTCCCACATTGTTAAGCTACCGACACGCCTTTCACGCAGGTAATTATGCGGATGTGATCAAGCACGTGGTGCTGGTGGAGATCCTCCGCCACCTTTGCAAAAAAGACGCGCCCTTTGAGTACATCGACACCCATTCCGGTGCCGGGCTATATAACCTGGCGGCGCCGGACGCGCAGAAGCTACAGGAGTTTGCCGGTGGCATTGGCAAACTGTCGGTAGAGGCCTTCCCGGAGCTGGCCGCTTATCTGGATGTGGTAGCCAGTTTTAATAACAACCCGGCGCGGCACCTGTACCCCGGCTCCCCGGCCATTGCCAAAACCTTTTTACGCCGCCAGGACCGTGGCTGGCTGTTTGAGCTGCATCCCAAAGATGCGGCGCTACTGAGCCAGAACATGGCCGGCCAGAAGAATATCCGGGTACAGCACAAAGACGGCTTTGCCGGGCTTAAGGCGCTGGTGCCACCCACCGCCCGCCGGGGCCTGGTGCTGATAGACCCGTCTTATGAAATAAAATCGGACTACCAATTAGTCGTGGAGCAGGTAATTCAAGCGCACCGCAAGTTCAGTAACGGTATTTATGCCATCTGGTACCCGGTGGTAGACCGCCACACCATTGTCAAAATAACCCAAGATCTGGCCAACAGCGGCATTCGCAACATTCAGCGCTATGAACTGGGTATTGCCGAAGACAGCGCCCAGCACGGCATGACCTCCTCCGGGATGATAGTGATCAATCCGCCCTGGACGCTGTTTGACACCATGGCGGCACTGCTACCCAAGCTCAGCACCGCCCTAAGCGGCCACAACACCCCCATTTACCAGTGTGACGTGCTGGTGAACGAGTAACCCATGAATCTTGGCGCCCGCTGGCCAAAGACCTTGCCAGTCAGGCGTTACCACAACCACCGCCAGTGCCGACCACGGCTGCGCCACGCCAATCTCTGCGCCGCGCTGGTGGGCCAGGGCAAGAAAACGCTACCTGTAGCACGCCTATAGCGCCGACAGGCCATTGCTAGCGGAGCACTTTGCACGGGCCAATACCTGACAGTTGGCTCTCCACCAGCCGCGCGGCGGCGCTTACCCAGCGCTCAACACCTTTTCTGAATGCCAGGTCATGGCTTTGCCATCAGCTATGCTCACAAGGCCACCGCAACAAGGACGCCTTATGCGCGAACCATCCAAAAACCCACACCGTAAAACCGCCGGCCGGGTAATAGCCGGGTTCGGTTTGGTCATGATCCTGGCCAATGCCCTGGGCTACCTGCTGGCCTGGCCGGCCGATTTAATGCCGCTGCTTATCATCGGCTTGATACTGGTAGCAGTAGGTGTGAACCTGGCATCAAGCCGGTAGCCGTGAGAAATGCCTTTTTACTGCGTTACATCACGATTTTACCGGCATTAGCCATTACACTGTCGGCAAAGGATCTGTGAGCACGGCATGATAAACCTACGGCATTACCTTTCGTTTGACCGCATGAAAGACGGCACCCCCGTGTTCGTGCGGGCTATTCGCCGCCAGGACAAACACGCCTTGCTGCGCGCTTATGAACACATGTCCGAGCGCAGCATTTATTACCGTTTCATGCGCCCCAAGTGGCAGATGAGCCTGGCTGAAGCGGCCCGCTTTACTGACGTGGATTTTGTTAACCATGTGGCCATAGCGGCAGGCCATTACAGCGACAAAGGCGAGGAAGAGCCACTGGGCATTGGCCGCTACATTGTGCTGCCGGGCAAGGTAAAGCGGGCGGAATTTGCCTGTGCGGTAATTGATGACCAGCAAGGCATGGGCATTGGCTCGATACTGCTAAACCACCTGGTGCACATTGCCCGCCAGCAAAATATCGTCGAGTTTATTGCCGAAGTGCTGCCGCAAAACCGCGGCATGATCAAAGTCTTTGCCAAAAGCGGCCTGCCCTCGCGCAGCCTGATGGAAGACGGCCTGATCCGCATTAACATGGATCTGCGCGAGCGCCAGGAGCTGGAGTCAGACTAGGGGCGTGGCGGTGTCAGCTTCAGGCACAGTTGTGGGTCCCCCTGCCAGCGGATCTGTACCACCTTGCCGGCCATTACCACTACCTGCCGTACGCAGCCGGTGGTTTTACTGCCACCAAATACGGTGCCAACCGAACCAAACACATGGCCACCGCCGCCGCCAATGCCGATACCAACGCTGGGGCTGCTGCTTTGCTGGCTCTGACGGTAAATAAGCCAGTCCTGGCCATCGACTTTATTGGTTTGGGCCGGAACCCCCCACTTATCCATCAGGGCATCGGCACTGGCGCCATACCAGCTCTGCATACGGCTGTTGACGGTAGCCGGTGAAACACTGGCACACCCGGCCAACCCAAGTAACACAACCAGCGCTAGTCGCTTCATCGCTTGCTACCTCCAACAGGTCATATCCAGCGGTTCAGGTAGCACCAGGGCTTATCCCGGTGCCGCTATCACTTTAACCCAACTGACAAATTTTCCCCAAGGTGGTCAGCCGGCGCTGCGACTCCGCCACAAAAGGATTGCTGTTATCCCAAGCATAGCCGGCCAGTATCGAGCAAATCATGCGTTTAACCTGCGGCTCGGGAGTCGGATAAAAAATCACATCCTGAAAGGTGCCCTGATACCAGCTTTCAACATAGGTACGAAAGACATCGACACCGCTTTGCAGCTTGTCGGCAAAGTCACGCTGCCAGTCAACGGCCTCGCCAGCAAAATGCCGGCCCAGCGTCTTGGCGGCAAGGCTGGCTGAAGTAAAGGCGATGGTGACACCGGAGGAAAAGACCGGATCGAGAAACTCGGCGGCGTTCCCTAACAGTGCGAAACGGTCACCAAAGAGGTTTTTCACTTTTGCCGAGTAGCCCTTGAGCGTGTTCACCGGGTTGGAAAACTGGGCCTGCGCCAGTAGCTTGGCAAGACCAGGCTCTGCGAACACCATGTCTTTGAAAATATCTTCGGCGGTCCCGGTTTTTTCGGCAAAAAAAGCCACTTCCCCTACCACGCCCAGTGAGCTGGTGCCATCAGCAAAGGGGATCAACCAGTACCAAATGTCTTTGCATTCGGGGTGAATGCTGATCAGGATTTTATTGCGATCAAAGTTGGCACAATCAATACCGTCCACCACATGGGTAAAAAATGACTGGCGTGGGGCAAAGCCCGAAGGCATCTCCAAATCAAAAAGCCGTGGTAATACCCGGGCAAATCCAGAGGCATCAAGCACAAACTCGGCGTGTAACTGGTAGTGTTCACCCTGTTCATTAACACACGACAGCAGCGCGCCATCATCACTGACCTGCACATCTTCAATGCTGTGTTCGAAACGAACATCGACCCCTTGCGCCATCGCCTCTTCGGCCAGCAGTTGGTCAAACGCGGCTCGTTTAACCTGAAAAGTAATGCCGGGGCCAGGGCTAAATTTTTCGGTAAAATCGAAGGTGGTTTCTTTGCCTTGGTAGCTAAACGCAGCGCCGTTTTTTAGCTGAAAGGCCAACTGTTCGGCGTGCTTTTCCAGTACGCCGGCAAGCCCCGCTTCCTCCAGGTAAACCATCGATTGCGGTAGCAGGCTTTCACCAATAGAAAAGCGGGGGAAGCGGCTTTTTTCCAGTACCCGAACATCAATACCCTGGTTGTTTAACAAGGAAGCGGCCAAGCTTCCGGAGGGACCAGCACCAATGACCGCTACCTGTACGCGATCAACATAATCATCCTTTACCACTACGTTTTATTCCTGAAAACGATTAAAAACTAACGAGGTGTTGATACCACCGAAGGCAAAATTGTTTGTCATCCAGTGTTGCACATCCATCACCCGGCCTTCGCCGACTAAGTAATCCAGCTCGGCGCAACGCGGGTCACGCTCGTTCAGGTTCAGTGTCGGGGCAAACCAGCCGTCATTCATCATTTCGATACCCAGCCAGGCTTCCAGGGCACCGCAGGCGCCCAGGGTATGGCCAAAATAGCTTTTTAAGGAATGCACCGGCACCTGCTGGCCAAAAACCCGTGCTGTGGCATGGCTCTCGGCGATATCCCCCTGTTCAGTCGCGGTACCGTGAGCACTGACATAGTCAATGGCGGCAGGTTCAAGGTTGGCGCTGTTCAGTGCCAGGCGCATGGCCACTTCCATGGTTTGCGAGGTGGGCGACGTGACATGGGCACCATCACAATTGGTACCGAAGCCCACCAGCTCCGCCAGAATGGTGGCGCCACGAGCCTTGGCATGTTCGTAAGACTCAAGCACCAAGGTGGCTGCCCCTTCACCAATTACCAGGCCGTCGCGGCCACTATCAAAGGGCCGTGGCGTTAGCTGCGGCGTGTCGTTACGGGTAGAGGTGGCATAAAGGGTGTCAAACACGGCCGCTTCGGTTGGGCAAAGCTCCTCAGCACCACCGGCCAGCATCACCTTTTGATGGCCGTATTTAATGGCCTCGTAGGCATAACCAATGGCCTGAGAGCCCGAGGTACAGGCACTGGAGGTGGGGATCACGCGGCCCTTGAGGCCAAAGAACAGGCTGACATTGACGCAAGTGGTATGGCCCATCATCTGGATATAGCTGGTGGCCGTGATCTTGGAGCAATCCTGACGTTCCAGCATGGCGGCAAAAGCGGTGATCGGCGGCGTTGAGCCAATGGATGAACCATAGGCTATGCCGGTACTGCCATCGCTCAGGCAGGCTGCGCCCAGGAGCCCTGCTCTTGCTAATGCCATTTCCGTGGCACGGGTAGCCATCAGCGACACGCGGCCATGAGAACGGATTTGCTTACGCGAATAGTGCGTGGGGCGGGTGAATTCCACAGGGCCAGCCAGCAGGGTGTTCATGCCTTCGTACTGGCGCCATTGTTCCATACAGACAATGCCGCTTTTCCCGGCCTGCATGGCTGATTTAATGCTGGCCCAGTCATGGCCCAAAGAACTTAAGCCAGCCATGCCCGTGACGACAACCCGATGCATCAGCACAGCCCTCCATTTACAGCGATAACCTGGCGGGTGATATAACTGGCACTGTCTGAGCACAAAAAGGCCACCAGATCGGCCACTTCTTTGGCCTGCCCGGCCCGGCGTAAAGGGATCAGCTCTTTAATATGCGCGGCGGCCGCCAAGTCTTCGGTCATATCCGATTCAATAAGCCCCGGCGCCACACAGTTAACGGTGATCTTCCGTTTTGCCAGCTCCAATGCCAGCGCCTTGGTGGCGCTGATGATGCCGCCTTTGGAAGCAGAATAATTAACCTGACCACGATTACCTATCAAACCAGACACCGATGCCAGGGTAACGATGCGCCCCCCCTGGCGGCTTTGTACCATCGGCATCACCACCGGTTTCAAGACGTTATAAAAACCGTCCAGATTAGTGTGGATCACTTGATCCCAGTCGTCATCTGTTAATGCCGGGAAGGCACCGTCACGGCTAATGCCAGCATTCACAACCACCCCGTAATAAGCGCCATGTTGCGCTATATCGGCTGCCAACGCGGTTCTGGCAGCAGCACGGTCAGACACATCAAAAGCCAACAAACGGGCTTGCCCACCGGCTTGTTCAACCTCACGTTTCACCGCTTCAGCAGCATCTTGGCGACTACGGTAATGAATAACCACCGTAGTGTCGGGGCCTGCCAGAGCCCTGGCTATGGCGGCACCAATTCCCCGGCTTGCGCCTGTTACCAGGTACTGCCTCATCGTTGTTCTCCTTTTAAAATGGATGTGGCATCGTCAGGCTGATAGACGGTGATCTGTGCCCGCTGCACTCCTCTGGATGAAGTAACCACACAGCTAAAAACACTTAAGCCATCGCCCTGCGCGAAGCTTTCGGTCACTTCTATATCAACCACATCACCAAACTGAAAATAAGCAAAATCGGATTGAAAGCGCCGCGTTCCCAGCAAGAAGCCCACTTTTACCGGTTCGCCGGCCAGCTCAGCTTGTAAACCGGCATATACCGCAATGGTTTGCGCCATGTATTCAATGCCAACCCAAATAGGCACGCCATCGTTATCTGCAAAAGGGCTGGCCGGGGTAATGGTCAACCGGCAACGGGCAAACTGCGCACCGCCATCGAGTACCTCATCGAGCAGTAACATCGGCGGGCGGTGGGAAATGTAATGGCAAGGAGCCTTAAAAGAACGCTGTTCACTCATGAGACAAAATCACACTGACATTACTGCCACCAAAGGCATACGAATTGGACATAACATGACGAAGTGGCGCCGCCTGACCTGGCTTGGCAAATTTCAATGCGGGCAGGCTACTGTCATACGGCTTGTGGCTCACTTGCGGCAACAGGGTTTGCCGGCTTAAGGCCAAATAACAAAATGCGGCTTCCAGGGCGCCAGCGGCACCGAGGCAATGGCCAATCTGGGCTTTTGAGGAGCTGACCCAGGGCTGATGCGCAAAAAATCGGGTCATCAGCTTCGCTTCCATCTCGTCGTTTTTTACCGTGCCGGTACCGTGCAGATTGACGTAATCAATGGCTTCGGCAGTAATACCGGCGGCACTGATGGCTTGCTGCATTGCCAGGCGCGCGCCATGGCCGTCAGGGTCTGGGGCAGAAATATGATAGCCATCGGAGGACTCACCGACCCCCGCCAAACTGACCGGGCTGTGACGCCGCGACAGCAAAAAGACCGCTGCCCCCTCGCCGATATTGATCCCCTGCCGGTCTTGTGAAAATGGGCTGCACGGCGTTGCCGAGACAGACTCCAGGGCAGAAAAGCCATTGACCGTTAGCCGGCACAGCGAATCAACACCGCCCACCACTACCGCATCAGCAAGCCCGCTATTCATCAGCCGCCGGGCGCTGGCAAAGGCTTTTCCCGAAGACGAACAGGCTGTCGACAAGGTGTAGGCCGGGCCACTCACCCCCAGGTAATCGCTGGCAAATTGGGCAACAGATCCCAGGGTCTGAACGTTGTAGTTAAATCCCGCTGGTAAAGCACCGGTATTTTGCCACTGCGCCAGTGCCCGCTCCCCGACATCAATACCCGCAGTAGATGACCCCAGCACAACCGCTATGCGGTCACGGCCATAGGCGGCCTTGGCCCATTCCAGCTCCGCCTGCAAGCCATCCAAGGCCTGGCGCAACATCCGGTTGTTACGACAATCAAGGCCGCTAAAGGCTTCCGGCAGCGGCGCCAGGGGGCTTTGTACTGCCCCAACCCAGGCTAACGTACCATCCAGTAACAGATCTGCTTTTTGTACCAAACCACTGCGCCCGGCAAACAATGCGCTGGCGATGTCTTCTGGCTCATGGCCGAGCGGTGTCACCATTGACGGAGCCGACAGGTATAAATTACTCATAGGTCACCTTGAAGCCGTAACCAAGCTGGCGTTGCTCAAACTGAAATCCTTTCGGGTGGTAACTAATGGCCACCAGTATTTGCCCGTTTTTACGCAATAACCGTTGCTGATGCTGTGTTTCTACCTTGACCCCCAGCGGTGCCAGGCTTTTGGCCAGGGCGGGCTCAGGCATCAGTGCCATTAGCAGATCAGCCAACAGATGCTTGGTATCGGCTTTGGCTGGCATTAACGGTGAGCGCCGCGCCGTAAATTGCCGGCCATCGAAGCTGGTCTGGAACAAAAAAGTGCCAAAATCAGAGAGCGCCGTCAGGGTCATTTTGTCAGCGTGCAAAGAAAGCTGACCCACCAGTTGCCAGCGGTTGTCGCCATGCCAAGCCACCACCTGCTGCGTTTTGTCCACGGGCTCGGTTACCCAGCTAAGACTGGGCAATGTCCAGTTAAGACCCGCCCCCAATGCCACCTCGGGTGGCGCCGGCCTGCTGACTGTCTGGCAACCGCACAGTAAGACGCTGACTAGCAGTAACAACCGTTTTTTCATGGCGTTCTGGCCCACAGCAGGCTGCTCAACCAGGCGGTCAGCAATCCCATCGCAACAACGGCGCCAAAGCCGGCCAACACGGGGGTACTGGATGCCATCAGCAAACCAAACGCCAGCAAGCTGGATGTGGCTGACAGTAAAACAGCTAACAAGGTATGCCCCGCTGGTGCAGACGAGACAAAAAACAAGCAATAGTCCAGGCTAAGGCCCAGTACCAGCATCAGCCCCAAAGCGTGAATAAGATTAAACGGCTGCCCCAGAAAAGCCGGCGTGACCGCTGCCACAATCAAAGCCATGGCAGTAGCCAGAATCACTCTGGCGCCCCGTTGTCTTAAGCGCCATAACAACACCAATGCCAGCAGGCTGAAGGCCACTAGCAGCCATTGCAGCACCTGGTCGCGATAATGCCCGAAAGTACGGGTAGCCTGCCCTGCAGGGTCAACAAGGGACAAGTCTGAGAGCGCTTTGGCCCCGGCCTCGCTAAGCCCCTGCAGCACAATCACCGAGGTATGCGCCTTGTTCAGATACAACCGTAGCCGACCATCATTGAGCGGCCAGTGGTCGGGGCTAAGACCGGCTTGAAAGGCAGGAACGGGGCCAAGGGCGCCATCAAGCTGGTTGTTCAATTGCTGCCAGAGCCGGGCGATGCGTTGGTGGTCAGCCTTTTGCCTGGCAACCGAAGGAAATGCCTGACTCAGTGCCAGCACTGATTTCAGCTCACCCTGGCTTTTTAATGCATTTAGCCTTGGCATCAGAGCTTCTTCTTGTTGCAACAAGTGTTCGGTACTGTCGGCACTGAGCAAAAGGTATTGGCCACCGGGGCGTTGCCCCAACCAGAAGGCCAAACGTTCGGCCACGGCCTGCAAAGAGGCGTCCTTGGGTTGCCATTGGCGAATGTCATCATTAAAAGATAATTGCCTTGCCCCTATCACCGACCAGCCTACCACCAGGCTTAACAGTGCCCATTTGGCCCAGTGACGGTGTCGGTCTGCTACCGCCAAAAAGCGCTCTGGCCAAACACGGCTGGCAACCTCAGGCACCGGCACCCAATAACGCACGTAACAGTACGCCACCAGCAAGCCACCCACAGCAGTCACCCCTAGTTCTGATAACCCGGGAAAGGGTGACAGTACCAAGACACCGTAAGCACACAAACTCGATACCAAGCCCCCCAACAGTGGCCCGCGAATACTTTTTTGGTGTTTGGCCGCTGCCAGCGCGTGGAAGCCATAATCAGCACAGATGCCAATAACACTCGCTCCCATCACTAAAGCCAGCCAATGGGCATTGGGATAACACCACCACAATAGTGTCAGCGCCCCGAGCAAAGAGGAAACCAGCAAACCGCTCATAAAGCCCAGTGCTTTAATGCCGCCAAAACCCCATACAATCAGCACCAGCACCCCGGCCAGGGCCAGACCACCAAAGCGGCTGACCTCTTTTTGCGCTTGCTCGGCCCCTTTTTGGGCATAGAGCACGGTGCCAAAGGCTTTGGCCGGCACCGGCAGCTGCTGCAACCACTGGCTAACCTGATGCTGCAAGCGGGCATCGAAGGCCGAACCTTTCAGCTCGGCAGAAAAAATCAGCGCGTAATGGCCATTTTTTTCCAGTAATGGCCAGCCATTGACCATCTGCACATGCCCGGTGCTTGGCCGCTGCGCTTCCAGCCAGTGGCTAAAGGTTAATAACGGGTCTGCTCTTAGGCTGGTGGGCATAGGGCCAAACCACATTGCCAAGGCGCGATTAAGCAACTGCTGGTCACTGAGATGACGGTCGGCATCTGACAGTAACTGCGTTCTAAACTGACCCAGTTCGCTGTAATCAGGGCTTTTACCCCCTTGCCAGCGTGTAATAAAAGATGTGCGCTTGAGTTGTTCGCTCAGGGCTTGCCCCTGCTTTACCAGCACCTGCGGGTTGCTATTTTCCAGCAACAGCCACAGTTGCCGATCAAAGCGGCTCTTTAGTTCATTGAAGGCAACCTGGTTGGCGCCATTGAGCTGGGCAAAATCTTTGGGCAGCAGATCCGCCAGCTGGGTTGACGGCGATACCCCCAAAGCCCAACGCAGCCCCAGTAGCGCCAACAACACCGCCAAGAAACGAAATAACTTCACTGGCAAGCACCAGGCACAAGCTGGATCAGCGTTTCACCCTCAGGTTCATGGAGGCGGATACTGTTAGGCGGCTCACCGGTAATCGTGATGGCGCTGATGCCTTTTGCCACCAGCTTACTTTTGGGCACCAGCACCACCGCGCCTTGTTCCTGGCGCAGTGTAAAACGCTGTGCCAGCACATCCTGATTACCCTGTATTAGCGCCCCCAGCAAACCCGCAAAGCTGGCGAACAAGGGATTGTCGCTGCTGGCAATTTGCTGGCGGTTGCCATCAGGTGATACCTGATACAAGCCATTGGGCCCCACTTCAAGTGTGCTGGCAAAGGGCTTGACGGTGTGCCAGACAAGGGTGTCACCAGCAAGGGTGTAGTGCCCTGACGAACGAAACGGTTTGGACATGCCGGCAACACGCTTTTGCTGGGTAAACTCCCCGCATGGGGCAGGCTTGGCCAGTGTCTGAGCAAGCATTATTGCGCTGAGTAAGGCCATGGTTCCCCCAATTTATCAAAGAGCACCTGCGGCGAGACGAACTGCATTTCGCCGCTGCTTTTATCTACCGCAACCTGTACCGTTTTGCCCTTGGTCATACAGGCGCCGGTTTCTTTGCAGCGTACTTCGTAACTCATGCCCAAGCGGTTTTGAAATTCTGTCAGCTTAGCGGTTACCAGTAATGCCTGGTTCAAAACCGCTGGCCGCACATATTTCACTTTTAAATCGACGATAGGCCAGAGATAACCGGACGCTTCCATTTCCGGGTAGTTGTAATCAAAGCTCTCTAAAAGCGCACAGCGCGCCACTTCGAAGTAGCGCAGATAGTTGCCATGCCAGGTTACCTGCATCGGGTCCAGGTCATGAAACGGCACCTGAATTTCCACAGTAGCTTCACGATGCGTCATATAAACTCCACGATTGCTGGCGAAGGTGGCTCATCAATAGCCGCAGGTCCGCCTCAAGCGGCCGGTCATGATGCACCGGCGGACACAGCGCAAAAACACTGCCGATAAAGCTATCCAGGGTGCCACTCAATGCCAGTTGCTGCTGTTGGCCTTTAAGCCAGCAACCCTGACAAGCGGCCAGCAACACAGCCGCGGTTACCTGTTCAGTCAACTCCAGAATGCGCAGGCAGTCTCGCGCGGCAATGGTTCCCATGCTGACCTTGTCCTGGTTATGGCACTCCGTTGAACGGGAAAAGACCGACGCCGGCATACAGTGTTTCAACGCCTCCGCCGTCCACGCAGAGACGCCTATTTGTACCGCTTTAAAACCATGGCTGATGGCTTTGTCTGGGCCATTATTGCCGGTCAGGTTGGCCGGCAGACCATTATTCACCTTGCAATCCACCAGCGATGCCAATTGCCGGTCAAGTAAGTCAGCCAGGTTTGCCACCTGTACTTTCAGCGTGTCCATGGCCATCGCGATATGCCCGCCATAAAAGTGCCCGCCATGCAGCACTTTTTCTTCTTCAGCATTGATGATGGGATTATCGTTGGCACTGTTGAGTTCAGTTTCAATGAGAGTGCGTAACCACGGCAGGGCGTCTTCCAAGGCGCCAATAACATGCGGAGCGCAACGCAGTGAATAGCGGTCCTGGAGGCGGTTATGAGCCTCAGCCCCCCGGTAGTCGAGATCTAAACGAAGGCGCTGGGCCACTTTGCTCTGCCCGGGGTGAGGCTTGACGGCAAAAAGGCTCTCGTCAAAATGATAGCTGTTGCCCCCCAACGCTTTACTGACCAATGCCGTAATACGAGTGGCCATACGGCCTAGGTACTCGGCTTGCGCAAAGGCCTGGCAAGCCAGAGCCGTCATAACAGCGGTGCCGTTCATGATAGCCAGGCCTTCTTTGGGCTTTAACGTTAACGGTTCAACCCCTTTTTGAGCCAGTACTTCCGCCGTATCACGGATCTCACCACGGTAGTAAACCCGCCGCTCCCCTACCAAAACAGCTGCCAGATAGGAAAGCGGTGTCAGATCACCGGACGCACCAACAGAACCTTCTGCTGGTATCAACGGAATCACATCTTCGGCTAATAACCACTCAAGCCGCGCCAGCAGTTCCCAGGTAACGCCAGAATGACCGAGGCTTAACGACGCCAGGCGGCTGGCCACAATAGCGCGGCCTTCTTCGACGGTGAAATAACGCCCCAAGCCACAACCATGAAAGCGTGTCAGGTTCAGAGGTAACGCCTCGACTTGCTCACGAGGAATATCGACGGTGACCGAGTCACCGTAGCCGGTGGTCACCCCGTAAATACAACCATCTTCGCGCCACAGCCGCTCAAGAAAGTCCGCACCCTTGTTAATCAAGGCCCGGTATTGTTCACTGTTATCAAGCTGCGCTGTTGCAGTACCTGCCGCAATGGCATTGATATCTTCAATACATATCGGTGCCTTACCGAAAACCACTGTCATCCGATTCTTTCCTGTTTACGCGGACCGCTGTCAGCCTGCCAGAAGTCAAAAAAATTAAACCATTGCAACGGTGCCTGCTGGCAGTGTTCGCTCAGGCGGTCTGCAAACTTTTGCGCCCAGCGGGTCAGTTCCTGCTGGCGGTGGCGACGAGACAACGTCACCCCTTCTGGCGCAAAAGGCTCCATTGATACTTTGTGCTGTTGTCCCTGGCGCGTACAAAACAGCGTGTAGACCGGGCACTCCAAGACATGTGCCAGCACCCAGGGACCAATCGGAAACGGCGCCGGCTGCCCTAAAAAATTGCATGTCACGGTATGCCCGGCTTTGCTGGCAGAGGTGCGATCGCCAACCATAACCACCAGTTCACCGGCATCAATACGCTGGCGAAGCAACATGGCGGTATCCGGCCCCATGCTACTGACCTCCAGCATATTCATTCGCGCCTGCGGGTTAATTTCTGCCAGTAGCGCATTAAATTTAAGTGCGTGTTCGGTGAGCACTAATACTGTCATTGGCCGATCCGACAACGCCCGGCACAACTCCAAATTACCGAGGTGCGCCCCCACCAGCAAAGCACCCCTCCCACTTTCTGCCAATTGCTCAAAGTGCTCATGGCCGTTAAAGAGCAGCTGATCTTTACTCTCCCCCCTGCCCGCCCAGGCGGCCAGTTTGTCGAGAATGCTTTCACCAAAAGCAAGATGGTGGCGAAAGCCGGTGAATAGCGTGGGCGTTTTGCTTACCCCTGGCAGGGGTCCGGCATAAGCGTAAAGACGGCGCAGGTAAGCTAACGAATGCTGCCGGCTTTGCCCGGTAAGAAAAAAGTACGCCATCACCGGATACAAAAATACCCGAAACCCTGGCCGGCCGAACAAGCGAAACGCCCACCACAAGCTACGCATGCCAAGGTGGCTTCCCCTTTCGCCCATCACCGACCAGTGCTGTGAGCGGCGAAAGTGACGAGCCAGCAATTTCGGCAGTCGCGGCAACATGCCGAAAAAAAGGCGGGTATGCATTTTCGAGATGAGCCAATTATCACGCCAGGCCTGAAAGTGCGACGAGCCATCTTCCGGATAAATTACCTTGGTTTTTAACTGCTCAATATTCATGCCCGACCAGAACAGCCGCACCAGTACTTCGATATCAAAGTCCATGCGCTGCCCCAGGTTTACCCGGTCAAAAAGCGCTACTGTTGCGGCCAGGGGGTACACCCGAAAACCACACATGGCATCTTTAATGGTCAGGCTGAGGGTTTCTATCCATACCCAGACATGGGTGACATAACGCCCGTATAAACGCCCTTTAGGCACAGAGGCATCATAAGCGGGCATGCCGGCAACCAGTGTATCCGGTGCCTGTTCGGCAGCCGCCAGGAAGCGGGGAATGTCATCAAGGGCATGCTGGCCATCTGCATCCACTTGAAAACCGTGGCTAAAACCGGCGGCTAAAGCACTGCGCAGGCCGGTTATGACCGCACCGCCTTTGCCTTTGTTCTCGCGGTGCCGTACCAGGGTAATACTGGGATACTGAGCCGCGATCCTGTCCAGCATGGCGCCGTGCTCTGCTGTTGAACCATCGTCCACAACAATGATCGGCAGCCCTGTTGCCACCAGCTTGGGCAAGGTACGACTGGCCGCTGGCCCATGGTTATACACTGGCACTACCAGGCAAGGGTTAAAGCTCACGCTGCCTCCATGGCAATACGGCCACTGGCATGGTCGCCCTGCTCGGAGCGGTAGTGAAATGCCAGCCGTCCTTTGTCGCGGTCATAGTGCAAGGTTAATTGCAGAGTCAGGCCTGGGGTAATAACGGCCTGGAACTTCACTGCCTCCATGCGGTGGCTTTTCAGGCTCAAGCCAAAATGCTCGGCGCCAAAACAGGCGGCCCAATGCAACTGCACAACGCCGGGCAAAATCGGCAGCCCCGGGAAATGCCCCTGAAAATAAAGAAGTTCGGGTTTTACCAGCAAGACAAGCTCTAGACCTTCGGCCGTCAGGCGGCGCTCTACAATATCCGGCAGGGTCATACGTTACTCTTCAAATAGGGCGGCCAGCGCCTGTTCAGTGACTTTTCCTTGGGCATTGACCGGTAAGGTATCCACCAACCGCCAACGCCGGGGTAAAACAACCGGCTCAAATTCATTGAGCAACCGCCGCCGTAATTGCTGCGTAAAAGCATATTTGCCCAAGTTTTGCAGGGCGGCGCGACCGCTATCATTCAACACCAGCACGGCCCCCAGCTGCTGGCGAACAGCGCTGGTCAGTAATAAACAACGCCCGTCAACAACCCACTCTGTGGCCATCAACGCTTTGTCCATGGCATTCAGTGACAAGCGTTTTTGCTCAACTTTGACGATGCGATCGCAACGGCCATTAAGGGTAAAGAGGCCTGCTTCATCCAGTACCACTTTATCCCCCATAACGACCGTGCCAGCACTGACCTCAGAGTCAACAACCAGGGCTTCATCGCTATTACGTGTGCAGCTAACACCGGCAAAGGGCTGCCACTTGTCGGTACGGTCTTGACGCCGCCAGGCTACTCCGCCGGTTTCAGTTGAGCCAAACACCTCTGTTGGCGCCAAACCAAAGCACCTCTTCGCGGCACTGGCCGCACGCTCACTCAATAACCCGCCAGAGCTGAATAAGCCCCCCAGCTTGCCACGAATTTGGCTCATAATATCGGGCTCAGGTAAACGCTCAAGGTGAGCGGGGCTCGTCACCAGCCAAAAAGGTGAGTTCAATTGCTCTATCAGGGTGGGCAGTTGTTCCGGATAGGTAATGGCCGGGCGATGGATAACGCCACCGCTAAGCAGTGGCCATAAAACCCGAAACAACAAGCCATAAATGTGCTGGTGAGATACTGTCGAAATGACGTTACCCGTTACCGGGCCAAAGGTATCCTCGAGGGTACAGAGCTCTGCCAGCAACTGACCGGGCTTTTTGATGATGCCTTTCGGTTCACCGGTGCTGCCAGAGGTAAACAGCAGCAATTCACCGAGCTTTGGGTAGCAAAGCTGCTGCCCCATAAAACCAAAGGGATTTAATGCTGGATGTACGCAATCCAGTGGCTGGCTGCAAATAATGCCTTTGGCCGCCACTGCATTCAGGCTGCCCGCTTGCCCATTGGCCGGTAAAACCGGCTTAACGCCCGCCTGCCAGCAGGCCAGCAAGCCAATCAAAAATGCCGCCGGATCAGTGTCCCAAAGTAACCAGCTGTCACCCTCAGTGAGCTGATGGCTAAGGCCTTCAGCCATACGGGAGACCGCTTCGCCACTTATGACGGGGGAGGAAAAAAGCGCGGCCGAACTAACGAAACGCGATTGTAGCGCCTTTAACCAGCGCGCTTGTTGCTGCGAATAAACCATTGTCGGTAACACCATTCACCGGCAAAGAGGCAGCCAATCAGCACATAACTGACCACCCCGTTATATAAAGTCCAAAGCTGCTGTGAAGCAAACAGCGCTGTCGCCAGCGCAATAGCGCCATTGATCAGAAAGAAACCACACCAAACCCAAGTGACTTTTCGGGTATAGGCAACCCCGGATGCCGGCAAGTCAGGCTCACGCAACCGGGCCAGGCGCTCGATCATACTGGGGCCCTGGTAGAGGCTGTAGGCAAAAGACACCAATAACCCCAGGTTGATCATCACCGGGTATAGCTTTAACCCTAAGGCATCATTACTGATCGCCGACAACAGCAATGCCATCGCCGCCAAAGGCAACCAGACACGCTCAAGCTGCCGAGCATGCCGCCACCGGAACGCCAGCAAAACAAGCGCTACCAGCGCCAGATAGCCAGGCGCCAAAAAATGCAACCCTAACGCAATGGCAAGCGGGTAAAGCAGCCACAAAAAAGTGGCTGGTTTCAAGCCGCCGCTACCAAGGTCAGTACCGCATTGACAACATCATCAACGGTGCGCACCGCTTTGAATTGTTCCGGCTGGATTTTCTTACCGGTTAAATCTTGGAGCTTTACAACCAAGTCAACAGCATCAATGGAATCCAAGTCCAGGTCGGTATAGAGGTTTGCCGAAGGCTCAATGGCGTCAGCCTCGATCTCAAAGTCGTTGATCAGTATCGCTTTAAGCTCAGCGAAGATCTGTTCGTAATTCATGCGGCCTCCTGAGCGCGAATAAACGCCGCCAAACTGGCAACGCTGGCAAAATGCGATTTAGTGTCACTGGCATTAGCATCAATTTTGACGCCATATCGTTTTTGAATGGCCAACCCCAGCTCCAACGCATCAATCGAATCCAACCCCAACCCGTCGCCAAACAGCGCCGCATCAGTGTCAATATCATCCTCGCGGACGTCTTCAAGTTCCAAGCTGCTGATAATCAGCGTCTTCAATTCGGTTTCCAGATTGGTCATCTGTCTTATTTTCCTTGGTTAATACACTCGCCAGGTAGCGTGTCAGCGCTCTTGCCGGCGAGGCCGTACAGGCGTCGTTGCCAAAAAAACGTTCAGGCGCGATTGGCTCCCCTACTGAGGCTGTCAGCTGAAAGGGGCGTCTGGGCACTTGATACCAAGCGGTCTGTTTCGTCAACGTGCGGGGCGTCACGTCAAGATTAACGGGTAATAACGGGTACTGGCTTTTCAACGCCAGCTGCGCCGCACCACGGGTCAGGGGGTTCAGGGCAACGTTGGGCTCCGTTCGCGTTCCTTCCGGGAAAATGATCAGTGAGAAGCCTTCATCAAGGCTGTCTTTGGCGGCTGCAATTAATGCTTCACCCTGGTGCTGGTTACTGATGTAGCCAGTAGCCCGCACAACTCCTCGCATAAAAGGATTTTTCCAAATACTGGCTTTGACCACGCAATCGGCCTTAGGCATGTGGGCAATCAGCAGTACCACATCCAGTAACGAAGGATGATTGGCAACAACGATGCAGGGTTGGTGGTTAAGTGCGAGCTCGTCATCGACCCCGTAGCGGCAGACCCCCAGCCATTGCAAACCATTCAGGAAAAAACGAAAGCTCCGTGACACCGCCGCTCTGGCGACGATTTTACGCTGGTGTTCGCTTTTATAGCGCAGGCTGATCAAAGGAAAGATGGTCAGGCTCAAAGCAATACCACCAAGCCCAAAAGCCGTAAATGCCATGCCGGTAGCAACAATTCGCCACAGGCGATTCAGCGTTGCCATTGCCACTCCTTACCGTTGCACTGCAAAGTACCACTACTATTGCTGGCTAACAGCCCTGCCATTTGCATTGCCAGGGGTAAATACCCTGTTTGCGCTGAGCGGTTGTCAGAACGGGCAACAGTGATATCACTCCCCCGCACCAACCTGACAGCCAGGGCGTGATCGACCTGTTCACCGTCCATGTAAGAGCCATACGGCGCTGGTACGGATTGCTCTCCTGCCACCAGCAACACTTCGTCAGCCCCTTCAGCCAGTGTGGCATAGGCCTCAACCAACCCTAAAATCAAGCTGTCATCATCACCAACCACAACATTCGCCGGTGCCTGATCAGCCCGCAATATGCCAAAAAGACCCGCTGCAGCATTGTGTACTGACAGACTAAAATGCGTCGGAGATAGGGGTTCAGATTGCCCAAGAGAGGTTAGTAACTGGAAGGTGCGGTGCAACTCGCCATGGCGGCAGGCGAAGACAACAGGCAGGCTGTCATCCCCTATCACTTCTTTAGCGCAGGCTAATTGCATCCGCGTCAGTAATGACAAGCGGCGCCGCTGCGCAGCGGGAACCCAACTGACATCTGGCCCTTCGGCTGGCTCCTTGCCCGGCGCAGGTAATACTGAACCGGCCTGCTGATGCCAGTCACGCCATTGTGATGCCAACTGGAACCCTGGCGCCCATGCGGCCCACTTATTGACCGAGAACTGCATCAACACATGGCCTCCTGAGTCTTCAGGGTACTAACGGTGCCCCTGAAGCGCACTTCACTAAGGCCATTGTCACTCATTGCCAAGCTGAATACTTCCACATCCATCCATTCCCTCTTCGCGCTCCTCATTCCTTGCGAAGAAGTCGTCAAACTGCAGCCCGAAGAAAGACCAGCCATAAATTTTTACCAGTGCCTAGGGCGCAGGCGATTCTAGCAAATATTCATCTGCCATTAATACCGGGCTTTGCCATTTTGGCCGTGAATTTGTGACGCAGGCAATAGACATGAACAAGGGGTGTTGTGATGTGTAGCTGTACAGGTACTGCCCAGATGGCAGCTTCAGCTGCCCACGGTGTTGCCGGATATCCTTGCCACTGATATCAACAACTCCCGTTTTCAAGGCAGCTTCAAAAGTACACCAGCGCCCGTAGAACTGTTGTTCAGGCCAGTCAAACTGTGCCGCCATCGCAGCCAAAGGGCGGCCGGGTTTCACAACTTCCACATCGATACCCACCGGGTTAAAGGCGGCCGCAGCAGCAACCCAATCACCACTATGCGACAGGCTGATGTAAGCCTCTGCATGAACGGGGGCGCCGGCCGCATTACGCTTTAGCTCGTCGTTACTGACAGGTCTTTGCAGTAGCCGGCTCAGTACCATCACCCCCAGTATTTGGGCACCATGTCGCTGTTGCGCCCGCTTGCTCTGACCCAACGAAAGATATGAAGATAAAAAGCCGAGATGGCAGCGACTATACAAAACTGATGCCATGTGGTGATCCAAGAAGTGCAAGCAGGTAGTATGACGTCCAGTTTGACCGCTACTGTAGAGAAAGCCAAATGACGGCTCACCCCGTGCTGATCACCGGCGCTGCCCAGCGCGTCGGTCTGCATCTGGTTAACCGCCTGTTGGACGCCGGTTACCCGGTGATAATGACATACCGCACACCACGCCCGGTACTGACCGAGCTGCGTGAGCGCGGTGTCACCTGCCTGCAGGCCGACTTTGCCGATGATGAAGGCATTAAAGCGCTGGCCACGGCTCTGGCCGGGCAAAAACTCAGTGCCATTATTCATAATGCATCAAGCTGGGAGCTCGATGGCGAAATCGCCGAAGCCGGTCAGCATTTTGATGCCATGATGCAGGTACACGCCAAAACGCCTTACCTGCTCAACCGGCACCTGGCCGAGCAGATTGTTGATGGTGGCAGTATCATCCACATCACCGATTACACCGTCGAGCGTGGCAGCGATAAACACATGGCTTATGTGGCATCCAAGGCGGCACTGGCCAGCCTGACCCTGTCGTTTGCCAAACAGCTCGGCCCCCGGCTGCGGGTCAATGCCATTGCCCCGAGCCTGATCATCTTTAACGAGGATGACGATCCGGATTATAAAGCCCGCACCCTGGCGAAATCGGTCATGGGTATTGAGCCGGGCTGCGAAGAAATCTGGCTCGCTATCCATTACCTGTTAACCAGTCACTATGTTACCGGCCGCACCCTGCACGTGGACGGTGGCCGACACATCCGCTAAGAGAGTGTTTCATGAGCGAACAATTGGCTAAACATTATCACGCCATCATCAGCGGCCTGGGCGAAAACCCGGAGCGTGAGGGTCTGCAAAAAACCCCCGAGCGGGCTGCCAAAGCAATGCAATTTTTGACCAAGGGCTATCATGAGTCTTTAGAAGAGCTGGTC
This sequence comes from Gallaecimonas aegicerasi, assembly GCF_045291545.1. Lineage (GTDB taxonomy): Bacteria > Pseudomonadota > Gammaproteobacteria > Enterobacterales > Gallaecimonadaceae > Gallaecimonas. Next base: position 1,454,608 of record NZ_CP149514.1, read on the forward strand.
AATGGTGCCGTATTTAGCTCTGACAATGACGAAATGGTCGTGGTCAAGGATATCGAGCTGTATTCATTGTGTGAGCATCACCTGCTGCCCTTTGTAGGCCGCGCCCATATTGCCTACCTGCCCGATGGCAAAGTACTTGGCCTGTCCAAGTTTGCCCGCATTGTCGATATGTTTGCCCGCCGCTTGCAGATCCAGGAAAACCTGACCCGGGAAATTGCCCTGGCGGTCCAGGAGGTCACCGGTGCCAAAGGTGTCGGTGTGATCATTGAAGCCAAGCACATGTGCATGATGATGCGCGGCGTTGAAAAACAGAACAGCTCAATGCGCTCCAGCGTTATGCTTGGCCAGCTAAGGGATTGCTTTAATACAAGAAATGAGTTTTTAAGCCTGGTATTAAAAGGCTAAACAAAAACCCCGGCCTGGTGCCGGGGTTTTTGTTGCTCAGCACTGATTAAAATTAACGCAATATAAACAACGCCCCGCAGTCGTGGCTTGCCCTTCTCGGCCCAGATGTTATCCACAGCTTTGCCCCCAGCTTTTGTTGATATCCTACCAACCGATCGCCTTAGCGTCCCAGTCCCAAAAACCGCCGTGGTGCTGAGGGCCTGCCTTGGCCAGTAGGGCCAACAGCCGTTCGGCCACAAAGGTGGGCGTAAAGAGCTTCGCCGGCGGCACTCTGGCCTGAAACGGCTCGGATAGCTCAGTATCGGTAGTGCCAGGGTGGAAGGTCAGCAGATACATGGCCGGTAGCCGCCGCCCCAGTTCAATGGCCAGGGTGCGGTTGAGCTGGTTCTGGCTGGCTTTGGCGGCGCGGTAGCTGTACCAACCGCCCAGGTGATTGTCACTGATGGAGCCAACCCGTGCCGAAAAGTGGCAAATCAGCCCCTGCCCGGCCAGTTTCAGTGACGGCCACAATGCCGCAACTGTCAGGGCCGGCGCAAAAGCGTTTACCTGGTGGCTGGCCATCAGACTTTGCTCATTCAGCTCCTCCAGGCGCTTTTCCGGCTGCAATGTTGAGTTATGTAGCAGGCCAACGGTGTTTATTAGTAAATGGCACGGCCGCCCGGCCATGGTTTCAGCCAGCCGGCGGCGACCAGTATCAGTACTGATATCAGCCGCCAGTGCTTGCCCAACAGGGCTGTTGCCATGGCGGCTAACGGTTACCAGATCTTTTATCTGCGGCTGCTCTAGCAGAGCTTTGGCCACCGCCAGGCCGATGCCCCGGCTGGCACCAACCACAACGGCCGTACTTGCTGCCGGTAACGACGAAAAAACCATGACGACTCCTGATCCAAGGCTTACTGTTAACCCGTACGCAACAACTACCGTCAGGAGTTCACCTCATGCGAAAAACACTGCTTTGCCTGCTGGCCTTATCGCTCAGCACGCCAGTTATGGCCGCCAATAGCTGCCCGGACACCCTCAAGTTCGTCAAGCGCAAGCTCAATTCCGAACAAACCGTTAACCTCTGCCAGGCCTATCAGGGCAAGACCTTGCTGATCGTCAATACCGCCAGCTATTGCGGTTACACGCCGCAGTTCAAAGGTCTAGAGGCTCTTTACAGCGAGTACAAGGACAAGGGGCTGGTGATCCTCGGCTTCCCTTCTGATGATTTCAACCAGGAAGCCGATAACGAAAAAACCACCGCTGACGTTTGCTTTACCAAGTACAAAGTGCAGTTCCCAATGTTTGAAAAACTGCACGTCAAAGGCGCCGATGCCGACCCGCTGTACCGCATTCTGGCTCGAGAGGCGGATAACCAATCTCCCAAGTGGAATTTTTATAAATACCTGGTGGGCAAAGACGGCAAGGTAATAGCGCTTTTTCCCAGCAAAGTTAAACCAAGCAGTGAAGCGCTGCGTAATGCCATAGACAAAGCACTTTAACCATCCCTTTGTGGCGGGCCTGGCCCGCCTTCTTTTTATGAATAAACTGATTTTGGTGCTGGGCGATCAGCTCAGCGATGACCTGGCCAGCCTGCGCCAGTACCAGCAAGGTGATCTGGTGCTGATGGCAGAGGTCATGGACGAGGCCACCTACAGCCCACACCACAAGAAAAAGCTGGCGCTGGTATTCAGTGCCATGCGCCACTTTGCCAAGCGCCTGCAAAAAGCAGGTATAAAAGTCCGCTACCGTACGCTCGATAACACTGCCGCTTCCCTTGAAGCGGAAGTCGCATTGGCGTTACAAGCCACCGGTCTGGGTGCCGTACTACTGACTGAGCCGGGTGAGTGGCGTTTGCTGGACGTCATGACAAACTGGCAAGAACGCCTGCAGGTGCCGGTAACGATATTGGATGACGATCGTTTTTTCGTATCCCGCCAGCAATTTTCCCGTTGGGCCGAAGGCCGTAAAGCCTGGCGTATGGAACACTTCTACCGGGCCCAGCGCCGCGCCACCGGTATCCTGATGGCCGGCAATGAACCGGTTGGTGGCAAATGGAATTATGACCACGACAATCGCCAGGGTTTCAATGACACCGTACCCCCACGCCCAACGCTACCCACTTGCCCGCCCGATACCATTACCGAAGCCGTACTAGCGCTGGTCGAAAGCCGCTTTGCTGACCATATGGGCACTCTGCGACCCTTTGATTTTCCGGTGACCCGTGCCCAAGCCGAGGCCGAGCTGGCGCATTTTATTGCCTACCGCCTGCCCCACTTTGGCAACTGGCAGGACGCCATGGCCGTTGGCGAAGACTGGCTGTTCCACTCACGGTTATCACCGCTCATCAACCTCGGGCTGCTGTCACCACGGGAAGCCTGCCAGGCCGCCGAAGCTGCCTATCATGCCGGCACTGCACCGCTTAATGCAGTGGAGGGCTTTATTCGCCAGATCCTCGGTTGGCGCGAATACGTGCGGGGTGTCTACTGGACGCAAATGCCCGATTACAAAAACAAAAATGCGCTGGCCAGCCACCGGCCACTGCCAGATTTGTACTGGACCGGCAAAACCCGGATGCGCTGCATGGCTGAAGCACTACGAAACAGCCTTGATAACGGCTATGCCCACCACATTCAGCGGCTGATGATCACCGGAAACTTTGCACTGATTGCCGGCTTGTCAGTGAAAGATATCTGCAACTGGTATTTAGCGGTGTATCTGGACGCCTACGAATGGGTGGAGTTGCCCAACACCCTGGGCATGGTCATGCACGCCGATCATGGTTTGATGGCATCAAAGCCCTATGCCGCCTCCGGCAAGTACATTCAGCGCATGTCCAACTACTGCGAGCACTGCTCCTTTGATGTAAAGCAACTTACCGGCGCCAAAGCCTGCCCGTTCAATGCCTTTTACTGGCATTTTTTGCTGCGCAACCGGGCTAATTTGGAAAACAATCCGCGTATGGCCATGCCCTATCGCACGCTGGCCCGCTGGGGTGCGCCCAAGCTCGAGGCCATCGAACAACAGGCACAATCTCTGTGGCGACGACTCGACAACGGCGAGCTGTGATGCCAGAAAAGATCTGTCCGGTGTGCCAGCGGCCGTTTCGTTGACGCCGTATGTGGGCCCGTGACTGGGACAACGTCAAATACTGCTCTGAACGTTGCCGTAGGCAACCGGTGATCCATCGCCAATGAAGCTGCGTAGAGATTGAAATACCGCGGCTGCGACGTGCCCCTGGGAGGAAAAATGGCGACTTTCGCGCTCGGCAAAGCAGGATATACTGGCGCTACAACACGCCAACAGGCAGTAGCTAACGTGGATAATGATGCTTTGGCAGAAGATCTGGCCCGTATCGGCGGTTCACGCTGCAAGGCCGCTTTTGCCCGCGTTTTTAAATACTTCGCACCACGGCTCAAAGCGTTCGGTTTCAAACAGTTCAAAAACGAGCAGCAAGCACTGGAGCTGGTACAAGAAACGCTGCTGATCATCTGGAACAAAGCACACCTGTACGATCCGCAAAAAGCCGCGGTGAGTACCTGGGTGTACCGGGTGGCCCGAAATCAAAGCTACGACATGATGCGCCGCCAGGCTTCCCGCCCTGACATTCTCAGTGGCGACGACCTGTGGCCACTGGAAAACCACGAAGCCGAGCAACAACCCGCCGATGAAACCATTCTGACCGAGCAAACCCTGGCCAGTCTGGCCATTTTGCCAGAGCCGCAACGCCAGGTGATTGAACGTATCTACGTCAACGATATGACCCAACAAGAAGCGGCCGACGATTTAGGTATTCCCCTGGGCACCGTGAAATCACGGGTGCGCCTGGCGCTGGAAAGGCTCAAGGAGCATTTGCATCGTGAACACTAAGTACCACCCCAAACAAGCCTTGCTGGCCGAGCATATGAATGGCCAATTGCCTGCGGCTACCAGTGCCGCCCTGGCGGCCCACCTGGAGCAATGCAGCTATTGTCAGGCCAGAGCCAGTGAACTTGAAGAACAAGCGGCCGAACAGGCCTTTAGCGGCGTTGTTGAGGTTGACAACCAGCTGCTGTCATCACTACTGAGCCAGCTCGACAAACAGCCAGCAACAGCAACGGTTGATGGGCGCAGTGAGCACCCCAGCAGCCTGACTGTCAATGGTGAGACCTTTCAATTGCCGCGTAGCCTGCAGCCGTTGGTAGCGCAACTGGGTAGCTGGCGGCGGTTAGGTTCAAAGGTTTGGAGCGCCGATATTGACCTAGGTGAGCAGGCCGCCAAAGCCAGCTTTCTTTACATTGACCGTGACACTCGCATTCCCCGTCATACTCACGAAGGGGATGAGATCACCTTGCTCATAGGCGGCAATCTTGCCGATGAAAGCGGGGTTTATCATGAAGGTGACTTTCTTTGTAAAACACCAGAGGATGAACACCAGCCTTACACTAGCAATAACAGTTGCCTGTGTTTTACCGTACTCAGCGCACCACTGACTTTTACCGGGCCATTGGGGCGGTTAGCCAACCCACTGTTACGTTTGTTGTTTTAAAAAAAGCACAGGGTTACAACAAGTTATATGTAGAAGCAGTTCCCCTTATAAAGGACTTCTTATAGAGTATGACTGACAGATGTTAGTCAGTTCCAAGGAAGAAAAATGAACAAAAAAGCAGTGTTGTGTGGTTTGGCACTAGCAAGCTCTCTGTCTTTTCCTGCCATAGCACGGGATACCGTTGCCGACTACTCAGTCAAAGAGGCGATGTCTCACCCCAAAGCGGCACAAATACTCGGGAGCGATATTCAGTTTTACTTTGGCTCACAAAAGCACGGTTCAGTAAGTAAAAACCTTGGTGAAATTCGCACCAATCAGAAAACCAGTGCCTTTGCTAAAAGCGATAAAGAGGCCTGTCAGTGGGTTTTTCTTTCCGCGATGAAGGCATTGAAAAAACGAGCCATTGCGGATGGTGGCAATGCCGTTATCAATATTCGCTCTAACTACCGAAACAACGAGACAACCAGCAACACCACGTTCAAGTGTGGCGCTGGAGCCATTATCGCTGGCGTGGCCCTCGTTGGTGATGTTGTGGTTTTAAAATAGTAAAAAAGCCCGGCGTTGCCGGGCTTTTTTAGACGGGTTCACAATACGTCAGCCAGCTCGCGAATGCTTGCTTTGGCAGCCGCCATGGCTTGCTGTTTGGGCTCTTCACCCATATTCAAGCCCTCGGCATAGACAAAACGAACATCGGTCATGCCCATCAGCCCCAGCAACGACTTCAAATACGGGGTTTGCGCGTCCATATCAGAGCCGGCATAAACGCCACCACGGGCCGCCAGCACTAGCACCTGTTTGCCATTGACCAAACCGACAGGGCCATTTTCGGTGTACTTGAAGGTGACGCCGGCACGGGCCAGGCGGTCCAGGTAGGCCTTCATCTGGCTGGGAATACCCAGGTTGTACATGGGGACGGCCAGCACAATCAGATCATGAGCCTGTAACTCCTCAATCAACTGATCAGAACGGCTGGCTAAAGCCTGCTGCGCCGGAGTGCGTTCGGCCGGGTCGGTCATCCAGCTCTGCATTTCTGTAGCGTCCAAATGGGGAAGCGGGTTGGCCACCAGATCCCGTTCGGTAATAGCCAGCGCCGGGTTATCCGCAACGGCAGCTTTAAAAGTCTGGGCCAGTTCAGCAGAGTTACCGCTTTCGCCAAACAGCGAACTGGTAATAAGCAACACTTTTTTCATGGGGGATGCCTCGTTAATCACAACAACAGGCATTACTTTACTTAACTAAACTAGAAATAAAATCGCAGTTTTATAGAGATACTGTTCGATAAATTAGAATAAAGGCGCCTTGCGGCGCCTTTATTTTTTACCGGAACAACACCTTTTCCTGCTTGAAGGTGTAGACACAAAAACTGATCAACAATCCGGCGATGACCACGGTCGACAGCATGATCAGCCCCAGCATGTTGTAGTTGATGGTGCCCTTGAGGATTTCCTTGATGGCCAAGGCCACGTTAGTGATCGGCACCAGTGCCCACTGGGCATTGAGGTTAACACCCGGCAGCATGGCAATGATGATCGGCATAATAAGTGGCAGATTCAGCATCCCCATGTAGTTCTGCGCTTCCTTGTAACTGCGGGCATAAACCGACAGCGACAACATTGCCGCGGCAAAAATGGCGGCGATAGGGATCAACATCAATAACACCAGCAACATGTCACTGACGCCAATGGACGAGAACACTTTCACGATGGCACTGATGGCAAACTGCTGGCCGATAATAATGCCCCAGACGCCGAAGCTGATCAGTGACAGCAAGGCCGCCACCACCGCCGTGGTGAACACCACCATGAATTTACCCAACACCAGTTGAGTACGCGGTACCGGCGACAGCAGCAATGTTTCCAGGGTTCCCCGCTCCTTTTCACCGGCGCCAAGGTCGATGGCCGGCATCATGGCGCCCATCAAGCAGGTGAAAAACAGAATATAAGGTAAAAAGCCGCCAATCTTTTCGCCAATGGACTCCCGTTTGTCGGCCACAGAGACCTTTTCCAGCTTCAACGGCTGAGCCAGGGCCAGGCGCACCGGTTCGTCAATACCTGCCGAGGCGGCGTAACGCTGGCGCAGTTGTTTTTCCATCGGTGCCAACGCTTTGTTGACCCGCGTCATCACCGACTTGATTGACGAGGCGTCATTAAAATACACCTTCCACTCACTCTGGCGCAGGGTACTACCGTCAAAGTCGGCCGGAATGGCAATCACCACATCCACTTTGCCACTTTTAATGGTGCTGGCGATGTCGCTGAGGTTGGCATCTTTAACCAGTGTGAAGTTGTTCACATCGGTAAAAGCAGAAGTGACCTCTGGTATGGCGCGGGTAAAGGCTACTTTTAGCTGTTCGTTCTGCGCCTTTTTGATCTGATTGGCGGTGATCATGCCAATGCCGCCGAAAAGCAGCGGGAAGATCAGTAGCGGCATAGCGATAGTAAAAAACAGCGTTTTACGGTCACGCAGTAACTCAAGGAATTCTTTTTTATATAGGGTCCACATCAGGCCACCTCCTTGTTAGCCACCATGGCTAACAGCGCTTCACGCAGATCAGGCCCTTGCTGGGCAAACACCTCCAGCGTGTCGTCAAACACTGTCTGGCCCTGATTAATCACCGTAACCCGGTCACACAAACTGGCTACTTCATCAAGATGATGGGTGGAGAAAATCACCGGTGTGCCCTGCTCTTTTAAATGACGTACCACATGCATGACGGTTTCGGTCGCCATGATATCGAGGCCTGTTGTCGGTTCATCGAGGATCACCACCTTCGGGTTGTGCACCAGCGCTCGGGCGATGGAGGTTCGCTGCTTCATACCCGATGACATCTGCTCGGCCCGGCGGTGCAAGAAAGATTTCATGTCCAGCAGGCTAAACAGCGTATCCATGCGCGCTTGCAGAGCGTCACCGTCCAGGCCGTGCATCCGGCCGAAGTAGGCAACGTTTTCCTGTGCTGTCAGGCGGCCATAAAGGCCGGTACTGGAAGATAAAAAGCCGATGCGGGCCCGAGCCGCACCCGGGTTTTTCACCACATCAATACCGCCAACCTCAATACTGCCGCCATCGGGTGTCAATGCCGATGACAACAACCGCAAGGTTGTGGTTTTGCCGGCGCCATTAGGGCCCAAAAGCCCCAGCACTTCGCCTTCTCCACAGTGAAAATGGACATCACGAACCGAATGAAAAAAACGCCCTTTAAGGCGCGGGTCCGCTTTTTCTTCTTCACTGAGCTTTTTAGGATCCGGCACGGCAAAGCGCTTAGCCAGCCCGGTTACTTTGATCATTACCCGTTCTCCCCTACCGGACCCTCAGACGGTCCTTGTTTTAAGTGCATTCACTATCATGCCCAGTGGCTATTTTTCCCGCTGCTGCAAAGTGTTACAAGCTGTGAATGCCTCACCGGCAACCTTGACAGCACCAGTACCAAAACCGGACACTCAGGCAATAAAAAGCCGATTTAACGGGCTGATAGAGGTGGAGAGCATCATGGAAAGTAAATCTGCATTCGCAGCGGTAATTGATATTGTCGTGGCCCCCGCCAAGGCGCTACGGGGAGTCGATAGCCACAAGGGCTGGACCTGGCTGGCCTTTTTGCTCTACGTCGGTTCAGGTGTGGCCTTTTCGTTTTATTACTATATGGGTAGCGGCGAATGGGCCATGATCAAGGCACAAATTATGGCGCCAATGGCCGATAAAGGCCCGGAAGCCATAAAGCAAACTTCTGAACTGTTGACGCCAATGCGCATGGCCGTTACGGCAGCGGTCGGTTTGTTAGTTATCTCGCCGATTTTGTTTGCACTGCATGGTGCTTATCTGAATATGGTGACCAAGTCTGACGAATCCAATACCCATAATTTTGGTGACTGGTTTGCATTAGCGGTCTGGGCACGCATTCCTGAACTGCTGAACTACGTCATTTTGATCGCTCTTGCCCTGGCTTCCTCTTTGCCGGGCCCAACTGAATTGAACATTTTATCGCTCAACACTGTTCTGGGCCTGCCGATGACATCGCATTGGTCTAGCCTGACCAACACCCTGTCATTGTTCACCCTCTGGGGGATGGGGCTAACCCAGTTAGGGATCCGCAAGTGGACCAACATCCCCAGCGGCCAGGCCTGGTTTGCCGCCGCTGCCCCTTATGTGATCATTTTTGGTGGCTGGGCTGTAATCAACCTCTTTATCGGAAACTGAGTTATGCGCTCCTGGTTAATCGGCTTAGCCGTTGTTGTTGTCATGGCTCTGGTAGTCTGGGCCAAAGCTGGCCGGGGCCCCGCCGGAGTTGGGGTTGAGGTGACCAAAGTTACCGAGGCCCCCATTCGCCATTCGGTGCTGGCGTCTGGCACCCTCGAATACAAAGAGCAGGTGCAGCTTCGCTCGGAAGTACCCGGCATCGTGCAGACCGTTAATGTCGAGGAAGGCGATCACATCAAAAAAGGGCAGTTGCTGATGACCCTGGACCCACAGACCTACCAGGCCGAAGTGGATGCCCAGGCAGCGCTGGTAAACCAGAGCCGCATCGCCATTGAACGGCAGGAGTCTTACCTGGCCACCCTTAAAGAACAGGTACAGCGCAAGATTGACTTGCATGCCAAGGGGTTGCTGGACACCGACAGCTACGATCAGGCGGTCTCTGATCTGCAACTGGCCAAAATTGACCTCAGCTCGCGCAAGCAGTCGTTGAAACAGGCTCAGGCCTCACTGGATAAAGCCAAGCAGGCGCTGGCGAAAACCCGTTTTTATGCCCCCATGGATGGCGTGGTTACAGCAGTAGATGTGAAAGTGGGTGAAACCGTTATTCAGGGCACCACCAACATCATTGGTTCCAGCCTGATGACCCTGGCGGACACCTCCGCCATCCTCACCGAAGTGGAAGTGGATGAAGCCGATATCGCGGGTGTGAAAAAAGGCCAACAGGCAGATATTTATGCCGTAGCCTTTCCCGACACCGCCTTAAAAGGCCATGTTGACACCATTGCCACCACCGCCCGGCAAGCCCCTGGCCGGCAAGGGCGCAGCTTTACTGTAAAAGTGTTACTGACCGACCTTAAGGGCAAGGAAATTCGCCCCGGCATGAGCTGTCGGGCAGAAATCTTCACCCAAACCGACAAAAACGCCCTGGTGGTACCCGTAGAAGCAGTGCAGTACAGCAAAGACGACAAGCCGTACCTGCTGACGGTGGTCGACGGTAAGGCCAAACGGGTCGACGTCAAACTGGGTCTGTCTGACGATAGCAACCAGGCCATCACCAGCGGCATGAAGGTCGGCGAAGAGGTGATCAAAGGCCCGGCCCAGGTGCTACGCACCCTCACCGACGGGGCAACGGTACATGTCAAAAAGTGATGTGATCCGCCTCGAAGGCATTAAAAAAGCCTTCCACATGGGCGATCAGCAATTTTGGGCGCTGACCGGTGTCGACCTGGCTATTCGCGATAATGACTATGTGGCCATTATCGGCCCGTCCGGCTCAGGAAAATCAACCTTGCTGAATATTCTTGGCTGCCTGGACGTTCCCACCGAAGGCCACTACTGGCTAGCCGGCCAAGATGTCGCCGGCCTTGACGCCAATGCTCTGGCTGGCATTCGCAATAATAGAATTGGCTTTATTTTTCAGAGCTTTAACTTACTGCCCCGCGCCAGCTCTCTGGATAACGTGGCACAACCACTGGTTTATCAGGGGGTTGGCCTGAAAGAACGGCGCGAGCGGGCACTGACGGCGCTGGAGCGGGTTGGCCTGGCTGACCGTGCCAAACACCGCCCTAACCAGCTCTCCGGTGGCCAGCGCCAACGGGTGGCTATTGCCCGAGCACTGGTGACCCAGCCCTCTATATTACTGGCCGACGAACCTACCGGTAACCTGGATTCAAAAACCACCCGCGACATCATGACACTGTTTGACGAACTGCATCAGGACGGTCAGACCATAGTGGTGGTAACTCATGAGCAGGATATTGCTAACCATTGTGAGCGGGTAGTAAGGGTGATGGACGGTGCCATTACCACTGACAGCCTGGTGGACGGAGAGGAGAGCCGCCGTGTCTGAGCGTATTTTTGTCACCGCCGGTGAAAGCCTGCGCGCCGCGATTAACGCTATTCGTGCCCACGGCCTGCGCTCGGTACTGACCACCCTTGGCATCGTCATCGGTATCGCCTCGGTTATCGCTGTGGTAGCAGTTGTTCAGGGACTGACGGCCAGTATCGATAAGCAGTTTGCGGGTATGGGTACCAATGTACTGACGGTGCGGGCTTACACGCCCTTAAAAGATCAGATCACCGGTAACTTTGCTCGCATTACCGAAAAAGACGTGCAAAGCATCCGCGATCGCGTGCCGGGAGTGTCGTCCGTCACCGTAACAACACCGCTGCCCGGCGCCCTCAGTGCGCTGAGTTACCGGGGCCGCAAAGCCAGCAGCCTGATTGTCGGTGTCGGTTATGCCTTTGATGATCTCTACGGTGTGTACACCAGCCAGGGGCGCTTTTTCTCCCGCGCCGATGCCAAAGCCCGGCGCCGGGTGGCGGTACTGGGCAAAACCGTGGTCAAAAATCTGCAAATCAAAGGCGATCCGGTAGGACAGTACCTGCAATTGGGCCAGGAGTGGTTCAAGATCATCGGCGTACTGGAAGAACGCGGCAAATTGTTTGGCTTTGATCAGGATGACCGGGTACTGGTGCCCTACTCTACCGCCCGTTCGCTACTGGGTTTTGTGTCAACGCCTAACCTGTCAGTGGGTATGGCAGTGGATAACATGGATAAACAGCAGCAGGTGATCAGCCGCCTGAAAAAACTGCTACGCCGCAACCATGGTCTGAGCAAAGGCCAGGATGATGACTTTGAGCTACAAACGGCCAAGCAGATGCAAGAACGAGTAGGCGAAATCACCAATACCACCACATTGGTGGCTGCAGGTGTAGTAGGCGTATCGTTACTGGTAGGCGGTATCGGTATCATGAACATCATGCTGGTGTCGGTGACCGAACGCACCCGCGAAATTGGCATTTTAAAAGCCCTCGGCGCCACCCGTGGCCATATTCTCTGGCAGTTTCTGGCTGAAGCGGTGCTGTTATGCTTACTGGGTGGCATTATTGGCCTGGCGGTCGGCTATGGGTTGGCAATGCTGATAACGGCCATGATACCGAGCTTACCAGCGGCGACAGTGCCCTGGTGGGCGGTAGCACTGTCACTGGGGTTTTCAGCATCGGTCGGGGTGATTTTTGGTATCTTGCCGGCCTTTAAAGCCGCTAACCTGCACCCCATTGATGCCTTACGTTACGAGTAACCGCTCAGCCAGCAGCGGCTCTGGCCAGGCGGTCCCATACCGCTTGCCAGGGCGCTGTTGTAGGCGGGCTCTCCACAACAATGGTATCCACCTCGGGGCCATCAAGATCCCGTAGCCGCCGGTATAGGAGCTTACCGTAAGCCACCGGCTCCATAGGCAACGCTGGCCAGTGACCAAGGGGCTGCGACAGCGGCATCACCGCCACATGCCCATCTAACCGCAATGTGGCTAATTCATCGCCATCGACAATGCGTACCGCGGCCCGAGGCTGATAGTGGGCGCGCATATTCCCGGGTACGGCAACATTGTGCTGCCCTGGCTGCGCCACGCTTTGCCCAAGGATGGCGGCCAAAGCATTGACCGTAACAGGCCCTGGGCGCAGCACTGTTGGCGGCCCCGTTAAATCAATGATGGTCGACTCCAACCCCCATTCACAGGGGCCGCCGTCCAGTACGCCGGCTATGCGCCCGTCCAGTTCGGCAATGACATCCGCGGCACAGGTGGGGCTGATACGTTTGTGGCGATTGGCTGACGGCGCGGCCACCGCCCGGCCAAGCGCATTCAGGGTTGCGGCAAAGAGCGGCTGAGCCGACAATCTGACGGCCACCGTATCGCGGCCACCGGTGACCACATCACTAACGCTGGGGTGGCGCTTTAGTAGCAGCGTAAGTGGCCCTGGCCAGCACTGTGCAGCCAGCAAATGGGCTGATTCCGGAACATGACTGACCCATTCAGTAAGCTCATCAACACAAGATAAATGCACGATCAGCGGGTGCTGGCTGGGCCGCTCTTTGGCAGCAAAAATAGCCGCTAACGCTACTGGATCACGGGCATCTGCAGCCAGGCCGTAGACTGTTTCAGTAGGCAGCGCGACTAACTCCCCCCGGGCCAGCAGCGCCGCAGCTTCTGCCGGCTCTGTCAAATAACGGGTCAAGGGTTACATACCTGGCAATGGCGCGGCTCTGCCAGCGCTTCTTTAACCGGCCGGCGCACCTGATACTGGCAAGCCGGGCAATGCCAGATCCGCGCCCGCATCCGCCAGGTTGCCTGGCCACAGGCAGCGCAAGGTAAGCCAGGCTCCCCGCGCTCTACCCAAAAACCGGGGCTGTCACAGGCTGGGCAAAGTGATTGCAACTGCTCAATCAAATTATGGGTAGCAGCCGCGATGCGCTGGCGACGACGCACCGACAAATGGGCGCGCAAATCCAGTTCAGCGTCAACCTCGCCACCCAATTCTTCAAATGCCAATTTCAGGTTATCGAGCGTCGTCAGGCCTTTGCGCAGTTGCTCTTTATTACGCAGCAACACGGCTTGTTCCGGCCCAGCGTCGTTAAAAAAGGCCGCTAGTGTTGGCCAGTCAGTGCAGCGTTGTTGGCGTTGAAATGCCGGGCCTTCATGGCGGCCAACAATGCGCAGATCCCGCTCACTGTCGACCAGCACCACCAGCTCCTGATGCCAGGGCAATAACCCCCCTGCCGGTACTTCGCCGACCCCACCTTCACTGCCCAGGCCAACGCTCAGGCCGGTCAACTCACAAGCCAGTTCGGCTTTGCGGGTAGCGCAATCAAGAGCGGGTAAAGTACGTGCTATCTCGCCGGAAAAGGTGCCCAGCTGATCGGTATCAAAAGCGTCGGTGACCACCAGGCCGGTGCCGCAATGTTCAGCCAGTAAAGGGCCGATAACCTCGCCTTTACCGTGACAGGTCAACAATGCCAGTTGCGGGTAAGCTTGGCCGTTCATGATGTCACCTCCTCGAAGGTATTTTGATAAAGCCGGTGTAACCGGCCGTCGTCATCCAGTTGCAGCAGCGTCAGCCAATGGTTGTCGACCAGTTGCCGCACTTGCTGATGGCGGTTCACGGCCGCTTGCAGGGCCTGTTGCGGGGCGGCGACCACCACACAAAGCCGTTGTGGCCGGTGCTGGAGTTGCTGGCCGTCATGCACTGACTGCCAGGGCAAGCCAATGCGTAAATCGCCGCCCTGCCCCTCCAATACGCCCAGGTTGGCAACCGGGTTGTGCAAAATTTTATTGCCACTGCCGTAACGCCGCGGCTCCGTAACCGAGGCGTTGTATTGCATGTTGATCCAGTGCGCTACCACCATGGGGGCTGTCAGTAGGCTGTCCAGTTGGCTAAAGTCCTGGTCCTGATGCCATTGGTAGTCATGCAAAAAGGCCCGCCCCGCCAGGTTCAGATGGCGGCTGCGCTGGCGTGGTGCAATGATGAAACAGGCATTATCGGCCAGGCCCCACTCCGGGCGCGTTTGCGCCCAGTCATGGCCACGGCGCAGCAGTTTTTCCGGCTGCGATTCTCCCAGCCGCCGCGCCCGCTCCTGGCGACATTGCCGACTGGCATCATCCAGCCAGCGACGTACCGCATCATTAACCGGTGCAAAAGGCGTCAGGGTGTCACTGGTGGTGTCATGCAGCGCCGCCACAAAACGGCAACTTTCGAGCAGGTCAATGCCGTGTTCGCTTGCCAGCAGCGCCCGAAGGTCGGCGTCATTGGCCAGTTGTGCCAACACCCGCACATTCAGTTCCCCGCTCTGGCCTCCACAAGCGCCGCAGGCCAGGCCGCCGGCATGGGGGTTATTGCAGCTGCTGGCAGCATGGCCAACCAGTAACACCAGCGGTGCCGGGGCTGTCAGCCCCAGCGCTTTAAGCACCGACGCCAATAGCGCCGCCTGGCGCCCCTTATCCAAAGGCCCCTCGGCATCTTCCAGCAGCAGTGGTTCTGGCAAGTCAGCCAGGCGTTTGTCAAAGGCCGAACGCGGCCCCGACGGCCAGACACTGGCTTTTAACAGCGCCGCAGCGTAACCCAGGCCGGTTGCTTCGACCGCACCAAAGCTCCCCGGTGTACCTAACAACCGCGCAAGCCAGGGAGCACGCGGTTGTGGTCGCGGATCCCGCAACCACAACGATGGCGCCAATAATCCCGGTAACTGTGGCCGCTGATAATGGCCGCTGGCCACGCCCAGAGGCATGCCAAAAAAGCCGGCAAAACCGCGGGTTTCAATGGCCGGGTGTTGTGCTTCCAGCGCCCGACGCAGCGGCTCTGAACGCACATCAATACAAAATACTGCCTG
Source organism: Gallaecimonas aegicerasi (assembly GCF_045291545.1). Lineage (GTDB taxonomy): Bacteria > Pseudomonadota > Gammaproteobacteria > Enterobacterales > Gallaecimonadaceae > Gallaecimonas. Next base: position 1,469,877 of record NZ_CP149514.1, read on the forward strand.
TAGTAGTGGGCTTTGCTGTGGTGCAGCTGGTTGCCCGAAGGCATCGGCCAGCTGATGCTGGTAATCCAGCTCCAGCGCCCGCTGCCAGGCCCAAAGAGGTTGTTGCTGCTGATAATGCGCCTGGTATAGCTCTGCCAGTGGCTGGCGTTGCCAGCGGCGCAGTAGCGCCGGGCCGCCAAGCTGTAAGGTCAGCCAGTCCCAGGCCAGCCGAATGGCCAGCAGCTCTGGCAGTAGCCGGCAATCCTGCCCTTGCAGTTTTGCCTGCCAGTGTTGGTAGGCTGCTGCACTGGCCCAGCCGTTGATCTCCAGCAGCCAGCCATGCCCCAAATCGGTAGCGTCGTCAGGGGCAATAACAAAATCCTGCTCTGCCAGCGCCAGCATGGCATCCGCATCGCTTGGTAGGCGAGCCAGCAATGACGGTAGCTGCGGGCAGTCCAGCAATAACGCCAGGCCTTTTTCATCACGGCTGTGTAACAACCAGTGCTGGTACAGCGAACCATCACGCTGCCAGTACAGTGCGCAGCACCGGCTGATCTGGTCAACAATGGCGTCACGCCAGCTAAAGGTTGTGCTTTGCTGATGCAGCGCCGCCAGTGATTGCCAGTGCTCCGGCGGCTGTTCTTCAGCCTGTTGCAGCGCCGTCAGCGCCAAGCCAGCCTCATCAGCAGCCTGCTGCAGTGCCGCTGAACTGATCGCTTGCTGGCGGTAAAAAGACAGCGGCAGCACACAGCGCACACCGGCCAATGCCGCCAACCGTGCCGACACCGCCGTCAAGGGTTGCTCGGTCAGCGGCCACCAGGGGTTAATGGCTATCAGTTGGTCCAGCGGCCATGCCGGGGCAATACGTTCGCAAGCGGCACGCAGGCTCATAGCAGCGACTCCTTATTACTCAGACGGTTAAAACGGCCACTGAGTGCGGGTGCAGGCCACAGTAACAAAGTCAGGTGGGTAGCCCAGTGGTCAAGAAAACACCCGGCCTGCAGCCAGTGGCGCAGCCGTACCCGAGCCGGGTTACTGACCAGCACAAAGCCCACCAGCAGCACCAGAGCCAGCGCCACCACCCACAGCGCCGGTAACATGCCGCTCGGTTGATTCAACAGCAGCTGTTCAAACAACTCTTTTTGCAGGAGATAACCGGCACTGAGCGCCAACGCGGCCAGGGGCCCGGACAACACCAGCGCCAGGGCCAGCAATGCCAGCGCCGCGGCGCTTACACCCAGCCAATAGAGGCCGGCCAGCAGCGGCAGGCTCAACCACAGCGCAGGGAACAAGCGACCCCGTGGTGCCATCTGTTCACTGAGCCACAGCGATACGGCTTCGCCACTGCTAAGAAAGCTAAAAGCCTTGTAGCAGCTGTGCGCCGCCAGATGCAGCAGCGCCAGGGCATGCAGGCCAAGGGCACATTCCAGCAGCATTAGCCCCATTTGTGAGGAGGTAGACCAGGCCAACTTTTCCTTGATGCTGGTTTGTAGCGTCATTGCCAGGGTGGCCAACACCAGCGACACCCCCGCCACCAGCAATACCAGCCAGCGGGCCGCTGGCGTCAGTAAGGGCGACGCCAATAACAGCAGGTAGCCCCCCAGGTTAATCACACCGGCATGCAGCAACGCCGATACCGGTGTTGGCGCTTCTACGACCTGAATAAGCCAGCCATGCACCGGCAACTGGGCACACTTGATAAGCGCCGCAATAGCAATCAACACGGCGGCCACTTGCCCGGCGATGCCCGGCGTTGGTTGCAGAAGTTCGTACAGGTAAAAGCTGTGATGCTCGACATAAAGCAGAGCCAGGGCCGTTGCCAGGGCCAGCTCTGCCGAGCGTGCCAGCAGGAATTTTTTATGGGCCGCCAATTGGGCCCGGGGTCGCTCCGGATAAAACAACAACAAGCGGTGCAGTGCCAGGCTTATGCCGACCCAACCGGCCAAAAATACCAGAGCATGATTGGTAGTCACCACCAGCACCACCCCGGCCAGCAACCACAGCATGCCGCGAATAAAATCTGCTCGCCGCGGCTCACCAGCGAGATAACGCCAGGCAAAGCGCAGCACCACCCAGCCAATAAAGGTCACCACCAATACCACCACCGCACTGGCCGGGTGCGCACTGAACAACGGCCCCGGCCGGCCACCCGCCAGCCACTGTAGCAAGCCGTTCGCCAGCGCCAGTAACAGCGCCAGTAACGACAGGCTCTGCACATGACGCGGGCGCAATGCTGCCAGGGGATAGCTCAGCATCAATAGCGCCAACAGAACATTCAGCAACAGCTCAATCACACCGTTTGTCTCAATCAGGGTCAGTGGCGGCAGTATTCCTGAATCTCACAATTTGGTAAAATTGATATATATTTACATTTTGTTCTGTAAAAAAGAACGATGAGCCGACTTAATTACCACCACCTCTACTATTTTTGGCAGGTTGCCCGCAGTGGTAACCTCACGCAAAGCGCCAAGGCGCTGCATGTGTCGCAATCGGCGCTGTCAACGCAGATCCGCCAGTTGGAAGAACGCTTTGGCCAGCAGCTTTTTGACCGCCGGGGGCGGCAGCTGACGCTAACCGATGCCGGCCAGCAGGTGCTGACTTTCGCTGAGGATATTTTTAGTACCGGTGAAGCACTGGAAAGACTGTTGGAACAGGGTATTCAGCGCCACCGGCCGGTATTACGCATTGGTATGGCGGCAACCATGTCGCGAAACTTTATTGAGGATTTTATTGCCCCGCTGCTGGCCGATCCGGAACAGCGTTTTGTGCTGAGCAGTATGCCCATGTCGGTGTTACTGGATGAGCTGGCCGAAAACCGCCTCGATCTGATTTTGACCAATACCAACGTTGGTGATGATCCTCGTCGCCCCTGGCTGGTACAAAAGGTGGCAAGCCAGCCGTTGTCGGTTATCGGCCCGGCCGCCGACAAACCCGACAGCACCTTTCCCAAAGGCTACGCTGGGCGGCGCTGGGTGCTACCCAGCCCCCGCAGTGAAATGCGCCGTAACTTCGACAATTTTTGCAGCCTCTGGCAATTTCAGCCGACGGTACAGGCCGAAGTGGACGACATGGCCATGCTGCGGCTACTGGCCCGCGACAGTGGTGCCATTGCCGTATTACCGGATGTGGTGGTTAAAGACGAACTGGCCAGTGGCCGCTTGGCGGTGTACTTCTCCCTACCGGAAGTAGATGAACATTTCTATGCCATCACCGTGAAACGGCAGCTTCGCCCCGATGCCATCAACCGGCTACTCCAGGCCAATTCAGGCGGGCCAGCTGACCGTGGGTAGCTGCGCAACTTCAGGGCGGGCAAAGTAGTAACCCTGTTGCCAGCTCACTCCTTTGGTCAGCAAAAAGTCAGATTCCTGACGGCGCTCTACCCCTTCACCAATAAGGCGGATGCCGAGCCGCTGGGCCACCACCGCCACACCTTCGAGGATCGCCTGGCGCACCGGGTCGGTGTCAATATGGCTAACCAGTTGCCGGTCCAGTTTAATAAAATCCGGTTGGAAACAGGTCAGCATGTTCAAGCCGGCATAACCGGCACCAAAGTCATCGATGGCGGTTTTAAAACCGTGGCGGTGGTAGGTTTCGATGATGTGGGTTAAAAAGCCGTCGTCAACCAGCTTTTCCTGCTCGGTCACTTCAAAAATAATGCGCTCACGTGCAAAGCCGCAGGCTTTAGCGGCCTTTAAGGTAGTAGCCAAACACCGGCTTGGTTCATAAATGGCGTTGGGCATGAAGTTAATTGACAAAAAGCTGGCCATGTTCAACTGCGCCGCCAGGGTGATCGCCACCTGCCGGCATTGTTGATCAAAGGCATAACGACTTTGCTCGGTCAGTTGTGCCAATAGCTGCCCGGCGCCAGTGCCATCGGTGCCGCGAACCAGTGCTTCATAAGCTACCGTTTGCTGCTGGCTGACATCCACAATCGGCTGGAATGCCATGGTAATAGCAAAGGGGCTTTGGGTGTCTTCACAGTGGCACTGTCGGCAGCTCATAACTTTTCCTTGTTGCCTTTATTTTTGAACAGCTTAGCAGTATTTACCGACGAAAAAAAAAGCGCTCAATGAGCGCTTTTTTATCAGAGCTGGCTGGCCTCTTTGGCCAGCGCGGTAATGCTGTCCCAGTCACCGTCGGCCATCAGTTGTGCCGGTGCCAGCCAGCTACCGCCGACACACAGCACATTGGGCAGGGCCAGATACTCTTTGGCATTACTGAGGCTGATACCGCCGGTGGGGCAGAACTTCACCTGCGGAATGGGCCCACCCATGGCTTTTAGCGCCGGCGCTCCGCCGGAGGCCTGGGCCGGGAAGAACTTGAAGTAGCTCAGGCCCATATCCATACCCGTCATCACTTCAGAAAGGGTACTGACACCGGGGATAAGCGGCACTGCACCGGCCTTGGCGGCTTCCACCAGAGAAGGCGTCATACCCGGGCTGATGACAAAACTGGCCCCGGCATTGACCGCCGCCTGATAGTCTTCGGCATTGAGTACCGTACCGGCCCCCACCAGCGCCTCTGGCACTGCCTCGGCAATGGCACTGATGGCATCCAGCGCACAGGCGGTGCGCAAGGTCACTTCCAGCACCCGGATACCACCGGCCACCAGCGCTTTGGCCAGCGGTACCGCGTGTTCAAGCTGCTCGATCACCAGTACCGGCATTACCGGGCTGGTTGTCATTACCGCTTCAGGAGCAAGTTTCCAGGTCATTGATTTTCCTCATGGGGGAAGCGAAACAGCGTAGCGCCCTGCTCGGCACCACACAGTTGCGGTCGCAAGTTCATAAACAGTTGGCGGCCCATGCCGAGGTTATTACCGCTCAGGTCAGCAACGGCGGCTGTGCGTCCGGCCAGCTCAGCCTCGCCAACCAGCAGTGTCAGTTCACCGGTAGTGGCGTCCAGGCGTACCATGTCACCGTCTTGTACCTTGGCCAGAACCGGGTTATCCAGCGCCTCAGGCGTCAGGTGGATGGCGGCCGGCACTTTGCCGGAGGCGCCTGACATGCGGCCATCAGTAACCAGCGCTACTTTGTAACCTTTTTCCTGCAATACGCCGAGCGGCGGTGTCAGTTTGTGTAGCTCTGGCATACCGTTGGCTTTGGGCCCCTGAAAGCGCACGATAACCACGCAGTCACGGTCCAGGTCACCCGCTTCAAAGGCAGCTTGCAGCTGGTTTTGATCAGACAGCACGACTGCCGGCGCTTCGATAATGCGGTTGCCCTGAGGCACTGCAGACACTTTGATAACACCGCGGCCAAGGTTGCCTTGCATCACCCGCAGGCCACCTTCGGCACTGAACGGCGTTTGCGGATCAGCCAGCACAGTGTCGTCGAGGCTCTTATCAGCACCAGCACGCCAGGCCAGTTCGCCGTTATCCAGCCAAGGTTCCAGCTCGTATTTGTCCAGTCCCTCGCCTACCACCGTTTTCACATCTTCGTTCAACAGGCCAAGCTGACGCAGGCTCTTGAACAGGTAAGCCATGCCACCGGCAGCCTGGAAGTGGTTAATATCGGCCTGGCCATTGGGGTAGATACGGGTCAGCAGCGGCACCACTTTCGACAGTGCGTCAAAGTCATCCCAGTTGATCTCGATACCGGCCGCCCGGCCCACTGCGACCAGGTGCATGGTGTGGTTGGTAGAACCGCCCGTGGCCAGCAACGCCACCATGGCATTGACCAGCGACTTGGCAGTAACAATGTCACTGAACGGCGTGTAATTACCGGAGGTTTCCGTGAGTCTGGCCACCTGCTTGGCGGCGGCTTTGGTCAGGGCGTCACGCAGCGGCGTGTTGGGGTTCACAAAAGACGAACCCGGCAGGTGCAGACCCATCACTTCCACCATCAGCTGGTTGGAGTTGGCAGTACCGTAAAAAGTACAGGTACCGGCACTGTGATAGGACTCGCTTTCAGCACGCAGCAACTCGTCACGGCCCACTTGCCCCTGAGCATAAAGCTCACGAATGCGGGCCTTTTCCTTGTTGGGCATGCCCGATGGCATCGGCCCGGCCGGTACAAACACAAACGGCAGGTGGCCAAAACTGGCAGCGGCCATCAGCATGCCCGGTACGATCTTGTCGCAGATCCCCAGCATCAGGCCGCCGTCAAACATGTTGTGCGACAGGCCAACGGCGCTGCTCATGGCAATCACGTCGCGAGACAACAACGACAGCTCCATACCCGGCTGGCCTTGAGTCACGCCATCACACATGGCCGGCACACCACCGGCAAACTGGCCTACCGAGCCCGCTTCGTGAAGTGCTGCTTTGATCAGCGCCGGAAATTGCTCATAGGGCTGGTGAGCCGACAGCATGTCGTTGTAGGCGGAAATGATGCCGATATTGGCTTTGGTAAAGGAACGCAGGTTGTCTTTATCAGCGGCACCACAGGCGGCAAAACCATGGGCCAGGTTGCCACACGACAGCGCCGAACGGTGTACACCTTTGGCCTGTTGGGCCTGCATTTGCTCAAGGTAGCGGGCGCGACTAGCCTGGCTACGCGCTTCGATACGGGCCGTTACCTCGGCCACGACCTTATTCATACTTCCTCCCGCTTAATATAAACATCGACCGGGGTCTGCTTTTGCCCCAGTACGGCGCGAATGGGCATGGCGGTAACGTCATCACCGGCCAGCGCCGCATCCAAAGTGACTTTTTTGTCTTCCCCTTCCAGGTGCAGGAAAATCTGCCGACTGTTGAGCAGCGCCGACAAACTCAGGGAAATGCGCGGTTGCGCCTGGCTGGGTGGCCGGGCCACCACCAGCCGGGCCTCGGTAGTGAGGTTACCGGTAATGTTCGGGCAATCAGGAAACAGTGATGCGGTATGGCCGTCATTGCCCATACCCAGGATCACCACATCCAGAGGCTGGATTAAGGCACCCTGCCAGTCGGTGGCCAGCTCCAGGCCTTCTTCCGGGCTGGCATGCGGTGTTTTCAGGCTGACAAAACGGGCACTGGCGGCGCGCCCTTGCAGCAGGTGGCGGCGCACCATCGCTTCATTGGAAGCCGGGTCACTGGCATCAACCCAGCGTTCATCAGCCAATGTCACCAGTACTTTGCCCCAGGTAATGTTATGGCGGCTCAGCGCTTCAAAAAAACGCACCGGCGTACGGCCGCCCGAAACCACCAAAGCAGCCTTGCCACGGCTGTCTACTGCTGCTTGCAGCAAACCCGCCACCTTGCTGGCCAGGGCATCGGCAAGTGCCTGTGCGTCAGTGAACTGTTTTTCCACGGTCAGTTTCATTATTCCTCCCAGCTGCGGCCGTCACGGGTGATCAGGGCAATGGAAGAAACCGGCCCCCAGGTACCGGCCTGGTAGCTTTTCGGCGGCTCACCGCTTTGTTCCCAGGCGTCAATGATGGAGTCAGCCCAGCGCCAGGCGGCTTCCACTTCATCACGGCGCACAAACAGGGTCTGGTTGCCGTTCATGGCCTCCAGTAGCAGTCGTTCATAGGCATCGGCAATGCGGATGTCCTTGAAGGTTTCATAGAAGGCCAAGTCCAGCTTGGTGCCCTGCAGGCGCATGCTTGATTCAATACCCGGCACCTTGTTGAGCATTTGCAGCTCCACCCCTTCCTGCGGTTGCAGGCGGATGATCAGTTTGTTCTGGGCCAGCTGCCGCTGTTTGCCACCAAAGATGTTGTGCGGCAACGCCTTGAAGGTCACCACCACTTCCGTGGTTTTTGACGGCATCCGCTTACCGGTACGCAGGTAAAACGGCACACCGGTCCAGCGCCAGTTATCAATATCAACCCGCAGCGCCACGAAAGTTTCAGTATTGGAGCCTTTCGCAGCGCCCTCTTCCTCGGCATAACCGGGCACCGCCTGGCCACGCAAAAAGCCGCCGCTGTACTGGCCACGCACTGTCACGTCATTGACATTGGCCGTGGTAATGGGCCGCAATGCCCGCAGCACTTTTAGTTTTTCATCGCGAATAGCATCAGCGTCCAGGCTGATGGGTGGCTCCATGGCAATCAGGCTCAACACCTGCAACAGGTGGTTTTGCACCATGTCGCGCATTTGCCCGGCCTTGTCGAAGTAGCTCCAGCGCCCTTCAATACCCACTTCTTCGGCCACAGTGATCTGCACATGGTCAATGCAGGTGGCATCCCAGTTCCGGGCAAACAGGGCATTGGCAAAACGCAGGGCCAGCAGGTTCTGTACCGTTTCCTTACCCAGATAATGGTCAATACGGTAGATCTGCCGCTCTTCAAAATGGGCGGCAACTTTGTCGTTGATCACCTGGCTTGACGCCAGATCGTGGCCGATGGGTTTTTCCATCACCACCCGACTGTTGCGGCGAATGAGCCCCGCCGCCGACAAGCCATGGCAGATGTCGCCATACAACGAAGGCGGCGTGGCAAAGTAATAAACTTCCGGGGTTTCAGGGTTAGCCGCGGCCTTGATGGCCTGGTAGCTGTCCAGATTGGTGAAATCCAGATCCACAAAATCCATACGGGCGGCAAAACGCTGGAAAATATCGCCGTCCAGTGGCTCTTTCAGGAAGGTATTGAGGGTCTCGCTGAGGTCATCCGGTTCGCCACGGGCAACGCCAATAATGCGGCTGTCGGCATGTAATAACCCGGCTTTGTCCAGCTGATACAGCGCCGGCAGCAGTTTGCGCCGGGCCAAATCGCCCTTGATACCAAATAACACCAGATCACATGGACCAGACCTGTCCTCTGGTTTCATTTGCCTCACCCTCTGATCAACGAAGTTGTAATTTAACTACATTATATGCCGTAAAACCCCCTGACTGTCCATGCCCGCACCGGCTTATTTCCATAAGCAAACTTTCATAAGAGATTTTTTTTCATAATAATGGCGCAAACGCCTGCAGGCGGTAACGGCTATATAAGGAAACATCTTAATGAACACCCTGGATAAAATTGCCAAGAGCATGGCCAGCCTGTCCAAGTCTGAACGCAAGGTCGCGGAAGTGATCATGGCCAATCCGCAATCGGCCATTCATTCCTCAATTGCCTCGCTGGCCAAGGCCGCCGATGTTTCCGAGCCCACCGTTAACCGCTTCTGCCGCCGCCTGGATACCAAGGGCTTCCCGGATTTCAAGCTGCACCTGGCGCAAAGCCTGGCCAACGGCACGCCTTATGTTAACCGCCATGTTGAAGAAGACGATGGCCCCGAGGCCTACACCGCCAAAATCTTTGAATCGGCCATGGCCAGCCTTGATACTGCCCGGCGCAGCCTCGACCCACAGATCATCAACCGCGCCGTGGACTTGCTGACACAAGCGAAGAAAATTTCTTTCTTTGGCCTTGGCGCCAGTGCCGCAGTAGCCCATGACGCCCTGAACAAATTCTTCCGCTTTAACGTGCCGGTGGTGTATTCCGATGACGTATTGATGCAACGGATGAGCTGCATGAATTCCGCCGACGGTGATGTGGTGGTGCTGTTGTCGCATACCGGCCGCACCAAAAGCCTGGTAGAGCTGGCCCGCATTGCCCGGGAAAACGACGCCACCGTTATTGCCATTACCTCCAAGGACTCCCCCCTGGCCCGCGAAGCCACCATTGCCATTGGTATGGACGTGCCGGAAGACACCGACATTTATATGCCGATGGCGTCACGACTGGCAGCCCTGACCGTGGTGGACATTCTTGCTACAGGTTTTGTACTGCGTCGCGGGCCGCGCTTTCGGGAGAACCTGCGCCGGGTCAAAGACATTCTGCGCGACTCCCGGCTAACCAAGGACGGCGAGCCGCAGTAAGGCATTTTTGTAGTAAAATTACACCAAAACAACAGTGACTATGTTATAGTTTGACCGTTAAACCAGCCTGGTAAACGGTCATGCAGAGAAGAACGAAAATTGTCACTACCCTGGGTCCGGCTACGGATAAAGCAGATAACCTGGAACAGGTGATCCGTGCCGGCGCCAACGTGGTTCGCCTTAACTTTTCCCACGGTCATGCCGATGACCATCAGCGCCGCGCCAATGCCGTACGCGACATTGCTGCCCGCCTTGGTAAACACGTTGCCATTCTCGGCGACCTGCAAGGCCCGAAGATCCGCATCTCCACTTTCAAAGATGGCCCGATCACCCTTAGCGCCGGCGACAGCTTTGTGCTGGATGCCGAACTGGGCAAAGGCGAAGGCAGCCAGCAGGCCGTGGGCCTGGATTACAAGGATCTGCCGCAGGATGTTACTCATGGTGACGTACTGCTGCTGGACGATGGCCGCCTGCAACTGAAAGTCACCGGCGTTGATGGCGCCAAAGTGGCAACCGAAGTGCTGATCGGCGGTGTGTTGTCCAACAACAAAGGCATTAACCGCCAGGGCGGCGGTCTGACTGCGCCGGCGTTGACCGACAAAGATAAAGCTGACATCAAAAGTGCCGCGGCCATTGGCGTTGACTACCTGGCAGTGTCCTTTCCACGTAGCGGTGATGACCTGCGCTACGCTCGTGAACTGGCCGTTGCCGCCGGCTCCAATGCGCTGATCTGTGCCAAAATCGAGCGCGCCGAAGCCGTTGCCGACGACGCCACCCTTGATGACATCATCATGGCCTCTGACGCCGTCATGGTGGCACGGGGCGATCTCGGGGTGGAAATCGGTGACGCCGAACTGGTTGGCCAGCAAAAACGCATTATCCAACGGGCACGGGAAATGAATCGGGTGGTGATCACCGCCACGCAGATGATGGAAACCATGATCGAAAGCCCGATGCCCACCCGCGCCGAGGTCATGGACGTGGCCAACGCCGTACTGGACGGCACTGACGCCGTCATGCTGTCAGCAGAAACAGCCGCCGGTAAGTACCCGGTAGAAACCGTGGCGGCCATGTCGCGGGTTTGCCTGGGCGCCGAAAAGCACCCGTCGGTCATCATCGACACCCACCGCATGAACCACAGCTTCAACTCGGTGGAAGAAACCATTGCCCTGTCTACCATGTATGCCGCCAATCATTTGTCAGGCATCAAGGCCATTATTGCCCTGACTGAGTCAGGTGGCACGGCGCTGATGATGTCGCGGATCAGTTCCGCGCTGCCGATCTTCGCGCTGTCGCGCCACGCCAATACCCTGAACCGGCTGGCACTGTACCGTGGCGTATTCCCCATCGCCTTTGACTCCACCCACTACCGTGATGACGCCCTGAAGCGTGAAGCACTGACCCTGCTCAAAGCCAAAGGCCATCTGCAAAGTGGCGATCTGGTGATGATGACCCATGGTGATCGCATGGAAACCATCGGTGGCACCAACACCTGTAAAATATTGCAGGTGGAATAATGGCGTTAAGCCAATAAAAAAGGCGCCTGTTGGCGCCTTTTTTAATACACGTTGATGGTGTAGCGAATGTTTTGGCTGAGATCCTGTTGGCCACTGCTGTACTTGGCCAGTATTTTCAGATCATGCTCACCGGGTTCAAGGGGCTTGATCATCAGCCAGAAACCTTCAAAGGCTGACGGAAAGATCTTCGGCGGCAGACGTTCCCGTGACACCGCTCCCAGCAAATCAAAACAGCGCCGCGAGCGTTGCCGGTAAGCGGCCATATTGCTCACCGCCTGGCCATCAAGTTCCACAGACATCTTGCTGATATTCGGCCAGTTGATCACCACCGCTTTTTTCATGGTGTTGCAGTCATACTGGTTTTCATAGCTAGGCGCCGCCAGCTGACCCAGTACCGGCACAAACAGATAACGCCCCGCCGGGACATTGCAGTAGCGTTCCACCGCCTTACCATTTGGCGCGCTGGCCAAAAACCAGACGTCCCCTTTCTGGCCATAATCACAGCGCAAGCCGGTGAGATCGTTCTGTGGGCTAGCCGGGCCAGGTACCGACTTCTGCCATTGCCACCAGGCCTTGGCGTATTGTGCCTGGCTGGTGCCATCAACGGTCATTAGCGGCGGTAAAACACGTTTATCCATGGCTGCTGCGGCTAACGGCAGCAGTGCAAGCAAGCAGGCAATACCCCTGATCAAGGGCCCTTTGTCCATTGCCATTCTCCCTCAAATGTTGTCGCAGTAACGCTGTCCGTTTCCTGCTTTTTCCCGCTTTTCCAACGGGTTGACATTAAATTAACAAATGAGGGGTAAAAGTAAAGCGCTAGCGTCGCCGCCACAGCAGGCGATTGCCCAGAGCATTGAGCATCGAGCCTAATACCACCAGCACGGCCCCCACATATGACAGCAATGGCAGCTCGGTGGTATCAAAGCCAAACGGCAGCAGCGGGGCCAGCACCGCCACAAAGCCGAAGGTCATCAGCGGGGTAATGGCCAGCAAGGCCGATACCTTGGAGGCTTCCCAATGATTCAGCGCTTCGGCAAAGGCGCCGTAGGCGATCAGGGTATTAAAGCAGGCAAACAGCAGCCAGCCCCCTTCCCAGGCACTCAGATGCAGCACCTGCGCCGGGTGCGCCATGGGTAAAAAAGCCAGGGCTCCGCAGACGTTGATGATCATCATGATTTGCAGCGAATTAAGCTGGGCCAGCAGTTTCTTTTGTGCCAGGGCATAACTGGCCCAGGTAACAGCCGCCGCTACCATCAGGGCGACGCCAAGGCCCAGGCCGGCAAAATCCGAGAAAATTTTCGCCAGCCGTTCATTGAAAAACAGCCCCAGCCCCAGCAGCAGAATCATCACGCCCAGCGCCTGTACCGGGCCAAAGGGCTCGCGATACAGCCAAACGCCGCCCAGTAACAACAACAGCGGCGCCAGCTGGATCACCGTTTGGGCCGTTCGCGGGTCAAGGTGTTCTAAAGCCAGCAGGTAAAAGCCGTAGTTGGTCAACAGCCCCAGTACCGATACCAGCAATAATTTACGGCCCTGACCATTCAACATACTAAGACTTGGCAGCGCACGGCGTTTTACCAGCCACAGTGCCAGCAAGCCGCCCGAGACGAAAAAGCGGTAGAAGGTAATGGTGTAGGGGTCCATGTGTACCAGCACTTCTTTAAGTGCCACCGGCAACAAGCCCCACAACACCACCGTCACCAACGACAAAGACGCGCCCAAACCGGCGCGCCCTGACAGCTTATGCATGCATTTACTCCAAAAGAGGCCAGTGAGCGGCCAGGCGGTTACCGCCGTTACATCAGCAGTTGCTTGACCTTGTCACGATACGACCGCCCTACCCGCAGCTCATCGCCACTTTCCAGGCGCACCAGATAGTCGGCACTGGCCAGGTTGATAAGCTGGGCAATACGGTCACGGTTGACAATGGCACTGCGGTGAATACGCACAAAACGGCGGGGGTCGAGCATTGCTTCCAGCTCTTTCATGGTTTTGCGCATGATGTGAATAACACCCTTGGCATGGATGCACATGTAATCGCCGGCGGCGTCAATCCAGTCAATGTCGGCGGTAGTCACCAGGCTCACTTCCGAGCCGTCACGGATCGCCAGCTGCTCGGCGTAATCACCGGTCACCGCTTCGCCCCGGCTTAAGCGCTGCGCCACTTCGTCAGCACTGACACCGGCCAGCTCCGCCAGCGCTTTGAGCATCCGCGCCTCGCGGCGGGCCTGATCACGCTGTTCCAGCTGGCTGTGAATACGCACCATGCATTGGCTGAGGCGTTCGGCATCCACCGGTTTTAGCAGGTAATCGAGGGCATGCAGTTCGAAGGCTTTGACGGCGTAGTCGTCATAGGCGGTAACAAACACCACCACCGGCAGCTCCAGATCTTCATGGATCAGCCGCTCCAGCAGTTCAATGCCGGTCATGCCGGGCATCTGAATATCCAGAAACAGCAGATCGGGCTTTAAGGCGGCCAGCGACTGCAAGGCCTCTTTGGCGCTGCCAGCTTCCCCTACCAGTTCGATATCCGCGATATCGGCCAGACGGAGTTTCAGCCCTTGGCGGGCCAGCGGTTCATCATCAACGATCAGGGTTCTAATGGTCATTGTTCTGTCTGGTAAGGTATCCGCAAATGTACGCTCAGGCCGGACGGCTGCCGTGACGACAGCGTAAAGGCACAGTCGTCGCCGTACAAGGCGCCTAGGCGCTCGCGGGTATTGGCCAGGCCAACACCGGTACTGTGACTCTTGCCATGGCCCAGGCCCGGGCCGTTATCGGCTATTTCTAATAGCAGATCACTACCAAAACGTTTGCCATAGATCCAGATGGTGCCGCCTTTTTCCTGGCTGGCCACGCCGTACTTCACCGCGTTTTCAATCAGTGGCTGCAAAATCAGCGACGGAACAAGCGCTTGCTTGACGTCGTCATCAATTTCCCAGTGCACCGTCAGGCGGTCAGAAAAACGGATTTGCTCAATGGCCAGGTAACGCTCCATGGCGTGAATTTCCTGGGCCAGTGGCACCCGGCGAATGGGGTCGTTTTCCAGCGAGTAGCGTAAAAAGTCCGATAGCCCTTCTACCATCCGGTTGGCCGTGTCGTTTTCCTTGAGCATTACCAGTGTCGAAATGGCATTGAGGGTATTAAACAAAAAGTGTGGGTTTAGCTGATAACGCAGGGCCTTTAGCTGCGCCTGCTGGGCGGCATTGGTGGCTTTATTAAGGGCTTTTTCGTTCATCAGCTGGAGCATGCGGTAGTACTTGATACCGAAGTACAGACCACTCCAGGCCGCCAAAATCGGCACCGCCGCTACCACATAACCGTAATAGCCAGACCAGGCTTCCGGCGCCTTGTGGGGGTACAACACCATGTAATAGAAAAAGTTGCGGGCCACCTGCCAGATCATCCCCACCACCATGCAGGCGATGATGCTGATCACAAAAATCACCCGCGGCCGGTAGTTCCAGATGTACTGATACAGGTAACGCAGCGGGATCGATAGCAACCAGCCGGTACTGCTCAAAAAGGTGATGTGCACCCAGTAGCGGCTGTCGCCGCCGGCCAGATAGTTGGAGATCCAGAACAGCATGCCGTAGGCCGCCCAGCCCAGGGTATGCAAAAACCAGAACAAACGGTCATGGCTAGCGCCAAACAGCGCCCGGCCAGCGCCGGTACGGGTCTGAGTCAGGTTAAAGCGCATCAGTGGTGCCCCACCGGCAGGAAAATCACGATCATGGTGTTGTCGCAGGCTGAAAAGTCAGGCAAAGGCTAATTGACCCCCTGCCCGTCTACAAGGTCAGTACGCCATGCTTTGCGATAACGCGCCGCAGCCTTGCGATAGCCCGTTGCCTGATGGCAACACCAGCATTCACACAGATGCGCGTAGATGCGCATCATCGCCTGTAGTCGTGCCTCTTGCCGCTGCTCGCCACTGCACTGTTGCCACAGTGCCAGCACGGTCTTGGCGGCCAGAGCATGCTCAACAGCAATAGCCGCCAAGTCGTAATCCGGGTCTGCCAGGCTGGCATACTCCCAGTCCAGCAGCCAAAGGCGCTCGCCCTGCCATAAATAATTGCCCGGGTTTGGGTCCACATGAGCCGGGCGCAGCGCCTCTGGCTGGCTTTCAATCAAACCGTAAGCCGCCCAGGGGCCGTCTTTCGCGCCAAGGGCCAGCGCCCGCTGGCGCAGCGGCAATACCGGTAACGTCAACGGCTGGTTTTGTAACCAGTGAATATGCGACAGCAACCGCCCCAGCCGGGCCGACGAGTCAGCCGGGCCACTGGCGCCGTTAATGAAGCGGCTTAAGGTCCAGCCCTCGCCCTGCCAGAGCAGCGCTGGGCTAACCCCCGCTCTTGCCGCGCAGTGCCAGGCTTGCCGCTCGCCCTGGCGGTCAATGCCCAGTTGCACAGCATCACTGTCACGGCGCAGCACCGCCTGCTCAGCACCGCTTGCTAACAGCCAGTGACGGTTGGTCATGCCACCGGCCAGCGGCGTGACTACGGCATCACGCCACGGCTGGGGCAGTTCGGGCCACACGGCGCCAACTCCAATATCCGGCAATAGCCATCAGTACGTACAGGGCAAACAGTACCGCCGTCATGGCCAGGTGTTTTTGCAGATACAGCCAGATGCTGACGCCATCAATAACCACCCAGTACAGCCAATTTTCCAGAACCTTGCGGGTGACCATCCAGGTGGTGATCACCGCAAAGCAGCTGGTTGCGCCATCCAGATACGGAAAGGCGGCTTGGGTATAACTGGCCATCATGTGGCCCCAGGCCAGTGATGCCACAGCGCCAAAGGCAATCAGCTTGAGGTGCCAGTGCCAGGGGCGGCTGGCTACCGGCAGTGCCTCGTCCTTACTGCCCTGGCGCCAGCTCCACCAGCCGTAAACCGCCATGGCCATGTAATAGCCATTGAGTACCGATTCACTGAGCAGCGCCACATCATAAAACAGCACCACATAAATGAGCGTACTGGCCAGCGCCGCCGGCCAGCACCACTGGCTTTGCCGCATGGCCAGCCACAAGTAGGCAATGGCCAGCAGCACTGCCAGCCCCTCCATCGGTGAGGTGGCCAGCAGCTGCGCCCAGAGGGTGCTGAGAAAGTCGCTCACGGGCGCAGATCCCCGCCCAGAAACTTGCATACAAAGCTGGCTTTGCCCTTGGCGTGTTCGGCCTTCATCGCCGCAGCCAGTACGGCCATCACCTCATCATAAGGGCCAAACACCTGAGTGCTCATGGTGTTGGTGAGCACGGTCAGCGCCGGGTGGCGGTTCAGCTCGTCAATAAAGCCCTGAATAGGCGGAATGTAATCTTCCGCCAGTGGGTACATGGAAATCTCAACAGACAGGTTCATCACAGGCTCCTTAGAAGCGATAACGGGCGCTGACGCCCACCACCCGGCCGTCGCCGAGCTGGAAATACGGGTGGGTGGCGTAGCCGTCGGCCGGGTCATTACCAAAGCCGCCAAAACCACGGGTGGCGTACTTGCGGTTAAAGAGGTTGCGGCCATAGAGGCTCAGCTGCCATTGGCCCCGTTGCCAGGCCAAATTGGCGTGCCAGAGGCTATACGCCCAGGACTGCACATTATGGCTGTCAGAAAAATAGAAGCGGTCTTTACCCTCGTTTTCAACCGTTAGCGTCCAGTCATTGGCCAGTTGCCAGTCAGCCGCCAGATAATACTGCCAGCGCGGCGCCTGAGCCTGATCGCGGCCGTCCAGGCGCTCGCCGTTAGCATTAATAAAATCGTTATAACGGGTGCTTAGCAGGCCCAGGCTGCCGCGCAATACCAGCGCCGGCATGACCTGCCAGTGGCTTTCCAGCTCCACGCCGCGGTTTTTACCCGAGGCGGCATTGGCCAGAAAGTTGATGAACTCCACCGAGCCGTCGCTGCGGTCACGGGTTTCGTAGGTTTTAACCTGCATGTTGTCGCGCCACATCTGAAACAGCGTCAACTGCATCGACAGGCTGTCAGCCAGCCACCACTTGGCGCCGGTTTCCAGGTTCACCGCGGTTTCGGTGTCAAAGGTGCGGTGCGCCGGGTCCACACTGCCTTCGGTATTAAAGCCGCCGGGCTTGTAGCCACGGGTCAGCGCCACGTAGTACAGGGCGTTGTCGAGGCTGTACCCCAGGCTCAGGTTGGCGCCCCACAGCGCTTCACTGTGGCGCAGTTGCTGCGGGTTGGAGTCGTGGTAATCGGCTTGCCAGTGCTCGGCGCGCGCGCCCATGGTCAAACGCCAGCGTGGTGCCAGCGGCACTTGCAGCTGGCCGTAGATGGCGCTGTTATCACTTTTAATGCCGCTGGTAAGGCCGCCATAGGTGTAATTGCGGGTCAGATCTTCGCGTTGCTGGCGGCCATAAAGGCCCAGTACCCATTGCATGCCCTGCCCTTTGGAGACCAAGCGCAGATCCGCTACCTGGGTGTCGCGGTTACGCAGGTACTGGTCAAAGCTCTGGTAATCACCGTAGGGACAGTCACGGCTCTGGCAGTAAGTGGGGTTTGACCAGTCTTCGTCGTAGCTGTATTCACTGCGCGAATGGCTGCTGGTGGTCATCAGTACCAGCCTTGCTGCCTGCCAGCCGTTGTATTGTAGCTTGGCACCGAGGCCATGGCTCTTTTGGGCATCTTTACCGGGGTGGTCAGACAGGGTGTTGCGGCTGTTGTCAAAGCTAAAGCCGTCGTAACCGTTGTTAACGTCCAGCCACAGGCCAGTCATGTCCAGCTGCCAGTTACCCTGCTGGTAACGCACTTTCAGGCGGCCGGTGTTTTCATCGCGGCCGTTGGTGGCGTGGCCCAAATAAAGGTCATGGTTGTCACCGTCGCTTTTGTAGCGCGACGCCGCCACCCGGGCGCTGACGCTGTCACTCAAAGCGCCGCCCAACGCGCCCTGCAAGCGGTAGGCATGATGGTTGGCGTAGCTCACTGCACCGTAGCCTTCGGTGTCGCGGGTCGGGTCCTGGGTTTCAATGTTCACCAGCCCGGCCAGGGCATTAGCCCCAAAGCGGGTGCCCTGGGGGCCACGGAACACTTCAATCTGGCGGATGTCGGTCAGTAGCCCGGCCAACCCCAGCCCGGAAAAGTCAAAGCCATCAACCAACAGCCCCACCGACGGGTTCACCGGGTCAACAAACTGGCTGCGCTCGCCAATGCCGCGAATTTGCAGAAAGCGGCCACGGCTGGCGCCACTGGCAAAATTGACGTTAGGGACCATGTCCAGGGTTTGGTCGAGGGCATCGGCGTGGCGGCTTTGCACCTCATCGGCGCTGAGCACTGTGACGCTGTTGGTCAGCTCGGTAAGCAGTTGGTCACGAAAATCGCCGTTAACGGTGATGTGCTCAATGCCGTCATCGGCATGGGCGGCAAAAGCCGTCAGCAAGGCAGCAGTAACGAGAGTGTGTTTGAACATCTGGATCTCCTGAAATAGAAGATCCGGGCGTGCGGCAGTAATGGCAGATTGGCACCATCCCTACGCCGGTACGAGCCGGATCAGGTTCAAAGGGTCTGCCGGTGCACCGACATCTCAGGCCTTCAAAGGCCCCCCCCTGGTGAAAGTCGCGCCGATTGTAACGAGGGCGTCACACAATGTCAGCCCCCGGCTTGCTTTTTCGCTGGCTCAGCGCGCCAGCATCGGCCCCAGCGGCTTGCCGCCAAGCAAATGCAGGTGAATGTGATACACCTCCTGGCCACCGTACTCCCGGCAGTTCATGATCAACCGGTAGCCGTCGTCATTAATGCCTTCATCTCGGGCTATCTTGCTGGCTACAGTCATCATCCGGCCAAGATAAGGCTCGTGTTCCGGGCGAATGTCGTCAGCGGTAGCGATAACGATGTTCGGCACCACCAGCACATGCGTTGGCGCCTTGGGGTTGATGTCACGAAAAGCGGTGACCATGTCATCCTGATAAACAATCTCAGCCGGGATCTCACGGCGGATAATTTTCGAAAAAAGGGTTTCTTCGCTCACAGCGCTCTCCTTCTGGCAGGCGATATTCCCGTGCTAGACTGCAGCCAAACTGATTGCCACGCAAGCTTATGACTGCCGCCATCCATTACCGTATTTCGCCGGCCGATCTTCAACGCCACTTGTTTGACGTAACCCTCACCATCAGTGAGCCAGACGCCGACGGCCAGCAGCTTTGGCTGCCCGCCTGGATCCCCGGCTCCTACCTGATCCGCGACTTTGCCAAGCACCTGCAATGGCTTAACGCCGAAGACGATGACGCCAACCCCATTGCCATCAGCAAGCTCGGCAAAGCGCGCTGGCAGTTGGCCCCCTGTGACGGCCCGGTAACGGTGCGCTATCAGATCTACGCCTGGGATTTGTCGGTGCGCGGCGCCCACCTGGACGAAACCCACGGCTTTTTTAACGGCACCTCACTATGCCTGGCGGTGGCCGGCCAGGAAGACCAAGCCGTTGCCGTAACCCTTGAAGCCCCCGCGCAGGCGCCGCACTGGCAAGTGGCCACCGGCCTGCCCCGTAACGGCACCGAACCCTGGCAGTTTGGCGACTACTGCGCCGAAAACTACGACGCGCTGATCGACTACCCGGTAGAGATGGGTGATTTTGAGGTAGTCACCTTCACTGCCAAGGGCATTCCCCACCATCTGGTGCTCACCGGCCACCACTACGGTGACAAAAACCGCCTGGCACGGGACTTGGCAGCCATTTGCGAAACCCAGCTGGACTTTTTCGGTGGCCCCGAGCCTTTTGACGAGTACTGGTTTTTGACCATGGTTACCGCCGACAGCTACGGCGGCCTGGAACACCGCAACTCCACCGCGCTGATGATCCCGCGCTTTGGCCTGAACGGCAGCGACTATATGGATTTTATGGCGCTGTGCTCCCATGAGTACTTCCATAACTGGAACGTGAAGCGCATCAAACCGGCGGCCTTTTTGCCCTACCAGCTGGAAAAAGAAAGCCACAGCATTCAGCTCTGGGCCTACGAAGGCATTACCAGCTACTTTGACGACCTGATGCTGCACCGCGCCGGGCTGCTTGATGCCCAGGGCTACTTGGACCGCCTGGCCAAAACCTTTACCCGTGTGCAGCGCGGTTCCGGGCGGTTACTGCAAAGCCTGGCCGACTCCAGCTTTGACGCCTGGACCAAGTTCTACCAGCAAGACGAAAACGCCGCCAACGCCATTGTCAGTTACTACACCAAGGGCGCCATTATGGCGCTATGCCTCGATTTGACCCTGCGGCTGCGCTCAGAACACCGGCTGAGCCTGGACGATGTCATGGGCGAGCTGTGGCAACGCTTTGGCCAACAAGGCATTGGCACCGAAGACCACAGCCACCAGCAGCTTGCCGAAGAACTGCTGGGTGAACCGCTGGACGCCTTCTTTAACCACGCCCTGCATGGCACCGAAGACTTACCGGCCCGCGAACTGCTGGCCGCCATGGGGGTTAGCCTGGCCTTTGCTCCGGCCAGCGACGACGCCGACAACGGCGGCTCGCCGGGCAAGGAACGGCCCGGCCGCCTGACCCTTGGCGCCCGCCTGAGCGAACAAAACGGCGCCCTGCTGGTACAAGCTGTGCCCCATGGCAGCGCCGCCGACAAAGCCGGCCTGGCCGCAGGAGACACCCTTGTTGCCATTGATGGCCTGCGCGCCCGCAGCAGCCAGCTGGCCAAGCTGCTCAGCGCCATTGGTGAACGGCCGGTAGAAGTGCATGCATTTCGCCGCGACGAACTGATGACCTTCACCCTGACGCCACAACAGGCTGCCAGCGACACCGCCGTTTTACAGGTAACGGACGCCACCTTGCTGCACGGCTGGCTGGACGCTTAACCCCTTCCCGGCAGCACCGCTGCCGGGGGCAATATTGGACGACCAAGAGACACTGCCACCATGAACCGCAACCTTGTTGCCAAACGCACTACCCTGCGCCTGCTTGGCGCTGCCGCCCTGGCCCTTGGCCTCAGCCACTGTAGCCAGCAGCCACCGCCGATCAGTAAATTGTCAGGCTACGCCCAGGGCACCACCTACCACCTGAGCTGGTGGGCCGAAAAGCCGGCAGACCGCGCCGCCATTGAACAAGACATCAACAGCACCCTGGCGCAAATCGATAAAGAGCTGTCGACCTACCGCGACGACTCCTATATCTCGCACTTCAATCACAGCCAGTCCACCGACTGGCAAAGCGCCTCCAAAGACTTCATCGCCCTGATTGATATCGCCAAGGATATCGACCACAAAACCGGCGGCTGCTACGACCCCACCATCGGCCCGCTGTTCACCCTCTGGGGTTTTCAGAACAACAAACTGCACGTGCCAAGCGCCGAGCAAATTGCCGCGGTAAAAGCCGACCTGGGCATGGACAAAATTGAAGTGGACCACGCCACAGGCCGCATCCGCAAAACCGTGCCGGGCCTGCAACTGAACTTTTCGTCCATGGGTGAAGGCTACAGTATCGGCAAAATCAGCCAGGTGCTGGAACGCCATGGCGTCAAAAACTACCTGGTGGAATTTGGCGGCGACATGAAAATCAAAGGCCACAAGCCCGGTGGCAAAAAATGGCGCATCGCCATTCAACGGCCCGACGCCAAAAAGGGTGAAGCCGCCGTCTACCAGATCGTCACCATCAACGACGAAAATGGCGTCACCCTGGACACCTCCGGCACCTACCGCCACCACTTCGACGCCAACGGCAAGCGCTACTCGCACATTCTTGACCCTCGCAGCGGCGCGCCGGTAACTCACGATTTGGTATCGGCATCAGTGTTTGGCACCGACCCAAGGGTATCTGACGCCTGGGCCACCGCCATGCTCTGCCTCGGCCCGAAAGAAGGCAAAGCAATTGCTGACCGCGAGCAACTGCCGGTGTTTTTTATTGAAGACGCCAACGGCACCCTGAAAAACAGCGAAAGCAGCACATTGCAGCACACCAAAAAGGTCACGCTACAAATAGACTGACCGAAAAAAGCCCGGCCAAGCCGGGCTTTTTTGTGCTCTAACCTCTTCATCTGTAAGGCTTTGGTGAGCCGCCTCACAAAACACCGCACAGCCCTTGGCCCACCCGCCCACAGCGCGTAAGGTGGTAAAAAACAAGGATGTCAGGGACAGTGCGGCCCGTAACGCAGGGGCGGTAGCGTGGCCAGCTCTGATTCGCTTCGCTATTGGTAATCGTGGCTGCGGTATTCTGTTTGCTTTTCTGCCCGTTAAGCGCAGCGCTAGCGAAACATGGGCAAGGGTTTTGCTGACTTTTGCCCCACAAAAGTCAGGCGCGTGCAGGGGCGCCCTCCTGCAATAAATACTGGATTAGGACCTCCGCCGCTGCGCTTCGGCCTTTTACTTAAATCGTTAGGTTTAAAAATGCGTAAGATCATACTTTTATTTATTTTGTCTCTGCTGTCTGGATGTGTATGGTTTGGAGTAGAAACTATGATCCCTATTGAGAAGGAGGTTCAGAGCCTAAATTCTTGGCAGGTAAATCAGGATTACGAAAAATATGAAGTAGTAGAGGTCGGTGATTCCAAGGTATCAGTCGTCCAAAAAATCGGTAACCCTGTTTCAATTGACAAGACTTCCAAATACGAAATCTGGAATTATCCATCCACTATAGCCGTAAAAGATGGGAAAACGATCTGTTTGGGGTGGTTGCCCATCCCTCTTAGGAAAAAAACTGAGGGCAAAAATCTAATATATTTTGGTGGTAATAATAAGGTTTATAAAATTATTCAATTTACTACCGAAGGTAAGTTTCATGGTGTGTATACCGACGATTCAGGTTCCGGTGTGCTAAACGGTGAAAAATCGAAATGCGGTATTTAACCCAGATACCTAACAAGTGATTGTGGCTCTCAACCGCTTTCTGCCCGTTAAGTGCAGCGCCGCTGTGGCAGGAATGGAGGTTCAGCTGAGGCAGGACGCCGAAGCAGGTGAATACGTGTCGGGACACACGTATGAACCGGTGAACCGGGAATGACGAACACAGCGTCAGCGCGGAACATGGGCAAGGGTTTTGCTGACTTTTGCCCCCAAAAGTCAGGCGCGTGCAGGGGCGCCCCCCCTGCAATAAAAGAATCTTTCACAAGGAAAGCAATAGCCGGTAAGCACCGAGCATTCAGTAAACGGAATATCCAACTGGGTTTTGATGTGCCTGCGGCACAGCTATTTGTTTGCCGGTTCCCGCACCGGCGGGCGTGTTCCTTTCTTGCTTGGCCAAAGAAAGGAACCGAAAGAAGGCCACCCCAGCGTTACGCTCAATCCGTGCTGTAAGCCGCTTGCCGGGCACCGGCTCGTACGCGTGTCCCGACACGTACTTACCTGTTTCGCCATCCCTGGCTCAACGGCCCTATCGCAGCTTCCACCCCGGCGCTGCACTCAAAGGGGCCCCAAGAGCCACACCAGCAGGTGTGGCAGACAATCAGATAGTGGGTTGCGTCGTTCAGGTTTTTGGATGGGAATACAGTATATGCGGCCGAGGTGTGACAATCTGGCAACTTTATTAGGCACTCTTGGCTCATATATTCCGATAGTGAGTGATATTGAATATTTGCGATATCTTAGGAACGCCGATGCGTACATCAAGTATAATAAGTAAATGCATCGGAAGCATAAATGCGCCGCTGATTTAAGCGTTGCGCGAGATAAACAGAACACTTTTTTGTAATACTGAGGCTGTGGAGCCCTGCGTATGGATAAGGCAATTTTTGGTTTGCTTGGCGTTGCTCTGGGAGTGTTCTTAACAGTAGCCAAGGAATGGTGGTTTCAAAGCCGAAAAAATAAGAAAGATGCAGAATACCTATCCATTCAAGTTATCTCGATGCTCGATCGCTTTGTTTCTGGCTGCTCCGCTGTTGTAGACGACGATGGACTTTGCCATGGCCAACCCGATCAAGATGGATATCACCGCATACAAGTGAAAACTCCAAGTTTTGAGCCGGAAGCAGCAAAAGTGGAGTGGAAATCGCTTCCCGCGAACCTAATGTACGAAGTACTCACATTTCCAAATAAAGTAGAAATCGCGAACAACACTATTAGCGCAATATTCGAATACGGAACTACCCCACCAGATTATGTCGAGGGGTTTGAAGAAAGGCAGTATTTGTATGCCGAACTTGGTCTAGAAGCAGCGGAGCTCGCGTCCAAGCTCAGAGCATACTCAGGTCTTCCTATGAGGCAAAAAAATGAATGGAATTCGGTGGCTTTCATAAAAGAAAGAAGGGAGTCCATCGCTAATCAGCGCCAAGAACACGCAAAACAGCATGAGGCAATGTTGCAAAAGCGCAATGAAATCGCATCTCAAGAAACTGAAACGCATAACAAGTAGGTCAACTCGTTCGTGAACCTCACCCGTTTTAACGGGCACGTATCACTAACTCATTAAAAGGAAGTTGATGCCCGCTTACAAGAGCGGAAATTACAGCCTAGAGTTCAAAAAGAAAGCCGTGCTGTAGAGCCATTAACCTCTCCCCCAGCATTGAGCATGGTGGCGCTGGTGCTGCTGATAAGCCCTGCCCTGTTGCTGTTATGGCGCTATAGCGGCCGCAGTAATCCGCTTTGGCAACGCTAAAAATTTTTCTCAAGGACGACTATGACACTCAAACCGCTCACCCAAAAATCTCCTGTTTAACACCCATCAGTACTGACTCGCCAGCCGGTTAACCACCACAGCAAATTACTGCGTTTAGCTGTTCCCGCTGCGCCGCCACGGGCGTAAGCTGGCAGCAAAGCCCCACAAGCAAGGAATACCATGGCCCCCGGCACACTGACGTTTTTCACCGGCAAAATGGGCGCAGGCAAATCCACTCTGGCAGCCCAGATCGCCCGGCAGCAGCAGGCGGTGTTGCTGTCAGAAGATGAGTGGCTAAGTGCGCTCTACCCTGGGCAAATTACCTCTGTTAAAGACTACATAACCTACGCCGAGCGCCTGAAAAGCCAGATGCAGCCGCTGGTGCAAGCCATGCTGGCCGCCGGCACCAGCGTGGTCATGGACTTTCCGGCCAACACCACAGCGCAACGGGCCTGGTTTAAGGCCATTTTCACGGCGGTGGCAGCGCCGCACCGGCTGGTGTTTATTGACGTGTCCGATGCCCTTTGCCTGCAACAGATTGAAAAACGGCGCCTTGCCGAACCGCACCGGGCCGCGACCGACACCCCGGAAATGTTCGCCCGGATCAGCGCTTATTTTCAGCCCCCGGCAGCAGCGGAAGGCTTTAACGTAGAAACACCGGCAACACTCACATCACCATAAAAAATGCGGCACCACTGGCACTTTGCGCTATTTCATTAATAGTGAAGAGTTGTATTACACAGGTGCATAGCAAGTGGAACCCACACTACAGGCACTGGGTCTGGTGCCGTTTTTTAGCCAGCAACTGGCAGATGCCAGCGAGGAACAGTGCCTTGGCCGGGTAACCGCCGTACAGCGCGCAAGCCTTAATGTGGCCTGTGCTGACGGCGAAAAAAGCGCAGCCCTGTCAGCCGCCTTACAACAAGCCCCGGCAGCGCAGCGCCCCACCGTTGGTGACTGGGTGGTACTGGATAACAGCGCCACCCTCGTCAAACGGGTGTTGCAGCGTAAAGGCCTGTTCAAGCGCGTTGGCGCTGGCCAGCACAGTGACCTGCAAGCCATTGCCGCCAATGTCGATATATTGTTTATCGTCACATCCTGCAACGACGAGTTCAAAGCCTCACGCCTGGAGCGTTACCTGGCACTAGCGGCCGAGGCCGGCGCCATGCCGGTGGTGGTGCTCACCAAAGCCGATTTAACCGGCAACGCCGAACATTACGCCGAGCTTGCCCGCGCCTGCCAGCCGGGCCTGGCCGTAGAAACCGTTAACGCCCTTGACCCCAGCAGCCTCAGCGGCCTGCGCGCCTGGCTTGACCGCACTGCCACAGTAGCGCTGGTGGGTTCATCCGGGGTGGGCAAATCAACACTGCTGAACACCCTGGCCGGGCAGCCGTTAACCGCCACCGGCGGTATTCGCGAACAAGACGCCAAAGGCCGCCACACCACCACGCACCGCCAGTTACACCCACTGCCAGGGGGCGGCCTGCTGATAGATGTGCCGGGCATGCGCGAACTGCGGGTGGCCGACGTAGAACAGTCGCTAAGTACCGTGTTTGCCGATATTGAAGAGCTGGCCAGCCACTGCAAATTTACTGACTGCCAGCACCATGGCGAACCCGGCTGTGCGGTACAAAAGGCCATTGCCAACGGCGAACTGGACTACCGCCGCCTGGCCAATTACCAAAAGCTGCACCGTGAAAATGCCCAGGCCAACGCCTCTTTGGCGCAAAAACGGGCGCAGGGCCGCACCTTCGCAAAAATGGTCAAGGCGGTAAAGCGCAACAAAGCCACCTACCAGGATGAATGACCCAGCGCAATACATCGGCACTTTTGCTGGTGAGTTGGCCCAGCGATCCTAGGCTTGTAACAGGCCAGCATTGGCTGACCGGGCGTACTCGTTTGCAGCAGCGAGGCTAACTTTTGCTGCACCTTAACTTACGGAGGAGCCGTAATCATGGACTTGGCAAAATTCATTGACGAAACCATCAGTGGCAAAGACGCCGCTCCCGAACCCCTGAACGCCGAAGAACAGGCTTTTGCGGCAGAGTTCAACAACGCCGACAGCCGCTCGGGTGAACTCGACAAGCTGCGCTTTAAATGCGTGATCCGCAAAAGTGGCCGCTGTGGCTTCGCCAGTGGTGGCTCAATTGATTATGTTGTCAACACCGACCCCGGTGCCAGCTACACCGTAACAGTGCGCACCCACTGGCGCCAGGGCATTAACAGCGGCCAGTATGACCGCGTCTACAACCTGCCAGCCGGCTACCGAAAACAGCTCGGCTGCACCGACTCCGGCGCCATTCCGGTAGCCTATTACAACCGCAGTGTCGTTGGCGAAGAACGCAGTTAACCGCACCCAGGGCGCTGCCAGGCAGCGCCCTCTTTACACTGCCTGCGCCGCTGCCCCACAAGGAGCAACAAATGAAAAACTTTCCGCAGCACTACGAAGAACTCTGCCACTGGATGGAAACCCTGTCGTTAGACATTCCAGAGGCCATGCAAGGCTTTAGCACCCTGCACGAAGCCAGCGTTAAACCCGGCGCCCTCGGGGCCAAAACCAAAGAGCTGATTGCCCTGGGCATAGCCATCACGGTGCGCTGCGACGGCTGTATTTCCTTTCACGTCCATGACGCTCTGGAAGCCGGCGCCAGCAAAGAAGAAATTGCCGAAACCGTCTCGGTCGCTATTTTGATGGGCGGCGGCCCCTCTGTGGTTTACGGCATCGAAGCAATGCAGGCATTAAGCCAGTTTCAGGGTAAGTAACCCCAGCCAACAGCCGGTATAGTGGTACGGCTGCTCTTGAGGACGCCCCATGCAATATCACGGTAGCTGCCACTGTGGCAGCGTCAGCCTGCAAGTAAACATAGACAAACCCTTGCACCAGCTACACCCCCGGGTGTGTGACTGCGATTACTGCACCGCCCACCCGGCACCGCTGTTAAGTGATCCACTAATGCAGGTCAGCATCAGCCAGCCACTGAGCCAACTGCAAAAAGACCATAACGGCGATGGCCTGGCCGGTTTTTACCGTTGCCGCCACTGCCATGACTTGATTGTGATCGCCTGCCATCTGCAAGGCACCTTGCGCGGCGTAGTCAATGCCAGCCTGCTGGCCGATAGCGCCGCTTTTGCCG
This sequence comes from Gallaecimonas aegicerasi, assembly GCF_045291545.1. GTDB lineage: Bacteria > Pseudomonadota > Gammaproteobacteria > Enterobacterales > Gallaecimonadaceae > Gallaecimonas. The sequence continues at coordinate 1,497,754 of NZ_CP149514.1, forward strand.
ATGCCATCAGCGTCAGCCCGAAAACCCTCACCGCCCGTGAAAAAACCCAGCGCTGGCAGCAACTGTGGGGCACCGTTGTAGCCAGCGCACCAGGCCATGGCTAACACCCCCTTGCCCCCGACGCTTTAGACTAACCCCTTCATCTGTAAAGGCTTTGGTGAACCGCTTCACAAAATACCGCACAGCCCTTGGCCTACCCGCCCACAGCGCGTAAGGTGCTACAAAACAGGGATGTCAGGGACAGTGCGGCCCGCAACGCAGGGGCGGTAGCGTGGCTAAATCCTCTTTTTTGCACTCTTTAATCCATTTGATGTGCCTGCGGCCCAGCGTGTTATTTGCAGGTTCCCGCACCGGCAGGCGGGTTTTGTCCAGCTCTGATTCACTCGCTATTGGTAATCGTGACTGCGGTCTTCTGTTTGCTTTTCTGCCCGTTAAGTGCAGCGCCAGCGGAACATGGGCGAGGGTTTTGCTGACTTTTGCCCACAAAAGTCAGGCGCGTGCAGGGGCGACCCCTGCGGTTAAAAGCATGTTTGTAAGGCTCAACGTTTTACAGGCCAGACAATAGAACTTCACCTGGCCTGTAAACCTTTTATAAAACCCATTACATCCAGATTTTATTTGATTGAAAACCGGCTTTTTACTTGGCCAAGGAAAGACTGCGAATTTTTCTAATTTCGTCCGCATCAATACCTAATGTTTCGAGAAATCTCTGATGTTCTTCAGGCTCCATCTCTTCAAATTTCTTATGCCAGGCGGCCATTGCACTTTCATCAAAACCAGCCGCTTTCATTATTTCCACCCAACGCTCTTTGGTAACCATATTTTTCTCCAACAATTCAGGGTTTTGCAAAAAAGCCACAATCGCTTTCTGCTGCTTTTTTAATCGCTCCATCTCATTTCCTATCTCATAAAGATGATTCTTAAGAATATGGAATTGAGAAGATGCTTCATTGTGGTCAAGTAAATTCAGAATTTGTGCCACTGGCATGCCGGAAGAACGATAGGAAATGATCATTTCCAACCGTTTTTCTTCTTGGTCGCTATACCAACGATAACCATTAGCTGCACGAGCTTTAGGTAAAAGTAAACCTTCTCGCTCGTAATACAGCACTGTCGCTCGGCTGATGCCATATTTTCTGGCCAACTGGGTTACTGAAAGCATGCTTTATCCTGTTTTGCTTGCCGATGGCTATCTTCAACCCTAAACCTGTAGACAGGTCAACACCCTTTTTATCTGTTAATCAATTTGAAGGCAGCGGCCCACACTGCCATTATCCTTTTGATAATAAAGAGCAAATATGAATCAGACGATACACTTCAACACCACCATGTTTGATGTAACAACGGAAAAAGAGAACCCTATTAACCCTATATATGGCGTGTCGTTATTGGTGTGGCTTAGAAGCGAACTTAAAGGGCAGCTTGAACTCAGCGAACCCGCTGCTGAAGATTGGGGTTGGTATTGTGAATTAACATATGATGGCACGCGCTACTTCCTTGGTGCCAGCGCCTGCTTCGAAGAAGGCGATGACCCAACTCAAGCCTTGGAGTGGGTGTTACAGGTTGACAAAGTGCGAAGCCTGAAAGAAAAAATCTTTGGCAAGAACAAAATCACCCCCTCGGACCGCTGCTTTTTATTTTTCAAACAGTTTTTTGAGCAAAACCCCGCTTTTACTGATGTGCAAAGCGAGTAAGCAAGTAGCATTATGGGAGCACAAAAACACCCAACGCCAAGGCTAACCACTACACTAACCAAAACCCCTAACCCCTTTTCGCCATGATACTGCGCTACTCACTGCTGTGGTTTGCCCTGGCCATTATCGCTATTGCCAATGGCGTGTTGCGGCAACAAACCTATGCCAAAGCCCTACCTGAACTGGCGGCCCACCAGCTTTCGACGGTACTGGGCATATTCTTTACCGGGGTGTTTGTGTATTGGGTGCAGCGCGTCTGGCCCATAGCCTCGTTACATCAGGCCTGGCTCATTGGCAGCATCTGGCTGCTGGCGACGGTGCTGTTTGAGTTTGTATTTGGCCACTATGTGGCTGGCCACACCTGGGGCCGCTTGCTCCATGACTACAACCTTCTGCAAGGGCGGCTGTGGCTGGTGTTTTTGCTCTGGGTGTGGCTACTGCCGGTGCTGCTGTATAAAAGTGGCCATTAGGCCTGTGGCGCACTGTGGCTCTGCGTTATGGTAACCATAAAACCGCTAGCAAGCAGACTGTTATGACACCCAAAACACTTGTTCAACAATGGGTTGATGCCTTTAACCAAGGCGACGCCGAGGCCATAGCCGACTTTTACCACCCTGACGCTGTTAACCACCAGGTTGCCAATGCGCCCGTGGTGGGCAAGGCCGCTATCAAGGCGATGTTTGCCCGCGAGTTCGCCGCCGCCAAGATGGTATGCATTGTTGAAAATATCTTTGCAGACGGCGATTGGGCCATGCTTGAGTGGCAAGATCCGCTGGGCCTGCGCGGCTGCGGTTTTTTCAAGGTAGAAAACGGCCTGATAACCCTGCAACGGGGTTACTGGGACAAACTGAGCTTTTTAAAAGCCCATGGCCTGGCGTTACCTGACACCCCCTGAGCCTGAGCTGGTAAAGCCGCTGGGGGTGCGCTAATGCTTAGAGCACATCCATAGCGGAGCAAGCCATGAAGCCCCTGCCCCTACTGCACAGCCGCCGTATTTTTCTCTGGCTGGCCGTTGCCACGCTGGTGTTGTTACTGGTGCCATTGGTGGCCATGCAATTTACCGTACAGGTGCGCTGGAGCGCCCTGGATTTTGCCGCCATGGCCGTGCTCATCATGGGCTTTGCCAGCGCTTTTGTGATGCTGGCCCGGCGCCAACCGAACCGGCTCTGGCTGGCGGTGGTTATGGTGCTGGCGTTTCTGCTGCTCTGGGCGCTGCTGGCGGTGGGTGTTTAAGCACGGATCGCCTGCACGTTGTCGGCAGTAAGGTTAACGATGTTTTGCCGGGCTTCCTGGCTTATCCAGGCGTTGTGCGGGGTGATAATGAGGTTGATGTCCTCGTGCAGAGCATCCAGCAAGGCATGGCCGGAAACCGGTGGTTCCTCTGGCAACACATCCACCGCCAGGCCACCCAGAGTGCCCTGACGCAGCGCCGCCAGGCAGGCTTGCTCGTCAATAATGCCACCACGGGCGCAGTTCACCACCAGGCAACCGGGTTTGATAAGCGGCAGGGTTTGGGCATTTAACAGGTGCGTGGTGGCGTCGGTCAGCGGGCAGTGAAAGCTCAGCACATCGGCTTCGGGCAGTAAGTCAGTAAAGGCCGGGCGGCTGTCGTTACTGCTCCCCGGGCGGGCGCTGAACCGCACTGTCATGCCAAAGGCTTGTGCCAGGGCGGCCACTGCCGTGCCCAGGGTGCCTGCGCCAACAATCACCAGGGTTTTACCGGCCAGCTCCAGCGTTGGGTGCTGCATCAGGCAAAAACCGCTGCTGTGTTGCCACTGGCGCTGGCGCAGGGCCTGCTCGTAGCGAGGCAGTTGTGCAGCCAGGCTAAGCATCAGCATCAGGGTGTGCTGGGCTACCGAGCGGGTACCGTAATTCACCACGTTTTTTACCGGCAGGTTCAAAGCCCGCGCTGCCGCCATATCGATATTATTGGTGCCGGTGGCCGTAACACAGATGCCTTTGAGGTTGGCCATCACCGCTGCCGGGATCACCACCTTGTTGGTGATCACAATCTCTTGCCCGGCCAGCCGTTCTGGCAGCGCTTCCGGGGCGGTTTGCGGGTATACCGTCAGCTCACACACCGCCTTGAGCGGGGCTAGGTCAACATCACCGAGGGTTTCTGCGTCAAGAAAGACCGCTTTCATGGCTGCTCCTTGCAGGTTTATCTGCTCTACCCTAGCATAATGTTGGCACATTACATTGGCCGTATAGACTTCCAAAATCAATTCCCCTACACTCGCCAGCGAACACTGCCTTTTTCCTGGGTGCCCGCAAGGGATAATCGGGAAGCCGGTGCAAAACCGGCACTGCCCCCGCAACGGTGATAAGGGCGCGGCGTTACAAGGCCACTGTGCACAGGCATGGGAAGGCAACGCTGCGGCTACCCCTTTTAGTCCGGAGACCGGCCCAGGAAGAAAATGGCTGCCTTCGGAGGGCAAGGCACCCGTTCGGCGATTTTGCTGTGGTATTTTTTCTGCCCCCATAAAGTGGACACCTTTATGGGCATTAAACCAACCTTACTGGCGCTGAGCTTAGCGCCACTATTGGCGCAGGCCAGTGACGAGCACCTGCTGGTGCTGGGCCGGGTGCCAGCAATACAGGAACAACTCCCAGCCGCGGCTTTTGTGCTGGACCACGACGCCATTGCGCGCAGCGGCGCCAGCAGTTTGGCAGCACTGCTCAATGGCCGCTTTGGCCTTAGCGTCAGTGATTCTGGCAGCGGCCCGGTGCTGTCGCTGCGCGGCTTTAGCCCGGAGCAATCTGGCAGCAATGTGCTGGTACTGGTTGACGGCCAGCGCCTGAACAGCCAGAGTCTGGCCGGGCCGGATCTGAGCACCCTTGTTCCAGCGCGCATTGAGCGCATCGAAGTGCTCAGCGGCAGCGCCGGCGTACTGTATGGCGACCAGGCCGTAGCGGGGGTGGTGAACATCATTACCCGCAGCGGCAGTGATGTCAGCATCGAAACCGGCTCACAGCAGCGCCGGGGGGTTAGCGCCAGCACCAGCACACACTTAAGCAAGCAGTGGCGGCTCAGCGGCAGCGGCCATTGGTTGCAGGGCGCTCAGGGCCGCGCGCACAGTCACTACAATCAGGCCCGGGGCCAGCTGCAACTGGCCTACCACGACGCCCAACAGCAGCTCAGCCTGGCCGCCAGCGCCGAGCGTGACCACCGCCAGCAGCCAGGGCCGTTATTGGCCAGCACCACCGATGCCAACGCCACGCTGAGCGAATTTGCCGATGATTTTATGGCCCGGCGCGGCTACAGCCTGCGCGCCGCCTACCAGCGCCAGCTCGATGAAAAATGGACGCTATGGCTCGATGCCAGCAGCCTGCAACGGCTACGGAACTACCGCCAGAGCTACCTCAATTACCCGGTCAGTACCGTCTACCACGCCCGTGAAACCCAGCACCGCCTGGCGCCGCGCCTACAGGGGCAATGGGCCAATGTAACAGTGCTGACAGGCATTGACGCCAGCACAGGCCAGTACCAGGACAACTTGCTGGCGGCCAGCAACCGCCGCCAGCTGCTCAGCCCCTATGCCAGCGGCCAGTGGCAAAGCGGCCACTGGCAGTTGCAGGCGGGGCTACGTTACAGCTACCTGCGCGACCGCCTGCAATACGGCGGCACTTACCCGCAGGCGGTAAATATTAACCACCATGCCAGCACCTGGGCGCTTTCCGGGCAATACAAGCGGCATTCCGGGCGGCTTTACTGGCGCGCGGTGAGCAGCGTGCGCTTTGCCAAACTGGACGAACAGGGCTATACCCCGGCCGGGCAGGTGGGCCTCAAACCCCAGCGTGGCTTGTCGCTGGAGCTGGGCTGGCAACAAGGGCGCTGGCAACTGTCGGCTTTTCGCCTGACCCTGGCAGACGAAATTGTCTTTGACCCTAACGCCCCGGCTCCGGCCGGTGGCCTGTTCCCCGGCGCCAACGTCAACAAAGACCGCTCCCGCCGCTATGGCCTACACCTTAGTGGCAGCCAGCCGCTGGGGCCGGTGACCCTGGGGCTGGATTACCAGTACCTGGATGCCCGCTACACCGCTGGCCTTAACAGCGGCAAGCAGGTGCCCTGGGTTTCGCGCCAGCAGGCGCTGTTAAGCGCCGAATGGGCCATCAGCGCGCACTGGCGCTCGCGCCTGGAGTGGCAACTGCAAAGCCAGCGCTATCTAGTCAGTGACAATGCCAACGCCGGCACACCGGCCCCCGGGCGAGGGGTGGTGGCACTGGTGGCGCAATGGCAAAAAGGCCACTGGCAACTGAGCGCCCGGGCCGATAATCTGTTTAACATTACTTACGCTGCTTATGCGCTGTACAGCGCCTGGGGTGAGAACAGCTGGTACCCGGCCACGGGCCGCCAGCTCAACCTGACGCTGCACTATGCATTCTGACGAGGACACCATGAACCCACGCCTGACCACTCTTGTGACGCTGATCGGCTTGTGCGCCTTGTACCGGCTCTTGCCACACCCGTGGAATGTATCGCCGGTGGCAGCCATGGCGCTGTTTGCCGGCGCCCATTTTGCCAACCGCTGGCTGGCGCTGCTGGTGCCGCTGGCGGCCATGGCGCTGTCTGATCTGCTGCTGGGGCTGCATGCCACCCTACCCTTTGTCTATGGCGCGCTGATGCTGACCACGCTGGTAGGCATGCGCCTCGGTGAAAAATGGTCAGTTACCGGCCTAGCGCTGGCCTCGGTAGGTAGCTCGGTGCTGTTTTTCTTCGTTACCAATAGCGCCGTGTGGCTGCTGGGCAATTATTACCCGCCGGGCTGGCAGGGGCTTAATCAGGCGCTGGTCGCCGGGCTGCCGTTTTTCCAGCACAGTTTGCTGGGCGACTTACTGTTCAGTGCGGCGCTATTTGGCGGCTTTGCCTTGTTAAGCAGGCAATTTCCGGCGCTACGCCCGGCCCAGTAAAAAAGCGCCCTCGGGCGCTTTTTTATTTGTTCAACTGGCCGCTGGCAATCAGCTGCTCGAAGAAGTCTTCGACGGTGTCTTTTAGGGGCCGGTAGGTCATACCCAGTTCGCGCACACTTTTGCTGTGATCAGCGTGCCAGGGGTGGCCGACGTTAAGGCTGATCATCTTGCGGGTCAGCGCCGGGTTGGCCAAAGGCCCGGCCAACCACGCCAACCACTTGGGTAACTGGCGCCTTGGCAAGGCATAGCGACTGCCGTAGCGCGGCGCCAGCAGCTTGGCAATGACCAGGAAGCTGGTGTCGTGGCCACTTATCACATGGCGGCCATGAGCCTCTGGCGTAAAGGCGGCGCGCAGGTGCGCTTCGGCCAAATCGCGTACATCGACTACCCCCATGGGCCAGTCCGGGGCGCCGATTTTCATGGTGCCATCACCAAGCTGGCGCATCAGGGAAAAGCTTTCTGACGTGGCCTCGGCATTGATGCCCGGCCCCAGCACCAACGAGGGGTTAACCACCACCAGCTGCCAGCGGCTCTGGCCTTCAGCCATGGCCCAGGCTTCGCGCTCGGCCAGGGTTTTCGAATAATTGTAAGCCTGGTGTTCAAGGCTCGATGTGGTGTTCCACACCGATTCATCAAACGCCTTCAGGCCTTTGTTTTTTAAATCAATGTTGTCGCTGTAAATGGCAGCGCAACTGCTGGTCAGCACCACTCGCGTGACGCTTTCGCTGCGCTCTACGGCGGCCAGCACATTGCGGGTGCCGTGCAGTGCTGGCTTAACCAGATCGCGCTGAGGATCGGTGATATTGGAGGTAAAGGGCGAGGCGGTATGAAACACCACCGCGCAACCGGCCATGGGCGCGTCAAAGGCGCTGGCATCCAGTAAGTCGGCTTTGAACAGGGTCAGGGTGCCGGGGCTGTTGGCCTCCAGATCGTAGAGATATTGCAGCCGGGCGCTGTCGTCAGGGTTACGTACTGTGCCGTGTACGGTAAAACCGGCCTCCAGTAGCCGCTTTATCAGCCAGCCGGCCACATAGCCAGTAGCGCCGGTGACCATAACCGGCTGTTTGGTATCCAATTCCATGCCCTGCCCTTGTTAAGCAAAATGTGCTGTTCATGATGGGCGAAATGGCTGCCAAAGGCACGGGCAATTGGCGGGACTAACTGTTGTCGGGATCGTACCCCAGGTTCGGCGCCAGCCATTTTTCCGCCTCGGCGATAGTCCAGCCCTTGCGCCGGGCGTAATCGGCCAGCTGATCGCGGTCAATCTCGGCAACACCAAAATAGCGCGACGCCGGGTTGGCAAAATACCAGCCCGACACCGCCGCCGTGGGGTACATGGCGTAGCTGTCGGTGATGTTAAGGCCAATGCGCTGATCGGGTTTCAAAATGGCCCACAGCAGGCCTTTTTCGCTGTGATCCGGGCAGGCCGGGTAACCCGGCGCCGGGCGAATGCCTTTGTAGCGTTCGCGGATCAGCGCCTCGTTGTCGAGGTTTTCATCGGCAGCGTAGCCCCAGAATTCCTTACGCACCCGCTCGTGCAGGCGCTCGGCCAGGGCTTCGGCCAGCCGGTCGGCCAAGGCCTTGAGCATAATGGCTGAATAGTCGTCACCGGCTTTTTCAAAGCGGGCTACGTGCGAGTCAATGCCAATACCGGCGGTCACGGCGAAAGCGCCCATGTAATCCTGCACCGTGCCCGTTGGCGCCACAAAATCACTCAGGGCAAAGTTGTGGTTACCGGCCCGCTCCATTTGCTGGCGCAGATGGTGCACCCGCACCACCCCGTCGTCGGTGCTGATATCGATGTCGTCGCCGACGCTGTTGGCCGGGAACAGCCCGAACACGGCGCGGGCGGTCAGCCACTTTTCATCAACAATGCGCGCCAGCATCGCCTGGGCGTTATCAAACAGTTCTTTGGCCTCAGCCCCCACCGTGGGGTTATTGAAAATGTCCGGGTAGCGGCCATGCAGCTCCCAGGCGCGAAAAAACGGTGTCCAGTCGATGCGTGCAATGAGGTCGGTAAGGGGATAGTCGTCAAACACGCTAATACCCAACTGGCGCGGCACGGCCGGTTGGTAGTTTGCCCAGTCAGTGTTAGCCCGGTTGGCCCGTGCTGCTGCCAGGCTGACCAGGGTTTTGCGCTGGCCCTGGGCGGCGCGCTTTTCGCGCAGCTGGGCGTACTCGCGGTAGTGTAAATCCACCACGCTCTGGCGGCCCTGGCCCACCAGTTTGCTAACCACCGGCACGGTGCGCGAGGCATCGGCCACGTACAGCGCCCCGTCCGGGTAATGGGGGGCAATTTTCACGGCGGTGTGGATTTTTGAGGTGGTGGCGCCGCCGATAAGCACCGGCAGCGTCAGGCCGGCGCGGCGAAAGGCTTTGACGTTGTGGATCATCTCATCCAGCGACGGCGTAATAAGCCCCGACAGGCCAATCACATCCGCCTGATGTTCACGGGCGGCGGCAATGATTTTGTCCACCGGCACCATCACGCCCAGGTCAATCACCTCAAAGCCGTTACATTGCAGCACCACCCCGACAATATTTTTGCCGATGTCATGAACATCGCCTTTGACCGTGGCCATCACTACCCGGCCAGCGGATGTACCCTGATCTTGTTCAGCTTCGATGTACGGGGTCAGGTAGGCCACGGCTTTTTTCATCACCCGCGCTGATTTCACCACCTGCGGTAAAAACATCTTGCCGGCACCGAACAGGTCACCCACCACATTCATGCCGTCCATCAGCGGCCCTTCGATCACCGCCAGTGGCCTGCTGGCAGCGGCGCGCGCCTCTTCGGTATCCTGCTCAATGTGGTCGGTAATACCTTTCACCAGGGCGTGCTCCAGGCGCTTGGCAACCGGCCAGTCACGCCAAGCAGCGGTTTGCACCTCGGCAGCGTTGCCGTCGCCACGGTAGTTGTCAGCGATGGCCAAGAGCCGCTCGGTGGCGTCGGCTCGGCGGTTCAGCACCACATCTTCCACGGCGTTACGCAAGGCGCTGTCAATATCATCAAAAATGGCCAGCTGCCCGGCATTGACAATGCCCATGGTCAACCCGGCGCCAATGGCGTGGTAAAGGAATACCGCGTGAATGGCTTCACGCACCGGGTTGTTGCCGCGAAACGAAAAGCTGACATTCGACACCCCGCCCGACAAGCGCACGTGCGGCAGCGTGGCTTTGAGGGTGCGACAGGCTTCAATGAAGGCCACGCCGTAGTCGTTGTGTTCCTCGATACCGGTGGCCACAGCAAAAATATTGGGATCGAAGATGATGTCTTCGGGGGGAAAGGCCAGTTCGTTTACCAAAATGTCATAGGCGCGGGTGCAAATGGCTACTTTGCGTTGGTAGCTATCGGCCTGGCCCTCTTCATCAAAAGCCATGACGATCACCGCCGCGCCATAACGGCGTACCAGCCTGGCCTGCTGGCGAAACACCGCCTCCCCTTCCTTGAGGGAAATGGAGTTGACAATACCCTTGCCCTGCACGCATTTAAGGCCCGCTTCGATGACCTCGAACTTGCTGGAGTCGAGCATCACCGGCACCCGGCTGATGTCCGGTTCACTGGCGATCAGGCTTAAAAAGCGGGTCATGGCCGCTTCGCCATCGAGCATGCCTTCGTCCATGTTGATGTCGATGATCTGCGCCCCGGCCTCTACCTGCTGGCGCGCCACCTCCAGGGCCGTTTCGTAATCACCGGCTTTGATGAGCTTTAAGAACCGCGCTGAGCCGGTGACGTTGGTACGCTCACCAACGTTGATAAACAGGCTGCTGTCGTCAATGGTGCACGGCTCCAGGCCGCTTAGCCGGGTAGCCACCGGAATGTCGGGCAAGGGCCGCGGGGCAACGCCCGCCACCGCCTCGCTGATGGCGCGAATGTGTTCCGGCGTGGTGCCGCAGCAACCGCCCACCAGATTCAGCCAGCCATCACGGGCCCACTGGCCAATCACTGTTGCCATTTGCGCCGGGGTTTCGTCGTAACCGCCAAAGGCATTTGGCAGGCCGGCATTGGGGTGCACCGACACATGACATTCAGCAATGCGTGACAGCTCTTCAACGTAGGGGGCCAGCTCTTTTGGCCCCAACGCGCAGTTAAGGCCCATAGCCAATGGCCGAATGTGACGCAGCGAGTTGTAAAACGCTTCGGTGGTTTGGCCGGTCAGGGTACGGCCGGAGGCATCCGTAATGGTGCCGGAAATCATCACCGGCAGCGCCAGGCCACGCCGTTCCAGTAAGGCGTCAATGGCAAACAGCGCCGCTTTGGCATTGAGGGTATCGAAGACGGTTTCGACCAGCAAAATGTCGGCGCCACCGTCAATCAGGCCCTCGGCCGCTTCGCTGTAGGCGGCCGCCAGCTGGTCAAAGTGAATATTGCGAAAACCCGGGTCGTTAACGTCCGGGCTGATAGAACAGGTACGGTTGGTTGGCCCCAGCACCCCGGCCACATAACGCTGGCGGCCGGTTTCCCTGGTTACCGCATCGGCAGCCTCACGGGCCAGCCGGGCGGCGGCCAGGTTGATTTCCCCGGCCAGGCTTTGCATCTGGTAATCGGCCATGGCCACGGTGGTAGCATTGAAGCTGTTGGTTTCAATGATGTCGGCCCCAGCCAGCAGGTATTGGCGGTGAATATCACGGATCAGCGCCGGCTGGGTCAGCACCAGCAGATCGTTATTGCCCTTGAGATCCACCGGCCAATTGGCGAACCTTTGCCCCCGGTAGTCCCGTTCGTCCAGCTGGTGGCTCTGGATCAAGGTACCCATACCGCCGTCGATGATCACAATGCGCTCGTTCAGCGCCGCCAGCAGGGATTCAGACATGTACACACCATTGGACGTTTATACGTTTGGATGGCCATAATAACGCAGCTTACACAGATCAGGTAGCCCCAATGTCACACCAAGCCCGACAACAAAAGCTCAAAGCCAAAGTAGACGCCCGTATTGACGCCGCCCAGCAGGAAAAAGGCGTGCTGCTGGTACTGACCGGCAACGGCAAAGGCAAGTCCACAGCGGCCTTTGGTAATGTCTGCCGGGCGGTAGGCCACGGCCAACGCGCAGCCGTGGCGCAATTTATCAAGGGTAGCTGGGCCTGCGGCGAACGGGAACTGCTGGCCAGCCACGGCGTGCCTTTTGCGGTGATGGCCACCGGTTTTACCTGGGAAACGCAAAATAAAGACACCGACAGCGCCGCCGCTCAGGCCGTTTGGCAGCAGGCCAAAGCCTGGCTGGCCGACAGCCAGATTGACATGGTGGTACTGGACGAACTGACCTACATGCTGAGCTATGGCTATCTGGACCTCGACGAGGTTCTGGCCGCCCTGGCCGCACGCCCGGCGGGCCAGCACGTATTGGTAACCGGCCGCGGCGCTCACCGCCAGCTTGTTGAAATGGCCGATACGGTATCGGAGATCCGGCCGGTTAAACACGCCTTTGACGCCGGCATCAAAGCCCAGCAGGGGCTGGATTACTGAGGCCGGTACAGCTCGAATTTCAGCGCCTCGCTGGCTAATTGTTATTTTTATTAACTATAAAGAATATATTTAGAAAGAAAAATTATTTTTAAAGCGCGAAATTTACTTTTTACAAAAAATCATTTAATATAATAATTTAATTAAAAAAACGCCCTATGATATAGGGCGTTTTTAATTACGTCATTTGGTACTTGTTTGAACGATACCAGAACAATGATCTGTGTTATTATAAAAATTACAATTTACTTGTATAGTATCAGAACCAGAGGGAACAATATCGGTATCGATGACAGGTATGCCCATGAGCTCCATTGCATTTTGGAATGAAGTCCAGTTAGAGCTAGGAACTAAAAAACTAGTCACTGTGTTATCTGTGTAAGTACCTGTTACTGGAATGTCATTTCCGTTTGCATCAACCAGTTTAACTAACTGCAACCGATATTTAAGAAGATCTTCTAGATTAGATGCATCAATATTTACAGCAGTGACCTTATATACCGCATATGAACCATCAGTGAAATATGCTGTTACCTCCACCTCTACATCAAAAGAATCCCAAACATCTATGACTTGAGAGCTAAGATTAACAAGGTTATCCATAAGTCCCATAGTGTTATTATAATAATTATTCACAGCATTTTGCATGGAAGTGTTATTAGAAAGCTGGTATGCACTAGTAGCAATAGTATCCGGAACATGAAAATTACTTGTATTGAAAATACTATCTGCTGTCACCTGAATATTATCTTTTTCTGTTATTTCATCAGTCGAAGGAGTAACCTCAGAAAAATTAATGGCATCTGGTTGTCCATCAATACCAGTGATGTGTAATATTCTATATTCTTTAAAAGAACCTGTTTTATGATTCAGTATGTAGATGTAATTAGTTGAGGATGTAACTTGATACTCATATGACTCTGCCTTACTTTTCATTGATGCATCAGACATACAATCATCACAGATTACAAATCTTTTGCTAGTATCAGCATGAACTGTCGAGAAAACACCCAGCAAAAGTAAAAAAATATATTTTTTCATTTCAAATGTCCTTTTGATTTGTTTTGAGAAAATTCTCAAAACTATTAAAACACACAAAAAAAATATTTTAATGATCTGAAAAGTTAAAAATTATAATTCAATGAAAAATAATAACGGAAATTGCAACAATTAATAAACATTGTAATGGGTGCCCAGCAGGGGCTGGATTACTGAGGCCGGTACAGCTCGAATTTCAGCGCCTCGCTGATGGTAAAGTAATCTGCCGGGCCACCCGCTCTTAGCGCTGGCTCGGCGGCAGCAGTGTCAAAAATACCGTCTTTTAACAACGCCTTGTCGATGTGAACCCCCACCACTTCCCCCAGCACCAGCCAGGTGTCGATGCTGCTGCCGTCGGCGGCGCTGAGTTGCAGGCACTGGCTAAGGCGGCATTCAAAACTCACCGGGCTTTCAGCCACATGGGGCACAGGCACCACCGTTGACGCCTTGGGCGTCAGCCCGGCCAGGGCAAACTCGTCCACCTCTGGGGCGGCGTTGGCGCTGGTCTGGTTCATTTGTTCGGCCAGCTGCCGGGTCACCAGGCTCCAGCAGAAAGCGCCGGTTTCACGAATATTGTTAAGGCTGTCTTTGGCGCCGACGCTGGCAAAGCCGATGATCGGCGGCGTGTAGTTAAAGGCATTAAAAAAGCTGTACGGCGCCAGGTTCAGCACGCCAGCGCCGCTCTGGCTGGCTATCCAGCCAATGGGGCGCGGCGCAATAATGGCGTTGAAGGGGTTATGGGGTAGTTCATGGCCCTTGGCAGGCTCATAAAAATAACGTTCTGACATCAAAACTCCGGTCAGTGATGAGATAAAAATGCCCGGGCCGCCAACTGCCGTAATTGCCGGTCATGCCAGCGGCTCAGTACCAACAGGGCCAGCACCGCGCCTAACAGTGCAAAGGCCATATCCGACTGGGTATCCCAAACGTAGCCCTGGGTGCCCAAAAAGGCTTCAGCGCCCTGCCCTGAGATCACCGCCACCAGCCATTCAATCAGTTCGTAAAATGCGCTAAAGGCCAGACATACCGACACCACAAAGACATTCAGCCAGCCCCGGCTTTTTACTACCGCCCGGCGAATAAGGATCTCCCGTGCCAAAATGGCCGGTTCAACACCCTGCAAGAAGTGACCGAGCTTGTCGAAGTTGTTACGGCTGCTGCCAAACCAGCCATCAAAATACGGCACCTGAGCGTAGGTGTAATGGCCACCGACCAGCAATACCACGGCATGTACGAGGATGAGGCTATACAACAGTGGCGTCAGCGGGAACCGCCGCCGCGTCAGCACCAGTAGCACCGCCGCCACCAGGGCCGGTGCCACTTCCAGATACCAGGTCAGGCGGTCAGCCGGGGCAATGGCTGACCACAGCAGCACCGCCAGAAAAACCAGGGCCCATAACCAGGCGGCCAGGTTGAAGGTGGCGCTGCCAGTGCTGTTGTGTGGCCCGGTCATGGTCTAGTCATGGGTGAAGGCCGCATATGCCGGCACCGTTTCTAAATCGTGATCCCAGTTGGCGCGGCTGGCCATGAAAATGTGCGCCGTGGGTGTGGCCGTAACGTCACTGTCAAGGCTGCCAGCGGGCACCATTACCATGCCACTGTTGCCCAGCACCGTAGGTAAGGGTGAACCGCAGTGGCTGCAAAAACTGCGGCCATGGCGTGATTCGGGCAACAGGTAACGCTGCACCAGCTGTTCGCCCTGCTGCCAGTTGAGGTTGGCTTCAGCCACGAACAGGTTGGCGGCATTTGACGAGCCAGTGCCCTTACGGCAACGCGAGCAGTGGCAAAAATAAAACCGCTGTACCTCGCCCTGGCACTGGAAGGTAACGGCGCCGCACAGGCAGCTGCCATTAAGGGTATCGGTCATACTGTGCTCCTTGGTGTTTGTCTCAAGGTAGCCGAAACGGCAAAAAAAAGGCCAGCTGCGGCTGGCCTGTTTGTCAGCGGCGCAACACCCGCAGGCGGTTTTCAATTTCTGCCAGCACTGCCGGATCATCAATGGTTGATGGCACGGTGTAGCTTTCGCCATCGATGATCTGGCGCAGCACCCGCCGCAGGATCTTGCCAGAGCGGGTTTTCGGCAACCGCTGCACCACCACAGCCTGATTAAAGCAGGCAATGGCGCCAATGGCGTTACGTACCATGGCCACCAGCTCGGCTTGCAGGGTCTGCTCGTCTACCTCAACGCCGTCTTTGAGCAGCACCAGCCCCAGCGGCAACTGGCCCTTGAGGCTGTCCGCAATACCGATCACCGCACATTCAGCCACCGCCGGGTGGGCAGCAACAATCTCTTCCATTTCGCCGGTAGACAGCCGGTGCCCGGCCACATTGATGACATCATCAGTGCGGCCCATGATAAACACGTAACCGTCTTCGTCTTTATAACCGCCGTCGCCAGACGTGTAATAGCCCGGGTGGTCTGTCAGGTAGCCGTCGCGAAAGCGCGGGAAGTTACCCCAAATGGTCGGCAGGCAGCCCGGCGGCAATGGCAGCTTAACGGCGATATAGCCCTGTTCATTAGGGCCACAGGGATTGCCCATGGGATCCAGCACCTGCAAATCAAAGCCCGGCACGGGCAGCGTTGACGAACCCGGCTTCACCGGCAACGGCTCAATGCCCATGGGGTTAGCGCAAATGGGCCAGCCGGTTTCGGTTTGCCACCAGTGGTCGATCACCGGCTTGCCGGTGCAGGCAGTTGTCCATTGGTAGGTAGGCGGGTCCAGCCGCTCACCGGCCACAAAGATAATATCCAGACAGGAAATGTCATACTGCTGTAAAAGCCTGGCGTCGGGGTCTTCTTTTTTGATGGCGCGAAAGGCGGTAGGCGCGGCAAACATGATTTTTACTTTATGGTCGGCAATGACGCGCCAGAAAGCGCCAGCGTCCGGGGTACGCACCGGCTTGCCTTCATACAACACAGAGGTGGCACCAGCCAATAGTGGGCCATAAACAATGTAGGAATGGCCCACCACCCAGCCCACATCGGAAGCGGCCCAGAAGACTTCGCCCGGGTTGAGGTTATAGACCGCCTTCATCGAATAATGCAGGGCCACCGCATGGCCGCCGTTGTCACGCACCACCCCCTTGGGGCGGCCAGTGGTGCCCGAGGTGTAGAGAATGTAGAGCGGGTCGGTGGCGTCAACCGGTACGCAATCAGCTGGTGTGGCTGCGGCCATGGCCTCATGCCAGTCCAGGTCATGGCCAGCGGTCATGGCGGCTTCGGCCTGGGGGCGCTGCAACACAATGGACCGCTGCGGCTTATGTTCAGCCTGGCGCAGCGCTTCGTCCAGCAGCGGCTTATAGGCAATGACATTGCCAAACTCAATGCCACAGGAAGCCGACACCACCACTTTCGGCTCAGCATCGTCAATGCGGATAGCCAGCTCATGGGGGGCAAAACCGCCAAACACCACGGAATGAATTGCCCCTAGCCGTGCCACCGCCAGCATGGCCACTGCCGCTTCCGGCACCATGGGCATATAGATGATGACCCGATCCCCCTTGCCAACACCCTCAGCCGCCAGCACACCGGCAAAACGCGCCACTTCATCACGCAACTCACGGTAACTGATACGCCGCTGCTCACCGGTTGCGGCAGAGTCATAAATCAATGCCGTCTGTTCGCCCCGGCCCTGTTCTATTTGCCAGTCCAGCGCCATGTAGGCGGTATTCATGGAAGCACCGGCAAACCAGCGGTCTACACCGTTATCGTCTTTACTGAGAATGTGCTGCGGTAGTGTGTACCAGGGTAACTGGCTGGCCTGTTCGGCCCAGAAGGCTTCAGGGTGTTCAATGGAACGACGGTACTGCGATTGATAAGACATAATTCGGCCTTTTTGGCTGCTTATTTTAATCACCCGCCGGCGCACCGCTGGCGAGCCAAAGCCCCACTCCCCATGGGGTTTTCTGTTGCCTTAACCCTTTGGCAAAGCGCCCATTTTTGCAATTAGGCGTTAGTCGAATAACGCCTACCATCGCTATTGCACCGGCGGGCTTTGCTGCATACGACCAACATGAATAAGACTGGCCAGCTTGATGGCCGGTTTAATGAGTAGCTGCGCACTACCGGCAATAAACAACCAGGTGCCGCTTTCTTCCAGCGAGTGGGTTAAGAAGAAGAAACTGCCAACCAAAAACCAGATGGCAATCAGCAAATCGTTAAGCGCACCGGCCGCTTCATAGCGGCGCTGAATGACCAGATGACGACTGCCGCCGATGCCAATATCCAGCTCTGTGTCACCATCCCCCATACTGTTACTCCACTGCTATTTCGGGTGTAGCCAGGGTGCCACTGCCATTAACCGATGGCAAAAGCGCTTTTGATACCGTCAATGAGCATCTGGGCGCCGACCACCGCCAGGATCAACCCCATCAGCCGGGATATCACCTTGATGACATTGGCCCCGAGAAAATCCGATACCCAGCGGCCACCGACAAAAGCGATATAGGTCAGCACCGCCACCACGGCGAAGGCCAGCAGCACCAAAGCGGCTTCTGGCAAGGTTGAGCCGGCTGCAAAGTTCATGGCCGTGGCAATGGTGCCCGGCCCGGCCAGCACCGGAATGCCCAGCGGGGTAATGGCCACACTCAAGGCAGCATCGCGGCTGGCAGCCAGATCTTTGTCTGCCGGGCGGTGTACCGACGAATGCTCACCTTGCAACAGGTGGTAACCAATAAGGCCAATCATGACGCCGCCGGCCAATTTGAAAGCCGGCAAGGTGATGCCAAAAACCTGAAAGATAGCCCGGCCACCAAAAGTAAAAAGCGCCACAATCAGCAAGGCCATCAACACGGAGCGCAGGGCTATTGAGCGCTGCTCGGAGCGGCTGAAATCACCGGTCAGGGCGATAAACAGCGAGGAATTGGCAAGGGGATTCATGATGGCAAAAAATGCCATAAAAACAGTAATAAAGTGCGCCATGGCTAACCTTCCGGTGGTGCGTTAATTGATTGACTAAAAGTGCTGCAAAACGTTCCGTTAATTTGTGTGCTTGGCACCATGACGTGACGTTACGCTCAACGTGGCGTCTTTTTCACCACCTAACACCTTACAACCCCATGTAAATAAAAAGAAAATAAATGTAATTACGCCATCACATGGCAGTGATAGCGCAACATCGATGAATGGCTCGTTCAGGCACTAACAATTCAACAGTGGCCCAACATTTTCAAGGCTCGCAGCGCTACAGGCCACAGGCATTTGGCGGCTTCACCTGATGCCTAAAACACCCACAAAAAATTACGCAAGTCTATGTTTAGAAATGAATTTAACATTTTTAAAGCGATTGCATCTAAGCCTTCGACGATTAGCTTCTGCTTTTGCATCGGACTTTTCGATACGTTAGGGTAAAAATAATTTGCATAACAGCGAGTGACGAGTGACCTGTGACAGACCAAAATAAAACCCGTATCCGACTGGAAGGTGTCAGTAAGGTTTTCGGGCGGCAGGCGCAACAGGCCGTCGACGACCTACGCAAAGGCAAAAGCAAAACCGAGGTGCAGGCAGAACATGCTGCCGTGGTGGGCGCTTTTGACGTATCCATGGAGATCCGCAGCGGCGAGATCTTCGTCATTATGGGCCTGTCAGGCAGTGGTAAATCGACCCTGCTGCGCCTGATCAACCGCCTTCACGAACCCTCCACCGGCCGAGTGGTTATTGACGGCGAAGACATCACCAAACTGGACAGTAAAGGCCTACGGGCACTGCGCCGGCAAAAATTCGGCATGGTATTTCAAAGCTTTGCCCTGCTGCCACACCGCACCGTAATGGGTAACGTCGAGTTTGGCCTGGAAGTTCAGGGGGTAGATAAACAAACCCGCCAGCAGCAGGCTCAGGAAGTGATTGATACCGTTGGCCTCAGTGGTTACGAGACAAAATACGCGTCGGAACTGTCAGGCGGTATGCAGCAGCGTGTCGGCCTGGCCCGCGCCCTGGCTGCCGATCCGGAAATTTTGCTGATGGACGAAGCCTTCAGTGCCCTTGACCCGTTGATCCGCAGCCAGTTGCAGGATGATCTGCTGGAAATTCAGGACCGTCTCGGCAAGACCATTGTCTTTGTTTCGCACGATCTGGACGAAGCCCTGAAGCTGGGCAGCCGCATTGCCATCATGCGCGATGGCCGGTTGATCCAAGTAGGCACCCCAGAAGAAATTATCGCCAACCCGGCCGATGATTACGTTTCCGCCTTTGTTGAAGGTGCCGACCGCACTCAGGTACTGACTGCCGAGCAGATCATGCGCCGCCCCAGCACCACCGGCCACCCGGAAGATGCTCCGCGTACCCTGCTGCGCAAGATGGAACGCAGCGGCTTTGGCGGCCTGGTGATGGTTGATAACTCCCGCAAGTTGCATGGTTATGTTGGCCTGGACACCGTGATCGGCCAACGTGACGCCGAGCGGCTGGACAAGAGCACCGTCACCTCCTTGCCTACTGCCGGCCTGGATACCAGCGTCAACGACATGATCACACTGGTTACCGAAAAAACCGCCCCGATCGTGATCCTCGACGAGCGTGAGCGAGTGGTGGGTATTGTTGATAAAAGCACTCTGCTGGCCGCTTTGGCTCAGGGTGACAATAGCGAAGCGGCTGCCGAGCAAGCCGAGCCACAACCTGCCGACACTGACGCATAAGGGAGCCTGATTATGAGTTTTTCACTGGGAAAACCGCTACCGATTGGCGACGCCGTCAGTAACGCGGTTAACTACCTGACAGAACATTACGCCACTGCTTTTAACGCGGTAACTTACGGTGTTCATTACTTGATCACCGGCCTGAAAAACGGCCTGCTGGCCATTCCACCGTTCTTGTTTATTGCCATCATCGCCGCTTTGGCTATCTGGCTGTCAAACTGGCGCCGTAAAGGCGCCTGGGGCCTTGGCGCCTTTGTGGTACTGGGGCTGCTGTTAGTGCTTAACCTGGGCTACTGGGCGGCACTGATGGAAACCCTGGCACTGGTACTGGCCGCCGAGATCATGGTGATCATTATCGGCCTGCCGCTCGGCATTCTTGGTGGCCGCAGTGAACTGGCCGACCGCATCATGCGGCCGCTGCTGGACATCATGCAAACCATGCCGGCTTTCGTTTATCTGGTGCCGGCGGTGATCTTCTTCGGCCTGGGGCTGGTGCCGGGGGTTATCTCTACGGTGATCTTTGCCCTGCCACCACTTATTCGCCTGACTACCCTGGGTATTCGCCAGGTGCCAAAAGAGCTGGTGGAAGCCGCCAACTCCTTCGGCTGTACCTGGTGGCAAATGCTGGTAAAGGTACAGCTGCCCAGCGCCATGCCGTCGATCATGGCCGGTGTTAACCAGTCCATCATGTTGGGCCTGTCAATGGTGGTTATTGCCGCCATGATCGGTGCCGGTGGCCTGGGTAACGTAGTTCTGCAAGGCATTACCCAACTTGACGTGGGTAAAGGCTTTGTTGGCGGCCTGGCGGTCGTCATCCTCGCGATCATCCTCGATCGCATCACTCAATCGTTCGGACAGAAAAGGAATCAGTAACATGCAGCGATTCTCTCGACTCCTCCAAGCCGGCCTGCTGGCCGCTGCGACACTCGGTGCCGGTCTGCTGCCTGCTGCACAGGCCGCCGAAAAGCCCGAGATCAAACTGGGCTATGTACAGAGCTGGCCTTCCAGTGACATCACCACCCACCTGGCCGGTGCGGTGATCAAACAACGCCTGGGCAACCCGGTGAATATGATGGCTTCTGCTGCCGGCCCAATGTGGGAAGCGGTTGCCAGCAACCACTCTGATGCCATGCTGACCGCCTGGCTGCCCAGCACTCACAAAACGTATTACGAGAAGCTGTGGGACAAAGTGGTGATCATGGGCCCCAACGTCACTGGTACCCGCCTGGGTATCGCCGTGCCGAAGTACGTGCCAATCAACACTATTGAGGAGCTCAAAGCCCACTCTGACAAGTTCATGGGCCGCATTGTTGGCGTTGGCGCCGGTGCCGGTATCAACATCAACACCGAAAAAGCCATCAAGGCTTACGGCCTGTCCAACTTTAACCTGCAATCCAGCTCTACCGCGGCCATGACTGCACAACTGCAACGGGCCATGCGCTCCAAGCAGTGGATTGCGGTTACCGCCTGGACACCGATGTGGATGTGGGCCAAGTTCGATATCAAGTTCCTCAAAGATCCCAAGCACATCTACGGTAAAGGCGGCTACATTGCCACTGTTGCCAACCCGGCCCTGGCCAAAAAGGCCCCAGCGGTATATGCCTTTTTAAACAAATTTGCCATTCCCCGTGAGCAGCTTTCTGCCATGATGCTGGATATGAAAAACGGCAAAAGTGTTGATGACGTCGTAAACGGCTGGATCAAAGCCCACCCGAAAATGGTGGACAGCTGGGTGAAGTAACCTCACCGCTGATGCTAAAAAGGCGCCTGATGGCGCCTTTTTTATTGGCTAACGTCTACGTAAGGCCTGACGCTCTTAGCGCCTCGCAAGACAGCGGGGCTCTGGGAGCAAGATCACCCAAGGAACGAGGCCGTTGCTGCGCTGAAAGCCGGGCAACTGGCCGAGTGGAAAAGAGAAAGCGGTTATCACCAACGCTCAAAAGTGGAAAAGGCCATATCGCGATACAAGCAGTTCATCAGCCCGAAGCTGAGTCTGCACGACTACAACGGCCAAGTGGCAGAGGCTTTGGCCGGGGTGAAGGTGATGAACACAATGCTGGGCCTTGGCATGCCTGTTCGCCAGGTCAACCAAGGGCAGCCAACCCTTTAGGGGCAGGCCTTCCAAGCTCTGATTATCAACAACGCCATACTCTGTAGCACTAACGCCGCGCTCTGCGGCAAATTTGGAGCGCAGCGGAAAATTTGTCCGACAGCAGCGCTTTGTTAAGCGCTTATTTACCGTCATCCCACGAATTGAGAAAATCAGCAAGGACATCACCATGACAGGCCTGAGGCTTACAAAAGCACCCTAAACGCTTTCCTGCCAACTTGTACACTTGAGACTTTTCCTTGTTAGGGAATTTCTCATAATCAAAGTCATACTTGAATTTTCGTATAACTTCTTCTCGATCATCTCCTTCCTCATACATCGAGTAGGGGTTTCCCCAATATGAGCCCCTTCCTATATACTCATAATTCGGCGTACTTTTCTCCGACTGGTACTCAGCCTCAGTCTTAATGTTTATAACACGTGTTATTGAAATTTTAATATGCCTTAATGGTTTTCCGCTTTCTTTTAATTGTTCTGTCTCTCTTATGAACTCTTCACCATCATCAAAAACAATAGCGTGACTTATTTCGTTAGGAGTCCAGCTAGAAATTTCTCTAGCTGTCATTTTTTCTGAGGATTCATCACAGAACATTGCAATTAAACCGTTAGGATCGGATGGATACACCAAAGTGGCTGCACCGAGACTCGATGTTATTTTCTTAACCTTTCTCGAGAACTTCGAATAGCAATTGAATAGCTTCGGATAAAGAATTAATACTGTAGCCATTAGTATAAATGTTTAACCTTTAAGTCTAAGTTTGAATGTTGATTAAGATACTCAACTACAAGTCTTCTATGGCAAAGGTGCGGCTCATGCTCGCTACATAACAAACAACCTTGGTCAAGCAATGTTGGCTTTATTGATCTTTCAATATTTCTCTGCCCCATCAAATTTAGAAATTTATCCTCGTATACTTCCCAAGACATATCACCTTTCTTATAGGCGTTTAAAATATCTTTAGTCGGTGCTAGTTCAGGTGAGTGAACATATTCTGCACCGCACAGTTCATTTAAAAAGAATTTCAAGTCATCTCTTTTAGCAAAACCTGCCAGTTGAGAAACATTATTTAAGCGAACATCAATTAGAGTTTTTACGTTAGAGTGCCTTAAAAAAGTGAAGAATTTTTCGGCACTCTTTTTTGTAAATCCAATTGTATAGATATCAATCGTACTATCCATAGCTTCTTATCTCCTCGTGAAAATTAGGAAATGTATAGATTCCATTCACCTGAAGCCAGAATCCATTTCTGTCCCCAACAGCCCAGACTCTACTTAAACCTATTCGTAAATAGACAAAATCCTGCTCATTGATCAAGTCAGTGACCTCATGAAGCCTACCATCATTCTGATGCTCTTTAGCGTAGTCATGAAAACCTCTATCAGTAATCGATAGATAGCTGTATCTATGGCCGCTATTATCTGTGAATGTAGCTTTAATTTTACCCGGTTTATACTGGTCTTCATGAATACTTAACTGATTCGGTGAGATTTTAACGGTGATTATCGAACAGTTCGCTACCTGATCGTGTGGGATATGTTTCTGATTGATTTCGAAGTCCACACCAAAACCTTCAGATACTGAATTACTTAATGAATTCTCTAAAACTTGGAGAAATTGCTCACCGCTGCATGCTCCATGAAACGTGAGTTTAGAATAGCTTGCATCCTCTACGTGGGGGGGTTCTCTGTTGGCCTTTAAAACTAGACTTCCTTTCAAAATTGCGCCTGGGTGAATACCTAGCTCCTGGCATTTCGCACTCTTTAAGTAAGGCATTGGTCGCAAACATTCACCTGTATCCACATCAATAACAGCTGTGCAGACATTTTCATCAGTAGAAAACCTTGTTAGGTCTGTGACTATTACTTTTCTCATATTCACTCCTTGAGCTTGAAATTTATTGGCGCTTAACATTTTAATACCGCGTATGCGTGTTTTTGCTCAAGCAAAGAACCGAGAAGATGTCACTAACTGACTGTATAGACTGAATAAATTATGAATCACAGCCATTCTCCTCCGTTGAAAACGAGCATGCGCATTTGTATGAAATTTTATGCACAGTATCCCACTACACAATGTCCATAATAACCTGATACTGAACCATTTTAAGCGCTGATTCCAGTAGCAAATGAGCACACCCCTAACGTTTTTTCAATAGAGCAGACAACTGGCCAAAGGGAAAAGGGAAAGCGGTTATCACCAACTCTCAAAAGCGGAACCGGCCATGTCGCGATACAAGCAGCTTATCAGCCCGAAGCTGAGTCTGCGCGACTACAACGGCAAAGTGGCAGAGGCTTTGGCCGGGGTGGAGGTGATGAACAAGATGCTGGGCCTCGGCATGCCTGTTCGCCAGGTTAACTAAGGGCAGCAAACTCTTTAGGGGCAGGCTGTCCAAGCTCTGATTTGATCAACAACGCCAATGTAAACGAATAAATTAAAAATAAATTCACCTTTTCGAACTTCACGCCTCCAGCCACGGGGTTTCGGGCAGGGTTTGCAGGTGGCGGCGGTAGCGACTGTGGTTAAAGGGCGTGCCCTCTTCCACCACGGCGGCCACTTCCAGTGACAGGGCGCAGGCGATGAGGGTAATGGCTTCGTCACGGGGGGTGCCGGTCATGGTCAGGCGCATCAGGGTTTCTTTGACAATGGCCGGGTCGGCATCGTTGATCTGGTTTTCTACCAGCTGGCGCAGGGCCTGTTCGTCGAAGGTGTCGTTCATGTTCATTCCTGTCACTGTGATGGGCTGGCCAGACATTTTTGCAGCAAGGTATGCAGGTGCTGCTGTTCAGCACTATTGAGCGGGGCCAGCAAGGTGGCATTAACCTGTTCACGGGCTAACTGAATGCCGGCCAGATGGTGTTCGCCGGTGGCACTGAGGTGCAGGCACTGGCGGCGTTGGTCGCTTGGGTCCGGGCTGCGTTCAACCCAGCCGGCGGCCAGCAGTGGTGCCAGCAAGCGCGTTACCGAGGCTTTGTCACGGCCACTTTGCTGAGCCAGCTGGCCGGCGTGAATGCCGGGCTGGCTGGCAATCCAGTGCAGCATTTGCGCCTGTGGCGGCGTAACTTCGTCACCCAGGGCTTTGGACAACAGGCGCCGGTATTGCAGAAAAAAGGCGCTGAGCACCCTGTCCATAAAACCTCCGAATTAGTTGACGGCGTCAACCATCCTGATTAAGGTGCGCGCTGTCAAGGAGATTGCCACCATTATGTCTACGCGTTCGCTGCATTTGGGCTTTGCCCTGCTGATGGCCATGACCGCTGCCCTCGGCCCTTTCGCTCTGGATACCTACCTGCCCGCCTTTCCAGCCATGGCCGCCCATATGGGGGTGAGCAGCCATGCGCTGTCACTGAGTATTTCGGTCTATGTGTTTGTGCTGAGTTTCGGGCAGCTGGTGGGCGGGCCCTTGTCAGACCGCTTTGGCCGCGGCCCGGTGATGCTCAGCGGCCTGGCGGTGTTTGCCATGGCCAGCCTGGCTATCTGGCAGACCGACACACTGGACACGCTGCTGTGGCTGCGCGCATTACAGGCCTTTGGTGGTGGCTGGGCCGTGGTGTGTGTGCCGGCGCTGGTGCGCGACCGCTTGCATGGCCAGGAGGCCGCCAAGCTGTTCAGCCTTATTGGCCTTATCATGGTGCTGGCACCGGCCTTTGCACCCAGTATCGGCAGTATGCTGCTGCAGTTTGGCTGGGCCAGTATCTTTTTATTTTTAGGTCTCTATGCAGCGCTGTTGCTGGTGGCGCTGAAATTCGCCTTGTTCCGGCCCATGCCGGCGCGGCCAGCGGCTTACCATGACAGTGTCTGGCGGCGCTACCAGACAGTACTGGCAACACGCCCTGCCCTGCGTTTTATTGCCCTGCAGGCCATGGCTTTTTCGGTGATGATGCTGTTTATCACCCATTCGTCTTTTATCTATCAGGGCCACTTTGCGGTTAGCCCCGCCACCTTTGCCCTGCTGTTTGGGGCCAACATTGTGGTGATGACCGCCATGAACCTCACTAACCGGGCGCTGTTGAATCATTTCAAGCCGCAACAGATCCTGAAAGTGTCAGTGACCTTGCAGGCTGTGGGCGTCGCCAGCTTGCTGCTGGTATTGCTGCTGGCGCCGACAATTTGGCTGTTTGTACCGGCGATGATGCTGTCGGTAGGCGCCATGGGCGCCATCAGCCCCAATAATCAGGCCAGCTGCATGGAGTACTTTGCCAAAAATGGTGGAACGGCAGCGGCGCTGATGGGCGCCATGCAGTTTTCCGTGGCCGGGGGGATCTCGGCGTTGTCATCGCTGCTCCCCGAAAGCGTTGGCGCCGTGGTTGCAGCCATGGCCGCTTGCAGTCTGGTCTGCCTGTTGCTGGTGTGGTGGCCGGCTAAAGCCTCATAAAAAAGGCCGGCATAAAGCCGGCCTGAATCATTAAGTGGTGCCAGGGAGGCATTACTTATCTAAAAACTTCTTCAGCACCTTGGCCTGGGTCTGAATGGTCATCAAACCGTCCAGGTGCCCCCAGGGGCCAGTGATTTCCTGATAGTGGGTGTCGTTACCCAGTTTTTTCAGCATCTGGTAGGTTTCTTTGGCCAGATGTGGCATCAGCAACTGGTCATGGGTGGCTGGCATAAACAGGGTTTTGGCCTTGATACGCTTGAGGTTGTCTTCCAGGTTGCCGTCATAGCCGGCCATGAAAATCTGCGACGCCCGCACCAGATACAAGATGGAATTGGCATCCTGGTAGTGGGCCCGCACCGCCGCATGTTCCATCAGCTCGGCAATGGACTTGAAGCCGGCATGAATGTCTTTTTTCGGCGCTTCGTCACGGGGCGCAGTGTAGGTGGCATCAAAACCGGTGGGGTAAGTGGCGTCATAAATGATGTACGCCAAAGCCCGATCCAGGCCGGCTCGCGGTTGGCCTTTGTCGTAGTAATCACCGTGGTTCCAGGCCGGGTCACCCTTAATGGCGTCGGCCCAGCGCTCCAGCCCGAATACCGTCCAGGGGTCGGTTTCACCGGCGCCAATAACGCTGACCATGCGCTCCACCTCATCGGGGTAGGCAACAGCCCAGTCCAACGCCTGGAACGAGCCCATGGACGGCCCCACTACCGCATGCAGCTTGTGAATGCCCAGCGAATCCAGCACCGCTTTTTGCACCCTGACAAAGTCACGAATTGACACCACCGGGAAGCTCATACCATAGGGCTTGCCGGTTTTCGGGTTAATGCTGGCCGGGCCGGTGGTGATCACGTGTGGGTCAAAGGCATTGGCATTGGCCAGGGTGTCGATGCTGATCACGTAATACTTGTTGGTGTCGATGGCCTTACCGGGGCCAATGATGGCATCCCAATAACCCGGTAACGGATCTGACTCGGCATATCGACCGGCAGCATGGGAGGTGCCGGAGAAAAAGTGGGTGATCAGAATAACATTGGACTTATCGGCGTTGAGCTTGCCATACGCTTCCCAACCCACCTGCACTTGCGGCAGTGTTACCCCGGACTGGGTCGTGAAATTGGCCATTTCAAAGCGGTGTTTTTCAACCAGCGGCAGTGGCTGGGCCGCTTGCGCCGCCAGGGCAAAACCACCAAACAAAGACAACAAATAACGCATGGGATCTCTCCTTAAAACCAAGCAAATAAGCCGATGGCAACCGCAGTGCCCAGCAAGGGTATCACTACCGTCAGCGCCGCCAGCGGCCAGTAAGCATCTTCGTGACGCTCACCACAGATAGCGCGCACCGTCGTCACCACGTAGCCGTTTTGCGGCAGTGAATCCAGGGCGCCAGAGGAAATCGCCACCACCCGGTGCAAAGCTGAAGGGTCAACCCCGAGCGCCAGATAGTGAGGAGCAATTGTCGGCAAGGCAATGGCCTGGCCACCGGAAGCAGACCCGGTCAGGCCGGCAATCACCGACACTGCCACCGACGCCCCCAGCAATTCATTGCCGGGTAGCCCGGTCATGGCGTCAACCACCATGGCAAAGGCCGGCGACAGTTTGGCAATGGAACCAAAACCCACCACCGCAGCGGTATTACCAATAGCCACCAGTGCACCGGTGGCGGCGTTATTGATGGCCGTTTGCTGGCACTGGAAATGCTTGAGGTTGAGCAACCAAATGGTTGCTACGCCACCGGCCAGCGCCACAATCAGCGCCGCTTGTGCCAGCGCGTCGTGCAAGAAATACGACAGCACCAGCACCACCAGCAGCGGCACAATACCGGTCCAGGCGGCTGGCAATTCACGCTCTGCCAGGGCCTGATCACCAGGCCGTTCGACAAAATGCTCACCGCGCTCAACGGCCTTTTTTAGCATCCAGCGCAGCCACAGGTAGCCCAGCGTTGCCATCAGCACCGCCACCACCAGCGATACCTGCCAACCGGCATAGGGGCTGGTGTGCAAATATTTAATGGGGATCCAGTTCTGGATTTCCGGTGACCCAGCCGACGTCATGGTGAAAGTGACCGAGCCAAAAGCCAGGGTCGCGGGAATAAAACGCCGAGGCAGGTTGGCGTCTTTAAACAGTGACAGCGCCATCGGATAGACCGAAAACGCCACCACAAATACCGATACGCCGCCGTAGGTCAGCACCGCACAAGACAGCACCACTGCCAGTGCGGCCTGATTGACCCCCAGCCGGGCAATAATGGCCCGCGCCACGCTTTCAGCGGCGCCGGTGTCGTCCATAAACTTGCCGAACATGGAACCCAGCAGAAACATGAAGAACCACGCCGACACAAAGCCGCCAAAGCCGTCCATGTAACCACTGACAAAATCATGATTGCTGCCGTTCCAAAACGGCACGCCGCCGCTAAAAGCCACCAGCAAGGCGCACAGTGGCGCACTTAAAAACAGGCTCATCCCCCGCATGGTCAGGCCTATCAGCAAGGCCAGGCCAACCAGTAATCCGATCAGGCTAAGCATCGTTATTTCCTTCTGGTTATTGATGCCGGTTCAGTCTGCGTCAGGGGGGTTAACAGCGCCATAGTACTAAGGTACAGATTTATTAACGGCTTTTTAGGCTTAAGGTTAACATCGCTCTAACAAGGGGGATGCTTAACATGCAAGTCAAGCAACGGAACAATCATGGCTTTACACCGGCCAAGGTAGCACTGGCAATAAGCCTGGTGCTCAGCGGCCAGGTGTTTGCAGCCAATGAGCAAGACAACAAAGACAAGAAAAAAGAACCGCAGCTCGAAACCATTGAGGTGACAGCCCGTCGTACCGTCGAAAACCTGCAAAACGTGCCGGTTGCGGTAACCAGCCTCAATGCCGAACAAATGGACCAGCGCGGTGTTGAAGATCTCACCGACGTTCAGTGGTATTCACCCAATACCACCTTGCAAGTGAGCCGCGGCACCAACTCCACGTTGACCGCCTACATTCGTGGCATCGGCCAGCAGGATCCGCTGTGGGGCTTTGAGCCCGGCGTTGGTGTGTACATTGACGATGTTTATGTTGCCCGCCCACAAGGTGCGGTGATGGACATTCTCGATGTGCAACGGGTCGAGGTACTGCGTGGCCCGCAGGGCACACTGTATGGCCGTAACACCATTGGTGGCGCCGTAAAATACGTCACCAAAAAACTCACCGGCGACCGTGAACTGAGCCTCAAAGGCACCGTTGGCAGCTACAACCAGCGTGATTTTCGCATTGCCGGGCAAATGCCCATTACCGACACCTTCTACGCCGGCTTTGCCTACGGCACCTTTAACCGGGACGGTTTCGGTAAATTCAAAAACACCGGCGCCGACAACTACAACAAGCAGCTACAAGCCGGGCGCCTGTCACTGGAATGGTATCCGAGCCAGGATTTGAGCGTTCGCTTCATGGCTGACCGCACCTGGGACGATTCCAACGCCAAAGGCGGCTACCGGCTGACGCCGTCGCTGGTGACCGGCCAGTTGCCGTACGACAACGTCTACGACTCTGACACCTCCATGCCGACCAAAAACAGCGTGGAAACCGGTGGCGAGGCGCTGACTGTCGCCTACAACATCAACGACTACTGGACCTTCAAGTCGATCACCGCCCACCGCGACGGTGACACCGATACCAACATCGACTTCGACTCTACTGCCCAGCCGTCACTGGATATTCCAGCGCTGTATCACGACAAGCAGTTCACCCAGGAATTCCAGTTCAACTACAACAGTGACCGGCTCAAAGCCGTCAGCGGTTTGTACTACCTGGACGGCGATGCCTGTGGGGTCTTTGAAACGGTACTGGGGCTTTATGGCGTTACCCTGGAAAATGGTGGCTGCGTTAAAACCAAGAGCTACGCCATCTACGCCCAGGGCGACTACAAGCTGACTGACAAGTGGTCCATGACCCTTGGCGGCCGTTATACCCGTGATAAAAAAGACGCCAACGTTTACCGTTACCTCTATCTGGGTACCCGCTACCCGCATGATGCACCGGCAACGCCGCTGCAAGTGCAGTCAGACTTCGCTGATTCTGCCACCTTCAGCCGCTTTTCACCGCGACTGGGCCTGCAGTATCAGGTCAACGACAGCATGATGGTCTACACCTCATACACCAACGGCTTTAAGTCCGGCGGTTTTGATATGCGGGCCAACAAGTCGGTTAACCCCGATGCGGACAAGCCGTACGATCCGGAAGTGGTCGACAGCTACGAGGTGGGTCTGAAAGCGGAATGGTTTGACCGCCGTCTGCGTACCAACATGGCGTTTTTCTACGCCAAGTACAACGACATGCAGGTCACCGTGCAGCGCGCCGTCAACAACAACACTGACGTTGCCTCGCAGGTGCTGAACGCCGCCAAGTCGACCATCAAAGGGGCAGAGCTGGAAGCGCAACTGGCGGTCACCGACCAGCTGCAGCTGATTGCCAACATCGGCTATGTTGATCCCAAGTTCGATAATGTCGATTTCTTTGACCCGAACCTGCAGCAAACCGTCAATGTTTCCGATCAGTGGAGCTTTGCCAACACTCCGAAATGGAGCAACAGCTTCGTAGCCCAGTACAACGCCGCAGCCTTTGGTGGCGATCTGGTGCTAACCGGTGGCGTCAGCTACCGCTCCAAGACGCAGATCTTCGAGATCCCGTCGATGCTCGATTACGGTTCAGTAACGCTGGTTAACGCCAGTGCCAACTGGTATCGCGGCAACTGGAGCGTATCGCTGACCGGCAAAAACCTGACCGACAAGCGTTATCGCCTGGCCGGTTACAACTTTGCCGCTCCGCGCGACGCTGACGGTAACATTGTTGCCCCCGGCCTCGGCGGTGAAGACACCATCGTCGGCTACTATGGTGACCCGCGCACCATCAGTTTGTCGGTGGGTTATCGTTTCTAAGCAAAAAAGCTGTACCGGGCGGCCCCGCCCGGTACACTTAACAGCGTGTTTTCTTTAACGTTATGCCAGACGTGCGCGCCATAATTGCAGACGACCATCCGCTGTTCCGTGCAGCACTGAAGCTAGCTGCCAACAGCCTGCTCAGTGAAGGCATGGTGCTTGAAGCTGCGGCCATGGACGAAGTCTGGACACTTCTCAAATCCCACCCTGATACCGAACTGGTATTTCTTGACTTGATGATGCCCGGCACCGACGGTTTTGCCGGCTTGTCAGCACTGCGCGCCGATTACCCGGACGTTGCCGTGATCATGATTTCGGCCCAGGAAGACCATGCCACCATCAACCGGGCCATGGCGCTCGGGGCCAGCGCCTTTGTGCCCAAATCAGCACCCCTGGCGACCCTCAGTGAGGCCATGGCCAAGGTACTTGATGGCGACACCTGGTTACCGGCCGGTACCGAACTGAGCCCCTGTGCAGAAGATCAACAGCTGGCGCTGCTGGCCAAGCTGACCCCACAGCAGTTACGGGTACTGAAAATGATTGCCGATGGCCTGCTCAACAAGCAGATCGCCTATGAAATGGATGTGCAGGAAACCACCATCAAGCAGCATGTGTCAGCGATTTTGCGCAAGCTCAATGTCAATAACCGCACCCAGGCCGGGCTGCTTTATCAAAGCCTCAAGCAGGTTGGTAACGGCTCAGCTCAGCAGCCGTCGTAACAACCGCTTCAAAGGCATGGGCTTAATTGGCTTGAGCAGGAAGTGAAAGCCGGCGGCAATCACATCAGAGCGAATATCATCACTCTGATCGGCAGAGTGGATAATGCAGGGCACCTCTGGCCAGCGCTGCTGCAAGCGGCTGGCTACGTTAACGCCCAGCTCACCGTCATCCAGGTGGTAGTCCACCAGCATCAGTGCCGGAGTGGTGCTGAGCAATTGTGCCTCAGCCTCGTTCCGTACCGCCGCCACTTTCGCCCCCCAGCTTTCCAGCAGCGCTTTTAACGCCTGGCGGACACTGTCGTCATTATCCATAACCAGCAGCGGCAGTTCCGGTAACCATTGTGCGGTCTCGCGTACCCTGTCCGGGGTACTGACCACAGCGCCAGCCGCTACCCATGGCAGGCTGACCCCAAAAGCGGCGCCCTGCCCCGGTGCCGACTGCAACTCAAGGCGGTGGCCAAGCAGCCGGCACAGGCGGTCACTAATAGCCAGCCCCAGGCCCAGCCCTTGCCCCTGGCCGGAACTGAGCTGCTGAAACTCACCGAAGATCCGTGCCTGATCCGCTTTAGCAATGCCGGGGCCGGTATCCCGTACCCACAGCACCCATTGCTGGCCGTGGCGCCGGCCACCGAGCAGGATGCGGCCACTGTCGGTGTAGCGCACCGCGTTGGTCAGTAAATTCTGTAATACCCGGCGTAACAGCTTTTTGTCGGAGCGCACCCACTGGCGGGTCGGCACCACCTTGAGCTGTAGCCCCTTGCTGGCCGCCATGGCAGTAAACTCGCGAGCCAAGGGAACCAGCAGCTCACTGAGCGGGAAGTCGCTCAGCTCCGGGCGTACCGAGCCGGACTCAATTTTGGTGATCTCCAATATGGCATTGAGCAGACTTTCCGCCGACTGCAAGGCACTTTGCACATCGGCTGCCATGGTTTTCAGTTCACCGTCCGGGGCTTTTTCACGCAACAAGGCACTGAACAAAATGGCGGCGTTAAAGGGCTGCATCAAGTCATGGCCGGCAGCGGCAAAAAAACGGGTTTTCGCAGCAGTAGCCTGTTCCACTTCCTGTTTGGCGCGGCTCAGCTCGGCATTCAGGGTTTGCAGGGCCTGAGTACGTTCAGCTACCCGTGCTTCCAGCGCTTCATTCATCGCTGCCAGTTGTTGCTGGGCATCAACAAATTCGGTGACGTCGGTATAGGTGGTAACAAAGCCACCACCCGGCAGCGGGTGACCTTCCATTTCCAGTACGGTGCCGTCGTCCTGGCGGCGCTGATAACGGTAGCGGGAGCCGGAACGCAGGTGCGCCAGGCGCTTGCTGACTTCGCGATCGGGGTTGCCCGGCAACAGGCCACGCTCGGCATTAAAGCGGATCAATTCTTCCACCGGCCGCCCTACCGCCACAAAACCGTCAGGGTAATCAAACAGCTCCAGGTAACGGCGGTTCCAGGCGATGATGCGCATGTCACGGTCTACCACGCTGATG
This sequence comes from Gallaecimonas aegicerasi, assembly GCF_045291545.1. Lineage (GTDB taxonomy): Bacteria > Pseudomonadota > Gammaproteobacteria > Enterobacterales > Gallaecimonadaceae > Gallaecimonas. The sequence continues at coordinate 1,531,091 of NZ_CP149514.1, forward strand.
CCCTGAGAGATGTTTTCAATGGTGGCGCTAAGCAGGCTTTGGTTAAACCTAAGTACCTGCGAGGCTTCATCAACAAAGTTGGTCAGGTGATTCAGTGGCAAGGCTTTTTCAGCCCGCAGGGCATCCATTACCAGACGCATGGAGGCGCCGCCGATCACCGCCGACAGGCTCTTTTCTACCTGCTGAAGCAAGCTGGCCGGGGCCGGTTGGCGCGCCTGTAGCATCGGTGAAGGAAAATGCCGGCGGATCAATGCCCGGGCGGTTTTTTCCCCGGCAAAGCGGCGCACCAGCTGAAAGCAGTCTTCCACGGTCAGCACCGTGGGTGCTGGCTGGCGCAAAAAGGCATCGGCCTGAAGCTGCTCACTGACCGAGGTTCGCGACAACAGCGACACCACCACAAAGGCCAACAGGTTGCCACCAAGACTGGCCAAAGTGCCAAAGGCCGTGGCGTCCATGGCCGCCGGCATACCCGGCAAGTACAGATCAAAGCCTTGCGGTAGCAGCAGGGTGTAAACCCAGATAGCCGCCCCGACCGCCAGCCCGGCCCGCGCCCCCTGAGAATTGGCATGACGCCACGACAGCCCCAGCACCAGCGCTGGCAGTAATTGCGCCACCAGCACAAAGGCCAGCAAGCCGGTTTGCGACAAGGCGCCGTTTTCGGCACTGGCGCGGTAATAGAAAAAGCCGCCCAACACCACCATCAGCATGGCCAAACGCCGCAGCCATAACAGCCAGTTGCCCTGGCCGGTCTCCGGCAAGCCACGCAATCGCAGTAACAGTGGCGCAGTCAGATCGTTGGTGATCATGATTGACAACACCACCGTGGCTACCACCACCATCGCCGTCGATGCCGACAAGCCCCCGAGGAAGGTCAACAATGTCAGCCAGGGGGCATCCATGTGCATGGGCAGGTAAAGCACATAGAGATCCGGATTGACATCGTCTCCCAGCAACATGGCGCCAGCCAGCCCCAGCGGGAGCGTGAATATACCCATCGCCACCAGATAGCCCGGAAACAGCCAGCGAGTGCGGCGTAAAAACGGCAAGCGCGGGCTTTCAACAAAAGCCAGGTGAAAGAGCCGGGGCAGACTCAGAGTGGCTGCCAGGCCCAGTAGCGTATGCACCCCATAGATATATCCCGGCAGCGCCTCCTGGCTGAGTTCTTGGACCCGCGGGCTCTGCTTGGCTGCCGCAAGCAGTGGCCCCAGGCCACCAAAGCCCTGGTAGATAACCACCAGAGCCAATACCCAAAACGCCACCAGCTTCACTACCGACTCAAACGCCAATGCCGTCATCAGCCCGGCATTATGCGCCTGCGCCTGGGTGCGTCGGGAAGCAAACAGCATGGCAAATAACGCCATTACCAAAGCAACACCGAGCGCGGTGTCTTGCCACCAGCGGTCACTTTGATGGCCGGTCAGTACATTGATGGCATCGGCTACGGCGCGTAATTGCAGGGCAATATAAGGAATGATGGCCGCCACCGACACCAGGGTCACGGTAACAGCCAGGGTGCGGGAACGGCCAAAGCGGCTGGCGATAAAATCGGCGATGGAGGTGATATTGTTGCGCCGAACATGAATGGCCAGCCGTTTCAACCAGGGAAAGGCCAGCAGATACAAGAGGATGGAACCAAGGTAGGTCGGCGGCAGCCACCAATGGTTATGCACCGCCTGGCCAGTCACGCCAAAAAAGGCCCAGGATGTACAATACACACCCAACGACAAACCAGCCGTCCATCCGGACAGCCGGTGCCGGGCGTTAACCCGTTCGCCCCAGTAGGCGACGGCAAACAGCAGCGCAATGTATCCCAGGGAAACGGCGGTAACCGGCCCCCACCCTAACGGCATCAACGGGCGGTCCAGCCTCCATCCAGTACCATGGTCTGTGCAGTGATGTTTTTCGCTGCCGGGCTGCACAAGAATGCCGCCGTGCCAGCAATTTCATCAACGCCGATAAAGGCTTTCTTGGGCATGGGCGCCAGCATGATGGTGTTCACTACCTCATCCTCGCTGATACCGTTTTCCCGCGCCTGATCGGCAATTTGCTGCTCTACCAGCGGTGTTTTCACGTACGCCGGGCAAATGGTGTTGATAGTGATATCGGCCTCCGCCAGCTCCAATGCCAGGGTCTTGGCAAAGCCCAGCAGGCCATGTTTGGCCGCGATATAAGCGGATTTATAAGGGGAAGCCACCAGCGCATGAATGGAACCGATATTGATAATGCGGCCAAAATTTTGCGCCCGCATGGCTGGCAAGAAGGCCTTGGTAACCACCATAGGCCCCACCAGCATGATATCAACCAGCTGCCGCCACTTATCGACCGGAAAGTCCTCCAGCCGTGACACATGCTGGATACCGGCATTGTTGACGATGACATCAACGGCGCCAAGCTCAGTAGCCAGCGCCTCGGCGGCGGTGCTGTCGGTGACATTCAGGGCCACGCCTCGGGCACCGGCCAGCGTCGCGGCAGCGCGGCTGGCTGCCTCGGCATTGAGATCAGCAATAATCACCTGATGCCCTTGGTCAGCAAAGTGCTCGGCAATACCAAAGCCGATACCCGAAGCGCCACCTGTTACCAGTACTTTCACCCTACACCTCCATCTCTGGCACATCGTCGGCAGCAATCAGCTTGCCGGCGGTGGCGGCGCGGATGTCGTCAACACTGACCCCCGGCGCCCGCTCTTTGAGCACAAAAGCGCCGTTGTCGATTTCAAAATAGCCGAGGTTGGTCAGCACCTTTTTGATGCAGCCGGCGCCAGTCAGCGGCAGCTCGCACTGGTTCAGCAGTTTGGAATTGCCGTGCTTGTCGGTGTGCATCATGGTGACGATGATGTTGTCGGCACCGGCCACCAGATCCATGGCGCCGCCCATGCCTTTTACCAGCTTGCCGGGGATCATCCAGCTGGCAATATTGCCCTGTACGTCCACTTCAAAGGCGCCGAGCACGGTCAAGTCCACATGGCCGCCGCGGATCATCGCAAAGGACTCGGCAGAGTTGAAAAAGCTGGCACCTTTGCTGGCGGTGACCGTTTGCTTGCCGGCGTTGATGAGGTCGGCGTCCACTTGGTCTTCGGTGGGAAAGGGCCCCATGCCCAGCAAGCCGTTTTCTGATTGCAGCATCACCTCGATGCCGTCAGGAATGTAGTTGGCCACCAGGGTGGGAATACCGATACCGAGGTTGACGTAGTAACCGTCTTTGAGTTCCTGGGCGACCCGGGCCGCCATCTGTTCACGTGTCAGCATGGCTTAGCTCCTTACCGTCCGTTGCTCGATGCGTTTTTCGAAGGTGCCCTGGATCACCCGGTCGACATAAATGCCCGGGGTGTGGATGAAATTCGGGTCCAGTTCGTCAACAATCTCTTCGACTTCCACCACCGTGATCTTACCGGCGGTGGCCATCATCGGGTTGAAGTTCATGGCGGTTTTACGGAAGGTGAGGTTACCGAACTTGTCGGCCTGCCAGGCCCGTACCAGGGCAAAATCGGCTGTCAGGCTGGGCTCGAGCACGTAATGGCGGCCGTCAATTTCCCGGGTTTCCTTGCCTTCAGCCACCGGTGTGCCGTAGCCGGTGGCGGTAAAAAAGGCCGGAATACCGGCACCGCCGGCGCGGATTTTTTCGGCCAGGGTGCCTTGTGGGGTCAGCTCCACGTCCAGCTCACCAGACAACATCTGGCGCATGAACTCGGCGTTTTCACCCACGTACGAGGCCACCATCTTCTTGATTTGCTTGGTTTGCAGCAACAACCCCAGGCCAAAGTCATCGACCCCGGCATTGTTGGAAATGCAGGTCAGGCCCTTGGCGCCACTGTCGCGCATGGCGCTGATCAGCCCTTCGGGAATACCGCAGAGGCCAAAGCCACCGACCATCACGGTCATGTTGTCGCCAATGCCGGCAAGGGCCTCGGCGTAGCTACTGACGATTTTGTTAAAACCGGCCATTCACTCGCTCCTTCTGGTTTTCAACCATGCTACGTTCGGCCCGGTGGCTCAGCCAGCCTACTTTGGTACTAAATTCCCAGACGGGTCAGCAGGCTGCGGGCAGCCATACCGACTTTTTCACCCAGCTTGCGCTTAAGCTGATAACGCACGGCGATAATGCGATGGCTATCGAGCTTGGCGGTGATATAAGCATCGGAGGTCGCCAGCTGGTCACAAAGCCCCCGCTTGGCGGCATCGACACCCAGCCAGATCTCACCGGTGGCCACTTCATCCATGTTCAACTGGCTGCGGAACTGGCCGACATGGTCACGAAAATGGCCATGAATGGTGTTGAGGTCAGCCACAAATTTCTCGCGCCCTTCCTCGGTGTTTTCACCCAGCACGGTCAAGGTGCGCTTGAATTTACCGGCGGTATGTTGCTCGTAGTCAATGTCGTGTTTCTTGATGAACTTATGGAAGTTAGGGATCCCGGCAACCACACCGATGGACCCGAGAATGGCAAACGGCGCGGCCACAATGGTGTCAGCCACACAGGCCATCATGTAGCCGCCGCTGGCCGCTACCTTGTCTACCGCTACCGTTAACGGGATGCCGGCATCTTTGACCCGCACCAACTGGGATGCTGCCAGGCCGTAGCCATGCACTACACCACCGGGAGATTCCAGCCGCACCAGTACTTCATCGTCTTTACTGGCTACGGCGACTACGGCAGAAATTTCTTCGCGCAGGGCATCCACTTCATGGGCATCCATGGAGCCTTTAAAGTCCAGTACAAACAATGCCGGCTTGCTACCGTCTTCTTCTTTGGCGGCTTTTTTCTCTTTTTTGCTTAGTGCCTTGAGACCCTTCTTGTCCAGCAATTCCGCTTTCAGACGGCGGCTTTGCTGGCGCAGTCGCTCCCCCAGATCGGTAACACTCAATTCCCCTTTGGGGCTGCGCTTTTTGGCTGAAACACTGGCGATAATCACCAGCAAAAGGCCAACAGCCAGAACCAGGGTCAGGGTTTTTGCCAGAAACAGGCCATAGTCAGATAAAAATTCCATTGTTGCCACTCCATCACTGCCAAGGGCTTGAGTGTAAAACAAAACACCCGGCCATTGGCCGGGTGTTTTAGGTTTGGCAATGATTAGTTACCAATCAGTACCGTTGGGTCTTGTACCTGAATGGACAGACCTTTGCTGGCCAGGAAGCTGGCTGCTTCGTACTGCATTTCCGTGGTCACCGCTGCACTACTGGTCGGATCCAGCAAGGAGCTATGAGCACCGGCATTGAAGCGAGCTGCCGCACTGACTTGCGTTGTGCCATCAGAGCTGGTTACTGAACTGGTCAGCGGCGCCAGGTTCATGGTAGCAATCAACGGTTCGGTACCTGACAGCGGGTAGCCCTTGGCAGCATTGCTGTTGGGGATCACCTGATCGCCTGGGTTGGTAGCAGAGCCATCACCGACCACTTCTTGCACCAGCACACCGGGAGTGTTGGACTTGAGAGTCGCACCGTAGGCAATGGGATCAGCAGAGTCGACAGCCGTTTGCGCAGCAAACAGGAACTGCGGCAAGAATTTGGCATAGACAGCACTGACCAGCTGATCGTAGCCGGCATCACCCGATTGCAGGTTGTTGGTATTGGCAGCCGCCAGCGCAGCCTGGAAAGAGGCCGAGGCTTTCAGGCCCGCTTCCACTGTTGGGCCAAAGGCTGGCGAGAAGGCAAAGACACCAGCAACACCCGCGCCAGGCACTGACAGCGCAGCACTGTTGAAGTGGAACAGGCTGGACAGATCAGTACCACTGGTCGGATCCTTGGTCGGAGTATTGGCTGCCGCCACAACACCGGTACCAACAATGGAGCCCAGGGAAATACCCAAGAAACCTACCTGAGTACCGTCCATGTCACCACCCGGCGCAGTCTGAGCGCTCAGCGCCAGACGCAGCGATAAATCATCGGCGATGGACTCACGCAGGTTGTCGCGCACCGTGCCAAGGCTGGCCAGGTTGGTGTAGATACCTACGTTATCACCGGCGTTAAGATCTTCGTTGCCGTCACCGTTCATGTCCACACCACGGGTACCGTGCAGGGGCAGATCGATGGCAACCATGCCTTGACCGTTAAGCGCCAGGGTACCAGCGATAGCCAGGCCGGTTTCCTTGTAGGAAGTAATGCCGTGGCCATACATCACCATCGGCCAGCCGGCGGTGCCTTTGCTGATCGTTCCGGCCATACCCATTTGCGTGCGGACAGCGTTCGCTGCTGCAGCATCAGGCAAGGTCACCAAGACGTCAATCTGCTTGATGGAGCGAACCATCGGTACCGGGTTGTACTGGGTCAGGAACTGATTAGGGTCGACATCATCGCCCGCATCATTGGTGAAATGCTTACCAATCAGTAGTTGCGGATTGCTCAGGGCTGCAGTCGGATCAACACCTTGGTCAGCAGCTTGCTGGGCAAAATTGGCCTGGCTCAGACTGCCATCTTGCAGAGCAATCATTACCGCTGCCGGGCTGTCGCCGACAGCTACCCAACGGGAAGACAGTTTGTCGCATTTGGTCAGGTCGCCACTACTGAGGTCACAGGCACCGGAGGCAAAATCAGCAGCGCTGGGTTTTTCCAGAAAATACGGCAGGGTCAGTGTTGCTTTGTATACATGCGCAGTACCGGCAATGGCCGCTTGTGGGCTACCGGGCTGAATTTTTTGTTGGGCGATCAGTATGTCAGCGGCAGTCATACCGGTGTCAGTGAGGCTGCTAAGTGCCAGGCCACCTTGCTGCTGAGCTTGCAGCAATGCCAGCTTGGCGCCGCTCAGTTCGTCCATGGTGCTCTGGGTGGTGAACAGACCAGAGTAGGTTACGCTGGTAGCATCAACACCGGCGGCACTGAGCACTTTCTCATAAGAGTTAACCGCGCCTTGCAGTTGTTTTTGCTCGTCAGTACCAAGGGGATGAGTGGTGACGTCCTGCTTGAGCAGGTTATAGGTACTGGAACCGTCCACAGCACGGCCATCAGAATCCTGCACCAGCTTGGTGGTTGCCACCACGTAGGCGGTCTTGGCTTTCAGCGGTTTCAACGGCATCACCACAATGTTGTTACCGGAAGTGGTGGTGATGTAATCAGTGCCATAGGTCAAGGCGTTAACCAGCTGACAGGCCGCAACAGGCGATGTGTCCGGGCAGGCGCTGCTACCGCCGCCGGCAACTTCCGCCAGTACCACGGCGCCCGGCTGCTCTACGGAAGCCTTATCAAGCGTTACCCCGTCCGGCAGGTTCACTGCGATGGTAAAGGGAGTGCTGACAGACCAGCCATCCAGACTGGAGATCACCGCATTCGGATCGTACGGGTTGGACTCGTCGGCAACGCCAGGAACATTCAGGGTACCGTCGGTGGTGCCTGATTTAAGCAAGTCATTGGGAATGGGCAGTACACTGTTAGCCGGATCATAAGCGATACGGGCATAAGGTACGGCGGGTTGGGTATTTTGCTGCACATCGGAATAACTGTTGCCGTCACCACAGGCACTGAGACCGAGTGCGGCGACAACAGCAATGCTGAGAATTTTCTTATCCATGATTCTCCCCACTGGAAATAATGGTTGTTGTTATCAAATTGACCATTGGCAAGTTACGTTATCTTACTGGTCGGACTTTTGCCAAATTTTTCTCACAAAACTGTGCTAGAGCCCTTAACAGGCGGCTTTGCGCCTCGTTACACTAGTTCGCAAATTCAGTTAAAGGACTTCATTATGCTCGATTATCAGGCGCCGGCAGACTTGCTGGCAGGGCGCGTTATTTTGGTTACTGGTGCCAGTGCCGGTATCGGTAAAACCGCAGCCCTGACCTACGCCAAGGCCGGGGCAACCGTGATACTGCTGGGCCGTAATGTCGAGCGGCTCGAAGCGGTATATGACGCCATTGAAGCCGCCGGTGGCCCGCAGCCCGCTATTATTCCGCTGGATATGCTGGGAGCAACCGACCAGCATTATCGCGACATGGCCGCGACCATTGAAAATCAGTTCGGCCAGCTGGACGGGGTGCTGATGAATGCCGGTGAGCTGGGAGTACTGTCGCCTTTTGACAGTATTGATGACAGCACCTGGGATAACGTCATGAAAATCAATGTAGACGCTACCTTTCGCATGACCCGGGCACTGTTACCGTTACTTATAGCCAGTGACGACGGCCGTTTGATTTTCACCAGCTCCGGCGTGGGGAAAAAAGGCCGGGCTTACTGGGGCGCTTATGCTGTATCCAAGTTTGCCACCGAAGGCATGATGCAGGTGCTGGCAGACGAGAATGAACAAGGGCCATTGCGGGTTAACTGCATCAACCCCGGCGCCACTCGCACCAGTATGCGAGCCAAGGCTTTTCCGGGAGAAGATCCTGAGACTTTGAAAACCCCGGAACAGCTGATGCCGCTGTATTTGTATCTGATGGGGCCAGACAGTAAAGGGGTCAATGGTCAGAGCGTTGACGCTCAGCCCAAGCGTTAATTAAGGCCAGGGCTGTTGTTGCAGGGGCCGCCGGTCGGCGACTACTGCTGCGACCATCGCCTCGGCTGTCAGTAAGCGGTTTTTGGCGCCCTGCTGAGACAATACGGACTCGGCATTACACATGCCGTTGCGTACTGCGCAGGCTAAATCCCGACCAGCGGCCAAGGCCGCGGTAAAGGCACTGGCAAAGGCATCACCGGCGCCAGTGGTTTCAACAATGTGCAGACTCTCACTGGCACCCGCCTGTACCCAGCATCGCCGGTCGGTGGCCACAACACCAGCAGCGCCGTCGGTAATGGCAATGATCGCAGGTGGCAATTGCGCCATGGCTTGTAATAGCACCAAAGGATCATGCTGCTGGTGCGCATCAAGTCCCAGCAGCATGCAGCTTTCTTCCCGGTTCAGTACCAGCACCTGTAATTTCGCCAAAATGGGCATCAATGCCTCGGCTCCCTGCTCGGCCAGATAACTGGAGGGATTAAAGGCAATGCTGGCTTCGCTTTGGCTAATCACAGTTTTAAGGGTTGCCAGGCTCTCGCCAAGCATGGCACTACAGTACAACCAGCGGCTCTGTGGCAGCTGTGCTTCTGCCGCACTGAGGTGATCGTTGGCCCCTTTAAAAGCCAGGATGGTACGGTCATCTTCAATGGAGTCGAGGATCACTGACAGCCCCGTCTTGCCACCTCTGGCACCAACAAAGTCAACGCCTTCTGCCGCCAGGGCATTGAGCACCTGCTGACCCTGGGCATCGTCACCGACTTTACCCATAAAGGCCGTTTTTAACCCCAATCGGGCAAAGGCCACGGCGGTATTGGTGCCCCCCCCGCCAATACTGACATTAAGCTCTTCTATGAGAATTTTGCCCCCCAGCGGGTAGGCAATAAGCCGTTCCATACTGTGGCGACTTTTGATCTCCACCAGCTCTGAATCGGTATCAGCGAACAGGTCAACCGTTGCTGACCCCAGCGTCACCATGTCATACATGCCCGTTCCTCATTTATGTCACTTGTCTTGACCGGCTCGCTGCCATTGGTCAAGATCGCCGCCCCTGTGACCTATCTTATGTGACCATGCAGCTCGCCCCAAGCCGTTGGCTTTCATTGTTTTATATTCATTTTTACCTCGGCTGGGGAATTTACCTGCCCTTTTGGTCACTGTGGCTAAAAGGCCAGACGCTGGCACCAGCGATGATTGGCCTGCTATTGGGGCTGGCACAGGCCACCCGTGCCGTTGGGGCACTGCTGATCACCACCCGGGTTAAGCGGGCGTCACAGCTATTACCCGCCAGCCGTCTACTGGCATTGGCAACGGTGCTGATTTTCACCGGCTTTTTATTGCCGCAGTCGCTGCCCTTACTGGTGTTACTGACCGTTGTCGGCTCACTTCTTTATGCCCCGTTAATGCCACTAGGTGATGCCATAGCCACTCGCATGGTGGCACAAACCGGCATGGATTACGGCCGGGTGCGGCTATGGGGCTCGATTGCCTTTGTTGTAGCTTCAACGGCAATGGGCAGTATTACCGGTAGTTTCGGAGCCAACGCGGTGCTCTGGTGCCTGCTGCTAACCCAGTTACTGATGTTGCTCGGTACCCTGCCCGGCCTGACCGCGCCGCTGGATGACGGCCCGGCCGCTGAGCCTGCAACACACTGGCTGACTTTGCTGAAAAAGCCGCAACTGCGACGCTTTTTGCTGATCACCGTCTGTATTCAAGGCAGCCATGCCGCCTATTATGGTTTTTCGGCCATTTACTGGCAGCAGCAAGGGTTGTCGGCTGGCGTCATTGGTGCCCTGTGGAGTTGGGGGGTAGTCGTTGAAGTGGCCGTATTCTATTTTGCCAGGCGGTTGTTCAGCCAGACCCCAGCGGCCACCTTGCTGGCGCTGGGCGCCTGTGCCGTAATGGTGCGCTGGACTGGCACCAGTTACGCCACCGCGCTGTGGCAATTGATCGCCTTACAAGCGCTGCACGGCATGACCTTTACTGTTTCACACCTGGGCGCTATCCGCTTTATTTCCAAAGAATTGCCACAAGCACACGCCGTGGGTAGCCAGGCATTGTATTCTGCCTTTGCTCTGAGCCTGGCTGTAGCACTGATGATGCTGTTATGCGGCGCCTTGTTTGCTTCCTGGGGTAGTCATATCTTTTTGCTGATGGCAGCACTGGGCTTGCCGGCACTGTTATTGTCTGTCGGGCTAAATCCCCCCCGGCAACAAAAAGGCGCCTGACGGCGCCCTGTTATTGTCGGCTTTTACGCTGCCGGATCAGCCCTTCTTGCTGCGTTGAGGCCACCAAGCGCCCTTCCCGGTCAAAAAATTGACCGCGAACCAAGCCCCGGCCAGCACTGGCGGTAGAGCTTTTGACCACATACAACAGCCAGTCATCGACGCGAAAATCGCGGTGGAACCACATGGCATGGTCGATGGAAGCAACCTGCAAAGCCGGGTCCATGTAGGAACGGCCATGGGGCTGCAAGGCGGTAGGCAGGAAGTTGAAGTCCGAGGCATAAGCCAGCAGGTACTGGTGAATACGTTGGTCATCCGGCATTTGCCCATTGGCCTTGATCCACACATAGCGGATCGGCTCGGCATTAACCGGGGCCGTTGGATCATGAAACACCACCGGCCGCATCTCAATGGGCATTTCTGTCAAAAAGTTTTCCAGAATACGCCGCGGCAGACGATCGGCTAGCGGCTCTGCCAGCTCCCGTTCGCACTTGAGGCCGTCCGGGCCAGGCACCGCAGGCATTTCATCCTGGTGTTCAAAACCCTCTTCGGGTACCTGAAAAGACGCCGTCAGGGCAAAGATGGCACGGCCATGCTGCACGGCTTTAACCCGCCGGGTTGAAAAAGTACCACCGTCACGCAGGGTATCGACCAGATACACCACCGGGGCCTTGGCGTCACCGGCTTCAAGAAAATAAGCATGCAACGAATGGGCATGCCGATCAGCTTCCACGGTGGCTTGTGCGGCACTCATTGCCTGACCCAGCACCTGACCACCAAAGAGCGCCGGGAAACCCAGATCCTGGCTCTGGCCCCGATAAATCCCCTGCTCAACCGGTTCCAGTTCCAGCAGTGACAATAATTCATTCAATACGGTAGACATAGGCGTCCTTATCCGAAACGGCGATCAGCTACAAAGGGGTTGTGTTGGCGCTCATCCCCCAGGGTCGACATGGGCCCGTGCCCTGGCACAAAGCGAACATCATCACCCAGCGGGAACAAGGTGTGGGTGATGCTATCGAGCAGTTGCTGGTGGTTGCCCATAGGAAAGTCGGTGCGGCCAATGCTGCCTTTAAACAACACATCACCCACCTGGGCCCAGCGCGCCTGGCTGTTAAAGAAAACCACATGGCCCGGCGTATGGCCAGGACAATGATGCACACTGAACTGCTGCTGGCCCAGGGTTAAGCTGTCGCCGTCAGATAGGTAGCGGTCAGGCTCGAATGGCGCCGGCGGCGCAAAACCAAACATGGCGGCCTGCTCCGACAAACGGCTCAGCCAGAAGTGATCGTCCTGATGAGGGCCAATAATCGGCACCTGCAGCTGCGCTTTCAGATCACCGCTGGCACCGACATGGTCCAGGTGGCCATGGGTCAGCCAGATAGCGGTAATGTTCAGGCCCCGCTGCTTGGCGGCGGCCAGGATTTTTTCCGGTTCACCACCAGGGTCAATAACCGCGGCATCGCGGCTCTGGCTGCACCAGACCAAAGTACAGTTCTGGGCAAACGGGGTGACAGGGATGACTGCAAATTCCAACACAGTTCCTCAGCTATGGCACACTAACGGCAGATACTACCCTTAACCGCCGGGCCTTTGGCAAGTCCTGTTACTGTAACGCTTCGTCTTGGTGCTGGAATTGCAGTAGTGCCTGCAGCACCCGCTCGGCCCGTGGCGCCAGCCAGGCCGGCAGTACCGCATCAACCTGCATATGCTCTCTGTCGTAGATACGCCCAGGCCAGCGAGCCTTGGCTTGCTCCGTCAGTTTCAGCCCCACAGACGGAAAAACGTGGTGATACACCAGCCCAAGGGTTTCAATATCTTGCCAGGGTATCTGAGCACGGCTAAACCAGTGGTGGATAACCAGCCCGTCAGTATCGGCAGCCAGCCACATACAGCGCTTCAGGATCGCACTGGCAAACAGTAATGCCAGCGCCGCAAAAATAAGCAACACCCACAGGCCATAACCTTCACCCAGCTGCCAGCGCCAACACCCGAACGCCGCCAGCATCAGGTTCAGTAACACAGAGAAAAACACCAGGCCCTTACTGGCACCTCGGCTATAGTTCGTCATAATACCTCCAACAACGCCGGCACATCATAAAGCCTTGACCACTGCTTGTCTTTGGCCAGATGTAAGAATAAGAGGAGCGGCCGCTTGCAAGCCCCTTCAGCACACAACCTGTCTTCGCATTCTTTGTTACGTCCTATCAGCCTGCGTTTTCGTGATCACAGCCTGGAAGAACCCTTTCAGGATGCCTATATCACCAGCAATCTCGGTCATTTACGGTTAGTGGTGTTACTGGGACTGTTTTACTACTGCCTGTTTAGCCTGGTGGATATTCTGGTGATGCCGGACAAACTGATACAGGTTTGGACCTGGCGGTTTGGCGTGATGCTGCCCGCGGCCTTGCTGGTGCTGTTGTTGTCTTATCAGGCGTTGTTCCAGTATTACTGGCGCCAAGCCATTGCCTGTTTGTTTTTACTGTCTGGCATCGGCCTGATTTACATGACCACACTGCTGCCGGAAAGCGATGCTTATCTCTACTATGCCGGCATTATGCTGGTCTATTTATTTGGTTATGGCTTTGCCCGTCTGGATTTTATCACCGCCTCCACCGTCGGGTTATTAATTGGCCTGGCATTTGAGTGGGTCGAACTACTGGTAAACCAGCCCAGCAGTAAGGCTTTACTGGCCAATCACTTTTTTATCATCGGTGCCAATATGGTCGGTATGGCCGTGTGCTACCACCAGGAACGCAGCGCCCGGCTGGCCTTTTTCCTGCAAAAACAACTGGCCATGCAAAATGCGCAGTTACTAACACAAAACGCCAAACTGACCCGGCTGTCAGCCATTGACGGCCTGACCGGAGTCGCCAACCGCCGCCAATTTGATCAGGTGCTGTATGACAACTGGCGCCAGGCCAGGGAGCAACAACAGCCGCTGGCGCTGATCCTGGGGGACATCGATCACTTCAAACAGTACAACGACCTCTACGGCCACCTGGCCGGCGACCAGTGCCTGATTGATATTGCCAGCCACCTGGAAAAAAACGTTTCAGAGCAGGCGCTGGTCGCCCGTTATGGTGGCGAAGAGTTTGCCGTGATCCTGCCCATGACTGACACCCTGCAGGCTGTAGACCAGGCCGAGCGGTTGCGCCAGCAAATTGAGCAGCTACGTATTCCTCATCGTCAGGGCCTGGCTGAACAAGTGACCATGAGCTTGGGGGTGTGTTCGCTGATCCCCCGGCAACAAGATAACCTGCGTGACTTCATCCAGTGTGTCGACAGCGCGCTGTACGACGCCAAACTCAGTGGCCGTAACAAGGTCAAAGTAGGCGATTTGATGCAATAAAAAAGCCGCCCGAAGGCGGCTTTTTGCAACTGCTGAAGATGGCTTACCAGCCAGTTACTTCGCGCAGTGCTTTGCCGATATCGGCCAGAGAGCGCACGGTTTTAACGCCGGCGTCTTCCAGGGCAGCAAATTTCTCGTCCGCAGTACCCGCACCACCAGAGATGATGGCACCAGCATGGCCCATACGTTTACCCGGAGGTGCAGTAACACCGGCGATGTAAGAGACAACTGGCTTGCTGACGTTGGCTTTGATGTAGGCAGCCGCTTCTTCTTCAGCAGTACCACCAATCTCACCGATCATGACGATAGCCTGGGTTTCCGGATCCTTCTCGAACATTTCCAGAATGTCGATGAAGTTGGAACCCGGGATCGGGTCGCCGCCGATACCCACACAGGAAGACTGGCCGAAACCTTCGTCAGTGGTCTGCTTGACCGCTTCGTAGGTCAGGGTGCCAGAGCGGGAAACGATGCCCACTTTACCCTTCTTGTGGATGTGGCCCGGCATGATACCGATTTTGCACTCGTCCGGCGTGATCACGCCCGGGCAGTTCGGGCCGATCATGCGTACGCCGGTTTCCTGCAGCTTGACTTTAACGTCCAGCATGTCGAGGGTCGGAATGCCTTCGGTGATGGTAACGATCAGCTCGATACCCGCGTCGATGGCTTCCAAAATGGCGTCTTTACAGAACGGTGCCGGAACGTAGATCACGGTGGCGGTAGCGCCAGTGGCTTCAACGGCTTCACGGACGGTGTTGAATACCGGCAGACCCAGGTGGGTAGTACCGCCTTTACCCGGCGACACACCACCAACCATTTGCGTACCGTAAGCAATGGCTTGTTCGGAGTGGAAAGTACCTTGACCGCCGGTGAAACCCTGGCAGATCACTTTGGTGTCTTTGTTAATCAGGACGCTCATTATTTACCCTCCGCAGCTTTAACAACCTGCTGGGCAGCGTCAGTCAGGCTGGTGGCGGCAATGATGTTCAGACCGCTTTCGGCCAGTTTCTTGGCACCAAGTTCAGCGTTGTTACCTTCGAGGCGAACCACGACCGGTACTTTTACGCCCACTTCTTCAACAGCGCCGATGATACCTTCTGCGATCATGTCGCAACGGACGATGCCGCCGAAGATGTTCACCAGTACCGCTTTCACGGCGTCGTCAGAGAGGATGATTTTGAACGCTTCAGAAACGCGCTCTTTGGTAGCACCGCCACCTACATCCAGGAAGTTAGCCGGTTGGCCACCGTGCAGCTTGACGATGTCCATGGTACCCATGGCCAGGCCAGCGCCGTTAACCATACAACCGATGTTGCCTTCCAGCGCAACGTAGTTCAGTTCCCACTGGGCCGCACGGGCTTCACGAGCGTCTTCTTGAGACGGATCGTGCATGTCGCGCAGTTTCGGCTGACGGTACATGGCGTTGGAGTCGATGTTGATTTTGCAATCCAGGCAGTGCAGGTTGCCTTCATCGGTAATAACCAGCGGGTTGATTTCCAGCAGTGCCAGGTCCAGATCAGTGAACAGTTTGCCCAGACCCATGAAGATCTTGGTGAACTGTTTGATTTGGTCGCCTTTCAGGCCCAGTTTGAATGCCAGCTCACGGCCTTGGTAAGGCTGCGGGCCGACCAGCGGGTCCAGGGGCATTTTGAAGATTTTTTCCGGTGTTTCGTGAGCAACCTGCTCGATTTCCACACCACCTTCGGTGGACGCCATGAACACGACGCGACGGGTAGCGCGGTCAACCACGGCACCCAGGTACAGTTCTTTATCGATGTCGGTGCAGGACTCAACCAGGATCTTGTTGACCGGTTGGCCGTGCTCGTCAGTCTGGTAAGTGACCAGGTTTTTACCCAGCCAGCTTTCCGCAAACTCACGCACTTTGTCTTTGGAGTCTACGACTTTCACACCGCCCGCTTTACCGCGACCACCGGCGTGTACCTGACATTTAACGACCCACTGGTTGCCACCGATGGAGGAAGCAGCTTCTACAGCGGCTTGCGGATTATCCACCGCGAAACCTTCGGATACGGGCAGTCCGTATTCGGCAAGCAGTTGTTTTGCCTGATACTCGTGCAAGTTCATGATGCTAGTCTCTTTGCATGTTTGTGGCAGCGTGGGGCTACCATCCCAAAAAAGGGCCTCGGCCCTTCATCCAGATAGCGGGGAGCCGGCAGGCTCCCCGTTTGCCTGAAAAGCTTAGATGTCCAACAGCAGACGTGTCGGATCTTCGAGCAGTTCCTTGATGGTGACCAGGAAGCCCACTGACTCACGGCCATCGACAATACGGTGGTCATAAGACAGTGCCAGGTACATCATCGGCAGAATTTCTACCTGACCATTAACGGCCATGGGGCGATCCTTGATGGCATGCATGCCCAGGATAGCGCTCTGTGGCGGGTTGATGATCGGCGTCGACATCAGTGAACCAAACACACCACCGTTGGTGATGGTGAAGTTACCGCCAGTCATGTCGTCCATGGACAGTTTGCCGTCACGGGCCTTGATGGCCAGTTCACGGATCCCTTTCTCGATGTCGGCCACGCTCATCTGGTCGGCATCGCGCAGCACCGGTGTGACCAACCCTTTCGGAGTAGACACGGCAATGCTGACGTCGAAATAGTTGTGATAAACGATGTCGTCGCCATCGATGGAAGCATTAACGTCCGGGAAACGCTTCAGGGCTTCAACTACCGCCTTCACGTAGAAACCCATGAAGCCCAGCTTGATGTCGTGCTTCTTCTCAAAGATATCCTTGTATTGCTTACGGATATCCATGATCGGCTTCATGTTGACTTCGTTGAAGGTGGTCAGCATGGCGGTGCTGTTTTTGGCATCCAGCAGACGCTTGGCGATGGTTTTGCGCAGACGCGTCATCGGCACGCGTTTTTCGCTGCGCTCAGCCATAGCCGGTGCAGCAGCAGCGGCAGGCGCGGCGGCTTTGTTGCCACCTTGCTTGATGTAGTTGTCGACATCTTCTTTGGTGATGCGACCGCCTTTGCCGGTTCCTTTGATACCGTCAGCGCTCAGGCCTTTTTCAGCCAGCGCCCGGCGCACAGAGGGGCTCAGCGCGTCATTGCTGTCATCGCTGGTGGCTTCTGCGGCTTTCGGGGCTTCGGCCTGCTCTTCTTTGGCGTCCGCTTTGTCAGCGCTCTTGGCCGCCGGAGCTGCGCCCACTTTGAGCTTGGCAATCACTTGCTCGGCAGTCACGGTAGCGCCTTCTTCGAAGATAATTTCTTCCAGTACGCCATCTTCCGGTGCCGGGACTTCCAGCACCACTTTGTCGGTTTCGATATCAACCAGGTTCTCATCACGAGACACGGCATCGCCCGGCTGTTTGTGCCAGGTGGCGATGGTGGCATCTGCCACGGACTCGGGCAGCACGGGTACCTTGATTTCGATGCTCATTGAGTTGTTCCTTTTGCCTTAATCTTTCACGTCGAGGTTGAGGGCATCAGCCACCAGTGCCCGTTGCTGCTGGGTATGAACCGAGGCATAACCTACCGCCGGCGAGGCGGAGGCATTACGGCCGGCATAGCCCAGGCTGGCATTCTGGGGCAGCAGTTCGCGAATATCGTGTTGAATGAAGTACCAGGCGCCCTGGTTTTTCGGTTCTTCCTGGCACCAGATGAAGTCGGTAACCTGCTTGTACTTGTCAAGCAATGCCTTAACTTCCTGGGCCGGGAAGGGATAGAGCTGCTCAACACGGATCAGAGCAACGTCATCCAGTTCGTTTTTGCGGCGGGCATCCAGCAGGTCGTAATAGACTTTACCGGCACAGAACACCACGCGTTTGACCTTCTTGGCGTCCAGCGCATCGACTTCGTCAATGACATTCTGGAAGTTTTCGGCAGCCAGTTCATCGAGACTGCTGATGGCCATCGGGTGACGCAGCAGAGACTTCGGTGACATCACAATTAGTGGCCGGCGAACCGGGCGTACCACCTGGCGACGCAGCATATGGAAAACCTGCGCCGGGTTGGACGGTACACACACCTGCATATTGTTATCGGCACACAGCTGCAAGAAACGCTCGAGGCGCGCACTGGAGTGCTCAGGCCCCTGCCCTTCATAGCCATGTGGCAGCAGCATGGTCAGACCACACAGCCGGCCCCATTTTTGCTCACCGGAGCTGAGGAACTGGTCGATAACCACCTGAGCACCGTTCACAAAGTCGCCGAACTGCGCTTCCCAGATGAACAGACCTTCCGGTTCCGCCGAGCTGTAGCCATATTCAAAGGCCAGTACCGCTTCTTCCGACAGCACCGAGTCATAAATATCGAGGGTGCCCTGATCCGCTTTCAGATTTTTCAGCGGCAGGTATTCACTGCCATCGGTCTGATTATGCAGTACTGCGTGGCGGTGGAAGAAAGTGCCACGGCCCACATCCTGACCGGTGATGCGCACGTCATAACCGGATTCAAGCAAAGTGGCATAGGCCAGGGTTTCACCCATACCCCAATCCAGCGCTTTGTCACCCTTGGCCATGGCCAGGCGATCGTTGTAGATCTTGGCTACTTGGCGCTGCAGTTTGACGTCATCCGGGATGGTCGCCAATTTCACACCCAGCTCAGTCAGTTGCTCTTTGGCAACACCGGAGCGGTATTGGGCGTCAAACTCCTGCTTCAGATAAGGAGACCAGTCAGAACTGTTTTCTGTCATTGGCCGCCATTCTTCTACCACACACTCGCCTTTATCGAGCAGGTCGCGGTAGCCATCAGCAAGGTTTTTGGCTTCATCGGCACTGACGCTGCCTTCACTGGCCAGACGGTCAGCGTAGATAGCCCGCGGCGTCGGGTGTTTTTTGATTTTCTGGTACATCAGCGGCTGGGTCGCATTCGGCTCATCCGCTTCGTTGTGACCATGGCGACGATAGCAAACCAGGTCAATGACCACGTCGCGCTTGAAGGTGTTGCGATAATCCAGCGCCAGCTGTGAGACAAATACCACCGCTTCCGGATCATCCCCGTTAACGTGGAAGATCGGCGCCTGCACCATCTTGGCGATATCGGTGCAGTACTGGGTAGAACGGGCGTCTTCACGCTTGGAGGTGGTAAAGCCCACCTGGTTGTTAATGACGATACGAATGGTACCGCCAACACCGTAAGCGCGGGTTTGTGACATGTTAAAGGTTTCGGCAACCACACCCTGACCGGCGATGGCCGCGTCACCGTGAATGGTGATCGGCAGCACTTTCGAGCCATCTGCATCGCCGCGACGGTCCATACGGGCCCGTACTGAACCCATCACCACCGGGTTAACAATTTCCAGATGTGACGGGTTGAAGGCCAAGGCCAGGTGGACATTACCGCCCGGGGTAGCGAAATCAGAGCTAAAGCCCATGTGGTATTTCACATCGCCGCTGCCCAGGTCTTCCCGGTGTTTACCGGCAAACTCGTCAAACAGGTCCTGCGGCTTTTTACCCAGCACGTTGACCAGCATATTCAGACGGCCACGGTGGGCCATACCGATGACGGATTCCTTGACGCCCTGCTCACCGGCCCGACGGATGATCTCTTTGACCATCGGGATCAGCGCGTCGCCCCCTTCCAGCGAGAAACGCTTGGCACCGGGGAACTTGGCACCGAGATATTTTTCCAGGCCTTCAGCGGCAGTCAGGCTACCGAGGATGCGCAGTTTGTCGTCTTTGGAATAGCTGCCCTGGCCGGCGACGGCTTCAAGGCGAGACTGGATCCAGCGCTTTTTCTCGGTATTGACGATATGCATGTACTCGGCACCGATAGAGCCACAGTACGTTTTTTTCAGCAACGCAGTAAGCTCGCCCAGCGCCATGGTGTCGTCTTTGACGGCCAGCGAACCAACGTTAAAACGCTTGTTGTTGTCACTGCTATCGAGGGAGTGGAAAGACGGGTCCAGTTCCGCTACTCGTTCCTGTTGCCACAGGCCCAGCGGGTCAAGGTTGGCGTGCTGGTGACCGCGGAAGCGGTAGGCGTTGATCAGTTGCAGGACTTTGACCTGCTTGGCGTCACCGCCACCGTCAGCACCGGCTACAACCCGGCGGGGTTGTGCGGCGAGCGTACGGAATTGTTCGCGGATCTGACTGAAATGAGCTTCAGGGGCGCCATCAGTGGCAGCGGGAAGCTTATCGAATTCGGCTTTCCACTCTTCGGGTACGGAGCCCGGATCGTCCAGGTAGCTCTCGTAGAGCTCCTCGATGTAGCTGACATTGCCCCCGGCAAAGGGGCTGGAGTCAAGCCACGCCTGCATTGTGCCTTCGTGCATAGTGATCCCTTAAACCTCGCGTAATCGCAGTTGGGATTGGCTTGTTTTGACGGCTGCCGGGCAGCCGTGACCTTAAAAAAATAGCCACCCCTCGACAGAGGTGTGGCTATTCAGCTAGCTCACTGGCGTTATTCTACCTTGAGAACGCCGGAGACTAAACAGCCCGCTTGAGCAGCATAGACTTAATGTGGCCAATTGCCTTGGTCGGGTTAAGACCTTTAGGGCAAACATTCACACAGTTCATGATGCCGTGGCAGCGGAAAACACTGAATGGGTCTTCCAGTTCAGCCAGACGCTCATCGGTAGCCGTGTCGCGGCTGTCAGCCAGCCAGCGATAGGCAGCCAACAGGCCTGCCGGGCCGATAAACTTGTCCGGGTTCCACCAGAACGACGGGCAAGATGTGGAACAACAAGCGCAGAGAATACACTCGTAGAGACCATCCAGCTTGGCACGCTCTTCCGGCGACTGCAGGAATTCACGCTCCGGCGGCTTGCGGGTGTCGTTCAGCAAGAAGGGTTTCACCTTCTCCCACTGGGTGTAGAACTGGCCCATGTCAACGACCAGGTCGCGCACAACCGGCAAGCCCGGCAGTGGCCGGATAACCACTTTTTTACCCAGTGACGACAACGGGGTAATACAGGCCAGGCCGTTTTTACCGTTCATGTTGATACCGTCAGAGCCACAAACGCCCTCACGGCAGGAGCGCCGGAAAGACAGCGTCGGATCCTGCTCTTTGAGCTTGATCAGCGCGTCCAGCACCATCATGTCGCCACCTTCGGAGGCATCGAGCTGGTATTCCTGCATACGCGGCTTGGCATCGACGTCCGGGTTGTAGCGGTAAATAGAAAAAGTAACGTTCATCCCGTACTCCTTAGTAAGTCCGCGCCTTGGGAATGAAGTGCTTGAGCTCTTCTTCATTCAGCAAGTTCGGTGTGCGGTTCACTTCACGCTTACCAATAGACTCTTCGGTCGGATCATAAATGCTGTGGCACAGCCACTCGTCATCGTTACGGTCCGGGAAGTCAAAGCGGGTGTGAGCACCACGGGATTCGGTACGGAAGTTGGCGGCAACCGCAGTAGCGAAGGCAGTCTCTACCAGGTTGTCCAGCTCCAGGCATTCAATGCGCTGGGTGTTGAACTCCTTGGAATTGTCATCCAGGCGAGCATTTTTAATGCGCTCGCGGATTTTTTTCAGCTCTTCCAAGCCCTCGGCCATGGCGTCGCCTTCACGGAACACTGAGAAGTTACGCTGCATACACTCTTGCAGTTCTTTTTTCAGTGCAGCCGGGTCTTCGCCTGTTTTGTTGTTTTCCCAACGGTGCAGGCGCTCCAGGGCTTTTTCGATGTCGGCATCGTCAACACGCGGCGCGTCCAGCTCATCCAGGGCTTTACCCAGATGCATACCGGCAGCACGGCCAAAGACCACCAGATCCAGCAGTGAGTTACCACCCAGACGGTTGGCACCGTGTACTGATACGGAGGCAATTTCACCTACCGCAAACAGGCCAACGACTTTTTCATCTTTACCGTTGACGCGCTTCAGGGCTTCGCCGTGTACCGTAGTAGGAATGCCGCCCATCATGTAGTGACAGGTCGGAATAACCGGGATCGGTTCTTTGACCGGATCAACGTGTGCAAAGGTGCGAGACAGTTCGAGAATACCCGGCAGGCGGCTTTCCAGCACTTCTTTACCCAGGTGGTCAAGCTTGAGCTTACAGTGCGGGCCCCAGGGACCATCACAACCGCGACCTTCCCGGATCTCGATCATCATTGAACGAGCCACAACGTCACGGGAAGCCAGATCTTTGGCGTTCGGTGCGTAACGCTCCATGAAGCGCTCGCCATCTTTATTGAGCAGGTAGCCACCTTCACCGCGGCAACCTTCAGTGACCAGAACCCCAGCACCGGCGATACCGGTGGGGTGGAACTGCCACATTTCCATGTCTTGCAGGGCAACGCCGGCACGAGCTGCCATACCAACGCCGTCACCGGTATTGATGTGCGCATTGGTGGTGGACTGGTAAATACGACCGGCACCGCCGGTAGCCAGCACCACGGCTTTGGATTTGAAGTAAACCACATCACCGGTTTCGATATCGATGGCAGTACAGCCAACCACATGCCCGTCGCTGTTTTTCACCAGATCCAGCGCATACCACTCAGAAAACACCGTAGTGTTGTTCTTGACGTTCTGTTGATACAGGGTGTGCAGCAAAGCGTGGCCGGTACGGTCAGCTGCCGCCGCAGTACGCGCGCCCTGCTCACCACCGTAGTTTTTGGACTGGCCACCAAAAGGACGCTGATAGATCTTGCCATTTTCCAGACGGGAGAACGGCAGGCCCATGTGTTCAAGCTCAAGAATGGCTTCTGGACCGGTGTTACACATATATTCGATAGCGTCCTGGTCACCGATGTAATCGGAGCCCTTGACGGTATCGTACATATGCCACTTCCAGTTATCTTCGTGGCTGTTACCCAGCGCTACGGTGATACCACCCTGGGCGGATACCGTGTGCGAACGGGTCGGGAACACTTTTGACAACAGCGCACAGCTCTTGCCTTCTCTGGAAATTTGCAGGGCCGCACGCATACCGGCACCGCCGGCGCCTACCACCACTGCATCAAATTCGTATGTTGGAATAGTCACTTACACACCCCACAGGATCACAAAACCGCTGATGACATAAGCCAGCAATGCAATGTTGAAAACAAATTGCAGCGCGGCGCGCAGGCCAGCAGATTTGATGTAGTCAGTCAGTACCTGCCAGATACCAATCCAGGCGTGTACCAGAACACTGATCAGGGTGATCAGGGTGAACACCTTGACACCCAGGTGGCCGAAAAAGCCGGTCCAGGCGCGGTAACTCAGGTCAGGGGTAACAATCAGAAAACCCAGCAAAAACACGACATAAAGTGTCATGACGATGGCGCTAGCGCGGATCAGTACAAAGTCATGTACGCCGCTGCGGCCAAAAGTACCAGCATTAGTTACCATAGCCACACTCCAGCCAGAACAGAAAGAATCACGGTAATTACCAGGGTTGCATAAGCAGAAGCATTGCCGCTAGGCAGCTCTTCCCAGTAACCCATGTCCATGACGAGATGACGAAGACCGCCTACCAGATGGTATGCCAGCGCAGTCAAAATGCCCCAGATAATGAACTTGGCAACAAAGCCAGTCATCATCGCTTTAACCATGTCAAAGCCCGCTTCAGACGACAGTGACTCTGCCAGCATCCAAATAAGGAAACCTACGGCAAAGAACATAATGACGCCGGATACACGGTGAAGGATTGACGCAATGGCGGTGATAGGAAAGCGGATGGTCTGCAATTCTAGATTGACAGGTCTTTGCTTTTTCACGATGTCTGCCCACTCGGCTCCAAGAGCCTGTTGTTGTTGTATCACCAGCTAAACCGGATGGTGGTGCCCTTGGGCTTCGCTGGACGTATTCCGTTGACAGAACACGGAAACTGGGTGACTTGTAGGAAGTCAGACAGCATCGGCAAAGCCGGCAAGGCCAACCCGCTGGGCAGTATACTGACCCCCAAAATCGATTTCAATGACTTGAACTCGGTCACACTTTCCATGGCCACATGCATAAATATCCAGTACACCGCGCTGAACAGGCAAAAAACCGGGCCATGCGCTACTCTATTCACGCCAAGTTCAACACAACTGTAACTTTGGTCAAATTGACAAATCGGACCATTTACGAGTAAAAAGAGCGGCTGTCGCGAGAGCCTTCTCGAAAAACCATCGACCAAAGGAGACATGTTGTTATGGCGGAAAAGATTGCCAAACTTTTAGTGGAAGGCAAGGAAGCTATTGAATTTCCTATCCTTTCTGGCACCGCCGGCCAGGACGTAGTAGACGTCCGGACTTTGGGCAAACACGGTTTGTTTACGTTTGACCCGGGTTTTCTGGCCACAGCGTCCTGCGAGTCTGCCATCACATTTATTGATGGTGCCAAAGGCGTGTTGCTGCACCGCGGCTACCCCATCGATCAGCTGGCTGAAAAAGCCGAGTATCTGGAAGTCTGTTACATCCTGCTGTATGGCGAAGCGCCCAGCAAGGAAGAATTTGACAGCTTCCGTGCCACGGTAAAAACCCACACCATGCTCAATGAGCAACTGCGCAATTTCTTCAAGGGCTTCCGCCCTGATGCACACCCAATGGCAGTAATGTGTGGTGTTGTTGGCGCGCTGTCGGCCTTTTATCACGACTCTCTGGAAGTCAGTAACCCGCGTCACCGGGAAATTGCTGCTTTCCGTCTGCTGTCCAAGATGCCGACTATCGCTGCCATGTGCTACAAGCACAGCATGGGTCAGCCCTATATCTATCCGCGCAATGATCTGTCCTACGCGGAAAACTTCCTGCACATGATGTTTGCCACTCCCTGCGAAGACTACAAAGTCAACCCGGTGCTGGCCGATGCCATGGATAAAATCTTCATTCTGCACGCTGACCACGAACAGAATGCCTCCACCTCTACCGTGCGACTGGCTGGCTCCTCTGGCGCCAACCCCTTTGCCTGTATCGCAGCTGGTATCGCCTCCCTGTGGGGCCCGGCACACGGTGGCGCCAACGAAGCCTGCCTGCGCATGCTCGAAGAAATTGGCTCAGTGGAACGCATTCCGGAATTTGTCGAGCGCGCCAAGGACAAGAATGATCCGTTCCGCCTGATGGGCTTCGGTCACCGCGTCTACAAAAACTTTGACCCCCGCGCCAAAGTGATGCGTGAAACCTGCCACCAGGTTCTCAAGGAACTGAATATTGCAGATCCGCTGCTGGACGTCGCCATGGAACTGGAGCGTATCGCCCTGTCAGATGAATACTTCATCGAGAAGAAACTCTACCCCAACGTGGATTTCTACTCCGGTATCATCCTCAAGGCGATCGGTATTCCGACCTCCATGTTCACCGTGATCTTTGCCATGTCACGGACCATTGGCTGGATTGCTCACTGGAACGAAATGCATTCTGACCCGACCGCTAAAATCGGCCGCCCCCGTCAGTTGTATGTCGGTCATACCCTGCGCGATTTCAGCTCCAAGAAATAAGCACAGCAAAGTCTTTATGCAAAAAGAGCGGCTAACACCGCTCTTTTTTTTCGACGAAACGCAACTAATGCGTTGTAAATAGTTACAATATCGTCTTTCATCCGTTGCCGGATAAGCGCATCCTGAATGAGACGTCAGCCATAAACGCTGACTGTTCTATTGGCTAATCAAGAGAACCTCATTATGCAGTTTGCCAAACACCTATTACTTGCCTGCCTGGTCGCCACTCCGGCGCTGGCGGCAGACAAAGCCCCTGCCAAAGCAGCAGATGCCGCGCCCAAAGAAAAAGCGGTCAACACTGACCACCGCATGCGTCTGCATGGCCATACCATCGACTATCAGGCTACTGCCGGTAACCTGGTCATTCGCAATAAAAAAGGTAAGCCCGATGCGTCGGTGTTTTACGTGGCTTATACGGTCAAAAGTAAAACGCCGCGGCCTGTCACCTTCCTCTATAACGGTGGCCCAGGCTCATCCAGTATTTGGCTGCACATGGGCTCTATTGGCCCGGTACGGGTACTGACTGCCAACGGCAAGCCGACTATGCCGCCTCCGTACACCGTATCCAGCAACCCAGACAGTATTCTCGACAAAACCGACCTGGTGTTTGTTGATGCCATTGGTACCGGTTTTTCCAAGGGGCTGGTGCAAAAGGGAGAAGACGGCAAACCAAAATCGGCTAACCCGAACAAGCGTTTCTGGGGTGTAGACGAAGACGTCAGCGCCTTTGCCCGCTTCATTGAGCGTTACATTACCGTCAACAACCGCTGGAATGACCCGAAATTCCTGATGGGCGAATCCTATGGCACCACCCGTTCAGCCGCATTGGTTAACCGCCTGCAAGAAGACGGCATGAGCATGAACGGTGTCGTACTGGTATCGAGCATTCTCAACTACGGGGCGCTGATGCCGGGTCTGGATCGTGGCTATATCAATGACCTGCCGACCTACGCAGCCATTGCCTGGTATCACAATAAACTGCCGAATCGGCCGGAAAAACTGGCACCGTTTTTGGAAAAAGTACGCGCCTTTGCCCGTGATGACTACGCCCATGCTCTGTCACTGGGTCAGAAGCTGGGTGACAGCGAGCGTAAACAGGTTGCTGAAACCATGCACCAGTACACCGGCCTGCCAGTGCAGTACCTGCTGGATGCCAACCTGCGGGTGGGGCAAGGCCAGTTCCGTAAAGAGTTACTGCGTGATCAGCACCTGACCGTAGGCCGTTATGATGGTCGCTTTGAAGGCGTCGACATGAACGCCATCGGTGAAACGCCGGACACCGATCCGTCCGACACCGCCGTTTCCGGCGCCTTTGTTGCCGCATTCAACCACTATCTGACTAACGACCTGAAATACAGTCACAAACTGCCTTATAAGCTGTTTGCTGACGAAGCCATTCAGGTCTGGGACTGGAAGCACAGCTCTCCGGGTAGCTACTGGCCTATCCCGATGCCATATGTAGTGCAGGATCTGGGCAATGCCATGCGCACCAACCCTTACCTGCAAGTGTTCTCGGCCAATGGTTATTTCGACCTGGCCACACCGTTTTTCGGCACCGAGTTCGATCTGGCACACATGCAGTTGCCAGCGAAACTGCAGAAAAACCTGCACTTCGGCTACTACCCTTCCGGGCACATGATTTATCTCAACCCGAAAGCACTGACCTCCCTGTCTCAGGATTTGGAACAGTTCTACAGCAACACCACCAAGCGCTGATTAACCCGGCGGTGATAACAAGGGGCTTCGGCCCCTTTTTTATTTTCCGGTGTGCGCCCACAGCAAAAATCTGCAACACTTGCGCCTCTTTGGCAGCAGCGACATCAGATTGTCAAATTCATGGTGAACACTGGCAGCCATAGCTCATTGTCTTACCTGGCTCTTTAAGGACGGCTTCATGCAGTATCAAAAAGCCCTTGCTTTTGCCCTTTCTTCCCTGACCCTGGCCAGCAGCGCCAGCCTGGCAGCCAAGGCTCCGGCCCAGCTAGCTACTGCTACCCCGATCAAACATCTGGTGGTGATTTACAGTGAGAATGTGTCATTTGACCATTACTTTGCCACCTACCCGAAAGCCACCAATCCCAAAGGGGAGCCGGTTTTTATTGCTGCCAAAAACACGCCGGCGGTCAATAACCTGGCCAGTGCCGGCTTACTGGCCAATAACCCCAACAGTACCAACCCGGCCAATGGCAAACAGGCAGCTGATCCTTTCCGCCTGGACCGCTCGCAAGCCGCCACCGCGGATCAAAACCACGCCTACACCGCCGAACAGCTGGCTTATAACGGTGGTAAGGCGGATTTGTTTCCCAAATATACCGGCCGGGCCAGCGCCGGCGCCATTGGCGCCTTCGGTACCCGTGGCCAGGTTATGGGTTACTACGACGGCAATACGGTGACGGCCCTGTGGCACTACGCCCAGCGCTTTGCCATGAGCGATAACGCTTTTACCGACACCTATGGACCCTCGACGCCGGGGGCCCTGGAAGCCGTGTCCGGGCAGACCAACGGCCTGCAATTGGTGAAGTCCTCAGAGCACTCTTACTACATCAAAGACGGTCAAGGTGGTTATACCATGATCAATGATGTTGACCCGGCCACCGACGTCTGTTCATCCAAAACCGACCAGGGCTGGATGACGGGCAAAAACATTGGCGATCTGCTCAACAGCCAGCAGATCAGCTGGGGAAGCTTCATGGGCGGTTTTGACCTCAGCGCCCATAATGCCAACGGCACTCAGGGTTGCCAGCGCAGCACCTACTCGGCGGTAGTACACCGTACAGTTACCGACTACATTCCGCACCACGCCTGGTTCCAGTATTACCGTTCAACGGCTAACCCTGGCCATGTTCGCCCAGCCTCTGTGGCCGCGATTGGCCACAGCTACCTGGCTGACGGCAAAACACCCGAGCCGGCCAATCACGAATACGATCTCAAGGATTTCTTTGCCGCCCTTAAAGCCGGTAACTTCCCGGCCGTGTCCTATATCAAGGCACCGGCCTATCAGGATGGCCACGCTGGTTACTCTGATCCTCTGGACGAACAGGCCTTTATCACCAAAGTGGTCAATGCCGTGCAACAGCAGCCCGGCTGGCAAAATACCGCCATTATCGTGGCCTGGGATGACTCTGACGGTTGGTACGACCATGCTTTTGCCAAGACACTGCACGCCTCCTATGACGCTGCGGATCGCCTCAATGGTCAAGGCACCTGTGGCCACGGCAGCGCCCCGGCAGGCGTGCAAGGCAAACCGGTCAATGGCCGCTGCGGCCCTGGGACCCGCGTACCCTTTTTGCTGATCTCACCTTATGCCAAGGTGAACTATGTCAGCCATCAGCCGATCACGCAGTCCTCTATTGTGCGCTTTATTGAAGACAACTGGCTCAACGGCCAGCGCCTCGGTGGTGGCTCCTTTGATGCCAGCGCCGGTAGTATCACCAACATGTTCGATTTTAAGCACCCTCACCCGCAGCCGTTGTATCTGGACAGCCAATCTGGCGAACCGCTGCACGGCCCGCACCACTCCTGAGCAGCCAGGGCCGCACTGGCGGCCCTGATTCACCATGCAAAGGATCAAAAAAGTCGCCCTGACAGGGTTTATGACTGTGCTACTGGCAATGGCGGCAGCGCTCACATTGAGCCCACTGCCACTGCCGCGTTGGTGGCAAAGCCCAGTTGATGCTGCCTTGCTCAGCCTCGGCTACAACCCTCACCCGGTGACGTTGCAACTACCCCCGCAAAAGCCGCTATCAGCCATGGCTGAACTGGGTAAGGCCTTGTTTTACGACCAGGCCCTGTCTGGCTCCGGGCGACTATCCTGCGCCAGTTGCCATAGCCCCAGCCATGACTACGGCCCCATCGGCACAGCCGCTGTTGCCACCGGTGGCCCGGCACTGCAGCAGCAGGGGTTTCGCGCTGTACCGTCACTAAAATACCTGTATCGCCAAGCGCTTTTTTCTATTGGCCCGGAAACGGCTGGCGATAAGGATCAGCTTCCCCCGGTTGCCATACAGGCCCAGCAGGCGACAGCGCACCCGCATCAGCGCAAACGGGCAGATAATACCGCCCAGTCGGCCAGTGCCCTGGTGCCCATGGGGGGCTTATTCTGGGATGGCCGGGCCGATACCTTGCAGCAGCAGGCCAGCATACCGCTGTTTAACCCGGTGGAAATGGCCGCCCCTTCTTATGCAGCCGTTAACGCGGTTTTGCAAAAACACTACCAGCAAGCCTTCAGTAGCCTATTTGGTGCCAGTATATTCAGGCACCCCAGAGAGGCTGTCGCCGAGGCAATGTTTGCCATTGCCCGCTATCAGATTGAAGACTCCAGCTTTCATCCGTTCAGCAGCCGCTACGATGCCTGGCTTGAAGGTAAAGCCCGGCTGACAGCGGCCCAAATACGGGGTTATCTGGCTTTTAATAACCCCAAGCAAGGCAACTGTGCCGCCTGTCACCTGGATAAACCCAGCAAAGACGGCTTACCGCCGCTGTTTACGGATCAGCAGTACGAAGCGCTGGGCGTACCCCGTAACCAAGCTATTGCCGCCAATCATGACCCCCACTGGCACGACTTGGGCCTTTGCGGTCCTTTTCGCCATGACATGCGCCAGCTAACGCAATACTGCGGCATGTTTATCACCCCCAGCCTGCGTAACAGCGCCCGCCGGCCAGTGTATTTTCATAATGGCGTGTTCACGGCTTTGTCGCAGGTACTGGACTGGTACGTTAATCGTAACCGTCAGCCAGGCCGCTTCTACCAGCACAATGCCGACGGCTCGGTGCGGCTGTACGATGATCTGCCTCGCCAATTCATTGCCAACGTCGATGTGACCGACGCGCCCTTTAACCGCCACCCAGGCGAACCACCGGCCCTGAGCAAGGCACAGCAACGCGACATTCTGGCTTTTTTAGGCGCGCTCAGTGACGGCTACCAGCCCCACCATTGAACGATATTTAACCTATCATTAGCACTTTCACCACCTAGTGGTGAAATTTGCCAACCCCAGCTGAATGGAAAAACATAACCTTTTGAAAATAAAGAAATAAAAATAGTGGCACAGTGCTGGCTTAATAAGGCCTGTAAAGGATGTGAACAGGAACCACGTCATGAAAAGAACCCTTATCGCCCTGACCCTTGCCAGCCTATTGAGCGCCTGCTCTTCCGGTGATGCCAAGCCTCAGGACAAAGAAGCCAAGAAAATTGTCGCTATTCCGGTCAATGTCGCCAGTGTCAAAGTGGCCCCCATGGCGGCCCGCTTTGAAAGCCATGGCGTACTCAGTGCCGAGCATGAAGCCAAAGTGGTGGCACGTGTCTCCGGGCTGGTGGAAGCGCTGGATATGGAAGAAGGTGACGAAGTACAAGCCGGCCAGATCCTGGCTCGCATTGAGCCAGATCGCTACCAGCTGGAACGTGACCGTATTGCTGCCCAAACCCAGTCTGTGGCGCAAGAACTGCAACGGACCGAAAACCTGTTCAGCAAAAAGCTGGTCAGTGCTGATACCGTCGACAAGCTCAAGCTGCAACTGGCAGGTCTCAAAGCACAACTGGGCATGGCCCAGCTGGACGTGAAATACGCCACTGTCCGGGCGCCGATCAGCGGCACTATATCGCGCCGTTACATCAAAGCCGGTAACCTGGTAAACCCCGACCAGCCACTGTTTGATATTGTTCAGCACCGCGATTTGCGCCTGGATGTGGCAGTACCGGAGCAATACCTGGGCGCCTTGCGTAAAGCCGACAGCGCCAGCTGCCATTTCACTGCCCTGCCCGGCAAAACATTCCAGGCACAGATCACCCGTCTGAGCCCGGTCGTTGACCCCAGCACCGGCACGGCCCGCCTGACCCTGCACCTGGCCAACAACGACGGTCAACTGATGCCGGGGATGTTTGCCAAAGTCACCGTCAGCTATAACCGCAACCCCAATGCCCATCTGGTGCCACGCCAGGCATTGATAAGCCAGGGCCAGCAACATCAGGTCTTTGTGGTGAAAGACGGCATGGCCAAGCTGAAAAATGTCACCCTCGGTAACGGTGACCGTGACTGGGTAGAAGTCAAAGGCCTGGCTGCCGGTGAAAAAGTAGTTACGCTGGGTCAGCATCACCTCAAAAATGACGCCAAGGTAGAGGTGATCCCCGGATGAACAGCCTGGTTTCGTTTTCGGTACGCCGGCCGGTCACCGTAGCCATGATGACCCTGGCGGTACTGCTTTTTGGCATGGTGGCATTGGGTAAACTGGCGGTCACCCTGTTGCCGGACCTGAGCTACCCGACGCTCACTATCCGTACAGACTATGACGGTGCGGCGCCACTGGAAGTCGAAACCCTGATCTCAAAACCCGTTGAAGAGGCGGTGGGTGTGGTCAAGGGA
Source organism: Gallaecimonas aegicerasi (assembly GCF_045291545.1). GTDB lineage: Bacteria > Pseudomonadota > Gammaproteobacteria > Enterobacterales > Gallaecimonadaceae > Gallaecimonas. Next base: position 1,562,746 of record NZ_CP149514.1, read on the forward strand.
TTGAAAAGCCTCAAGTCTTATTCACGCCCAGGCCGTTCTGATGTGGTGCTGCAGTTTGCCTGGGGCACCGACATGGACTGGGCCAGCCTAGAGGTCAGAGAAAAACTCGACCTGGTGCAGTTGCCACTGGATGTGTCAGCACCGCTGATCCTGCGCTTTAACCCCAATCTCGACCCGGTCATGCGCCTGGCATTATCCGCCCCGGCCGGCAACCTCAAAGCACTGCGCAGTTTTGCCGACGATGATCTCAAGCAACGTCTGGAAGGCATTGACGGTGTTGCCAGTGTCCGCACCGGCGGCGGCCTGGAGCAGGAAGTGCAGATCCTCGTCGATGACGAAAAAGCCGCCCAACTGGGGCTGACGTTAACCGATATCGCTACCCGTTTGCGGCAGGAAAACATCAACCTCGCCGGCGGCCGTATTGATGACAGCGGCCGTGAACTGCTGGTGCGAACGCTGAACCAGTACCGTAACCTGGACAGCATCGGTGATACCTGGGTCGCCGATGGCGTCCGCCTTAAAGATATTGCCACTGTTCGTGACGGCCACAAGGAACGGCAGGCCATCAGCCGTATCGGTGGTCAGGAAATGGTCGAGCTGGCGCTGTATAAGGAAGGGGATGCCAACACCGTTTCTATGGCCCGCGCCGTACGCAGCGCCCTGCCACGGCTGGATAAAGTGTTGCCCCCCGGAGCTAAGCTGACGGTACTTTATGACCAGTCGCGCTTTATTCAACACGCCATCAGCGAAGTGAAGGATTCAGCCTGGATTGGCGGCCTGTTGGCGATGCTGGTGCTGTACCTGTTCTTGCGTGATTTTCGTGCCACGGTGATCATCTCCTTGGCCATTCCGGTGTCGGTCATCGCGACTTTCAACCTGATGCTGTTCGAGAAAGTCAGCCTCAATATCATGTCGCTGGGTGGGCTGGCGCTGGCCGTCGGGATGCTGGTGGATAACGCCATTGTGGTGCTGGAAAACATCGCTCGCTACAAAGCCAAAGGCTTGCCGGTGATGGAGGCCGCCAGCCGTGGCGGCGCTGAAGTGGCGGGGGCTATCACCGCCTCTACCCTGACCTCACTGGCGGTATTTGTGCCACTGGTTTTTGTGCAAGGCATTGCCGGCCAGTTGTTTCGTGATCAAGCCCTGACGGTCACCTTTGCCCTGTCCGTATCCCTGCTGGTGGCACTGAGCGTTATTCCAATGCTGGCCGCCCGCGGCCGTGCAGCGGACCATGAACCGCAAGCGCCGTTACGCAAGCGGGCCTTGCCGCTGTTGTGGCTGCTGACCGCCTTGTTCTGGCTGTGGCGTCAGGCCGGCAGGCTACTGGGCGTCGTGCTGTGGCCCTTGCGTAGTCTGTTCAACGCCCTCTATCAGGGTCTGGCTGGCAGTTATCAGCGCTTACTGCCCAAAGCCCTGCAACACCCCTGGAAAACCCTTGGGATCTTGCTGATCGTGGTTGCCAGCACAGGCTTTCTTGCCACTCGCTTGCCGATGATGTTGCTCCCCAACCTGGCCCAGGGGCAGTTCTATCTGGATGTGACCCTGCCACCGGGCAGTCGCCTGGAAGACACCGACGCCGCGCTGGCCAAGCTCAGCCAGGCCATAAAAGGCGACCAGCGGGTCAGCCGGGCATACAGCCAATCCGGCAGTGCCTTGCTGGCAAGCCAGGGAGATGCCGATAATCGCCCCAACAAAGGTCGCCTCAACGTGGTGCTGGCCGATGCCGGTGATGAAGCGGCCGTGGTTGCCGAATTGCGTCAGGCACTGGCTCGCACCCCCGGCGTTGAAGGGCAATTCAATCGCCCGGCGCTTTTTACTTTCGATCAGGATCTGACGGTTGAGATCAGTGGCCATAATCTGGCCAGCCTGACCCGGGCCTCGCAGCAAGTGGCTGCCAGCCTTGCCGCTGATCCCCGTTTTACTGATGTCCGGTCGCACATTTCCAGCGGCCAGCCAGAGCTGACCATTGTCTTTGACCATGCTCGCCTGGCCAGCCTGGGGCTGACAGCACCAGAGGTCAGCAAGATTGTCGCCAGTAAAATTCGCGGCACCCTTGCCTCACGTTACCAGTTGGATGACCGCAAAATTGACATGCTGGTACGCCTCAATGACCAGCACCGCGATGAAGTGGCTGACCTGCGTAACCTGCTGATCACCGACTCCTTGCCGTTATCGGCGGTGGCCACCATTAAGCAGCAAATGGGGCCCTCTGAAATCACCCGCCTTGATCAATCGCGGGTAGCACTGGTTGATGCCGCCATCGCCCAGGGCGATCTGAAAAGCGCCGAAAGCGCAGCGCGGACATTACTGAAGAGCCTGCCGCTACCGCCGGATGTGCGCGTAGACCTGTCAGGCCAAAGTGGTGAGCGTCAAGCGGCCTTTTCCAGCCTGGAAGTGGCACTGGCGGTGGCTGTTTTCCTGGTTTATCTGGTGATGGCCTCGCAGTTCGAGTCTTTCTTGCAACCCTTGCTGATCCTGGTCACTGTGCCGCTGGCCGGTGCGGGTGCCGCCCTGGGTTTATGGCTCACCAACACACCATTGTCGGTAGTGGTGTTTATTGGTTTGATCATGCTGGCCGGTATTGTGGTGAATAACGCCATTGTGCTGATAGACCGGGTGAATCAGCTGCGCGAGGATGGCAGCCCGCTTGGAGAAGCCATTATCGAGTCGGCGCAAAGCCGGTTGCGACCCATTGTCATGACCACGCTGACCACGGTGCTGGGGTTATTACCCATGGCGCTGGGCATCGGTGAAGGCGCAGAAGTACGGGCACCGATGGCCATTGCGGTGATGTCAGGATTGGTATTTGCCACCGGCCTGACGCTGCTGGTATTGCCGGTGCTGCTGAAGCTGACCGGCCGGGAGGTTGCTGATGGCCAATAATCTGGCTGCCCGGCTGGCCCATGGTTCACTGAAACGTCCGGTGACGGTGCTGATGTTGTCACTGTCGATGCTGGTCATGGGTATGCTGGCGTCACGCTGGCTGCCCTTGGAAATGTGGCCCGGTATCGAGATCCCGGAGATCACCGTGCAGGTGCCCTACGCCAATGCCACACCGCAAGAGGTGGAAGATAACATCACCCGTCCCATCGAAGAGGCCCTGGCAACCCTGTCCGGGGTCAAGGAAATGCGTTCCTGGTCCAACAGTGATGGGGCCAATATTCGCATGCAGTTTGACTGGGGCGCTAACGTCAACGCCAAGAGCATTGAAACCCGCGAGAAAATTGACAGCATCCGCCACCTGCTGCCCAAAGATGTACAGCGAGTGTTCGTCTTTCAGTTCTCCACCAACGACTCTCCGGTGCTGACCTTACGCTTGTCTGGCAGTGCCGATTACGCCACCGCCTACGACACCCTGGACCGGGAGCTGAAGCGGCCGCTGGAACGCTTGCCCGGCGTGTCCCGCGTCACCCTTTATGGCGTCGACAAACCGGAGCTCAGTATCAACCTTAATGCCGAGCGGTTGCTGGCCGTTGGCCTGACCCCGGAACAGGTAACACAGCGCCTGCAAGCGGCAAATTTCCAGCTTGCAGCCGGTAATATTTACAGCCCTAACCAGCGCTATCTGGTGCACCCTGATGGCACCTGGGTTGACCCGAAACAGGCCGGTGAGCTGTACCTGACGCCGTCGGTGCAACTCAAGGACGTGGCCACGATCAAGGTTGGGGCGCCGGAACGTCGAGACGGCCGTCACTTTGACCAAACCTATGCGGTTGGCCTGGATGTTTTCAAAGCCTCCGGCGCCAATCTGGTGAATGTCGCCAACCGGGTACTCAAAGTGGTCAACGATGCCAAGACCAACCCGGCACTTTCCGGCATCAACCTCTACATCATGGATAACCAGGCACAGTCGGTGCAGCAGTCCCTCTCTGGGCTGCTGCAATCGGGGATGATCGGTGCGGCGCTTTCGGCGCTGGTGCTGTTTGCCTTCCTGCGCCGCTTTGCCATGACGGCGGTGGTGGTACTGTCAGTGCCCTTTGCCATCTGCCTGACCCTGGCGATGATGTATTTTATGGGGATCAGCCTGAACATTTTGTCGATGATGGGCCTGATGCTGGCAGTGGGGATGCTGGTGGATAACGCCGTTGTGGTGGTGGAATCCATTGCCACCGAGCGTGCCCGTGGGCGCAGTGGCGATGAGGCCGTTACCGAAGGGGTTAGCCGGGTGGCGCTGGCCATGGCGGCCGGCACCCTGACCACCGCCATCGTCTTTTTGCCGAACTTTTTCGGCGCCAAAATTGATGTCACGGTTTTTCTGAAGCATGTCTCCATTGCGATCTGTATCTCTCTGGCTGCGTCGTTGCTACTCGCCATTACCCTGATCCCCCTGCTGACCCGGCGCTTTTCCGGCCGCGCTCCGGCCGCCCCGGCCGAACCGAAGCGCTATCGCCGGGCGCTTAGCTGGATACTGGCCCGCCCCAAACGAGCCTGGCTGGGCTTTATCATTCTGGCCGCCAGTACGGCCCTGCCAATGGCGCACCTACCGTCAGATGACAATTTCGATGGTGACAGCGAACGGATGTTCATCTACATGCCGATGCCCGGCGAGTTCCCGGTAGCCATGGTAGAAGCCGAAGTCGACAAAATGGAGAAGTACCTTTATGCCAACAAAGAGCAGCTGGGCATCAATGGTGTCTATTCCTACTACTCCACCCACGACGCCACGCTCACCCTGTTGCTGAAAAAGCCGGCGGTATTGCCGCGTGATGAATTGCGTAAAACCCTGCGGGCCAACTGGCCGAAAACCGCGTTGGGGCGGCCGCAAATTGGCTGGTCCAACGGCAATGGCGGTGGTGTATCAATCACCCTGCAAGGCCCCTCAAGTGAGCGTTTGCGGGCATTGGCCAGCAGCCTGGTACCACAGTTAAGCACCATCAAGGGGCTGACCGATGTGCGTGCCGATCAGGATGCCCTGGCCCGGGAAATTCAGGTCCACCCTGACCCGCAACGCGCCCGTGAACTGGGCCTGACGGCTACCGCCATTGCTGATCAGGTCAGCCTGTCGCTGCGCGGCCAGCCCGCCCGGACCTTGCGTAACGATGACGGCGAAACCCTGGTGCAGTTGTATGTCAATCACGGTGCGCATCGCGATCTGCAGCAATTACGGCGTTTGCCGGTTGGCGAACACCATGGTCAGCTGGTACGCCTTGATCAGGTTGCCGATATTGTCGAAGCGCCTCAGGTGGGTGCCATTCAGCGCTTTGACCGCCAGACAACGCTCAATATCGGTGCCAACCTCGAGGGCCTGACGCTGTCTCAGGCCCGGCAAAAAATCACGGCGTTGATGCAGCAGGTTACCCTGCCCCCTGGCTATCGCTGGAGCCTTGACGGTCGTTTTCGCAAGCAAAGCGAAGGCATGCAGGCCATGGCCGTGAACATGATGCTGGCTCTGGCACTGATTTACCTGGTGATGGCGGCACTGTTTGAATCAGTGCTGATGCCGGTGGCAATCATTACCGCCATTGGTTTTTCCATGACCGGTGCCTTCTGGGCATTCTGGTTGACCGGCACAGCAATGGACATCATGGGCATGATTGGCCTGCTGATCTTGATGGGGATTGTCGTCAATAACGGTATCGTGCTGGTTGATCGCATCAACCAGTTACGCGATGAAGGCCCTCTGGCAGCGGTGATCATTCGGGCCAGTAGTGAACGCTTGCGGCCGATTTTGATGACCGTCGCCACCACAGTGCTGGGGCTGTTACCGCTGGCGCTGGGCAGTACCCGGGTTGGCGGCGGTGGCCCCAGCTATGCCCCCATGGCCATTGCCATCATCGGTGGCTTGCTGTTATCGACGCTGGTGAGCCTGTTTCTGGTGCCACTGTGTTACCAGAGCTTGACCGGCCTGAAACGGCGCTGGCGCGCCGTCAAAGGCGTTGCTCGCCAGCGCGCCGGCCTTGACGTTGCCGGCAGCTAAAGGCAGCCTGAGGCCTCTTTCCCCGAGGCCTCAGAGGCACCTGCTTGCAACCTGATAACCGCCGCGGCCCAGATTTTCGCTTGGGCGAGGACCGCACCTTTGCCGATGTTCGCGACCAGTTCGCGCTGGCCGGTGTCAGGATTGGCCGCTGGGTCAGCCGTGACGAACAGGCCGCGGCTGCCAACCGGATCTTTGATGCGCTGGCCGATCTGGCCTGGGTATTACAGGTGCCGCCCTGGCTACTGGGATTGCGCGGCCAGTTACAGCTGGTCTATGGCAGCCGTGGCCAGCTTGGCGTGCAGGCACACTATGAAGCCAATACGCGCATTCTGGCGTTGGCCAAGCATGCCGGCGCTGGAGCCTTGGCGCACGAATTCTGGCACGCCTTTGACCACCACATTGCCAGCAAGCTGTATCCGGATGCCGGCCCCAGAGAAATGGCTTCACAGTTATGGCTGGCACAGGATCATTACCGCGCCCACCCGCTAAACGACGCGCTGGTCCAGGTGTTTCGCACCGCACTGCTGAGCCCCGATGGCCGCAGTGCCAGTGCCTTCATGCAACGAGCTCTGGCCCTTGATGAAAGCCGCGGCCGCTCTTACTTCAGTCAACCGACTGAAATGCTGGCCCGGGCTTTTGAGGCCTTCGTTCAGGACCATGCCGAGATCCACAATCCTTATCTGGTCAGTGGCACCAAAAAAAGCGCCGCCGCCAAAGCCGGGGCCTTTCCTCAAGGCCAGGAAAGAACGGCATTAGCGGCGGCGTTTCGTCAGTACTTCAAAGCGCTGGGGCAAGCGTTGGTTTAACTGGCCGAGTCGTCACGCCATTGGGCATTGACCCGCTGTAAGTCTTCGGGGGTATCGATACCGGCGGGTAACGGCTCACAGGCATCTGCCACGATGATCCGTTCGCCGTGCCACAGGACCCGCAATTGTTCCAGCGCTTCGAGCTGCTCCAGCGGGCTGACACTGAGGCCGGCGTAGCGGCGTAAAAACCCGGCGCGATAGGCATAAATGCCCAAATGCCGGCGCAGTGGCGCCAGCTCCGGCGCCTTACCGGCGAGCAACCGGTCACGTTGCGCAGGAATACAGGCGCGGCTGAAATACAGGGCATAACTGCTTTTATCGGACACCACTTTCACCGCATTCGGGTTGACCGCTTCGTCACTACTGCTGAGCGTTGTAGCCAGAGTGGCGACAGCCGCTTCCGGATGGTCAGCCAGCAATGTGGCCACCTGGCGGATAAGTGCCGGCGGAATTTGCGGCTCATCGCCCTGTACATTGACAACAATGGCGTCATCAACCAGGTCCAGACGGTCGGCCACCTCAGCCAGCCGTTCGGTGCCCGACTGGTGGTCACCGCGGGTCAGTAGCGCCTGGCCACCGGCAACCTGCACGGCCGCTTCAATACGCTTGTCATCGGTTGCTACCCAGACATCACTGGCCCCCGCCTTCAGCGCCCGGGCCAGTACATGCAGGATCATCGGTTTACCCGCTACCGGTAGCAGCGGTTTGCCAGGCAATCGGGTAGAACCATAACGCGCCGGTATAACAACCAGAAAACTCAACTGACCACCTCATCGGCACTGAGGTTACGGGCCTCGTCACTGAGCAGTACCGGAATATCGTTGCGGATCGGATAGGCCAGCTTGTCGACCTTGCACCACAGTTCTTGCTGCTCGGCATGCAGTGTCAGGGCACCCTTGCACAGGGGGCAGGCCAGAATATCCATCAGGCGTTTATCAAAGGCCATGTCGGCTCCTCAGCTTATCAATAATGGCAGTGCACAGATCCGGGGAAAAGGTGGCATCCACCGGGACGTAATACCAGTCGTCCTGTGCCAGTTTACGGCATTTTACTGCGTCTTTTTCAGTCATCAGCAGTGGCCCGTCAAGTCCCTGAAAGTCCGTTTCGCAATAGGGATGATGGTCGGCAAAGGGGCGCTCACAGCACAAGTGCAGGCCACGCTGGCGCAACGAGGCAAAAAAGCGTTCAGGGTTGCCAATACCGGCAATGGCACTGACAGAATCGCCCAGAGTGGCCCAATCCACCTCCTGGTCATCCAGCACCCGGCGGGGTTTACCCTGATTCAGGCACATGGCGTATTCACCGGTTTCGGCGGCGCCGCCGTTGATCACGACATAGTCAACGTTGTTGAGTCTGGCCGGCGTTTCGCGCAGCGGCCCGGCGGGCAATAACCAGCCATTGCCGAAGCGCCGCTGGCCGTCAATCACCACCAGCTCCAGATCCCGGGCCAAGGCATAATGTTGCAGGCCGTCATCAGCGATAATCAGTTCAACACCTTCGGCCAACAGCCGCTCTACCGCCGCCTGACGGTGCGACGCCACCGCCATCGGCAAGCCACTGCGCGAGGCCAGTAGCAGAGCTTCATCACCCACCACTGCCGGCTCACTGTCGCTGCTCACCAGTGCCGGAAAAGGCCCTTTGCCACCATAGCCCCGGGAAATGATGCCGGCCTTGATACCCGCTTGCTGGCAGGCTTTTGCCAGTGCCAGCACAACCGGCGTTTTGCCATTGCCCCCTACCGACAGATTGCCCACCACCAGCACCGGTACCGGGGGGCGATAGCGGCTTTTTAAGCCCAGCCGATATAACCCCCGGCGCAAGCTGCTCAGTAACCAGAACACGCCACTGAGCGGCAGCAGCAACCAAGCCTGCCAGGCACCCTGGCGGTACCAAAATTTCATGCGCCGAACTGCATCTTGTGCAGGCTGGCATAGGCACCGTCTGCCGCCAGTAGCTGCTGGTGATTGCCCTGCTCGACAATGTGACCGTGATCGAGCACCAGAATATGGTCGGCGTTTTCAATGGTCGACAACCGGTGCGCAATCACCAGCGCCGTACGGTTACGCTGCAAGGCCTCCAGTCCGGCCTGAATATGGCGCTCAGACTCGGTATCGAGTGCCGAGGTCGCTTCGTCGAGGATAAGGATCGGCGAGTCACGCAACAGCGCCCGGGCAATGGCAATGCGCTGGCGCTGGCCGCCGGACAGCATCACGCCGTTTTCCCCGATCATGGTGTCCAGGCCCTCGGGCAACCGCTCAATGAACTCCATGGCATGGGCGGTAATGGCCGCCTCGATGATCTGTTCACGGCTGATGTCACCGTCACTGCCGTAGGCAATATTGGCGGCGATGGTGTCATTGAACAGGTACACCTGCTGGCTGACTACGGCAAACTGGCGGCGCAGATCCCGCAGCGGATAGTGGCGGATATCCTCGCCATCGAGGCTGATGCTGCCGCTGTCGATATCATAAAAGCGGGTCAGCAAGGAGCTGATAGTGGTTTTACCGGAGCCAGAGCGGCCCACCAGTGCCACCGTTTTGCCGGCATTGATGGTGAAGTTGATACCGGCCAGCGCCGGCTGTTCCTTGCCCGGGTAATGAAAAGTGACATCGCGAAACACCAGCTCACCCTGGCAGCGGCCCAACGGCACAGTGCCCTCATCAGGCTCGGGTGCCTTGTCCAGGGCTACAAACAGTGATTGCGCCGCCGCCAGGCCGCGCTGCAGTTCGGCATTGATATTACTGAGCTGCTTAATGGGTTGCATCATCGCCAAAATAGCCGCCACCAGCGCGACAAAATCACCCACCGACAAATGACCGCTGGCAGCCAGCTTACCGGCAATAAACAGCACCACCGCCAGGCCAATACCGGCCAGCAGCTGAATAATGGCGTTAGAGCTACCCTGAGTGGCCTCCACCTTCATGTTCTGCTGACGGTTATGGTTATTGATGTCAGCAAAACGGGCTGACTCGTACTGCTCGGAGCCAAACAGCTTCATCACCTTGTTGCCGTTCACCATTTGCTCCGACTTGCCGGTCACCTGCCCCATTGCCGACTGAATTTTCAGGCCCAGATGGCGAAAGCGCTTGGAGACATTTTTCACCGCCAGGGCAATAGGCGGGATCACCAAAAAGAACACCAGCGTCAGCTGCCAGCTGTAGGTGAACATGGTCAACAGCAAAAATACCACCAGCGCGCCCTGGTTTATCACCGTCAGCATCACCTTGGTTACCGAGTTGGCCACCAGTTCCACATCAAAGGTAATTTTGGAGATCAGGGTGCCGGCGGTGGTTTGGTCAAATTCCTTGACCGGAAAACGGATCATTTTTTCAAACAGATCCTGACGCATCGCCCGCACCACGTGCCGGCCTACCCAGGCCAGACCATAACTGGCCATGAACGACGTTACCCCACGGGCCAGGAACAGGCCGATAACCACCAGTGGCGCCATCATGAACAGGTCGCTGGAAGTGTCGGTCATAAAGGAGCTGTGCGCACCCACCGGCGCGCCTTCGGCTTTACCGAAAGACTTATCCAGAAAAGGCCCCATCAGATACAAAAAGGCGGCCTGAAAAGCCGCATTGCCGACCATTCCGACAATGGCCAGCGCCAGCCCCATTCGATACGGGTTGGCATAGCGAAGAAGACGTTTATAGGTTGCCCAGCGGTTACTCGCGGTGTCAGACATGAACGGAACTCGTGACAATCAAGGCCGCTAGTTTAGCGTTCCAGGCCAGTGCCGCCAAGCTTCCCACCAGAATCGACGCAGCCCGGTGCAGCCTTGGGCGCTGCAAAAAAGCGCGCCCTGCTGGCCGGTATCCCAAAGTGCAGCCCCCTGAGCCCGGTAGCGGCGCTGTACCTCAGGCCGCGGAAAACCATAGTGATTGGCAAAACCGGTAGAAAAAATTACCCAGCGCGGCCGCGTTGATGCCACAAAATACGCGGAAGACGACGACGCCGAGCCATGATGCGGCGCCGCCAGCAAATCCACCTGCGGCCAGTTAAGGCGCCGCTCAACCAGCTGGCTGATATCGCCCGGCAGTAGCACCCGGTAGCCGGCCCAGTGGCTGTAAAGCACACAGGAGCTGTCGTTATCACTGCCACTCAGTGGCCCCGGTGGCCAGAGAACCTGTAGCGTCGTTCCCTGCCAGCGCAACGACTGTTGCCAGCATGATTGCTGCCCCGGTTGCGGCTGGCCGGCCAGGGTCGGCGCGTTGAACGCCGCCGCGCCACCGCTGTGGTCACGGTCGCTGTGGCTCAGCAGCAGCCAGTCCAGCTGCCGGCTGGCCTGTAATGCCCGGGCACCATCGGTTGCCCAAAGGCCAGGGCCGGTGTCAACCAGTACCATGTTGTTTGCAGCCACCAGCGCCGTTGCACTGCCCTGCCCGACATCCAAAAACCACACCCCGGGCTCACCGCTGGGCTTGAGCTGCCACAGCAGACCGACTGTCACCATGGCAGCCAGGCGCGCCGGCAGTCGTAACGGTAACCACCATAGCGGTGCCAGCATCAGCAGCACCAGCAACGCCGGTGGCCAGAAACCGACTGGCAACCAGGCCAGAAAGTGCATCAATCCACTTAATAAGCCGTCAGCCAGATACCACAGCCCTGGCACTGCCAGGCCGGTTAGCAACAGAGGCATCACCAGTAAACTGACCAGCGGCACCGCCAGCAGATTAGCCACCAGGCTCCACGACGGTACTGCGCCAAACAGCCACCATTGCAGTGGCCACATCAGCAGGGTCAGGCCCAACTGGATAGCAACCAGCAGCCGCCAGCCACGCAGAGAAAAGCGCCACAGCACCAGTAAAATCAAGGCAACAGCGGCAAACGACAGCCACAAGCGGCTATCCAGTAACGTCAGCGGCGCAACCGTACCAAACAGGCACAACAACGCCAGCCACAACCTTAACGCCAGCACCGGCCGGCGCCAGCCCAGCCACAACACCCAGGCCGCCAATGCAACCAACGCCCGCAATGTCGAGGGAGCCAGCCCGGACTGCCAGGCATAGGCCGCCGCCAGCGCCAGACCCAGCCAGGCACCCCAGCGCCGGCCATTGCCTGGCAATAGGTGCCCGGCCCAAAGCCCCAGTAACGCCACTAGGCTGACATGCAAACCCGATATTGCCAGTAAATGCGCGGTGCCGGTGCGATGCAGCCATTGCCGGCGCTCAGCACTGATGTCCTGGCGCTGGCCGCTAAGTAGCGCCATCATCACATCGGCATTGTTAAAGCCCGCCAACTTCTGACGCAGCCACTGGTGCCAGCGATAGCGCCAGTCGGCCTGGCCGCGCACAGCAAATGGCTGTTTGACATACCCCACCCAGGCCAGGCCCATGGCCGCATCACGGCGCGCGGCGGCACGGCTGCCGGGATTCAGACGGTGGTGAACAGGGCGTAACTTCACCGCGGCAGCTATCTGCTGGCCGGGGAGCGGCCGGGGGCTATCCAGATACCACCCCAGGCGCGCCAGCACAGGGCTTGCCAGGCGTTGCCCATCCAGGGCAAAAATCCGTACATAAAGTACTGGTTTGGCTGCCAGTACCTGGCCTTCTATGCTATGGTTCGGGCCGGTGATCGCCAGCGTTGCCGGGGCTGCGGTAAAGCAGCACCAGCATAGCCCAAACAGGTAAATGGCCAGCGCTCGCCACCCCCACCACCACAGCAGTAATGCCGCCGCCAGTAACCACAAAAGCGTGGTCAAGGCTGGCAGTTGCTGCCATAGCAGTGGGGTCACCAGTCCCAGTAACCAGTAAGCCAAAGGCAAAATTTTCATCCCTGATGATGTTCCCTGGAGTGAATTGACCCCGATGCCTAAGAAAACAATAAAGCGGTTCATGCCGGATCACGCCACTATCCGCAATCATAAACATTTGCAGATCTTTGGCACCTTGCTGCATAACCCCAATCTCTGGTCACTGAACCGGCGCAGTGCCGCCGGGGCCTTTGCCGTCGGGCTGTTTTTCGCTTTTATTCCTGTGCCTTTTCAGATGTTGCTGGCCGCAGGTGGCGCCATCTTGTTCCGGGTCAACCTGCCCTTGTCGGTGGCCTTGGTGTGGCTGACCAACCCAGTGACCATGCCGCCGATTTTTTACGGGGCCTATCGGGTCGGTGCCTGGCTGCTGGGTAAGCCACCTAGCACTTTTGCCTTTCAGGCCAGCTGGGAATGGCTGATGCACAGCCTGGAAACCGTTGGCCCGACATTCCTGTTTGGCTGTCTGGTCTGCGCTTCAGTGGCTGCCGTGGTGGGGTATTTTGGTATTTCCTGGTTGTGGCGTTATTCGGTGGCTCGGGCCTGGCAAAAACGCCGCCAGAACCGGCAATAAAAAAACGCCGCTGTAGCGGCGTTTTTTTATCCTCCCGACAACACTCTGGCGGGTTGCAGGCGCGCCGCCTTCAGCGCCGGATAAAGGGTTGCCAATAGCGCCACCAGCAAAGCCAGTGTGGCCGTGACGCAGACATCACTGAGGCGGATCTGGGTAGGCAGGGTGTCAGTAAAGTAAATATCGCTGGCCAGCACCGTGTGGCCACTCAGCGCCGTCCAGGCACTGATGATGACCGGCAATGCCCAGGCCAGTAACAGGCCCAAAACCGTACCGATAATCACACCTAGGCCACCGAGAAAACTCCCGCGCCACAAAAACATCGCCATGATGGTCGACTGGCGGCCGCCGATGGAACGCAACATCGCTATCTGCGGCGCCTCTTCTCGCACCGTCACCATCAGCAGGGAAATGATATTAAAGCTGGCAACCAGCATGATCAGCCCCACCACCAGATAAATGATCACCCGCACCATCTGAATATCCTGATAGAGGTGGCCCTGGGTACGGGTCCAGTTATCCATATAAAGAGGTTCGTGGGCCCGAAAACCGACATCGCGAGCCACCTGGTCGGCAGCAAAAACGTTACTGATGCTAAGCCGAAGTCCCTGCGGGTGGCTGGTATCGCTCCAATGGTTGGCGGTGGCCAAAGGCATGTACGCAAGACTGTAATCAAGCTGGCCGCCCACCTTGACCACGCCCAGTAATCTCAGGTGGTGGCGCCTAGGTGTCGACAGCCCGCCGCTGCCAGGCGGCGCTACCAGCAGGGTCAGTTTGTCACCGATCTGCAGATCCAGTTTTTGTGCCAGTGAGGCCCCCAGGATCAACCCGTCCGGCGTTTGCTCGAAACGCGCAATCAATGCCGGCGATAAAAACCGGCCAATACCGGACACCGCCAGTTCCTGCTGAAGATTGATGCCCCGCAAGGCCACCGTATTAAGATGCTTGCCACTGACTGCCAAGGCGCTGATTTGCCGGTAAGGTGCGACCGCTTTAACCCGAGGGTCAGCAGTAGCCAGGCTGGTCAGGGCCTCCGGGCGCTTGAGCTGACCATTCATGGCAATAAGTTCCACCTGCGGCACCAATGTCAGGTACTGCTCGGTGAGCACCTTTTGAAAACCATTCATGACACTGAGCACCAGCACCAGCACCAAACAGCCCAAGGCCACCCCGGCCACGGCAGCGGTGCGTAAAAAACGTTGCAGACGGTTCAGGTGGCCATAGCGAAACTGCCGCCAGGCCAGTTGCAAGCTCAGGCTCATGGTGCTTGTAACACCCCTTTTTTCAGCGCCAGCACGCGCGACATCTTGGCCGCCAGCGCCCGATCGTGGGTGACCACCACAAACGCAATACCCAATTCGCCATTAAGCTCTTGCAGCAGTTGGTAGACCTGCTCGCCACTGGCTTCATCGAGGTTGCCGGTGGGTTCATCGGCAAGCACCAGCCGGGGCGAATTCACCAGCGCCCGGGCAATGGCGACCCGCTGCCGCTCACCGCCAGAAAGTGCCGATGGACGATGTGTCAGGCGGTGCTCCAGGCCAACCCTCTCCAGCAGCTTGCGCGCCCGCTCCTGCGCCTTGGCAGGATTTTCGCCCTGGATCAGGGCCGGCATGGCAACATTTTCCAGAGCCGTAAATTCCGGTAGCAGGTGGTGGAACTGATACACAAACCCCAGGCTCTGATTGCGAAAACGGCAGCGGCTTTCTTCATCCCAGGCCAGCATGTTCTGGCCATCAAAACTCAGTTCACCACTACTGGGCTGATCCAAGGTGCCCATCAGGTGCAACAGGGTACTTTTGCCCGAGCCGGAAGAGCCAACAATGGCCAGGGTCTCGCCAGCCTCGACGGTCAGCTCGATACCGGTCAGCACCGTGGTTTCCATACCCTCGTCCAGGTAGGTCTTGGTCAGTTGATGGCAACGTAGCACCCTAATGTCCCCTTCAGTCTCGCTCAGTCAATACCACGGCCGGGTCAATACGCGCGGCGCGGTGGGCTGGCGCCAATGTTGCCAAGGCGCAGATAACCAGCACAAACAGGCTTATCAGCAACAATTGCAGCGGTTCACGCTGCACCGGCAGGCCATGAGGGCCATAGCCCAGCGCCATGCCCCCAAGACCAACCCAGTCCAGTACGGTATTAATGTGTTCTGTCGCAAAAAAGCCCAGCAGCAGCCCCAATACCGAGCCAATAAGGCCCGTACCCAGGCCCTGGGCCAGAAAAATACGCTTCAGGGCTCTGGGCGACATGCCCAACCCGGCCAGTACCGCGATATCGCGCCGTTTATCCGACACCAGCATGGCCAGTGCCGCCAGAATATTAAAGGCCGCCACCGCAATGATCAGCACCAGCAACAACGACATGGTGCGTTTTTCCTGGGCCACCGCCGCAAAAAAGTCGCCATAACGGGCGCGCCAATCCCACAGTTTTTCACCGGGCGCCGCTAGGCTGGTCAGGGCCTGGGTATCAAAGGGGTCATTGAGACTAACCCGTAAGCGATTCACGCCCTCAGCACTTTGGCCATAAAGGCGGCGCAGGTCGGCATAATTGGTGATAAGCAGTACATCGTTAAGCTCAGAAGCCAAATCCACGACACCAATCACCGTAAACTGGCGCTGCGCCGGTAGCCGCCCTAAAGGCGTATAGATGCTTCTGGCCGGTAAATAGACCCGCAGGGTATCACCCTGCATGACCCCAAGCTTACGGGCCAGGCCAACGCCCAGCACCAGCTGATACTCACCCGCTTTGGGCGCCGGCGCGTTGTGCGGTAACGGTGACCCTGGCCACCAGCCTTGCAACCAACCGCCCTGCAAGCCTTGCTGGCTTTGCAACATCACTTCGCCATCACTGTATGGCACCACGGCTTTTACGGCTTTGTGAGCTTTCAGTTGCATGGCCCGTTGCTGCCAGTTGGCAAAGCCACCGTTGTCGGTAATGATCAGGTGCGGCACCCGGTCTAACAGCCGGGTTTTCAGCTGGCTTTCAAAGCCATTCATAACCGACAGCACCACCATCAGCACCATCACGCCAAGGATCACCCCAAACAGGGCAAACAGGTTGACGAAATTCGCAAAGCCACCCCGTTGGCCACGCAGCAGGTAACGATTGGCGATAAATAAAGAGGCTGGTCGGAACATCCGTTATTGTCAGAGGTTTTATTTGCCGGGGAAGTTACGGGATAATACGGAACTTATTTACCAATGAACAGCGAGTTACCATGGCCGACCGCGTTTTCGATGACTACTTCAGCGTGCGTTTGAGCTGCGAGGTGCGCCTGGAATGGCTGGCCAGCGACACCGCTGTTCCTGACGCCAAGACCCTGGCTGCCAACCTACCGCCGCTACAAAAGCAGCTACAGGAATTAGAAGCGCAGCAACAACTGTTGTGGACGGAAGTCAGCGAGGATAAAAATGGCCCGCTGATGCGCCTGTTGGCACTGCAACAGCAACAGCTGGGGCTGCTAGCCGAACACCTGTTGTCACTGGAAGAGCCTGCCGAAGGCTGGCACCACACCGTGCATTTTTCGGCCGGCGGGTTGTCCATTGCCGCCGAGGCCGCCGCCGGGGAACTGTGTAAGTTCAGCCTGCGCCTGCCGCTGGGGCTGGTGCGCGGTTATGCCCGGGTTACCGGCCGAGATGAACACCTGGCTTACCTGAACTTTGTCAGCCTGCTCGAATCTGACCGGGAAAAATTGGTGCGTCTGGCCCTGCAGACGCAAAGCGATCATTTGCGGGCCCGCCGGGCTCGTGCCGAGGAGAAGTAACAACGTGCCACGCCTGCTTGCCGAATGGGAGCCGCTGGACGGCGTCCTGCTCACCTGGCCTCACGCCAACACCGACTGGGCCGACGATCTGGACCGGGTCATTCCCCTGTTTGAAGCACTGGCTTATGTCATCAGCGATTACGCCGATGTACTGATCGCCGCACCGGCAGACGAGGTTGAAGCACTTAAAGCTCGCCTGCTGGAACTGGGCATCAGTGACGATGCCTTTATGGTCTACGGGGTGCCCTCCAATGACAGCTGGGCTCGCGACCACGGCCCTCTGACCGTGGCCACCGACGACGGCCTGGTATTGCTTGATTACACCTTTACCGGCTGGGGTAACAAGTTTGCCGCCGAACTGGACAACCAGATCAGCCGGCGCCTGGCCGAACAAGGCGCCTTTGCCGTACCCCTGCACTCGCGGGAGCTGGTGCTCGAAGGCGGCGCTATTGAGTCTGATGGCGACCGTACGCTGCTGACCACCGCCCAGTGCCTGCTAAACCCCAACCGTAACCCGCAGTTGAGCAAGGCCGACATTGAAGCGCAGCTCAAAGCCGATTTCGGGGTCGAAAAAATAAACTGGCTGGAGCATGGCTACCTGGCCGGCGACGATACCGACAGCCATATCGACACCCTGGCACGGCTCTGCCCCAACAACACCATCGTTTATGTGCAGTGCGACGACCCACAGGACGAGCACTTTGACGCCTTCCAGAAAATGGAAGCGGAACTGCAGGCCATGACCGACGCCGACGGGAACCCCTACACCCTGATCCCGTTACCCTGGCCATTTGAGGTTTACGACGACGAAGGCCAGCGGCTACCGGCAACTTACGCCAACTTTCTTATCTGTAACGGCGCGGTGCTGGTACCGGTATATAACGACGAACGAGACGAACAGGCGCTGGCCGCCATCAGCGAAGCCTTTCCAGGGTTTGATGTACTGGGGCTGAACTGCCTGCCACTGATTGCCCAACACGGCAGTCTGCACTGTGTCACCATGCAGATGCCGGAAGGCACGTTAAGCCTGCTGCCACCGGGAGAAGCCCTATGACAACCCTCAATGTTGGCCTGGTGCAGCACGCCTGCACCGGCGATCTGGCCGCCAATATGGCGAAATCTATCGAAGGGATCCGCGATGCTGCTGACAGTGGCGCGCAACTGGTAGTGCTGCAGGAGCTGCACCGTAGCCTGTATTTTTGCCAGACCGAAGAAACCGCCTTGTTTGATTTGGCCGAACCCATCCCCGGCCCCAGTACCGAGGTACTCGGTGCTCTGGCCAAGGAACTGGGGGTGGTGATTGTCGCCAGTCTGTTTGAAAAGCGCAGTACCGGCCTTTATCACAACACCGCTGTGGTGCTGGAAAAAGACGGCACCCTGGCCGGTAAATACCGCAAGATGCACATCCCAGACGATCCGGGTTTTTATGAGAAATTTTACTTCACCCCCGGCGATCTCGGCTTCACTCCCATCGCAACTTCGGTGGGTAAGCTCGGCGTGTTGGTCTGCTGGGACCAATGGTTCCCAGAAGCGGCGCGACTGATGGCCATGGCCGGTGCCGAGTTACTGATTTACCCTACCGCCATTGGCTGGGACCCGCGCGATGAT
Source organism: Gallaecimonas aegicerasi (assembly GCF_045291545.1). Classification (GTDB taxonomy): domain Bacteria; phylum Pseudomonadota; class Gammaproteobacteria; order Enterobacterales; family Gallaecimonadaceae; genus Gallaecimonas. The sequence continues at coordinate 1,581,160 of NZ_CP149514.1, forward strand.
GCCGCCGAACAGCAGCGCCAGCGTGACGCCTGGGTTACGGTTCAGCGGGCGCACGGCGTGGCTAACGGTGTGCCGGTCATTGCCGTTAACCGTGTCGGCCACGAAGCCGACCCGGCCGGCGGCCCCGGCACCCTGTTCTGGGGCAACAGCTTTGTTGCCGGCCCCCAGGGGGAGTTATTGTTTGAAGCCGATAGTGAAACCGAGCTGACCATAGTGGTGCCGGTAGACATGGCTCGCAGTGAGTCAGTGCGCCGCATTTGGCCCTACCTGCGTGACCGCCGCGTTGATCACTACCATGATCTGACCCGTATTTACCGCGATTGATTGCTAACAGGCCGGCTTTGCCGGCCTGTTGCCTACAGGATTTATGAAAGCACTGGATTCTCTGCCACTACCGACTCACGCCGGCGATCGCCAGCACTGGCTCAACCTTGCCGGTGACGCGCAGATCCTGGCCATTGTTGACGCCTGCCAGCGCCATGGTGGTTTCAATCTGCTGATCACCAGCGATAGCCCAACCGCCAACCGGCTGGTTGACGCACTGTCGGCGCTGCTTGACGACGTACAGCTGTTCCCGGACTGGGAAACCCTGCCCTACGACAGCTTTTCGCCGCACCAGGACATTATTTCCGACCGTCTGACCGCCCTTTATCAGTTGCCGCAAAAACGCCGTGGCCTGATGGTGCTGCCGGTGACCACCTTGCTGTCACGGCTGGCGCCACGTCAGTACGTAGAAGGGGCGACGCTGCTGCTGAAAAAAGGCGAACAGCGTTCCCTGGATGCCTTGCGTGAGCAACTCGCTGGCGCCGGTTACCGGCTGGTAGAGCAAGTCATGGAACACGGCGAGTTCGCCGTGCGTGGCGGCTTGATAGATCTCTACCCGATGGGCGAATCCAGCCCGTTTCGGGTCGATTTTTTCGATGACGACATCGACAGCCTGCGCCGCTTTGATCCGGAATCGCAACGCTCCACCGGTGAAGTCGATGCCATTCGCTTACTGCCTGGCCATGAATTCCCCATGACCGGCCCCGGCATCGAGCGTTTTCGTAAGCAATTCAGGGCCCGCTTTGATGCCTCCACGGCACCGGAGTCAATTTACCAGCAGGTCTCCAAAGGCCAGCTACCGCCCGGCATTGAATACTATCTGCCGCTGTTTTTTGAACAGACCGCGACCTTGTTTGATTACCTGCCAGCTGGCACCCAGCTCATCAGTTGTGGCGATTTGGAAAGTGCCATGGGCGCTTTTTGGGCTGATCTGGAATACCGCTTTGAAGAGCGTCGCCATGACCGACTGCGGCCCATTTTGGCGCCCCGGGAACTCTTTATTGATGCTGGCCAGTGCTTTAGTGAGTTGAATCATTATCCGCGGTTGGCGCTGCATCAGGGCAGTGACGTGGAAGGCAAAGGCGGCCAGCATGACGCCGCCGCTCAGGCCTTGCCGGACCTGCGTATAGACCATAAGAAAGAACAGCCACTGGCTGCCCTGCTCGCCTGGCTGGCGGGCCCGACACTGTTTGTAGCCGAATCAGAAGGCCGTCGGGAAGCCTTGCTGACACTGCTCGGCAAGGCCGGCCTGCACCCCAAACGCATTGACCAGCTCGGCTCCTGGCTGGCTTCGCCGTTGCCTGAGCACGGCATTATGGTGGCGCCACTGGAAGCCGGCTGTATTAGCCATTGGCAAGGCCAACCACTGCGGCTGGTGCCGGAGGCTGCCCTGACCGGCCCCCGGGTCAACCAGCGCCGGCGCCGGCAAAAAGACGACGGCATCAATACCGATGCGGTGATCCGCTCATTGGCGGAGCTCAGTATCAGCCAGCCGGTAGTGCACCGGGCCCATGGGGTGGGCCGCTATCAGGGGCTGACTACCCTCAGCGCCGGCGGCGTGGAAGCGGAATACCTGGTTCTTGAATACGCCAAAGGCGACAAAATCTATGTGCCGGTATCGGCGCTGGATCAGATAGCCCGCTACGCCGGCAATGACGAAGCACCGCTGCATCGCCTCGGCAGCGACAGCTGGGAAAAGGCGCGCCGTAAGGCTGCCGAGAAAGTCCGCGACGTCGCCGCCGAGTTACTGGATGTCTATGCTCGCCGCGAAGCCAAGCCCGGCTTTGCCTTCAAGCTCGACGAAGAAGGCTATCAGGCGTTTTGTGCAGCCTTTCCCTTTGAAGAAACCGACGACCAGCTTGATGCCATCAACGCCGTGCTCGGTGACATGACCAGCGCCAGCGCCATGGACCGGCTGGTCTGTGGTGATGTGGGCTTTGGTAAGACCGAAGTGGCCATGCGTGCCGCCTACATTGCCGTTGCCAACAACAAGCAGGTGGCGGTGCTGGTGCCCACCACCTTGCTGGCACAGCAGCATTTTGACAATTTCCGCGACCGCTTTGCCGATGTACCGGTACGCATTGAAGTTATCTCGCGTTTCCAGAGCCCTGCCGAGCAAAAAACCATCTTAAAAGACGCCGCTGAAGGCAAGGTAGACATCCTTATCGGCACCCATAAGCTGCTGCAAAAAGACGTCAAATTTGCCGATCTGGGGCTGCTAGTGGTGGACGAAGAACACCGCTTTGGCGTACGCCAAAAAGAACGCATCAAGCAACTGCGTGCCGAGGTGGACATTCTGACACTGACCGCCACCCCCATTCCCCGTACCCTCAACATGGCCATGTCCGGCATGCGTGATTTGTCGATTATCGCCACAGCGCCGGCGCGGCGACTGGCCATCAAAACCTTTGTGCGCCAGTTTGATAAGGCTCTGGTACGCGAAGCGGTACTGCGGGAAATTCGCCGTGGCGGCCAGGTTTACTACCTGCATAACGAAGTGGAGAGCATTGAAGAAACGGCACAGATGCTCGAAGAACTGGTGCCGGAAGCACGCGTCTCGGTTGCCCACGGCCAGATGCGAGAACGCGAGCTGGAAAAAGTCATGGCCGACTTTTACCACCAGCGTCACAACCTGCTGGTTTGCACCACCATCATTGAAACCGGTATTGATGTGCCGAGCGCCAACACCATCATCATGGACCGCGCCGACAGCCTTGGCCTGGCTCAGCTGCACCAGTTACGGGGCCGGGTTGGCCGCAGTCACCACCAGGCTTATGCCTACCTGATGACACCACACCCCAAGCGCATGACCAAAGACGCAGCCAAGCGCCTGGACGCCATTGCCTCACTGGAAGCCCTGGGGGCAGGCTTTATGCTGGCGACCCAGGATCTGGAAATCCGCGGAGCCGGTGAGCTTCTGGGTGATGAGCAGTCAGGGCAGATTGCCGCTATCGGCTTTGACCTGTATATGGACATGCTCGATGAAGCCGTTGAAGCCCTTAAAGCCGGCAAGGAACCGAGCCTGACCGGGGTACTGGCCGAACAATGCGAAGTGGATCTGCGTTTACCGGCCCTGCTGCCCGAAGATTACATCCACGATGTCGGCACCCGCCTGCAACTGTATAAACGCATTGCCTCGGCCAAAGATAATGGCGCCCTGCGTGAGCTCAGTGTGGAGCTGATTGACCGCTTCGGGCTGCTGCCGCCGGCGGCCAAGAACCTGCTTAGCGTTACCGAGCTGCGGCTGGCAGCCAATCGTCTGGGGATCAGTCGGGTCGATGCATCGGCCGGTGGTATCAGTTTGGAGTTTTCTGAACAAAGCCGCGTTGACCCCGGTTATCTGATTGGCCTTTTACAGCAAAAACCGTCACTCTATCGCCTGGACGGGCCCAGCCGTTTTAAAGTGGACAAACAGCTGGACGACCCGCAACAACGACTCGATGACGTACAGCAACTGCTTGAGGATCTTGCCCGTCATGCCAAAGCTGCTTAAGGGACTGCTACTGTTTACACTGCTGGCTGGCCACGCCGTGGCCGCCACCGTTTTTGATGTTGAGGTGATTATTTTCACCCGCCCCGACACCAGTGACGAAAGCTGGCCCGACAAAGCGCCGCGAGACGGCAAAACCCAGTCCTTACTGGTAGATAAAAGTAAGGCCCTGTGCGCTGCGCCCTGTGACAACCTGCCAAGCGTTGTCACCGGTGACATGACGGCGCCAACGTTATTGTCCACCGCCGCCAGCGGTGCCAGCGCCGCTCTGGGCGACACCTCGTCAGGCAATACCGATCGCAACGCCGCCAGCCAAACCGATAACACTGCTGCTGCCGGTGATGCCAGCAGCATGGCGCCAGCAGCATCCAGCGCCACCGCTACCAACAGCGACAGCGACAGCAGTGATGCCGACAGCACTGAGGTACTGCCACGACTGCTGAACCAGAACGAGCTTGCGCTTAACGCTGAAGCCAAGGCACTGACCCGCTTACCCGGCGCCAAGGTTATCCTGCACACCGGTTGGCGCCTGGCGCCGGTACAACCCCGCTACGCTGTACCAATGGCGGTCATTGCCGGTCGCAACCTGCCGCCCCCCACGGAGCTAATGCAACCGGCAGAAGCACTGCTGAGCCCGGCCTTAAGCGCCGCCAGCAGCACACCGCTGGCCGCGACATCCCTGCTGCCCAGCCCCCTTCGCCCAGAACTTAGCGGTGATATTCAGGTTGCTCTGGACCACTACCTGCTGGTGGATATGGCCCTGAGACTGGACGTACCCCAGGCCGACGGTGAGGCCGATATCATTAAGACTCTGCGCCAAAAACGCCGCCTGAAAAGCGGTGAGCTGCATTACTTTGATAATCCGGCTATGGGTGTGTTGATGCAGATCCGGCCGGTACGGTAACGGGAACGGCGATGCACAGGCCAACAACACGCCGGCGTCGCTACTACTGGCTATGGCTGCTGCTGGCTTTGCCAATGCTGGCCAGCGCTACCATGCGGGTCACCTTTATCAACCCCGCCTCGGCCAGCCAGCCGTTCTGGCTTGATACCGATCAGGCTTTGCAGGCCGCAGCAGCGCAATTAGCAATCAAGCTCACCATCGTCCATGCCCAAGGTGATAAACAAAACGCCTTGCACCTGGCCCAACAAATCATTGACCGGCGCAGCGCTGACTATGTGCTGGCAGTGAATGTCGATGGTGTCGGGCCGGAATTTATCCGCCTGTTCAACCAGGCCAAGATCCCGATAATGCTGGTGCTCAGCGACTTGGGACCCGCCCAGCTGTTAAAAATGGGCCCGCCCCGGCAACGCTTCCCCTACTGGCTGGGCAGCCTTACCCCCGATAACCTGCAAGCCGGTGAGCAGGTTGCCTCTGCCCTGGCCGCCAAGATGCAGGGCCAGAATGCGCTGCTGGCAGCCATTGCCGGGGATCGGGTGACGCCGGCGGGGCTACAACGCCAGGCCGGTTTATTGCGGGCAATTCGCCATCATGGCGGCTTGCATCTGGCCGGTATGCGCTACGGTTTCTGGCAGCAACAGCGCAGCGAGCGGCAAATGCGCAGAATGCTCAAGCGCCACCCCAATATAAAACTGGTCTGGGCAGCTAACGACACCATGGCCAAAGGCGCCATTGCAGCGCTGAAAACAGCCGGTCTGACGCCCGGTCGGGATGTGTTTGTCGGTACTTTCGGTAATGCCCCGCAATCGCTACGGATGCTCAGAAGCGGGGAACTGTCAGTGCTGGCCACAGGGCATTTTCTGGCACCGGCCTATGCGTTGACCTTGTTGTTTGATTACCAGCACGGGGTCGACTTTGGCCGTCGCGACGGCCTGCAGTTGCAGATCCCGCTGTTTCACCTGATGCTGCCGGGCACGGATCTGTTCAACTGGATCGCCAGCCGCGACTGGCAGCGCCTGAACTTCCGGGCCATCAGCAAGGTACTTAACCCCGGCCCCGGCCGCCACGACTTTTCACTGCATTTACGGGAACAGTGATGACCGAACGCCAGCGCCCTCTGGGCCCACGTTTTCTATTAAAAGTACTGCTGTATTCGTCAGTGCTGACAGTGCTGTTTGTGCTGGCCAACCTTTACGCCCGCTATGCCCAGGAAATGGACGAAATTAATCACCGGGTAGAACAGGTCAAGGAAACCAGCCTGCCGGCGCTGGCCCAGTCGGTCTGGGATCTCAATGACGCGCAAATCCATTTGCAACTGCAGGGTATCTTGCGCCTGCCGGACATTGTCTCCACCACCCTGACCACTCCTCAAGGCGATCTACTGACGCTGGGTGAGCCCGGCCAGGCTGACAAACGTGACTACCTGCCGGTGCGGCACGATAAAACCAAGCTGGCCGAGCTGGAGCTGGGGATCAGTTACCAGCGAGTTCGCAACGAACTCTGGCAGTTGGCGCTGGTACTAATGGTTACCCAGGGTATTCGCACCTTTTTGATCTCTTTGTTGGTAGTACTGCTGGTCAGTCGCATGTTTACCCGCCATTTAGAGTCACTGTCAGAGCAGCTGCAGGCTCACCGCCACCGTTTTAAGCTCGATCGCCCGGAACATCTGCGCGATGAGTTTTCCACACTGGTTGATGCCCTCAATACCCTGTCGGTGCAGCGCGATCAGCAAATGGCGGCATTGGCCAATTCCAAGGCCGAACTTAACAACCAGCATCAGAAACTGGCAGAGGAAGTACACCGCCAGACCAAGGCGCTGCGCCAGGAAAACGAGCGGGCGGTGTTGATGGGAGAGCTGGCCGCCATGATGATGGCCGAGCCACTGGAACAACTCGACAAAGTGATACAAAAGGCGCTGGTTCGTCTGGGTGAGCAGTTCCAGCTCACTACCCTGACCCTGTTCGAACAAAACCTGGTGCGCGCTCACTGGCCGGAACAAAGCCCGGTCTGGCCGTTATGGAGCCATGGCGACGCCAAAAAGGTACTGCGTGAAGGAGAGCCGTTTAAGGATCTCGAAGGTGGCGTGTTGGCCCTGCCCCTCCTTGATCAAGGCGTGCAGCGGGGTACCTTGCTGGTAACCGGTCCTCTGGATACCCAGTGGATGCAGCATGTTTATCCGCACCTGTATCGTTTCTCAACTTTCGTTGCGGCACTGCTGAACCGCCAGCAAGGCACCCAGCTTTTCACGCCTATTGGCTGGCAACCACAGCGTCAGAGTTTATGGCAGGACGAGCAGCAAGGTCGCCCGGCACTCAGTGCTATGGCCAATCAGCAGGCTCAGTCCGGCGGCTATTTAACCGTTTTATTGTGGGAATTTCTTGGCACCGAGGTGCCGGGCCCTGACAGCCTGGCAGAGCTGCGAGCCGCCATAGCACACGGTATGCCCGATGCCTTGCTGGTGAAACTGTCAGAACGGTTGCTGCTGGTTGCCGTATCCGGGCCAGGGCCGCGGGCCATTACCACTCTCAGCGAGGCGCTGATGCAGGAGCTGCGCGAGCAAGCCGCGCCGTTAGAAGTGCATGTAGGGGGCTTTTGCCGGGTACCGGCCGCCAATTTGCATTATGAGCAGCTGTTGGAAATGGCCGATGGCGCCCTGTTCCAGGCCCGCTCTCAGCCGCAGGGACTGGTCATAGAAACCAGCAGCGACTGAGCCCTGGCCAGCTGCGCCGGACTGGCTGACGGCGCTTGCCCCTGAAGCGGCGCTAATGCCACCGGCGGCTGCCCGGCCAATACGGCCAGAATCGCCGGTAAGCTGCCCGGATCATTGCAACACAGCAGTAAGTCACAGCCGGCCTTGGCAGCCCCTTGCGCCCGTTCAGCCGGCGTACCTAATCGATGCGCTCCCTTCATGCTCAGATCATCGGAAAAGATCAGCCCCTTAAATGCCAGCTCCCCACGTAAACGGCGGGTCAGCCACCAGGTTGAACTGGAGGCCGGTAATGGATCAACAGCCGGGTACATGACATGTGCCGGCATCAGTGCGGCCAGCCGCTGCTCGCCGATAAGCTGCCGAAAAGGCTGCTCATCCGTGGCACTGATGGTATCCAAAGAACGTTGATCACTGGCTTCTTCAAGGTGCGTGTCACCCTGCACCTGGCCATGCCCCGGATAGTGCTTGGCACAGGCCGCCATGCCACCAACCGCCATACCGGCAATCATTGCGCGCGCCAGGGTAGTTACCGTGGTACTGTCGCGGGCAAAAGCCCGGTCGCCGATCACCGACTGGTTCACCCCCAGATCCAGTACCGGCGCAAAACTCAGGTCGACTCCCAGCGACCGTAATTCTGTTGCCATCACCAGGCCACAGCTCCAGGCCAGGTACTTGGCTACGGCCAGATTGCCGCCACCCAGCGTCAGCAACCAGCCTGGTGCCGGTAAACGGGTAAAGCCCTGACGAAAGCGCTGTACCCGCCCTCCTTCTTGGTCAACGCTGATGATAATGGGCCGGGCCGCGGCTTGCCGGCACTGCTCAACCAAGGCCTTGAGCTGTTCGGGGTGCTGATAGTTACGGCTGAACAAAATCACTCCGGCACAGGCCGGGTGCGCCAGTAGCTGGCGTTCTTGGGGGGTGAGTTGGGTGCCAACCAGATCAATCAGTAATTGCGCCATCAGAGCAGGGATGTTGAAAAATTTGCATCAGTATAACAAGCCTGACTGAGCGGTAAGGCAACAAAAAAAGCCGCCCTAAGGCGGCTTTGGCAGGGGTTGGGAACCCTGAATTAAGCGGCGCTGCTGGCATCCGACGATGACACACCCTGCCCTTCCAGCACGCCGGGAGCAAAATGGTCGACCTGGATGGCCTGATAACGCAGCTGTTCGGCGTGACGGATCTGCTCGGCTTCATCGGCGCTGATGACACTGGCCGCCAAAGCCTGCTCAATCGCCTGATTGAACGGGATCCGCTTGGCAATGGTGCCCTGACGCTGAGCAGAAATGATTTTCTTCTCAGTGCCTGCGGCCCCGACCATGGCTTTGAAAGCCGCTTCCATCAGGCCAATAGCATCCTGTTCATCGTTTGGTACAAAGACCAGGTGCGTGTGGCGGTCACGGGCCACGCCAGGTTGCATCATAGCGCTGGCAATTTGTTCACCCAGCTTGTCTGACGGCATTTTGTAGCGGATCCCAAACGGGAAGACGCTGCGTTTAAGCACTGCCGCCACAACACGGTTATCGAAGTTGGCAAAAAAGCCCTCAAAGGCAACGCCAATTTCCGCCAGCAGTTTTTGCAGGCTGTAATGTACATAAGGCAGATCAGCCACCTGGCGGCCTTCATGCTCATAGCGTTTGAGTACCGCAGACGCCAGATAGAGGTTCGACAACACGTCGCCCAGACGCGCTGACAGCCGCTCACGACGCTTCAAGTCACCACCCAGCATCAGCATGGAAATGTCAGCGCACAATGCCAGCGCTTTTGACATCCGTGACAACTGCTTGTAGTAGCGAGCAGTTTCACCGGAGACCGGTGTGCCATTAAAGGCGGCGCCAGTCAGGCCCTGGAACAAGGCACCAAAATAGTTGCTGACACCAAAGCCGATATGCTTGACCAGCAGGCTGTCAAAGGCCTTCAAACCTTCTTCCGCGTTAGGGTTGGCAGCCGCTTCCATTTCCGCAAACACATAGGGGTGGCAGCGGGTTGCGCCCTGGCCAAAGATCATCAGGTTACGGGTCAGAATATTGGCCCCTTCCACGGTGATCGCCACAGGCATCCCCAGGTAACCATGGCCCAGATAGTTCTGCGGACCAAACTGGATCCCTTTACCGGCGTGGATGTCCATGGCGTGGTCCATGACCTTACGGGCTTTTTCAGTCATGTGGTATTTGGCAATGGCGGTGATCACCGACGGGCTCAGGCCCATGTCCAGGGCGGTAACGGTCAGTCGGCGAGCCGATTCCAATACATAGGTATCAGCGCCAATTTCTGCCATGGCTTCTTGAATACCTTCAAAGCGGCCGATAGACAGGCCAAACTGACGGCGCACATAGCCGTAAGCACCGGTCATGCGGCTGGCCAAGTGGCCCGTTGCCGTACCCAATGCCGGCAGGGAAATACCCCGGCCTGCTGACAGACATTCCACCAGCATGCGCCAGCCTTTACCGGCATAATCCGGGCCACCGATGATCCAATCCAGAGGAATAAAGACATTTTCACCGAAGGTCGGGCCGTTCATGAAGGCCAGGCCCAACGGGAAGTGGCGGTCACCAACCCGCACGCCGGGGTGGTCAGTGGGGATCAGCGCACAGGTAATGCCGATGTCTTTTTTATCACCCAGCAAGCCCTCTGGATCCTTGAGTTTAAAGGCCAGCCCCAGCACTGTGGCGACCGGTGCCAAGGTGATATAGCGCTTGTTCCAGTTCAGACGAATACCCAGTACTTCCTTACCCTCGAACTCGCCTTTGCAGACAACCCCTTCGTCAGGAATGGCGCCGGCATCAGAACCGGCTTCCGGCCCGGTCAGGGCAAAACAAGGCACTTCGCTACCATCTGACAAGCCTGGCAACCAGCGGTCTTTTTGCTCTTGCGTACCGTAGTGCATCAGCAGTTCGCCCGGCCCCAGCGAGTTCGGTACCATGACCGTTACCGCACAGGAAATGGAGCGGGTGGCAATACGCGACACAATGGTGGAGTTGGCTACCGCTGAAAATTCCCGGCCACCGTAGGCCTTGGGAATGATCATGGCGAAGAAGCCTTCTTTTTTCAGGAAATCCCAAACCGGCTTGGGTAAGTCCTTGTCTTCTTGCACAATTTTGTAGTCATCAAGCATTTTCAGCAGGGTTTCGACCTGGTTGTCGAGGAATGCCTGCTCATCTGCGCTCAATTCAGATTGCTTCGTATCCAGCAGTTTCTGCCAGTCCGGCTTACCGCGGAACAGATCGCCATCCCACCAGATGTCACCGGCTTCCATGGCTTCACGTTCTGTCTGCGACAACGGCGGCAGAATCTTTTTAAAGATGCCGAATATCGGTTTAGTAATGAGGTTGCGGCGAATGTCCGGGACCCCCAGGATCACCGCCAGCGCCACCAGAATGATTAATAGCAAGACCATTGTCCTTTCCTCGCTTTTCGATCAGGCGGCCGATGCCGCGCTTTGTGAAGGTTGTTTTACCGTTGGCAGTGGTGCGGTCATTGCCGCAGCCAGATAGGGCACCAAACGGTGGATCAGGCTTTCCATACTGTTTTTCTCGCCGAAGTCACTTTCAGCGATTTCACTGAGCGCCGTACTTGAAGCCATGGTGAACACGATGGTTCCCAGGGTGAAGTGCAAGCGCCAGAACAATTCGTTATCAGGAACCCCAGGTGTTGCCAGCCGTACCGTCGCCATGAAGGCCTGTAAGGCATCACCGTACTGCTCGGTGATAAACCGCCGCAGGTGCCCCTGCTTTTCAGTGTAGCCGCGCCCCAGCAACTGCATAAAAGTGGCAGTACCACGCTCAAAGGAGCTGTCCAGTGCCAGTAACGGCGCAACACAACCGCTCATCACTTCCGGCATGGCCAATGGCTGACCGGCTTCGCTCAGTTGCTCCATGGCGCTGCGGATGTTTGGCATGAACACATCCAGGTAACGCGCCAGTACAGCCTGGATCAGGCTTTTTTTAGAGCCAAAGTGGTAGTTAACCGAGGCCAGATTGACCTCTGCTGCAGACGTGATCATGCGCAGTGACGTGTCATTAAAGCCATGCTCAGCAAAGAGCTGCTCAGCCACATCCAGTATCCGGGTTTTGGTATCCACTCGAGGCATGATGAAACACCAGTATCAAACAGGTGTTTAAAAGGTATGTTTACTGGTACGACTTGTCAAGCAGCTTTCTCTAAGCTGCTCAATCAGCAAAAGAAATTTTTTCTAAAAAAAGTGTGAACTTCGTCAAGTCAGACTGGTCATAAATTGTGCACGGTAAGCGATACCCGTGTGAAACATGTTCTCTCCCTGGACCCGGCAAGCGCCCAACCGTCAATTGAACGCTTGCTGGGCTTTTTTTTACCTGCCGGTTATGCTGCGGTCAGTCTTGATGCCCGGAGCACCCATGAAATCACTTCCCTTATTACTGGCGCTGTTCAGTGGCGGGGCCGCCGCCACCAGCCTGGATGATCAGTTTGGCCATTCTGTATCGCTGGATACTCCTCACCGGCAGATTTTCTTTGCCGCCGACATGGCGGCCGGCAAACTGGTCTATAAGGCCTTTGGCCAGGCCAAGGACGATAAGATGAAAAACGCGGGGGTGCTTTATGTGGCAGACATTTCTGCCATGCCTGGGTTTGTCGCCAAACTCTTTGCCAAACCCAAAATGCGTAAATATCCCTACCGGATGCTGCTGGATGAAAAGGGGCAAGTGACCGCCGACTGGCCACGTCAGGACGACGCAGTTACCATCATCGAAGGGAACAAACACTGGTTCTGCAAGGACGTCAGTTGCTTGCAAAAAGCCTTAGTACAACCATAAAAAAAGCCGGGATAACCCGGCTTTTTTTATTTAGGCTTCATTGGCGGCCATGATGGCCTCTTGGTCTGGTCGGCGCGTCAAGAGCCAGGCCAACACCACCACCGAGCTGGCAATGCCAATGGGGCCGGCGATGTGCAGCGGCAAACCAAAACCGATTTTCGCTGACAGCAGGTAGGCATTAACCACACCGGTCATAAAGGTTGCAGGTACAGAACACACCCAGTGCAGCTTGTCGTGGCGCTTAAGCCAGGCAGCACCCGCCCAGAGCATGATCACGGCAGTCATCTGGTTAGCCCAGCCGAAGTAGCGCCAGATCACGTTGAAGTCCATGCGGCTGATCAGGAAACCAACAGCAAACAGCGGAATGGCAATCATCAGGCGCTTGGCAATGGCTTTTTGATCGAATTTCAGAAAATCCGACAAAATCAGTCGTGCCGCCCGGAACGAGGTATCGCCCGAGGTGATTGGCAGTACCACAACCCCGAGAATGGCCAGTACACCGCCGACTTTACCCAGCAAAGAGGTCGCCACTTCGTTGACGACCGCAGCCGGACCACCGTGGGCCAGGGTTGCGTTCAGGGCTTCCGGACTGTGGTAGAAAGACATCCCCAGGGTGGCCCAGATCAGTGCAATCACCCCTTCGCCAATCATGGCACCGTAAAAAACAAAACGGCCATTGCTTTCGTTTTCCATACAGCGGGCCATCAGCGGTGACTGGGTAGCATGAAAACCAGACAAGGCACCACAAGCAATGGTAATGAACAGCAAGGGCCACAGTGGCAGGTGCTGCGGGTGCAGGTTAGCCAGTGTCAGACCCTGGGCGTAAAACGGTTTACCGCTGACCGCCAGGCCAACCAGCAGACCCACTGACATAAACAGCAACAGCGCACCAAACAGCGGATAGAAACGGCCGATGATTTTATCGATAGGTACGATAGTTGCGATCAGGTAGTAGGCAAAAATGATGGCAACCCATACCGGTACGGAAGTACCAGAGAGATTACCCAACAATTTGGCCGGCCCCAGGGTAAAGACCACCCCGACCAGCAATAGCAGGATCACCGCAAAGCCATTCATGAAATGCCGGGCCACAGTGCCCAACTCACGGCCAACAACGGTGGGCACCGAAGCGCCACCGGCACGCACAGACAGCATGCCAGAGAAATAATCGTGCACGGCACCGGCAAAGATGGAGCCAAATACAATCCACAACAACGCGGTTGGGCCGTACAACGCCCCTAAGATAGGCCCGAAGATGGGCCCGAGACCGGCAATATTGAGCAATTGCACCAGGTACACTTTCTTGGTGGACATCGGTACATAGTCAACGCCGTCATTATTGGCAATCGCCGGAGTCTGGCGCTCTGGCTTGGCGCCGAAGGTCTTCTCGATGAACTTGCCGTAGATGAAGTAGCCGCTCAGTAACAGCGCCACTCCCAATAAAAACCACTGCATTACTTCCCCCTGTAGGTATTGTTGGTTTTGTTTGCCGGCAGCTTAATGAGTTGGCAAGGGCAGTGGCAGCAGCAATTACCTCAGCGGTCAGTAACGCTGACTGAGTGGTTACAGGGGCAGTTGATATTTGTCTTTTAATTGCCGGAAATAACGGCGGGAAACCGGCACTATGGCGCCATGGCGGGTTTCAATTTGTGCGCCGCTGTCCTTGACGGCAATGGCTTTGATGGCATCCGGGTTCACCAGATATTGGCGATGTACCCGTAAGAGAGGCAAGCGGGCTTCCAAGGTTTTCAGGGGTAATTGGCAATGCAGCTCCTCACCACCGGTCTGCACCTGGGTACCGGTCAGGCTGACGTAGGCGCAGTCAATGTCTGCCGGCGCCACCAACCGTACGGTGTTGCCCTGATAGCAGGCCAGCTTTTCCAACGGCGTCGATTCAATTTGCTCTCCGCCCCCCTGCTCTTGCAGGCGCTTTAAGGTGCGGGCCAGGCGCGCAGGGTCGATGGGTTTTAACAGGTAATCCAGCGCTGCTTCATCAAAGGCGTCCAGCGCATATTGCTGGTGAGCGGTGACAAACACCAACAGCGGCCGCGGTGATGGCAATAAGCTGGACACCTCCACACCGGACAGCACCGGCATGTCCACATCCAGGAAAATAACGTCCGGTTGCAGCTCCCGCGCCTTGAGCAGCGCCTCCTTGCCATTTGCCGCCTCCCCCACCACGCTGACACCACCGGCTTCTTCCAGCAATGCCGCCAGCTCTTCGCGGGCCAGAGGTTCGTCGTCAACCAGTAATGCTCGGATCATGCCAGTCCCCCTTCCGGCCAGCTCAATTCTGCCCGGGTAAATTGCCCCGGCTGATGCCGAAGCCGCAACACACAGTCACAGCCCAGGGCGGCAAAACGCTCGCGCACCAGCGTCAGCCCCAATCCATCCGTTTGTTTGGGGAGCTGGGCGGCACTGTCTTCAACAGCCACCAGCACCCGCCCCTGCTGACGCTCAGCGCTGAGTGTTACCACGCCACCATTTTCAGCGCGGCTGATACCATGCTTGATGGCATTTTCCACCAGTGTCTGAATGGCCAATGCCGGCACTGGCTGTTCCTCCAGGCCATCAGCCAGGGTGGCGCTAAAAGCCAGCCGCTCACCAAAGCGGGCTTGCTCTATCGTCAGATAATGGCTGACGTGTTGAAATTCCTGAGCCAGTGATACCGTTACCGTACCCCGGCTAAGGTTGCCCCGTAAAAATTCCGCCAGGTGCAAAATCAGGCTGCGTGCCTGCTCCGGGGTACGGCGCAGTACGGCCGCTACCGTATTGAGGCTGTTAAAAAGAAAGTGCGGGTTAACCTTGGCCTCCAGTGCCCGCAGCTCAGCCTCCGCCAGCAAAGCCCGGCTGGCCTGCAACTGGCTGTGTAGCAGCTGATTGGACAACACCCCGGCAATGCCTTCGCCCAGTGCCCGGTTAAGGTTGCGAAACAGCCGCCGCTTCGGCTCATACAGCTTGATGGTGCCCACCACATCCTGCTCGCCCTTGAGTGGCACCACCAGCGAGGATCCCAGCTCACAGTCACTGCGAATGGAACACTGATAAGGTGTTGCCAGGCCATCGGCAAACACCACTTTATTCTGGGCAATGGCTTCAAGGGTAATGGCCGAGGCAATTGGCCGGCCCACCTGGTGGTGGTCTGCCCCCATGCCGGTAAACGCCAGGATCTGTTGCCGATCGGTAATGGCTACCGCCGCCACCGACGTTTCATCCTTGACCACATCGGCGATGGCCTGGGCAGAGCGGGCATTGAGCCCGTCATCAAGTAACCCCACGCAGCGCTGGGCAATGCGCAATGCCCGCTGTGATACCCGCCCAGCCAGTTCATCAGCCTGAAACTTGGCATCACGAATGAAGCTCATAAACAGGGCTGCCCCCAAAGCGTTAGCCAGCATCATGGGTAGCGCTATGACTTTCACCAGGGCCAGAGCGTGGTCAAAAGGTTCAGCAATGGTCAGGATAATCGCCATCTGGCTCCCTTCCGCCAGTACGCCCAGCCACAAGGCCTGCCAGGGATTAAAAATCCGCTCGGTTTGGCCACGGCGCTGCCAGAAGGCGTGCACCAGGCCTGCCATCAAGCCTTCCCAGGTTGTTGAGATAGCACAGGCCAGGTCAGTAAAGCCGCCTAGCGAATAGCGGTGCAGGCCACCGGTCAGTCCTACGGCGATCCCCACCAAAGGGCCGCCAAGCAGGCCGCCAAGAATGGCGCCGATAGCCCGGGTATTGGCAATGGCATCCAGTGTCTGCTGGCCAAAATAGGTTCCCATGATGCAAAAGCCGGAAAAAATGGCATACACCATCAGCTTGTGAATCGGCCAGGCCGACAGATTGGCCAATGGCCGAAACAGTTTGGTTTTGGAAAACAGGTAGGCGATCAGCAAATACACGCTCATTTGCTGGAATAGCGGCACTACCAGTTGCAGGTTGAGGCTGGTCATCAACGTCATGGCTTACTGAATGTGGCTCGATCATGACCGCAAAAACGCCGATGAACAAGCCAGCTTGCCAGCCGCAGGCCAAGACAGCGCCATCATGGCCACTTAAGTAACTCAGCTACCTAAGCTTTTACTGTTTCGCCGGTCAAAAGTGCCGGTGCCATTGTGCTCATTAGACAAAAGCCTAAATGTAGCGGCTGGCTGGCCGTGCTAAATCTTGCAATCAGATTGCAGGAGAAGGAGCTCAGGCGCATGGCGCTTGATGACAGTATTTTCGTCGGCGACGCCAGTATTCCCTTGTTGCAGGCAACATTGGGCGATTGCCTGCGCCGCCAGGCCCGCCATTATGCCGAGCAGACTGCGCTTATCGTCCCTGAGCAACAGATCCACTGGGATTACACCACCTTAAAAGAACAGGTAGACCGGCTGGCAATTGGCCTGGCACGCCTGGGCGTTGAAAAAGGTGACCGCATTGCCTTGTGGGCACCGCCTTGTTGCCAGTGGCTGTTGTGCCAGTTGGCGGCGGCCCGCCTCGGCGCCATCATTGTACCGTTAAGTACACACCTGGAAGTTCAGGAACTGCTTGGCCCGCTAACACAAGTGGGTGCCAGTATTCTGTTTTACGCCCCCGAGCTCGACAGCACTGGCCGTTTGTTAAGCCTGCTTCCAGAGCTGGCTCGCCAAGATGCCAGCCAACCGTTATACAGCCGTACGGCGCCGCGGCTACGGCACCTGGTCAGTTGCCATGGTGTACGGCCCGGAACATTAGCCTTTGACTGGCTGATGACTGACACCAGCGCAGAAGAAATTGCCGCCCTTGACGCCCTGGATTTGCAACCTAGTGACCCGGCCGTGGTGTTATTTACCTCGGGCAGTACTCAGCAGCCCCGGGCGGTAATACACAGCCACTTTGGCATTATTAACAATGCCCGGCTGGTGGCCATGGAACTGGGCATCGACAGTGCTGACAGCATCTGCCACAGCCTGCCGTTCTACCACTGTTTTGGCTTGGTGCTGGGGCCCATGCTCAGCCTGATCCAGGGCGCCACGGCAGTGGTGCCGGGGCAAAACAGTACGGCCATCGCGGACATCTGCCAGCGCCAGCAATGCAGCGTGCTGATGGCTTTTCCTGCCACCGTAGAAGCCCTGGCAGCACAATGGGGCCAGCATTGGCCAGCCGCCCTGCGATTAGGGGTAATGGTGGGTGCCCAATGTCCGAGCGCCGTGCAGGCACAGCTCGCCTCAGGGCCAGCCTGGGTCATGGCCTATGGGCAAACCGAGTCTGGCGCCATTAATCACTTGGGGCACCTGGTGCCGGCTCAGGGAACCGTCGGCCGGGCGGCGGCGCATCAGGAGGTCAAACTGGTCGACAGCCATGGCGAGCTGGTGCCCCGTGGGGTTCGCGGTGAAGTCTGTGTGCGTAGCTATGCCCTGATGCAAGGCTATTGGCCGCCTGGTTCAAGCTCTGATATTGACAGCAGCGGCTGGCTGCACACCGGCGATATTGGCGTCATGGACGAGCACGGTAATGTGGAAATTGTTGGCCGCACGCAAGACATTATCATGCGCGATGGTGAGGCCATCTCGCCGCGGGAAATTGAACAGTTTTATCAACGCCATCCACAGGTAAAAGCTATACGGGTGTTTGGTCTGCCCGGCGAGTCCGACAGCCAACGATTATGTGCCTGGGTACAGGCGACGGATGGCGCCTCGCTCAGTGCCGATAGCCTGCGCCAGTTTGCCGCCGGGCAGCTCAGTCAGGTGAAAATTCCCGAGTACTTTCACTTTGTCAGCCAGTTTCCGCTGACGGCTGCCGGAAAAGTGCAAACCTATCGGATGCGTGAAAAAATGCTGCAACTTCTGGACGATAGGCTCTGACGCCGGTGCTTTTTGCTGCTAAGGTAGCAGCCAACCATGATGCTGGTAGCTTGAATTAATGAAAAAACGTTTGCTTCCCCTGCTGTTACTGAGCCTCAGTGCCCATGCAAAATTTACCATCCCTGGTTTTGAGCTGGTCTACACCACGCCTGTCGAAACAACCCTGACAAACCCGGACTTACGAGACCCCGTCACCGTCTGGGATGGTTTGTTCGACAGTGCCAAAACACGCATCGACATTGCCCAGTTTTATGTTTCCTCCCAGGCCGGAGAGCCACTGGCCACCGTCATTGAGCACCTGCGCCAAGCCGGGCAGCGCGGTGTTAAAATTCGTTTTTTGATGGACCAACACGGCCTGCGCGCCGCCGACCCGGCCACCATCAAAACCCTCAAGGCCATTCCCAACCTGACCTTCCGATTGATTGACTACAACAAGGTCGGTGGCGGCATCATTCATGCCAAATACATGGTGATTGACGGTAAAGCCGCTTATGTTGGCAGCCAGAACTTTGACTGGCGTTCACTCAAGCACATTCACGAAGCCGGCTTGCGGATCACCGAACAGCCCATGGTCAGCCAGATCCAGGCCATTTTTAATATTGACTGGCAAGCCCAACAACTGCTGGCGGCGGGTAAACCCGTACCGGTTCTGAACCAACAGCCGGTGCTGGCCAATGAGCAGCAACCGGCCTATCTGGTTGCCAGCCCGAATGCCTATAACCCGCCAGGCGTTGGAGATTCCCAGTCAGAGCTGCCACGGCTGCTCGACAAAGCGCAGCATCAGGTGCTGATCCAGGTGATGGAATATGCGCCGCTGTCTTATGCCACTGGCCGCCGCCCTTACTACGCCGTGATTGATGATGCTATCCGCCGCACCGCCCAACGTGGCGTCAAAATCGAGCTGATGGTGGCCGACTGGAACACCAAAGAGCCGGAGCTCAGTTACCTGAAAAGCCTGCAGGTACTGCCAAATGTCACCGTCAAAATCGTCACCCTGCCCCAGGCCAGCCAGGGCTTTATTCCCTATGCGCGGGTGATGCACACCAAAACCATGACCATCGACGGCAAAATCGCCTGGCTTGGCACCAGTAACTGGGAAGGCGGTTATCTGGATAACTCCCGGAACCTGGAAGTGGTGATGAACAGCCCGAAAATGGCTAAACGCCTGGCTGAATTGCACCAGCAGCTGTGGAACAGCCGTTATGCCAAGGTGCTGGATATCAATCGCCAATATCCCAAGCCACATCCTGGCAGCGCCAACTGAGCATCGGCGCCCGCGTTAGGCGGGCGCCAGCTTTTTACAGAGCCCGGCATTCTTTGCTAGCTTTCATAAAACACTGATATAACAACCATGCATCAACGACATGTCTTTTCCGATGACTGCTCGGTTAGCTAAGTTCCTGACAACAGCACTGCTGATGCTGACGGCCAGCAGTTATGCCAGCCCGGCGGAGCCTGACTTTTCGACGCTGTTTAGCCGCTCCAACGTACCGATGCTGTTGGTTGAACCGGCCAGCGGCAACATTGTTAAAGCCAATGCCGCTGCTGCGGAGTTTTATGGCTATAGCCAGCCGCAGTTACAGCAAAAAAACATTAATCAAATCAACAGCCTCAGCCCGGCGCAAATCAACACCGAGCGGCAGTTAGCCAAGCAGGAAAAACGCCACTTTTTCCTCTTCCGCCATCGCCTGGCAGACGGCACTCTCAAGCCGGTTGCGGTCTATTCACGGCCCTATCAGTTCAATGGCCAGACATTATTGCTGTCGATGGTGATCGATCGCAGCAATTCCTTTATCCAGACCGCCGACAACCAGCACTATCAGCAGCGCCTGGAGCAATTGGTGGATGCCAAAGTCGCCGAAGTGAAACAGCTGCGCAACGACCAAACCGCCACTCTGATTGCCGCCATCCTGGTACAAATGGCGATTATTCTGGCGCTGTTTATTACCGCCCGGCGTTACCGGCGGCTACGTAATCAGTACCGCACGACAGAAGCACTGCAACGCAGCATCATGGATGCGGCCGCTACCTATGCCTTTATTACTACCGACACTGACGGCATCATCAGCAGCCTCAACAGCAGTGCTGAGCGTATGCTTGGCTACAGTGCCGAGGAGCTGGTCGGTAAAGCCACACCGGCCATATTGCATGTACCGGAAGAGCTGGAACAACGTCGCGCAGAGCTGACCCTAGAAATGGGCCGGCCGGTTACTGATCAGGAAGTATTACTGGGTCATATCAAACAAAAAGGCGTGGAAAAGCGGCACTGGACCCACCGCCACAAAAATGGCCATACCTTCCCGGTGGCCCTGACGATTACCCCGATATTCGACGCCAAGGGCTTACTGAGCGGTTATCTGGGTGTCACTGAAGACATCAGCCACCGCCAGGCCCGGGAAAAAGCGCTGCGCGACAGCCAGCGGCTCTACCATTCACTGGTTGCAGCCCTGAGCGAAGGTGTTGTCACCCGTGACAAGGAAGGCCAGGTGCTGGCTTATAACGATGCCGCGCTGACCATGCTGGGACTCAGTGCCGAACAGTTGCTGGCCAGCTCCTGGCCAGAACTGGCCAGCGGTGCAGTGCATGAGGATATGCGTCCCTTCGCAGCCGACCAGCACCCCAGTCAGGTGACGGTGCGCACCGGCAGGCCGCTGGTTAATGTGGTCATGGGAATTTATGTCAAAGAGCAGCTGCGCTGGCTCAGCGGTAACACCGTGCCATTACTGGATGAAAATACCGGCCAGCCCTACGCCGTGGTCACCACCTTCGTTGATATTACCGAACGCAAACACAACGAAACCCAGCTGCAATTAGCCGCCAGCGTGTTTGAAAACAGCTACGAAGGCATCATGATCTGTGATGCTGAAAACTGCATCATTGACGTCAACCCCGCCTTCACTCGCATCACCGGCTATGAACCGGAAGAAATCTGCGGCCAGGACCCTAGCATTCTCGCCTCCGGCCTGCAGGGCCAGCAGTTTTACGACGATATGTGGCAATGCCTGCAACAAAGTGGCAGCTGGCGCGGAGAGATCTGGAACCGCCGCAAGTCCGGTGAGGTGTACGCAGAGCTGTTGGCTATTTCGATGGTACGGGATGCCCAAGGCCAGCTTAAAAATTACATTGGAGTGTTTTCTGACATCAGCCAGATCAAGGCCCATGAAACCGAGCTGGCACACATCGCCCACTATGATCCGCTGACCGGCCTGCCGAACCGGCGGCTGCTGAACGAACTGCTGAGCCGGGCAATGCTCCGCGCCGAGCGCAACAGCGAACGTATTGCCATTTGCTTTATTGATCTTGACGGCTTTAAGCCCGTCAACGACCTGTATGGCCACCAGGCCGGTGACCGACTCCTGGTAGAAATTGCCCAGCGCCTGCAAAACGTGCTGCGCCAGTCAGACACGGTATCGCGCCTCGGTGGTGATGAGTTCGTGGTGTTGCTCAGTGAAGAGGAACACCATGTCAACCTGGCCACACCACTGGAACGGCTGATGAACGCGATCCGCACCCCGGTGGTCATCGACGGCCACAAGTTGCAGGTGTCAGCCAGTATCGGTGTCACCCTGTTCCCTGACGACAATGCCGACGCGGATATTCTGCTTCGCCATGCCGATCAGGCGATGTATCAGGCCAAACAGGCCGGCAAGAACCAATTCCGGGTCTTTGATGTAGAAGCCAGCCAACGCGCCGATCAGGCTCAAAGCGGTATCAGTCGGCTGCATCAGGCCATCATCAACAATGAAATGCGCCTGTTCTACCAGCCCAAGGTTGATCTCAACAGTGGCGAGATCATCGGAGCAGAAGCCTTGATCCGCTGGCAGCACCCTGAGCAGGGGCTACGCCTGCCTGGTGATTTTCTGCCCAACCTGCTGGGCAGCGAACTGGACATTATTCTTGGCAACTGGGTTATGGATAATGCCTGTGCCCAATTGGCCGACTGGTACGATCAAGGCTGGCAGCTGACCCTGTCTATCAACATCAGTGCCGCACATTTGCTGTCGCACGGCTTTATTGAGCACCTCAGAGATACCTTGGCCCGTTACCCACAGATGCCTAAGGATGCTCTTGAGCTGGAAATTGTTGAAACAGCCACCTTGCATGACCTCAATCTGGCGGCCCGGGTACTGCACCAGAGCCGACTGCTGGGGGTACGCACCGCCCTGGACGACTTCGGCACCGGCTATGCGTCGCTGACCTACCTGCGCCGCCTGCCGATTGATACCCTGAAAATCGACCAGAGTTTTGTCCGTGACATGCTTGATGACCCGAACGATTTGAGTATCGTCGAGAACATCATCAATATGGCCTATGCCTTTAACCGCTCGGTCATTGCCGAAGGGGTTGAGTCCATTGAGCATGCCCGCTTGCTGCGCCAACTTGGTTGCCGGCTGGCACAAGGCTACGGCATTGCCAAGCCGATGCCTGCCGGGCAATTTGAACAGTGGCGGCAGCAATGGCTGCAAGCCCCGAAATGGCGCAGTGAGACCCTGCCCGCCCTGCATCCGTTACCGGCGCTACGGGCGGCCAAAGTAGCCCACCAAAAGTGGTCAGAAAGGGTGATGCAGTGCATCGGCGCGGAGCAGATCCCCGAAGATCTACACCTGGACCCACATCACTGCGGGTTTGGTCAGTGGTATGCCACCGCCGGGATGGCCCAGTACGGCACGCTCAGCCGCTTCAAGACCATCCGCTCCTTGCATGATAATGTGCACCGCTTGGCGGCCGCCGTGATCACCGACAACGGCCAGGATGCCGCCTTGCAGGCACAGTTTGCCAAGGCCCGGGATCTCTTACTGATCGAAATCGACACACTGATTGATACGCTCACCGAACATTAACGGTGAGTGCGGCTCTGCCACCAGGGCGGCGGCGTCAGCTCTGGTGGCAGGCTCTGATCGCGCGGGGTCATGTAGTCGCGACAGCTCTTGCTTTGGTCATGCAGCACCGACTGGCAGAACTGCTGATTACCGTCCCGCCAGCCGGCCAGATAATCAGCCCCGGAAAAATGCAGTGGGCAGGCACTTTGCAGGTAATCAAGCCGAGGGTAATGGCCACCCAGGCCATCCTGAAAACCGTCCTGACGCCAGGCTTTATACTGACAATCAAGCACAGTGGTGCTACATCCCGCTAAAAGCAGTACCGTCGTCAGCACGCCAATTGCTTTCATTGCACCCTCCGCTGTTTTTTTCACCTTACTCTGAGGGCAGACCCAGCACAAATACCAAGGCACAGGCCAGCACACAAAAGCCAAAACGCAGCAGTTTGGTTTTGCGGCCATGTAGCGTTGGAGTCTGCCATGCCAGCATCAGCGCCACCACTGATTGCAAAAGGTAGAACAGAGCAAAGGCCCGTGATGCATAGGCGATGATTTCATTAACGTTGGTTTCCCAGGTCAGCAATACCGTAACCAGGGTGATCGCCAAATAAGCGTAACGGGGCGGCAGTTTGTGATGAACGATCTCTGCAATCAGGCCACCAGCGCCGGAAGTATCGGCGACGGCAGCACTGAACTGGCTGCCAATCGCGGCTATGGCAATCATCAATGGCAACACCACCGCTACCGGCGTGATCATGGTGGTAATGGCGGTCACATCGGCTGTCATTTGCGTCTGGAACAACACCGTTACCAGACCGATAAACAACAGGTAGATCCCCGATGACAACCACTGGGCATAACGCATGGTCACCACCCGTTCGTTGGCACTGTGCTCTTCTTGCAAATAACGGGACGTTTCAAACCCCTGCACCACAATCAGCAGCCCCAGCAACACCCGGATGTCATGCCAGTCAATCTCCGAACTGACCTGGCTTAGCTGCCACTGCCCAGCCAGCCACAGCTTGCTGTTATAAAGCACCAGCCCCAGCAGCAGTGCGGTGATCATGCCAAGATTCAGGCTGACGGCGTAGCTTTCCACTTTTTCCAGCTGCCCAAGCCCCCGCCACATACCCACGCCACCGATGATCAGCAGCAAAGTTGTGGTAACCAGATTGGCGTACAGCTCACCGCGTAGGCCCACGGCTTTGAGCAGAAAAACCGCCAGCAATTGCAGGTAGTAAGTGACCGAGATGAAATAAGCCACCGCCAGTACCATCCGCGACAGCAGCGCAATATGCTGTACCGACCCATGGCGGTTTGCTACCGGCTCAAAGTGGCGAATATTAAAACGGATGGCGCCGCCAACCATGTAGGCCAGCAGCAATAGCATGGCCATAAACAGTACAGCGTAGTTGCCGACAGTCAGCCCCAACAGCGGTGCACTGACCAAAAAACCACTGCCCATAATAGACGCCAGCGGTGTCACCGTGGCTTTCCAACAAGAAGAGCGCCGTAAGCGAGGAGAAAAAGCCAAGTACGCCGCCACCAGCAGGGCAGTGGCAATCAGCAGCATGTTGAGCATCGGCTTAGCCTTACAGAAAACAGGGCCTTACTATACCCCAGCCTTTAGGCCAAGTGCTTGATAATAAAGCGCCATAATGCTCAAGGCGGGTAAAGTGCCCGCCTTGGCGCCTTACCCTGCTTCCGGTAAGGCTGGCAGTGCTGCCTGCGATTAGCTCAGCACCTCGTGGCCAAAACGGGCCAGAGCCTCTTGCCATTGGCTACGCGGCAGAGCGTCAAAGGCATCGCCAATGGTGAGCTCACACCACAACAAACCAGCGCTGATACGATAAGGCGGCGTGATCAGTGCCAACTTGTGGGCGGCCATCCAGTCGGCGGCGCGGTTTAAAAAGTGTTCGGCATCGGCTTCAATGCGCAGCCGGAACATGTTGGTCTGCGGCTCTTTTGGCCAGGTTTGCACACCCGGCAGTTGGTTGAGCTGCCCGGCGAGCCAGCGGGCATTGTCACGCCGCGCCGGCAGCTGCGGCAGATGCTCTGCCAGCCCCTGGCGGGCGGCTATTACATACGGCGCCAGGCTGTAGAGATTACCGCCAGCACGGCGCAGCCAAATGCGGGCACTGTCGATAAACCACTGTTCGCCCACCAGTGCGGCCCCGGCAATACCACCGAGATCCTTGTAAAAGCTGAGATAAAGGGAATCAAACAACCCAGCAATGTCAGCCAGTGGCCGTTCATAGGCCGCCGGACACTGCCACAGCCTGGCACCGTCCAAGTGCAGCGCAATGCCCTGCTCTCGTGCCCACTGGCTTTGCGCTACCAGCTCTGGCCAGGCCGGTAACTGGCCGCCAATTTCCCGCATCGGCAACTCCAAGAGCACGGCGGCCAGCGGGTCGCTACTGGCGGCTTGCAAATCGGTTAACTGCGGCACCTGATCTGCCTTGCCTAACGTCACCCCTTTCAGGCCATACAAGACTTCAAAACCATTATGTTCATGCAGTTTCAGGTGGCTGGTAGCATGCATGGCCACATAAGGGCTGCGCTTGTGATCGGCCCAGATGCGCAAGGCCATCGGCTGCGCCATGGTGCCACTGGGCAAAAACAGCGCTGCCGGTTTACCGCACATTTGTGCCAGTTGCTGTTCAAAGTCATTGATAAGCGCACCCTGGCCATAAACGTCTGCGCGTTCATCTGCGCCTGTGGCATCGGCCAACTGTTGCAGTTGTGCTTTTAAAGACGAGGAACGATTACGTGCGGTACTGTTGCTACAGGCTGCAAAGGCAGCACGGTAGCGGCTAAGTGCGTCAGTCATGGTTACACAAAGTGAGAAAACCGAGCCGCCAGTATAGGAAAGCGCCCTGGCCACTGGCTAGTCGCAGACGACCAAATGCCCGTTAAACGCCACTGACCACCAACTGATTACGGCCGCGATTTTTAGCCTGATAAAGGGCTTTGTCAGCCGCTTTCAGTACCGCATCAGCTCCTTCCCGGCCGGGTGTCCAGGCCGCCACACCCAGCGACAAGGTAACAATACCCACAGGCTCTAGCGGGGTGTTTTCCATCATTCGGCGTAACCGTTCTGCCACTGTGGTTGCTTCCGGCAGCTGGGTGTTGGGCAAAATAATTAAAAACTCCTCGCCACCGCTACGGCACAGCAAGTCAGCGCTGCGCGACACCGATTCCATTTGCAGTGCCAGGGCTTTGAGTACCGCGTCACCCACATCATGGCCATGACGGTCGTTGACCTGCTTAAAGTAATCCGCATCCAGCGCGATCACGGCAAAGGGCGTTCGGTGCTTTTCAAGCTGCTGCAAAATACCGTCCATGCCGCGGCGGTTATAAAGCCCGGTTAACGGGTCGGTAATACTGGCCTGGTTCAGCTCGCCAATGCGCTCGTGCATCAGGTCAGCGCCGTGCAATAAGGCCCGCCGTAACACGGCCGCTTCTACGTACCACTGCGGTACGGCCTCCAGAGCCTTGCGAAAGCCACTGTCGCTCATATTACGGGCAGCATCTGCCAGCTGCCGTAAAGGCCTTGAGATCAGAGAGGAAAAAAAGCCGATAAGAGCCAGCGTCAGCACCGCGACCAGTGCACTACTGAACACCACATGGCGCATTTGTTGGTCCAGCGCGGCCAGTGTAGCCTGGCGCGAACGCTGAAACACCACCGCCCAACCCAAACCCTGCACCGGTGCATAGCCGATGAGTACGCCGTCATCGTCGCGGCGACTGGCCACGCTGCTGTCGTTCAGCTGCCCTTGCCTGTTGCGTATCTCTGGCGGCGCGGTTTGGCCTATTTGCTGTTTATCGGGGTGAAAAAGCCAGTGGCCATGGCTATCCACTAACGCCATGGTGCTGCCATCATCGAATCCTGCCAATCCCAACCGGGCGTTAAGGCCGTCATCCAGGCCGATAGTGCCGATCAGCGCCCCGGCTGGTTGCCCTGTTCTATCGGACACCGGGACCGCCATCAGCAGTACCCGCTGGCCATGGCGGCTAAAGGGCTCCGACAAGTAGTCACTGTTGGCGCGAATAGCCGCCTTGAGTGCGGGGCGGTTAAGCCAAGGTGGATGGCGCTGTTGCGCCAAAGGCCGGGCCAATAGTGGCTCACCGGCGGCATTAAGCACCATCACTTCATCAAATAACTGATTTTGCCGCAGCAGCCGCTGACTCTCGGCCGCAAGTAGCGGCTGGTCGTGCAGTTTTCCAGCCATAACCCGGGCACTAAACGCCAGCTGCGTTTGCACTATGTCGAAGTAGCGGGCAGTGAGGTCGGCCAGTTTACTGGCAAAAATACGCTGCGATTGCAGGCTACCGGCGATCAGCAGCTCACGCTGCACCCGGTAACTGGCGATGTAGGTATTGGCCAGGGTCACCAGTACCCCGGAAATGGCCAGCAACAGGATCAATTGACTCAACCGCAATTTTGACAAGGTGCGCATCATAGTGAAGTTCCACAGCCAGTCCATTGCTTGGGTCAAACCATTGATTCAAGGATAGTTCAGTTTCCCGTCTAGCCCTATTCCTGAGTTTTTGTAACAACCGAAACAAAACCGAAATAATACACCCGTACCATACCCGGGCCACTTCCCGGCACCATAATGACAAGGTACAAAAATGAAAAAACTTATTTGGGGCTCACTGCTTGTCTGCTTGTCTGCATTGGCACAGGCTGATGACATCAAAGTCTTCTTCAACCACCCGGTTGACCCGCCGGCACAACAAACCGATCTGGAACAAAAGATCATTGCGCTGATCAACACCGCCAACAGCACCCTGGATATGGCAGTCTACGATCTGGACCTGCCCGGTATTGCCAACGCCATGGCCAACGCCAAAGCACGTGGTGTTACCGTGCGTTTTATTACCGACAACGACAACACCGGCGCTGACAACGCGCAGGCACTGGGCATTCTTAACAATGCCGGTGTTCCCTGGCTTGACGACACCGCCAACGGCAGTGCTGGTTCGCACATCCAGCACAACAAATTTGTGATTGTTGATGGCGAGTGGGTCCTGACCGGTAGCAGTAACTTTACCCAATCCGGTATTCACGGTGATCTGGATGCCAACGGTAACCTGATCAGCGATGGTAACGACAACCACATTGTCATTATCGATTCCAATCAACTGGCGACCATTTATACCAATCAGTTCAACCTGATGTGGGGTGACGGCCCTGGCGGTGCACTGGATTCCAAATTTGGCCTGGGTAAACCTGCCAGCCAGATGCAAACCGCTTATACCAACAACGACCACATCGCCATTGATGTGCAGTTCACGCCACAATCGCCGACAGTTTATCAGGGCTCCACGCTCTATAACATCCAGGCCCTGCTGGCCACTGCGCAAACCCGCATTCGCGTAGCCCAGTTCGTGTTCAGCGCCCAAGATCTGGCCGACACCATGCAGCTGCGTGAACAAGCCGGCGTCAACATCGAAGGTGTGGGTGATCGCAGCTTCTTCTCCCGCTACTACTCCGAGTTTCTGGACATGCTTGGCCAGGAAAAAATGAACACCAAAGGCGTACCGGAAACCGACAGCTACACCGGCGCCCCCAACAACCCCTGGACCACCCCCGTTGACGTGCGCATGGCCAACCTTAAAGACGGTGACATGTTCCACAACAAATACCTGATCGTCGACAACAGCGTACTGACCGGCTCGCACAACCTCAGTGGTTCTGCTGCTTTTAGTAACGACGAAAACATTGTCATCATCCACGACGCTCAAACCGCTTCTGAGTTTGAAGGCCACTTTGACTATGCCTACTGCAACGCCAGCTACGCTAGTAACTGCGCCAAAGTCAGCAACGGTACCTGGGAAGGCGTTAACTTCACTGCAGCACAAGCCAGCAGCATCCTGAACATGGTTAACACCGCCTCGTTCACCGAGCTGGATGTCAATGCAGCCCTGAACAAAACCGCAGCTCAGAACATCGTCAATGCCCGGCCGATCACCTCAATGGATCAGCTGGCCGCTGTCAGCTATGTTGGCAGCTCTGCCATGCAGGCCCTGAAAAACTACCTGCCGACCTGGAACAGCGAACTCTAAGAAACGCCGCTGTTACCACAAAAAAGGGCGCCTGCTGGCGCCCTTTTCAGTGTTTCTGGCAGTGCTTGATGAGCGCCTGCAGGTTTATCATTGGCGAGGTACTACAATGGCTTACGTCTATTGAAGGCTGACTGACAAACCACAGCCAGGTGGACAGTACCGCCACCACCCATAACCGTGCCAGCCGGTAACCTTTAACCTGCCACAATAGCGGTATAACACCAATGGCCGCCATCAGCGCCCCGGCCATAAAGGCTTGCTGCAGGGTCTGCCAGCTGACCTTGTCAGGCATTAGCCAGGCCGCCCCAACTACCAGTAACGGCGGTAACAACGGGCTGATAAAGCCAATCAACAGTAGCGCGGTGGCCCAGCGGATCCCGGGTTGCAGCGTCATTATTTAACGTCAATAAACGGAATAGCTGTATTGGGCAGCATGGTAGCGGGCAGTTTGCCGTCCCATTTTTCCGCTTTGGTCAGGGCAATCAGCTCCTTGTTGTTGGCCAGTGCATCCGCCCGGCTTTTAATGGCCGCGGCTTCCGCCAGACCTTTGATACGAATCGCCTCGGCTTCGGCCTTGGCTCTGGCCAGCTGAGAATCAGCCTGAGCCTGAGCTTTGGTTACAGCGATCTGTGCGCTAACCCGTTCCTTTTCCAGGTTCTGCTTTTGCGTCTGCACTTCCACTTCGGCGCGCATCCGGTCTTCTACAGATTTTTCATAGGCAGCGGAAAAGTCGATGTTTTCAATCTGTACAGAGCTGATTTCAATAGGGCCATGTACCGCATCCTTGATGGCCTGGGTAACGTCCATAACAAACTTCACCCGCTCCTGTACGGCAGAAATGGCCGTGTACTGACCGAAGATGTTTTCTACCTGAGTCGGTACCTGACGGTCGACCAGGCGGTTAACCATGGAGTTGATGTTTTTAAAGTTGGCGTACAAGTCAGCAACTTTGCTGTCGGGTACCCGGAACGTCACCGATGCGCGGATCGTTGCCGGTTGCTGATCACGGCTGTAGGCCTGCAACTTCTGATAGACCACGGTATGAGTCTGCGTAGAGATTTTGACGATTTTATCCACCAGCGGCAGTTTAAAACCCAGCCCCGGCTTGGCTACGCCGATGATCCGGCCATTGCGCAGGTGCACACCACGCTCGCCCTGGTCCACCGTAAACCAGCTGCCAAAAGCCACAATGGCCAGCAGCAATATCACCAACAGCGGAATAATTTTAGCCAGGCCCAGTTTGGGCAGCGGACGCGCGGTTGTCATAGGTGACCCCTTTTATTGATTGTTTTATCCGTGCAAAACAATACCGCAAGGGCGCCCGGAAAGGGTAAATAAGCTGTTACAAATCGTTAGAGGTAGGTCAATGGTCGCTGCGGATCACCCAGTACATATAGGCAATCACCAATAAGTTGATCACCAATGCCCCGAGGCTTATCAGATTTTGGCGGGTAGCCAGCTCATAGACTTCAAAAGGCAGATAAACCGCCCCGCTCAACAGTGCAAACCACTCCGTCCACAGGTAGGCACGCCAAAGCCCGAAAGCCTCAACAAAACGAATACTGGCATAAGCGGTGGTACCCACCATGATCAGCGTCAGGTTACTGCCGCTGAGGTTACGCAGCTGTTGGTCAACCATCGCTGGCCATGGGCTGGCAACACTCAGGTGCAGCAATGCCAGCAGTTGTTCAAATAACTGCGCCAGGCGCTGCCCACCCAGGTGGTGCAGCTCCAACCCCACCAGTAGCGCCAGAATACCCTTGCCAGCTTCCAGTACGGCAATCGCTTTGAGCCCCAAGTGCGTTTTTGCCACTACTACTCCACCGGCCAATTCTCGAAAGGCCGTTATGATGCGTGGCAATTCTCAGCAGCGCAATGACAGCTTGATGAATAATCAAGCAAACAGTTGCAACGGTGAAATTGTTTAAATAAGATTAAATGAAACATTTTCATTACAATTCACTTGCAATATACAAATCAATAAAAAGCCGCCACGTTGAAGCAACGTACTGCAATAGCATGGCTTGGCGTGGTTTAAGACGGAATAAAAAAGGACGAAAACACATGAGCACAAAGGGACCGCAACTGGCTGAAAATGGCTACAAAGTACTGAACGTGGCTATTATTTCCATGAAAACTCTCGCCGTACTTGCCTGTGGAATATTGCTGCTGCTGAACTTATTAGCGTTATTTGGCTCACCCATCCTGGGGGCAGTGATGCCATTGACGTTTATCTACCCACTCGCGCTTTATATGCTGGCAGAACTGCTGGTGATTTTGGCCAGAATCGAAATTAATGGCCGGGAACAAAAAGCCTCGTAGGGTGAATACTTATAAAAAACGGCTCGCATTGGCGAGCCGTTTTTTATTGTGAGGCCTGCCCACAATCTTGGAACTATGACACTGACAGTTGCAAGGTTGCCTGCAGGTAATCTACCGCCTGGCCAGTCAGCCTGACACGGTCACCAATAACCTCACAATGCACCTGCCCGCCGCGCTTAGACAGCTGCCGCCCCGTCAATACTGTCTGGCCCAGCCGCTTGGCCCAGTAAGGTGCCAGCTCGCAATGAGCAGAGCCGGTTACCGGATCTTCATCCACTTGCAATTTTGGAAAAAAGCAGCGGCTGACAAAACCGCCCTGCTCGGCAGGCGCCGTAGCCAGCACCCCGCGCTTATCAAGCTGGCGCAGCGTCATGAAGTCCGGCGTAAGCGCCTGCACCTCGGCTTCGCTTTTAAAAACAGCAACATAATCAAAGGCTACCAGTACCTCTGCGGGCACAGCCCCAAGGCCCGCCACCAGCGCCTGCGGTGCTACTACCGGCTGTGGCATAGTACCGGGAAAATCCATCGTCAGGCCATTATCCGTACGACTAACGGTGAGCGTGCCGCTGCGGGTAAAAAAAGCCAGTTGGGCTGCGTCATAACCCAAGTGCTGATACAACACATGGGCAGCGGCCAAGGTCGCGTGGCCGCACAGGTCAACTTCTGCCTCCGGAGTAAACCAACGCAGTTGATAACCGTTATCTGCAGGTACGAAAAAGGCCGTTTCCGAGAGGTTGTTTTCCTCGGCAATGGCCTGCAAGGTGGCGTCATCAAGCCACTGTTCCAGCGGGCATACGGCAGCAGGGTTGCCGGCAAAAAGCCGGTCAGTGAAGGCATCAACCTGGTACAACGTCAGTGGCATGGCAGCCTCAGTTCAGTAAGAAAGCCTGAGCGTAACAAAATGCTTTATTGCCACAAAGCCCAGGCAACAGCAGCCACCATCAGCACCGCAAAGCTCACTCTGACAATGCGTGCCTGGCGCGGCCGGCGAAACAATGGCCCCAGTATCCCGCCAAAACACAGCCAGGCAAAATCCACCAGCGTGGCCACCAGCAGGCAAACCACCGCCGTAGCCACTAACGCCATGTTAGCCGAAGGCAATGGCAGCAAAAACTGCGAGAAAATGGCAAAAAAGGCCGCATAAGCTTTGGGGTTCAACAAATTCAGCATAAAGCCGTCAATAAAGCGCGGCACCGCTTGTTCGGCTTGCTGGCCAGTCACCACCACCGGTGCCAGGGCAATTTTAAAAGCCACGTAGCAGATATAGGCGCCGGCCAGCAGTTGCAGGCTCAAACGGGCTGACGGGTAAGCCTGTAATAAGGTTGCCAAGCCGGCACTGGCGCCGACAATAGCCACCAGCAACCCGGTCAGTATACCGAGCAAAAACGGTAACCCCCGGCGAACACCAAAAGCCGCACTGGTGCCAGCTAATGCCAGTGGTGCCGGGCCAGGTGAACCCAACAGAAGTGCGGTGGCTACCACCAGGGTCAGCAAGGCTTCAAACACAGTGCCAGCCATAATGATTGCGATAAAGGCTCAAATCACAGCGCTCATATTTCACCCGGGCATTGGCTGACATAGTATCCGGCAAAGACCTTGTTAACCTGTTCAGCCAGGTTATCTGGCCTGTTTTGTATCTTCACAATGAAATGGTAAAAGCAATCGAGGGGCTGATCGACAGGGCCAAGGGCACTGAGCTGGACGCCAAACTGGTCTATCAGCTCTTGCCCCGTAACCGGGCCAAAGTTCTCGTAAAGTTGGATGCGGTCAAATTCACTGACAAAATTTTCAATGCCATTCATTAATGCCATGCAATCGAGTTTGGGGAGCGTCATCACAGGTCTATGGTTCCTTTTTTACGGTTCAAAGCGCTGCGAAGTATCCATGCGAACACCCCGCAACGCTATGTTTTGCTGGTGGGCCTGATATAAATTTTCCGCAAAGTAGCCAGCCAGCATACTCCGTCGGCGCGCTCCGGTAACGTTACAACTGCCGCCGTGCAGCAGGTCAACATCAAACACCAGAATGTCGCCAGCCTGGCCGTTAAGCGTGACGGAGTGGGATTCATCGGCAAGATCAACTTGCTGCCCCGGCGCCGGGCGGTGGCTTCCCGGCACCAGCCGAGTGGCGCCGTTATGTGCACCGAAGTCATCAAGAAACACCAGCGCCGTTACCGAGTCACCCGGGCGTTCGGCGGCCATATCACGGTGCAGCTGCTGGTGCCCTACCCCTGCCAGCGGTTCCCGCCCTTCCACCTGAGACAGAAAAAAGCGTTCGCCGATTAATTCGCCAACCGCCGCAAGCACCTCTGGCAGACGGCATACCGCCTGTACGGTAGGGTCAAGGTCAAGCTGCGAATGGCGCCACTCTACGCCACGCGGCACCGGCCACAGGTGAGAAGCCTTAACGCCCGCATCAAAGGCCCCGCGAAGGGCCGGCAGCCACGCCTTTGGCACCGCCTGGCGCAGCAAAACATACCCATCTCGGTGTAATTGCTGGCAATCAAGCTGTTTTGGTTCGTCAGTAGCCACTGGCAGCATGCTTAACTCTTGCACGTTATGTTGTTGTACCGTTTTTTATAAAGCACGACGTGTCCCTAAACAACACGCCGCACTGACGCCAGTTCGCATGAAAAAACAAGCCAATGCCGATTGGGGAGCCTAAAAAAGCACCATATATTGCCGACATGCACTCGCCTTTTCATAGAAAAAAGCCCTTAGCGAGCAACACACCCTTGGCTATGTACTCAGTAAACTCCCGGAATAAGCCGGTAGCGTACACGCTTTACGTAATCAAGATAGCCCGGCAGCTCACTTTGCAGCGTTTTGTCTTCCAGTGCCGTTCTTAGCACCGTAATGATTGCCGCCAACAGCGCCGGAACCAGCACCCATATTGACCCCAGCGCCAGCACAATGCCGAACAACGCCAGCAGATTGCCGGCATAGCCAGGGTGTCGCACAAACTGATAGGGGCCAGTGTCGCACACCACATGGCCGCGCTCAGTTTGAATACGCACCACGGCTGAGAAAAAACGGTTTTCCGCTAATGCCCAGGCGGCAAAAAAGTAGCCAGAAGCAATCAAACCGAAGCCGGCCACAACAAGCCACAAGGAAAATGCAGAGCCGCCCTGATAACGATGAACCAACCCCGCCACTATCACCAGCGGGAACACAATGGCCACCGCCATCAGCGGGGCAAGTACCTTGTCCCAGGGCTTGGCATTTTCAAAGCTGGTTTTATTTTGCCTTTCAGCGGTTATGCCGGGGTTTCGCTGTTCGGCCCATAAGCGCCCACCAATACCCGCCGCTAAAACCATCAGGGAATAAAGCCAGGCCTGCCACCAGCCGAAATCGCCCGCACAAGCAAACAGCACCAAAGGAATAAGCAGGTACACTGCCAGCAACCGGAACCAGTACCGGGGAGGCACTGCCTGCCTGGCAGTTTTTCTAGCCATTTGCTCTGGCATGTTATCCCCCTGGTTTAGTAATGCTGCAACCTGTGTTTGCTAAAGCGGGTGAGGTCCAGGAGCGAATTAAGCGCCTGTTAGGCAATTTTCCAAATCAGACCGCACTAGTCCCTCTTTACAACTAAGAATAAAATGCAGATAGCAACCATTACTAGTACATAGATAATGAGAGGGCCTGAATTACCATTTTTGGCTTCAGACGCTAAGTAAGCATAAAACTCTTTTTTACTCTGCCTGCGACCATATTTGGACGCAAGGTTATGATTGCCTACTGATGTAGTACCTTCAGTTACATACTCTTTTGCCGTGGCTAGTGTAGGCAATGGGCCAAAGTCTGATGTGCCGTCTGATTTAAGAACGTACCAGCTAGAACCGTCTTTAACGATGAAACGACCATCTGAAACAGAGTATTGACCTGCCTCGATCCTTTTGACAGAGGTCATGCTTCTTCCTTATCGCCTAACAGTTTAATTAGCAACCTGGCTCGCTTTTACTCATTAGAGCAGCTTGCAAGTGATTGGCTAACCAGCCCTTCTAAAATCGTCTGCGTAAAGCGAATCGGGGCGTTATCACGCAATAGATTGCTGCCACAAAGGCCTAAGGTAGTGCTACCGAGAGAAACACTACATACCTACCCAATTACCCACCTACTGTTTCAAACCTGCCATGCCTGCTGGTGTGGCTCTTGGGGCCCCTTTAAGTGCAGCGCCGGGGTGGAAGCTGCGACAGGGCCGTTGAGCCAGGGATGGCGAAACAGGTGAGTACGTGTCAGGACACGCGTACGAGCCGGTGCCCGGCAAGCGGCTTACAGCACGGTTAGAGCGTAACGCTGGAGTGGCCTTCTTTCGGTTCCTTTCTTTGGCCAAACAAGAAAGGAACACGCCCGCCGGTGCGGGAACCGGCAAACAAATAGCTGTGCCGCAGGCAAATCAAAACCCAGTATTTATTGCAGGGGGCGCCCCTGCACGCGCCTGACTTTTGTGGGGCAAAAGTCAGCAAAACCCTCGCCCATGTTCCGCACTGACGCTGTGTTCGTCATTCCCGGTTCACCGGTTCATACGTGTGTCCTGACACGTATTCACCTGCTTCGGCGTCCTGCCTCAGCTGAACCTCCCATTCCTTCCACAGCGGCGCTGCACTTAACGGGCGGAAAGCTGTTGAGAGCCACAGTCACTTGTTAGCGCATACTTGCGTTTAACTCGCATCAATTGTTTCCATTGCATTTCGCCGAAATTCTAGCGGATCATCAATGCTTGGTATTGGTGTTTTCCCTCCACCAGTCCCATTAACAAACAATGTTCCAAACCCAAAAACTCGGCCAAATATACTTTGATCGACATTAAAGCTCTCGACTTTGCTGTGATTCAGTTCTACAGTGTTCCTTCTAATCAATCCCACTTTTGCAATTACTCTTTTTGTTGTTATTGCTAGCTCTGTTGTAGTTTTTAGAATCAACGCTTTTATAAGTGATATTATGGCCACTATTAAAATCATGAATCCAAAAAAAGGGGCTCCTGATTCACTGCTACCAGCAAACAAGATCATACTTATTACAAACAATGCAATTCCCGGTACAAAAACAAACCAATGTATATTCGCCTTGTAAACAACTTTTTCATCCCGCATTAAATTGTTTTCTACATAACTCATGACCTTCTCCTAATGTTGTTTTTATTGTGTTACGCTAGCGCCCTATTAAGGGGCACATTATAGTTTCCTAAAATTTCTAGCGAAGCTGGCAAGCTAACTGTTATTTGTCCCGTTCGAACAATTTTTTATGACGACTTCACACTGTTTATTTTTTATAAAAGCGATTTCCGATGCAATTGTCCAGCACGAACTGATTAAGCATAAGTCTCCTAATATAATTAAATCACTTAATCCCATACTTATTGAGATGATAATTAACACTACTGAAGGTATGAAGCCTGCCACGAATGAGCTTTTAAAAAACCAAGCGTGCCCATAATACGCATAAACAGCTCCAAACAAACCGCCTGCAACGGATAGCAAAAAGTAATAGAGAAAACTAAAAATGGATAAATCCCCATTTTCATAAAAATAGGCTATTAACATAAATACTATTGGAGGTGTTATAGCCATAGCTGTCAGTTTGATAAAACCTTCACGATTCATTGCACATTCCTTGTCATTATAACGCTCTTATTAACAGGCAAATACTTTTAAGCTGAAATTTTGGAACGGAGTGATAAAAGCATGCTGGTGTTTATCTTTCGTTGAACAGCTTGTTATAAGAAATTATCACTGAACTTTGATGTCCACTGATTCACGCACAAACTTGGCGGAAGCAAATTGCATAGAGACAAACTTTTTAAGTTCACCAGGCTTGAATTTGCTAGCAAGCAATACGCCAGCTTTTGGTGATTTCGGTATTCTTAGCTCGCTTGTCACCACGTAAGCCGTTGAACCATCAATGATGACTCTTTGCTCTGTAAAGGTACCAAATGGACGGCCAACTTGTTCCGCGCACATAATTCGACCTACAGATGTCTTGTGACCTTTGACGACTATTTCTTGTGGTCCTTTAAAAGAAACGTCTGTGCAGCTCTGCTTGGAAAGAGCAAACATCTGCTTCTGAAATTTTTCGGCAGAAATTTTTGAGCCCAGGGTTAATTTTTGCTCGGTGATAAGCCATTTCGCCGTTAAAGGGTCTTCACCTTTTGGCGCCCACTCTTTAATGTATTGAGTGTTGTCAGAGCGATCAGATACAACCGACCATTCAACCTGCTTGGGTAATTCGACACTCACACCAACAATATTGGTACTTGGTGAGGTAGAGGCACAAGAAGTAAGGAACGCAGTTCCAATTGCAAGAGCTAGTAAATTACGCACGTTTTCTCCTTTTGCGTTTAACGCCCACCTAAAACGCAATGTGTTGGCATGGCTTTTAGCGTTGCTTGCCAAAAACATGACAACTATTCATTGTCGAAATTGAGGCTTTTGTTATGTTTGCCTGCCCGTTGGAATAAACATGATAAAGCAGACGCGTAGATTGTGAAGAAATGTGCAAAAGCAACGAACAGGATTAATTTGGCAGCCCAGTTACTTTTCGTAGACATCTCATAGATCAAATACACAGAAATAGGTAACGAAAAAAGATTGCTACTACTCTTAGCAATTTTTTTATCAAAAATGGAAATCAACTTTTCAACCAAGCTTGGGGAAAGGTTTAGAAATACTGGGAAAACCAATAAGCCTGAAAACAGTATAGCCATTACAACTTCTTTCAATTTAGACATTCCATATCTAAGTAAACATAACGCCCCCAGCAGGAGCTGTTTTCAGCACAGCGAGAAATAGTCCCGTTAACTTGGCTTGTTATAAGGTGTTCAACGCACCAACTTAAACTTAAAGACAACATTAAAACATCTTTGCCCATTATCACCCTATGAGAATAACCATTTCTCCATTGTTTTTTTAGCTAAACGCTCAAATCTACGTCGGGGCTTTGATTCAGTTATTTTTTAAGAAGTTACAACACCAGTGGAGTTTACTATGGCTTCTATTTTCACAAATCCAGAATCTAAACGCGGGTAACTTTCAATCACGGGCAATTTAGCAACAACTGCGGCTGTGATTAATGCCGAAATGCTAATGCCTTATAATGCCCGCCATAAAGGCGGGCAACGTATTGCAAGTCAAGCGCCCAACGGACGCGCTTTTGATGGGGATTGTTATATGCCGAACGCAAAGCTAAACACTAAACCAGTTAAAAGTAGAAAAAAACCAACAATTTGAATGAAGATATCTAATTGACGAGCCTCATCATTCCCTTTAATGAGCGTTGAAAACGACAATTTTTGAGTAAAGAAGTCTCTCGGCACAAGTCTGATACTTGAATACCCTAAACAGGCAAAGCCTACAGCATGGAGTAACAATGAAACTCTTTGTTCAAAAACAAAACTAATGATTGTAATAATCCCGATAAGGAACAAAAATATGCTCGGCCAATGTAGATTTATCTTATTTTCCATTCGTGAAACAACTCCATATATATGAGTAAAGGGTACGTGATAAAGGTGCCAGATTGTCACATCTCGGCTGGATACACTGTATGTTCATCCAAAAACCTGACCGATACAACCTACTATCTGATTATCTTCTATGCCTGCTGATGTGGCTCTTGGGGCCCCTTTAAGTGCAGCGCTGGGGTGGCCTTCTTTCGGTTCCTTTCTTTGGCCAAACAAGAAAGAAACACGCCCGCCGGTGCGGGTACCGGCAAACAAATAGCTTTGCCGCAGGCACATCAAAACCCAGTTGGATATTCCGTTTACTGAATGCTCGGTGCTTACCGGCTATTGCTTTCCTTGTGAAAGATTCTTTTATTGCAGGGGGGCGCCCCTGCACGCGCCTGACTTTTGGGGGCAAACGTCAGCAAAACCCTTGCCCATGTTCCGCTGGCG
The DNA here is from genome assembly GCF_045291545.1 of Gallaecimonas aegicerasi. GTDB lineage: Bacteria > Pseudomonadota > Gammaproteobacteria > Enterobacterales > Gallaecimonadaceae > Gallaecimonas. The sequence goes on from NZ_CP149514.1 coordinate 1,620,291, forward strand.
CTGCACTTAACGGGCTAAAAGCAGGCTGCTTCGTTGCTGTTTCGGAGTTAAAGGCAAACAGTGAACTGGCTTTTGGGCACGCTACCGCCCCTGGGTTGCAGCTCCCACTGTGCTGATAACGTCCCTGCCATCGGCACCTTGCGGCCGTTTGACTGATGACCACTCTACCCAGAAAGAGTTCGTTGAAACAAGTAGTTAACAACTATTTCGTGACAAATGTCGCTGATAAAAAAAGCGCCTTGCGGCGCTTTTTTCAGTGGCTCTTGGCGTCAGCAGCCGGGGCTGGCTGCGTGTATTTGGCCATCCAGTCCAGTACCTGGTGATACCAGACCACTTTATTGGCGTCGTGCAGTACCCAGTGGTTTTCATTGGGGAACATCAGCAGCTTGGAAGGAATGCCCTGCCGCTGAAGCGCCGTGAAGGTGCCCAACCCCTGCCCCACCGGTACGCGGTAGTCTTTTTCGCCCTGGATCACCAGCATTGGTGTTTTCCAGTTTTTCACGAACAGCGCCGGGTTCCAGCGGGCATACATGTCGGGGTTATCCCAGGGGGTGCCTTGCATGTCATGTTCCGGGAACCACAGTTCCTCGGTGGTGTAATACATGGAACGCAGATCAAAGAGGCCGTCGTGGTTTACCAGGCACTTGAATTTGCCCGGCCAGTTACCGGCAATCCAGTTGATCATGTAACCGCCGTAGCTGCCGCCAAGGGCGCAGGCGTTATCGGCGTCAATCCAGGGTTGCTCTTTGGCGATGTACGCCAGGCCTTTTTGCAGGTCTTCCAGAGGCCGATCGCCATAGTGGCCGGTAATCGAATCGGTAAAGGCCTGGCCGTAACCGGTAGAGCCGTGGAAGTCGATCATCACCACTGCGTAACCGGCGGCGGCCCACAGCTCGGCGTTCCAGCGGCTGTGCCAGTGGTTCGAGAAGCTGCCTTGCGGGCCACCGTGGATCAAAAAGGCAACCGGGTATTTTTTACCTTCCTGGTAGCCCACCGGTTTTATCCAGTAGCCATAGACGGTTTCGTTGTTCCAGCCGGGGAAGCTGAATTGGGCAAAATCGCCCATCTGTACGTCTTTTAGCTTCTGGGCATTTACGTGGGTAATTTGCTTGAGGCCAAAACCGTCTTTGTCTACCACATACAGGTCTGACGGTTTGTCCAGGCTGTTACGGGAAAACACCACGCGGCCGGCCGCTTCGCTGACCATGCCAACACTGCCGTCACGGCTCAGTACTTTCATGTCACCAAAGTCGACATTAAAGGCATACAGGCCGCGTTGGCCGGTGTCCTGAGCGGTTACAAACAGGGTTTTACCGTCACCGGAGAAGCGAATAGAGCCAGCGCTGCGGTCCCACTGCGGGGCCAATTCGCGGCTTTGGCCGGTACGCAAGTCTTTGAGCATGATGCGAAAACGGTCTGACTCATAGCCAGGTTTGCTCATTGCCAGCCAGGCCATGTAGCGGCCATCGGGGCTAAATACCGGCTGGGCGTCCCAGGCTTTGTTATCGGCGGTCAGATCGGTGGTTTTTCCGCTGGCCAGGTCTACCTGCCAGAGGTCAAAGTTGGTGGTCCAGGCGTGGTCGTTACCCGGCGCCTTGGCCGAATACACCAGCTGCGTACCGTCGTTATTGAAGGTGACTTCTTCCATGCCGGAAAACGGCTTGGCGGGGCTGTCGGTATCCAGCCCTTGCATTACGTCGGTAAAACCGGTGGCTTTATTGTCTTTCAATTGGCCCACAAACAGGTGGTTGACGAAGTGGTTGTCCCAGGTGTCCCAGTGGCGCACCATCAGTTTGTCAAACACCATGCCGGTGGATTTTTGCTTGGCAAGCTGGGCTTTTTTATCAACGCTGCATTGCAGGTTGTCACAGGCCGGCCATACCGACAGTGACACTACCATTTTGCTGTCATCCGGCGACAGCTTGAAACCGGCTACGTCAATGGGCAGCTGCGTCAGCGCCACTGCTTCACCGCCGCTAAGGCTAAGCCGGTACACCTGACTGCCCTGGCCCCGGTCAGCCAGAAAGTAAATGGCTTTGCCGTCGGCACTGAAGCGCACTTCGTGCTCATTGCTCTTGTTGCTGGTGAGCTGGCGCACAGCGCCGCTGTCGAGATTTTGCTGATACAAATCAGACTGGCCATCTTTTTTCAGCGCGTAGACCACGCTCTGCCCGTCCGGGGCCATGGCCATACTGTGCAGCTGGTTAAGACCAACCAGATCTTCAACGGTAAAGGGTTTAGCGGTTGCCGCAGTGGTTGCAAGCACCAGCGCACTGAGCGCCCAGGACGTTTTTCTCATTGTTGTTTCCTTCCGATAATATCAGAGCCGCAAATGCGGCCCTGATCGGGTGTCGGTGTTATTTGGCTTCCTGAATACGAACCTTCCATTCTGCCGGGCCCTGCTCGTGGGCATTGTTACCGAGGCTATCTACCGCCACGGTCACCGGCATGTCTTCTACTTCAAATTCGTAGATGGCTTCCATACCGAGGTCGGCAAAGGCTTTGACTTCCGCCTTTTTGATGGCCTTGGCTACCAGGTAAGCAGCGCCGCCAACCGCCATCAGATACACCGCCTGATGGTTGCGGATAGACGCCACCGCTGCCGGGCCACGCTCGGCTTTACCAATCATGCCAATAAGGCCGGTCTGGTCAAGCATCATGTCGGTGAATTTGTCCATGCGGGTGGACGTGGTGGGGCCAGCCGGGCCAACCACTTCGTCGCCTACCGCATCAACCGGGCCAACGTAGTAGATGAAACGGTTCTTGAAATCCACCGGCAGCGGCTCACCGTTTTTCAGCATTTCCTGGATGCGCTTGTGAGCAGCGTCACGGCCAGTGAGCATTTTGCCGGACAGCAGTACGGTTTCACCCATTTTCCAGCTGGCAACGTCTTCTTTGGTCACGGTGTCGAGGTTAACGCGGCGCACGTTTTCGCCTACTTCCCAGGTCACTTCCGGCCAGTCAGACAGCTTCGGCGGCGTCAGCTCAGCCGGGCCGTTGCCGTCGAGGTGGAAGTGCGCATGGCGGGTGGCGGCGCAGTTGGGGATCATCACCACCGGCTTAGAAGCCGCGTGGGTGGGTGCAGATTTGATTTTTACGTCCAGCACCGTGGTCAGGCCGCCCAGGCCCTGAGCGCCAATACCCAGCTCGTTGGCTTTTTCAAAAATAGCCAGGCGCAGCTTTTCTTCGGTCGTTTGTGCGCCACGGGCTTTGAGCTCGTGAATGTCGACCGGATCCATCAGCGATTCTTTGGCCAGTACCGCCGCTTTTTCGGCGGTGCCACCAATACCAATGCCCAGCATGCCCGGCGGGCACCAGCCGGCACCCATGGTAGGCAGGGTTTTAAGGACCCACTCGACCACGTCATCTGACGGGTTGAGCATGGCCATTTTCGATTTATTTTCCGAACCGCCCCCTTTCGCGGCGATCATTACTTCTACCTGATCGCCCGGCACCATATCGATGTGCACCACGGCCGGGGCGTTGTCACGGGTGTTTTTACGGGCGCCAGCCGGGTCGGCAACGATAGAGGCCCGCAGCGGGTTATCTTGGCTGGTGTAGGCGCGGCGCACCCCTTCATCGACCATTTGCTGTACGGTCAGGTCACTGTCCCACTGCACCTGCATACCGATTTTTACAAAGCAGGTAACGATGCCGGTGTCCTGACACAGTGGCCGGTGGCCTTCTGCCGCCATACGCGAGTTGATCAGGATCTGGGCAATGGCATCTTTGGCCGCTTTCGATTCTTCTTTGTCGTAGGCTTCTTTCATGGCCTGGACAAAGTCCAGCGGGTGGTAGTAGGAAATGTATTGCAGGGCGTTTTCGATGGAATCAATAAAGTCTTGTTTACGGATCACGGTCATTTGCTCACCTGGACACAGGTCCGGACGTTATAATGTGACGCCAATCATACTAAGCCACGGCAACGGATACCACGCCTGATGGAACTCAACTGTCTTGATATTCCTTACCTTGACCGCGACGCTCTGGCAGCACGTTTTGCGCCGCTGAGCCAGCAGCCCTGGGCAGTAATGCTGGACTCTGCCGCCCCCAGCCATCCGCACAGTGGCCTGAGCCTGTTCAGTGCTGAGCCGCGCCGAAAGCTCCTTAGCCAAGACGCCAAGCATTATCTGGATAATCAAGCGCAAGCCGGCACCGCCTTTGATGTGCTAAAAGCCGCCCTGGCGGCCTGGCCCAAGGTGGCGTCAGCGTTACCCTTTGCCAGCGGCGCCATTGGCCTTTTTTCCTATGATTTGGGTCGCCAGCTGGAACAATTACCCAGCCAGGCTGAGCGCGATATTGACCTGCCGGATATGGCCGTGGGGTTTTATGACTGGGCCGTTATCAGTGACCATGCCCTCCGGCAAAGTTGGCTTGTCAGCCTTGATGACCCGTATCAGCGGCTGGCCTGGCTGGAACGCCAGCGCCCAGCACCCAGCGCTCCCTTTACGCTGACCGGTGACTGGCAAGCCAACATGAGCCGAGCGCAATACGGTGAAAAGTTTCGCCGGGTGCAGGATTACATCCACAGCGGCGACTGCTACCAAATCAATCTGGCGCAGCGCTTTAGTGCCCCCTATCAAGGCGACGAATGGCAAGCCTACCTGACCCTGCGGCGGGAAAATGCGGCGCCCTTTTCGGCCTTTATGCGCCTGGACAACGGCGTGGTGCTGTCTATTTCACCGGAGCGTTTCGTTAAAGTCAGCGGCCGTAAGGTAGAAACCAAACCCATTAAAGGCACCATGCCACGCAGCGCCGACCCGGCCACAGATGCCGCTAATGCCGAAACTTTACGTAACAGCCCCAAGGATCGGGCAGAAAACGTGATGATTGTGGATTTACTGCGTAACGACTTGGGGCGGGTGGCAGCCCCCGGCAGCGTGCAGGTGCCGGCGCTGTTTGAAATTGAATCGTTCCCGGCGGTACACCACCTGGTGTCAACCGTAACCTGTGAGCTGGCCGCCGGCAAAGAAGCCGTTGACCTGCTGGCCGCAGCTTTTCCCGGCGGCTCCATTACCGGCGCGCCGAAGATCCGCGCCATGGAAATCATTGACGAACTGGAGCCGCAGCGGCGCAGCTTTTACTGTGGTTCAGCAGGCTTTTTGTCGGCCAATGGCAACATGGACAGCTCCATTGCCATTCGCACACTGATCGCCTGGCAGGGAAAACTGTATTGCTGGGCCGGCGGCGGCCTGGTGGCTGACTCTGAAGAAGAGGCGGAATACCGGGAAACCCTGGATAAAGTCTCAAAAATTCTGCCGCTACTATGAACCATTTTGCCAGCCAGTTTATCCTACAACCGTTACAGCCTCGCCACTTGGGTACACCCTTTTTGCACCAGCCCAGGGCGGCAGCGGTACTGCTGGCCATTCTTGACCGGCCGGAACCGACCGTACTGTTAACCCGCCGCACCCAAACCTTGCGCCACCACGGCGGGCAAATTGCCCTACCTGGTGGCCGGGTCGATGCCAGCGACCCTAGCCACGTGGCCGCAGCGCTGCGTGAAGCCTGGGAAGAAGTGGGATTAGCACCAACCGAGGTAACACCACTGGGCACCCTCAACCCTTACGATACGGTGTCGGATTACCGTATTACGCCGGTGGTGGCCCGTGCTCCGGCAGACTTTCCCTGGCAGCTCAGTACCGATGAAGTGGACGCCATTTTTGAAGTGCCGCTGGCAATAGTGCTGGACTTGAACCGCTACCAGCGGCTGCAAATTGAGCGTCAGGGCATAAGCCATCAGGTATTGTTTTTGCCTTGGCAAAACTGGCTGATTTGGGGCGCCACTGCGGCCATTTTTCAGGATCTGGCGCTGCACCTCCGATGAGCCACCAGCGAACCTGACTTCCCTTGTCAAAGTTGACGTTAACGTTCACACTCTGCGCCCACGCAAGGCGTAATAAGGTGAGTGCATGATTTCGGTTTTTGACATGTTCAAAGTGGGTATCGGCCCCTCGTCTTCCCATACCGTTGGCCCAATGAAAGCGGCCAAGGCCTTCACCCAGGTGCTGGACGCCGAGGGCTTGCTGGTGCGCACCGATGCCGTCAAAGTCGAGTTGTTTGGCTCTTTGGGCCAGACCGGTATTGGCCACGGCACCGGTAAAGCGGTGATCCTCGGCCTGGCCGGTGAAGAACCCGATACTGTTGATGTTGACCAAATCCCGGCTATTCTCAGCGCCACCGAGAACAACCAGCACATTGCCCTGCTCGGCCACCATCAGGTGGCTTTCCCGAAAAAAGGCGCCATTGTCTTTCACCACCGCAAAACCTTGAAAAAACACTCCAATGCCATGCAGCTGTTTGCCTACGCCGGCGACGAGCTACTGCTAAGCAAAGTGTATTACTCCATCGGCGGTGGTTTTATTGTTGCCGAAGAAGATTTTGATGCGGAAAAAGACGCCGCCATTATTGCCGCCGCCGACGCCACCCGCGAGCCCTACCCCTTTGATTCATGTGATCAGCTGATCGCCCAATGCCGCGAGCATGGCCTGTCCATTGCCAGTTTGGTCATGCATAACGAAACGGCGCTGCGCCCGCGCGCCGAGGTAGAAGAGAACCTCTGGCAGCTATGGCAAGTGATGGCGGCCTGTATTGACCGCGGCTGTAAAACCGAGGGTTTGCTGCCCGGAGGCCTGAAGGTCAAGCGCCGGGCACCGGGGCTATACCGCAAATTGCTGGCCGAAGGTGACCGCAACGTTGACCCGCTGAACACCGTTGACTGGGTCAACCTGTTTGCGCTGGCCGTAAACGAAGAAAACGCTGCCGGGGGCCGGGTGGTCACAGCCCCCACCAACGGCGCTGCCGGCATTATTCCGGCGGTACTGGCCTACTACGACAAGTTCATCCAGAAAGTGGACCGGGAAATTGCCACCCGCTATTTGCTGACGGCCTCCGCCATTGGCAGCCTGTACAAGAAAAATGCTTCTATCAGCGGCGCCGAAGTGGGTTGCCAGGGCGAAGTGGGCGTGGCCTGCTCCATGGCTGCCGGTGCCTTGGCGGAAATTCTTGGGGCCAACCCTGAGCTGGTGGAAAATGCCGCAGAAATCGGCATGGAGCACAACCTGGGGCTGACTTGCGACCCGGTTGGTGGCTTGGTGCAGGTGCCTTGCATTGAGCGTAACGCCATGGGCGCGGTTAAGGCCATTAACGCCGCCCGGCTGGCGCTGCGCGGTAGTGGCGAGCATAAAGTGAGCCTGGACAAGGTGATCAAGACCATGTTTGACACCGGCAAGGACATGAAAGCCAAATACAAGGAAACCGCCCGCGGCGGTTTGGCGGTCAACATCATCGAATGCTGAAAAAGGCGCCGCAAGGCGCCTTTTTACTGGCCGCGAAAATGCTTTAGCAGGAAGTCGATAAATACCGCCACTCGCCGCACTTGCCGGCTATGGCGCGGGTAATACAGATAAAGCCCCGGGTAAGTACGCCAGTGCGGTGCCAATACCGGTAACAAGCGGCCATCTGCCAAGAGGGCCTCGACCGGAGGCACTATCAGCCGACCAATGCCCAGCCCTTGCAGGGCGGCGTCGATCATCAGATCGGTGTCGTTAACCACCAGCGCCGATGGCATTTGCACCCGTACCGCTTCTCCGGCCTCATCCAGTTCCAGCGGCGCCAGCTGATTGGCCGTAATAAAACGGTACTGGATCAGCCGGTGCGCCGGCAGTGCTGCCAGAGAGTCTGGCAGGCCATGGCGGCGGGCATACGCCGCGGAACAAAAAAGCGCTTCGGGTAGCGGCTCGGTGAGCTTGCGGGCCACCATGCCTTGCTCGATACGATCACCAAAGCGAATCCCTAAATCAAAACCTTCGGCCAGCAGATCCACCGCCGCATCCGACACTGATAGCTCCAACAGAATGTGCGGGTATTGCCGGCAAAATTCGCCATAGATGGGTTGCAGGTAGTGCTGGTAGACAAAGCGTGGCACCGTAAGCCGTACCGACCCACGGGGCTCGGCACTGAGCTGCTGCACCTGCTCCATAGCCCGCGCCAATGCCGCCAAGGGGGCGCCGGTTTGTTCAGCCAGAAGTCGGCCGGCGTCGGTCAGTTCCATCTTGCGGGTGGAGCGGTCAAACAAGGTCAAGCCGATGTTGCTCTCCAGTAGCTTGAGAGCCTGGCTGACCGACGGTGGGGCTATGCCCAGCTGCCGGGCGGCACCACGCAGGCTGCCGGTGGCAACAATGGCCTGAAACACCTGTAACTGGCTGTATGTCGTTCCTTTCAAGAGCCACCTAATTATTAGCCTTTACCTAATTAAAGGGTAACCTAACCCCGGCTACAAGCAATGAATTATCCGCTCTACCATGGCACTCAAACCGATAACGGAGAACCCCATGCCCCGGATATTAATGATTAGCGGCCACCCGGACCTCAGCCGCTCCCATACCAATCAGCGCATCATTGCCAATACCCAGGCCGCCCTGCCCGAGATGACAGTGCGGTGCCTGGAGCAACTCTACCCGGACGGCGTCATTGACGTAGCGGCTGAGCAAGCGGCGCTGCTGGCCGCCGATGTGGTGGTATTGCAGTTTCCCTTTTACTGGTATTCGGTGCCGGCCTTACTGAAAAAATGGCTGGATGAAGTACTGAGCTATGGCTTTGCCTACGGCAGCGAAGGCACCAAGCTGCAAGGCAAAAGCTTGCAACTGTCGCTGACCATCGGCGGCCCGGCGGAAGCCTACACGGCGCTGGGCTATAACCATTTCAGTATTGAGCAACTCTTGCGGCCGCTGGAACAAACCAGCTACCTGACTGGCATGCATTACGCGCCGCCGGTGTTCAGCCACGGCATGATTTACATCCCCGGCGTTTATAACAGTCTTGAGCTGGTACAGGCCCGCGCCGACGACCATGCCCAGCGGTTGGTAACGCAGCTGCAAAAGCTGCCAGCCAAGCAATAAAAAAGGCGCCTCACGGCGCCTTTTTCAGAGGGCTTTGAATATGGCTTCGACGCTGTGCTTGGCGTCACCGAACAGCATCGCGGCGTTATCCCGGAAAAAGAGCGGGTTCTGCACCCCGGCGTAACCGGTGTTCATGGAGCGCTTGAACACCACCACCTGCTTGGCTTTCCATACTTCCAGCACTGGCATGCCGGCAATGGGGCTGCCTGGATCTTCAGACGCCGCCGGATTCACGGTGTCATTAGCGCCGATCACCAGTACCACATCGGTGTCAGGGAAATCGTCATTGATTTCGTCCATTTCCAGCACGATGTCATAGGGCACCTTGGCTTCGGCCAGCAGTACGTTCATGTGCCCTGGCAAGCGCCCGGCTACCGGGTGAATACCAAAGCGAACCTGCACGCCTTTTTCCCGTAGCTGTGCGGTCAGCTCCGCAACCGGGTACTGCGCCTGCGCAACCGCCATGCCGTAACCGGGGGTAATGATCACCGAATCGGCATTTTTCAGCATGTCGGCCACATCTTCGGCGGTGACTTCCACATGCTCGCCTTCAACATCGTCACTACTGCTACCGCCATCCGTGCCGAAACCACCGGCGATCACCGAAATAAATGAGCGGTTCATGGCCTTGCACATGATGTACGACAGGATGGCACCACTGGAGCCAACCAGTGCCCCGGTGACAATCAGTAAATCATTACCGAGCATGAAGCCTGCGGCGGCGGCCGCCCAGCCGGAATAGGAGTTCAGCATCGAGATCACCACCGGCATATCGGCACCGCCGATGCTGGCAACCAGATGCCAGCCAAAGGCCAGCGCGATAACCGTCATCAGCAATAACCCGAAGCTGTCGTCACCGCCACTGGCAACAAAGCGCCACAGCAGGAATAGCGATACCAGCACCGCTGCCAGGTTGAGCTTGTGGCGGTGTGGCAGCATCAGCGCCTTGGATGCCAGCACGCCGCGCAATTTGCCAAAAGCCACAATCGAGCCGGTAAAAGTAACGGCACCGATAAAGATCCCGAGGAAAATCTCGGTAAGGTGAATACTGAGCATGGCGCCAGACAAAATGCCGTGCTCCAGCCAGGAGTTGTATCCCACCAGCACCGCCGCCAGACCGACAAAACTGTGCAATATGGCCACCAGCTCCGGCATTTGGGTCATTTCTACCCGCTGTGCCAGTTGCAGGCCAATGGCGGCACCAACCACCATGGCCACAATGATGTAACCCAGGCCACCGACGCTGGGGCTGAATATAGTTGCCAGCAAGGCAATGGCCATACCGATCATGCCCAGCATATTGCCGCGCTTAGCGCTTTCTTGCTTGGACAGCCCGGCTAAAGCGCCGATAAAACATAACGCCGCAACAATGTAGGCGGCACTTACCAGTCCCTGATTCATCCGCTTACCCCTTCTTGAACATTTTCAGCATGCGGCGAGTAACGGCAAAGCCGCCGACAATGTTGATGCTGGCAATCAGCACCGCCACAAATGCCAACAGTCCGGTCAAACCGCCGGAGCCAGCCTGCAAAAGTGCCCCAACCACAATGATGCCGCTGATGGCATTAGTAACCGACATCAGTGGCGTATGCAGGGAATGGGTGACGTTCCAGACCACGTAATATCCCACCACACAGGCCAGTACGAAGACCGTAAAGTGCGACAAGAACGCTGCTGGCGCGACGCTGGCCAGCCAGCCAAAGGCCGCCAGGCCGGCCCCCGCCAATACCCACTTGCGCCAGCGCGGAGCTGGCGGCGCCGGTTCGCTTGGTTGTGCCGGGGCGGCTTGCTCTTTGGCTTTGGGTGCTGCAGATACTTCAATGGGCGGCGGTGGGAAGGTGATCTCGGCGTCTTTGACCACCGTCATGTTGCGCTGCACCACATCATCAAAATCAATGTTGATGGTGCCGTCTTTGTCTTTACAAAGCAGCTTGGTGAGGTTGACCAGGTTAGTGGCATACAGCGTGGAGCTTTGCCCGGCCAGACGGCTGGCCAGGTCGGTGTAGCCGAGGATGATCACGCCATTATCGGACTTAAAGCGCTTGCCGGGTTTGGTCAGCTCACAGTTGCCGCCATTAGGTGCTGCCAGGTCAACAATCACCGAACCGGGTTTCATGGCTTTTACCATCTCGCGGGTGATCAGTTTCGGGGCGGGCTTACCCGGGATCAGCGCGGTGGTGATGATGATATCCACCTCTTTGGCCTGTTCCATGAACAGGGCCATTTCCGCGTCAATGAAGGCCTGGCTCATCTGCTTGGCATAGCCGTCGCTACTGCCGCCCTCTTCTTCGAGCTCCACTTCCAAAAACTCTGCGCCCATGGAATGGATCTGCTCTTTGACTTCCGGACGAGTGTCAAAGGCACGAACAATAGCGCCCAGACTGCCGGCCGCGCCAATGGCTGCCAGGCCCGCCACCCCGGCACCAATTACCAGTACCTTGGCGGGCGGCACTTTACCGGCCGCGGTGATTTGCCCGGTAAAAAAGTGGCCAAAGGCGTTTGCCGCCTCCACTACCGCCCGATAACCGGCAATATTGGCCATTGACGACAGTGCATCCAGCGACTGAGCACGGCTGATGCGCGGCACCATGTCCATCGCCAACGCCGTTACCTGCTGTTTTTTAAGGGCTTTAAGCCGATCAGGGTTTTGGGCTGGCTGCAACAGGCTGACCAGCGTTGCGCCTTTTTGCAGCTTGTTGATTTCGTCATCGTCCGGGGCGTTGACTTTATACACCAGCTCACATTGCCAGGGGTCGGCAATCACCGCGCCTGCGGCGGTGTAAGCGGCGTCATCAAAACTGGCGCCCTTGCCGGCACCTTTTTCTATCACCACTTCAAAACCAAGCTTGCGTAGCTCGGCGACTGACTTGGGGCTAGCCGCTACCCTGCTTTCACCCGGCAACGATTCTTTCGGTATGCCAATGCGCATGACTCCCTCCCTTTGGTCAAGCCCCGCAACTGCGACAACGGGCTCAAGGTTCTGATTTACTTATTAGATGTATCAGACCGCAGGGAGGGTAAGGCAAGCTTTTTCGTGTTTTTTTGGTTACTGAATGAGCTGCACCTGTAAGTCTGCCGTCTGGCTTTGCAGACCGAAGTGCCCCAAGGCAAAGGTATAACTGGCGTCTTCGTACCAGATGCTGGATGAGTGAATGCCATAAACCAGGCAAGTACCGGTAGAGCAGACCACTTCGTCCATGTAGCTCTTGATGGAGTACACCTTGTCAGCAAACACATTACCGTACAGATCGTTTAAAAACGGGCTGGATACTGACAGGCCATAAGTGCCGCAGGTACTGTTCCAGACGTTGTAGGGGTAAATGCCGCAACTGTATAAGCCACGAAAAGCACCGGCGATACCCACGAAGGTGTCGACCTGGCCACGAATACCCAGTTTGACAATCTGCTGTGCAGCCAGCGTGGCGCCCATGGAGTGGCCGATCACATCAATTTTGCCGGTACAGCTTTGTGCCAGCGCGGCGGTCATGGCCTGCCGCACCGGCACTTCTTCACTGCCGTCGTGGTTGTTACAGGCGGCACAGGTTTTTGAGCCCCAGTCCGGCAGGAATATTTCACTGCGGCTATACCCTGCCGCCAGCAAAGCGCTGAGTGTGTTGTCCCAACTGGCCGGCGTGGCGGTATTACCATGCACCAGCACCACCGCATCGTGGCAGGCGGCGTTGGCCACCATGGCCGTGGCCATGAGCAGCAGTCCAAGCAGTGTCTGTTTCATGTCGCAGTCCTTTTGTTATTAGTGTGTTGCTAATAACAGACTGGTCGCTTTTTAACCGCTTGGGTACAGCACTTTGGTACTACAAAAGAAACACCCGGCACAAGGCCGGGTGAAAGAGGCTTAGGACAGCTCAATGTCAGTTGCAATGAAGCACTCACGCTTCGAGTAAGACTATAGGCGCAACAGCCCAGCCACTTTTTGACCCAGATTAATAAAACGTTGCCCAGCACTGACTATTTCACCGGCAGTTTGATGCCCGTGAACAAGTCACTGACCAGGGTGCTATCGCGCAGGCGCAGCGCTTCGTCCACCAGCTCCCGGCTCAGGTGTGGCGCAAAGGCCTGAATAAAGTCATACATGTAGCCACGCAGGAAGCTGGATTTACGAAAGCCAATCTTGGTGGTGGATGACTGAAACAGGTGGCTGGCGTCAATGGCTACCAGGTCGCTGTCGATGTCAGGGTCGTAGGCCATGGTAGCAATCACACCAACACCAATGCCCAGGCGCACATAGGTTTTAATAACGTCCGTATCTGTCGCCGTAAAGACGATTTTCGGCTCTAGCCCTTTGCGGGCAAAGCCTTCATCGAGATCAGAACGGCCGGTAAAGCCAAACACATAGGTTACCAGCGAATAGGCAGCCAGATCCTCAATGCCGACCTGCGCCAAACTGGCCAGGGGATGACCTTTAGGCACCACAATGCTGCGGTTCCAGTGGTAGCACGGCAGCATGATCAGATCGTCATACAAATGCAGTGCTTCGGTGGCGATGGCAAAGTCGGCTTCACCGCGTACCACCGCTTCGGCGATCTGCGTCGGCGTTCCCTGGTGCATATGCAAAGACACTTTCGGGTAACGGTCGATAAACTGGCGGATCACCGCCGGCAGCGCATAACGGGCCTGGGTGTGGGTGGTAGCAATGTGCAGGCGGCCTTGGTCCGGCTGGGTGTGCTCGTCGGCCACGGCGCGAATGGCCTCGGCTTTATCCAGCATTTCTTCGGCAATAGCCAAAATACCCTGGCCGGCCGGGGTCACGTGCGTCAGGTGCTTGCCGGAGCGGCCGAAGATCTGCACTCCCAGCTCATCTTCAAGCAGCCGGACTTGCTTGGAAATACCCGGTTGCGAGGTATAAAGCCGCTCAGCCGTAGCAGATACATTAAGATTGTGGTTACGAACCTCGACGATATAACGCAGTTGTTGCAGCTTCATGGTGGCCCCAAGCAGTTATGCCATAAAGCTATAAGTTAGCGGAATGATATTCACTTTTGCAAATGATTGATACGCTATCGAAAACTGACTACATCCGATACACTGGTGACGGTTCGCCAAGGCGCAACGGGACGACAACATGACTTTATACATAGTGGCAGCAGTGATTGCTGTGTTGCTAGCGTTAATCATCGCTATCAATGCTGTCCAGCAACAACGACAAAAACAAGAAGCTGAACGCCGTCAGGAACTGGCTAAACAAAAAGCGATCATTGATGAAACAGAAGATCTGTTGCCGATTGCCGGCCAGATGCCCATTTCCAGCAAACTGATTGCTATGCTGCACGGCCGTCTGGCCGAAGCCCTGACGGCCGCCAGCGCCTTGGGCGTTGGCGACAGTGCCAAGATGAAAGCCCGCGCCGAAGACGCCCTCAAACAACAAAAAAAGGCGCTCGAAGCACACCGCCCCAGTGACGACAACATCCGACTGCCGGATAACGAAGTACAGATGGTTCGCCTGCTGCAGGCAGTAAAGCGGCTGATTGCCATTTTGCGTACCGAATTTAACCGCGGCAAAGTGGACCCGGAAACCTTTCGCCTGGAATCCGCGTTTTTGGATCGCATTCGCCTTAAAATCAATCTTGAGGGGCTGATCAACCGCGGTGTTTCCGCCAAGCTTATCAAACAGTTCGGCTCCGCCCGGCAGTTCTTGAACAAAGCCAAGCAGCTGGCCGCTCCGCATGCCCATCAGGATGGTTACCTGCAGGCAAAACTGGGTGACATCCAGATCCATCTGGATGAAATCAATCAGGCCAAAGGCGCCATGATGCCACCGGTGAAAGCGCCGCGGGCAGAAGGCGAGCCGCAGCAACCCGATGATATGGATTTGCTCTTCTCACCTAAGAAAAAATGGTAATAAAAAACGCCGCTTCAAGCGGCGTTTTTTTATTGACTTGCCAACGGGGAAACAGGCAAATAACAGTAAACTCAGACCATAGCCTGAAAGCGCCCAAAGCGAGCGCCACGCCACGAGGCTTTGGCCACTGAACAAAGGCCAGATGCCCACTTCCACCACGGCCAGTCAGCCCGGCCAGCGCAATTACGCCTGCCCAACTGGCTTCGGCGCGGTGTGAAGTGGCGTACCAGCCAGCCGGCAAGCCACCAGCAGCACAGCAGCATCACCGGTAACTCAGCCAGTTCAGCTACCCTATTACCTAGCCAGGACGCCATAACAACATCCTGCCCACAAAAAAGCCCGGTCAGTTGACCGGGCTTTTTTTCGTTACTTGCCGTTATCGACCCACTTGCCGTTCTCGTAGACCGCCATCCAGCCGGTCGCTTTGCCGTCTTTTTCCGACGCCACATACTGGCTCTTGGTCTTACGTGAAAACTTCACCACTGTGGGGTTGCCGTCTTTGTCCTTCACCGGCGCCTTGGCCAAGTACTTGAACTTCTCTGGCAAGCGCTCTTCAAAACGCTTCAGCTCGGCCACCTTCGGCGCCCTGGTTTCCCGTGATTTCGGGAAATTGCTGGCCGCCAGGAAAATACCCGCAGCGCCGTCACGCAAAACAAAGTGCGCGTCGGACTTCTCGCATGGCAATTCTGGCAACGGTACCGGATCCTCCTTGGGTGGTGCCACTTCACCGTTTTTAAGGATCTTACGGGTGTTTTTGCAATCGGCATTGGTGCAACCGAAATACTTGCCAAAGCGGCCGTTTTTCAGCTCCATATCGGCGCCGCACTTGTCACACTCGATCACTGGCCCGTCATAACCTTTGAGTTTGAACTCGCCGGCTTCGAGGATATAGCCGTCGCAATCAGGGTTGTTACCGCACACATGCAGCTTGCGCTTGGCATCAACCAGGTAGGAATCCATGGCGGTGTCGCATTTCGGACAACGTTTTTTCGCCAGCAGCGCGTTGGTTTCGCCTTCATCATCATCAACGTTGATGACCTCCTCACCCGGGATCAGGTTGATGGTGGTTTTACAGCGTTCTTTTGGCGGCAGGTTGTAGCCGGAGCAGCCCAGGAATACGCCGGTAGAGGCAGTGCGAATGCCCATCTGGCGGCCGCAGCTGGGGCACTCGATATCGGTCATCACCATGGCGTTGCCGCGCATGTGCTCTTCGGCATCGTCCAGGCGCTGTTTAAAGTCGCCATAGAACTCGTCCAGCACCCCGTGCCATTCGCGCTCGCCGTTGGCAATGGCGTCCAGCTCACCTTCCATGCGGGCGGTAAAGTCGTAACTGAGCAGGTTGGTGAAGTTTTCCACCAGCCGGTCATTGACAATTTCACCCATTTTTTCGGCATAGAAACGGCGGCTTTCGACCTTCACATAACCACGATCCTGGATGGTGGAAATGATGGATGCGTAGGTTGATGGCCGGCCAATGCCGCGTTTTTCCAGCTCCTTGACCAACGACGCTTCGGTAAAACGTGCCGGTGGTTTGGTGAAATGCTGCTTCGGATCCAGCGTCTCTAAGCGCAGGGCTTCACCAACCGTGACATTGGGCAATGACTGGTCGTCGTCTTTGCGCTTCATCGGCGTCTGGACGCGGGTCCAGCCATCAAAACGCTGTACCCGGCCCTTGGCCTTGAGCTGGTAGTCACCAGCGGTGGCCGTCAGTTGGGTAACGTCATAAACAGCGTTGGTCATCTGGCAGGCGACAAACTGACGCCAGATCAGTTCATACAAGCGCTGGGCATCACGTTCGACGCCGAGGTCTTCTGACTTGACGTGCACATCCGACGGGCGGATGGCTTCGTGCGCTTCCTGGGCGTTGGCTTTGGCCCCGTAGACCAGCGGATTGTCCGGCAGGTAACGGCTGCCAAACTGCTCACCGATATAGCCTCGCACCGCATCCACTGCTTCTTTTGACAGGTTGGTGGAGTCGGTACGCATATAGGTAATGTGGCCAGCTTCGTACAGACGCTGGGCCAGCATCATGGTTTTTTTCACCCCAAAGCCCAGGCGGGTACTGGCGGCCTGTTGCAGGGTTGAAGTAATAAAAGGCGCCGACGGCCGCGACTGGCTGGGCTTGTCTTCGCGATCACTGATTTGATAGCCAAGCTGCTTGAGGGCACTGACCGCGGCCATGGTTTGCTGTTCATTGACCGGCTTGAAAGCTTTGCCCTGATGGTGCGTCACCATCATTCTAAGCGCGCCTTCCTGGGCACTGAGGTCGGCATGAATGTCCCAGTACTCTTCCGGCGTGAAAGCGCGAATTTCCCGCTCCCGCTCGACAACCAGCCGCACCGCAACCGATTGCACCCGGCCAGCCGACAGGCCCCGGGCGATCTTTTTCCACAGCAGTGGCGAAACCATGTACCCCACGACCCGGTCGAGAAAACGACGCGCTTGCTGAGCATTGACCTTGTCAGTGCTGACGTGGCTGGGGTGCTCAAAAGCCTGGGCAATGGCATTTTTGGTGATTTCGTTGAATACCACCCGCTGGAACCGACTGTCATCACCGCCAATCAGTTCTTTGAGATGCCAGGCAATGGCCTCCCCTTCGCGGTCCAAATCCGTTGCCAGATAGACGTTATCGGCCTTTTCTGCCAGCGCTTTGAGCTCGGCCACCACCTTTTCTTTGCCGGGCAGTACTTCGTAATGCGCCTGCCAGTGGTTTTCCGGGTCCACACCCATACGCGCCACCAGCGGATTGCTGGCCGCATTTTTTTTGCCTTTATTACCGCTGCCGCTGGTGGGCAGATCGCGGATGTGGCCGATTGAAGATTTTACGATGAAGTCTTTGCCAAGGTATTTATTAATAGTTTTGGCCTTGGCGGGGGACTCCACGATCACCAGTGATTTAGCCATGTGCCTCTGAATTCGTTGATGGGCTGCCCTCGGGGAGGTGCCCATATATAGTGGTTTGCCAGGGCGGATGCAAGGCGCATTGGCCTCTGGCGGCTTTTTTCTAATTAATTCGACTTAACCGACATTTGCAAGCACAAGCCATTTTGTGATGATGCTATGGGTATAATGCAGCCAAGTCACCTACGCCCCGGTTCTGCCCGGGTACAAGACAAAGGAATAGGGCATGAAACATTTCGAAGTCAATTTTGATGGCCTGGTGGGCCCCACCCACAACTATGCTGGGCTGTCTTATGGCAACGTTGCTTCTGTCTCCAACGCCAAGAACGCCTCCAGCCCCAAGCAGGCCGCCAAACAAGGCCTGCAAAAGATGAAAGCCCTGCATGACATGGGCCTGGTACAAGGGGTGCTGGCACCGCAGGAGCGCCCGGATGTGGCCACCCTGCGCCGGCTGGGTTTTTCCGGCACCGATGCACAGGTGTTGGCTAAAGCGGCCAAACAGGCGCCGGCGATCCTGGCGGCTGTCTGCTCAGCCTCCAGTATGTGGACAGCCAATGCCGCAACAATTTCACCGTCTGCCGATACCCATGACGGCCGCGTGCACTTTACGCCAGCGAACCTGACCAACAAATTTCACCGCAGCCTGGAGCCAGCGGTAACCGGGCGCATTTTGCAGGCAGTATTTCCTGATGAGCACCATTTTTGCCACCACAAGCACCTGCCGGATAACGACCATTTTGGTGACGAAGGCGCCGCCAACCACACCCGTCTGTGCAGTGCCTATGGCAATGCCGGTGTTGAGCTGTTTGTTTACGGCCGCCAGGCCTTTAACCCCAACGCTCCGGCGCCAACCCGCTACCCGGCCCGGCAGACCCTGGAAGCCTCGACCGCCATCACGCGCCTGCACGGTCTGGATGACGACACTGTGGTATTTATGCAGCAAAATCCGGCGGTCATTGATGCGGGTGTGTTCCACAACGACGTGATCAGTGTCGGTAACCAGAACGTGCTGTTCTACCACGAGGACGCATTCCTGGATACCGAGGCTAAATTTGCCGAAATCCGCCGTAAATTCGGCGATCATCCGCTGCACTTTATTAAAGTGGGCCGCGAACAGGTCAGTGTTGCCGAGGCGGTAAAAACCTATCTGTTCAACACTCAGGTGGTTACCCTGCCCCACGGTGCCATGGCGATCATTGCCCCCACGGAGTGTCAGGAATCAGCCGCGGTCAACCGCTATCTGGCCGAGCTGGTGGAGCAGGACACGCCCATCAAGGAAGTACGCTACATGGATGTGAAACAATCCATGCGTAATGGCGGTGGCCCGGCTTGCCTGCGCCTGCGAGTCGCCCTCAATGACGAGGAGCTGGCGGCCACCAACAGCCGCTGCCTGCTTGATGACGGCCTGTACCAGCGGCTAAACAGCTGGATTGATAAACACTATCGCGATGAATTGCACGTCAGTGACCTTGCCGACCCGCAGCTCTTGCTGGAGAGCCGCCAGGCGCTGGATGAGCTGACTCAGCTGCTCAATCTCGGCAGTGTCTACCCCTTCCAGCGGGACTGACCGCACAACCCGGCTTCGGCCGGGTTTTTCATGGGCCGCATTAGCTGCTAGATTGTTTTGCGATTTTCACACTCTGGACAGCCCATGAATAATGAAAAAGGAAAACTGGGCCTGACTGCCCGCATTCTCATCGGTATGGTGCTGGGCTTTTTAGTCGGCATTGCGCTTCGTACTTTTGCCCCGGAATCCACCTTTGTCAGCACCTGGCTGACTAACGGTATTTTCCATGTTGGCGGCCAGCTGTTTATTGCGTCACTGAAAATGCTGGTGGTGCCGCTGGTGTTTGTATCGCTGGTGTGCGGCACGTGCTCGCTGTCAGATCCGGCCAAGCTCGGCCGCCTCGGCGGCAAAGCCATCAGTTTGTATCTGCTGACCACCGCCATCGCCATTACCCTGGCCATAGTGCTGGCCATGCTGGTTCAGCCCGGTGTTGGCCTTGATTTGCATTCCACCGCCAGCTTTGCTGCCGACAAGGCTCCAGCTCTTAGCGACATTTTTGCCCGGCTGGTGCCAGCCAATCCGTTCAAGGCCATGGTCGACGGCAATATGCTGCAGATCATCGTTTTTGCCGTCTTGTTCGGTATCGCCATAGCGCTGTCCGGGAAGGCCGGTGAGCGCATTGCCAAGCTGTTTACCGACTTCAATGAGGTGATCATGAAATTGGTCACCATTTTGATGAGCCTGGCCCCTTACGGGGTGTTTTTCCTGATGGCCAAGCTGTTTACCGACAAAGGCGTCAGTACCCTTGGTAGCCTGGGTAAATACTTCCTGCTGGTGTTAGTGGTGCTGTTTATCCACGCCTTTATCACCTACCCGGTCTTGCTGAAACTGCTGGCACGACTGAACCCGCTGATGTTCCTGAAAAAAATGCGCAACACCGCATTGTTCGCGTTTTCGACCGCCTCCAGCAATGCCACCATTCCGATCACCTTGGAAACCGTCACCAAGAAAATGGGGGCGCAAAATAGCATTGCCTCGTTCACCATTCCGCTGGGCGCCACCATCAATATGGATGGCACCGCTATCATGCAGGGGGTGGCCACCGTCTTTATTGCCCAGGTGTACGGCATTGACCTGCATTTAAGTGATTACTTGATGGTGATCCTCACCGCTACGCTGGCTTCTATCGGTACCGCCGGTGTACCCGGGGTCGGCCTCATTATGCTGGCCATGGTACTCAACCAGGTGAACCTGCCGGTTGAAGGCATTGGCCTGATCATGGGGGTTGATAGGTTACTGGACATGACCCGTACCGCCGTCAATGTCACCGGCGATTCCATGGTGACCATGATTGTGGCCAAGTCCGAAGGAGAGCTGGACGAGACAGTTTTCAATGACCCGGATGCCGCCCGCCAGGAAGAGGAAATACACATCACCGGCCACCAAAGCTGACTCAGTAAAGGCGCCGACAGGCGCCTTTTTTAATACTGTAACGCCGTTCGGGGCCGCTGCAGCGGCCGAAAGTAATCGCGGTTGTCATAAAACGCGGCCTGGCGGTTGGCTGGCCACCAGTGCGGTATGCCTAATACCGGTAACGGCGACAGCCGTGTTTTATCGGCCAGCACATCGGCTGCCAGCAACGCCGCCAGGTGCTCATCCAGCCAGGCCAGCTGCTGCGCGGCCGGCCAGTCAAAAAAAGCATGTTTGACCTGCACTGGCAGCATTTTCCCGGTTAGCCCCAGATAAGGCGTTAACAGCTGCTCATAAATGGCATGGCCAAAAACCATGGCACTGATGCTTTTCCCCCAGCGGCCCCGCTCGGTAACAAAAGCCTGCTGCCACTGGTGCTGGCGCAAAGCTTCCAGCAGCGCCGTATCACTACTCAACACCAGTACCCCGCACTCATCAAACAGCGTCAGGGTGTCACGGCGCAGTGTTCGTGGGTGCAGACCATGGCGGTTGATGTCGGCGACATGCTGGCGATTAATGGCCGCCTTTGCCTGCGGAAAACGTGCCCAGGTCAGCGCGTTAAAAAGATCATGCCAGTTGTCAGCCCGGGTCGGTACCTGACCACTATCCCAGATATGCTGTTCGTAAGCGCTGGGAGCAACTTGGTGGCAAAAACGCAGCGGCCAGCCACTGGCCGTCTGTGTTGTTGCCGGTAGCCAGTGGCTCAGGGTGTCAGCATTTGGAAAATGGCTGCACTCGGCCAAGGCAAACTGCTCAGCCAGTTCAGCAAAAGGCGGTTGCCGCCAGATATCAGTACGCCAGTGATTCACGGTTGCTATTGTCAGGAAAAATGGCCGGCAGTGTAGCAACTGTGGCGGTTTTTCTGGTATCACTGAACACCACTTTTACCATTAATAGCCCCCATGAAGAACATCATCTGCGATATTGACGGCGTTTTGATGCACGACAACACAGCCGTGCCCGGTGCCAAGGATTTTATTGCCAGAGTATTAGAACAGGGTAACCCGCTGGTCCTGCTGACCAACTACCCATCGCAAACAGCCAGGGATCTGCACAACCGTCTGGCGGCAGCCGGCATTAACGTACCGGAAGAGCATTTTTATACCTCAGCCATGGCCACGGCTGATTTCTTACGCCGCCAGGAAGGCAGCAAGGCCTATGTGATTGGCGAAGGGGCACTGACCCATGAGCTCTATAAAATTGGCTTTACCATTACCGACATCAACCCGGATTTTGTGATCCTGGGGGAAACCCGCAGCTACAACTGGGAAATGATCCACAAAGCCTCACGCTTTGTAGCCAACGGAGCCCGCTTTATTGCCACCAACCCTGACCACTGCGGCCCTAACCAAAGCCCCGGTTGTGGCGCCCTGTGTGCCCCCATTGAGCGGATCACCGGCAAGCAGCCGTTTTATGTGGGCAAACCGTCCAGCTGGATTGTGCGCTCAGCACTGAACCACATTAACGCCCACTCCGAAAACACGGTGATCATCGGTGACAACCTGCGTACCGATATCCTCGCCGGTTTTCAGGCCGGGCTGGAAACCATACTGGTGCTGTCAGGGGTTTCCCGTCAGGACGATATTGCCCTGATGCCCTTTCGCCCCAACCATGTGTTTGCCGACGTGGCCAGCATTGACATCCTCTGAGCGCCACTGAACGGTTTAGTGACCCGGCAGCAGCTGTTCAATCACGCTTTTTAAGCGGCTCGGCTTGGTGCGTGGCGCATAGCGGCGCACCTGGCCGTCCGGGCTCACCAGAAACTTGGTGAAGTTCCACTTCACTGCCCGCGACCCCATGACACCGGGAGCATGGCCTTTTAGCCACTGGTAGAGCGGATGAGCGTTAGGGCCATTGACCAAGGTCTTGGCAAACATCGGAAAAGTGATCTGATAGTGGCTGTCACAAAAGGCGCCAATGGCCTTAGCATCGTCCGGCTCTTGACGCATAAACTGGTTGCAGGGAAAGCCCATAATCACCAGCCCCTGTTCGTGGTACTGCTCATGCAGTTGTTGCAACTCTTGATACTGGGGGGTAAAGCCACATTCGCTGGCGGTATTGACGATCAACCATAATTTGTTCTGATAGTCGTTAATATTGACTTCGGTGCCATTTAATAAGGTCAGAGACATGTCCTTAGGCTGCATGTTGTCCTCTGTAACGCGTTGATAAACAGATATTGTTATGATGATGAAAATCATCGCAGGAAACCATGACAGTTATGAGTGCCGCTTTCATCGCACTGGCGTTTTTTTTCGGCTTGTTGATCAGTCGGGTTGGCCTGCCGCCCATGGTGGGCTACTTGCTGGCCGGGTTTGCCTTGCATGCGGTGGGGGTACAAACACCCAGTAACCTGCACCAGATAGCGGATCTGGGGGTCACACTGTTGCTGTTCAGCATCGGTTTGAAGCTGAAAATCAAAACCCTGCTGAAACCGGAGATCTGGGGCGCTGCCAGCATCCACATGTTGGCGACAATTGTCATTTTTGCCCTGCTGTTAAGCAGTGCGGCGGCCGCTGGCCTACTGGCCGGTGACGCCAAAACCACCGTTATTGTTGCCTTTGCCCTGGCCTTTTCCTCAACGGTTTTTACCATCAAGGTGCTGGAAGAAAAAGGTGACACCAGTTCGCTATATGGCCGCCTGGCTATTGGCATTCTGGTTACCCAGGATATCTTTGCGGTGCTGTTTTTGAGCCTGGCTCAGGGCAAGATCCCTGCCTGGTGGGCACCGGCATTATTGCTGCTGCCCGTATTGCGGCCAGTGATCTATAAGCTGCTGGACTGGTGTGGGAATGCCGAGTTGCAAAGCCTGGCCGGGTTGGTGCTGGCACTGGTTGGCGGCGTGGCACTGTTTGATGCCGCCGGCCTCAAGCCGGATCTGGGTGCCCTGCTGATGGGCATGCTGGTTGCCGGCCATAGCCGCGCAGATGCCATCTCCAAGACCTTGTTTAACCTCAAGGAACTGTTGCTGGTAGGGTTTTTCCTGACCATTGGCCTCAATGGCTTGCCCAGCCTGTCGATGCTGGTGATGGCGCTACTGCTGGTATTGATCCTGCCTGTAAAGGTTTGGCTGTACTTCTGGGTGCTGAGCCGCTTCGGGCTGCGTATTCGTACCGGTGTGCTGGCGGCGTTGTCACTGGCCACCTATTCCGAGTTTGGCTTGATTGTGGTGGCTCTGGGCGCCAAAGAAGGGCTGGTGCCGCCGCAATGGCTGACCATTATCGCCATCGCCCTGTCCCTGTCTTTTGCCGTGTCAGCGGTACTGAACAATTACGCCGAAGGGGTCTACCGCTGGGCTTTACCGATGCTCACCCGCTTCGAAAAACGCCGCCTGCACCCGGATGATGCACCGGTCGATATTGGCGGCGCCCGGGTGCTGATTTTCGGTATGGGCCGCCTTGGTACTGGCGCCTACGATCACCTGCACGCTGAGTATGGCAGCGGCGTATTGGGCATTGACCATGCCGCCGACCGCGTTATCGAGCACCAGCAGCAAGGGCGCAACACCATTGTGGGTGACGCCACCGATTCTGATTTTTGGTCAAAGATACGCCACGACGACGCGCTGGAGCTGGTGTTGCTGGCCATGCCCAACCACCACGGTAACCTGTTCGCAGCCAACTCCCTGAAAGAACGCGGCTACACCGGCAAAGTGGCGGCGGTTGCCAAGTTCCAAGAAGAAGCCGACGAGCTTCGGGAGTTGGGTATTGAGGTCTTCAACATCTTTGAAGAAGCCGGGGCCGGTTTTGCCCGCCACGTTCTTAATATTTCACGCCTGGGTCCTGAACGGCCGAGTCGTCAACAGCCGTTACCGCTGTAATGCGAAACGGTGTGCCCCACTGCTGAGCGGTCATGGTGCCTGCTGCCGGCTGGCCGGTGACCGTCATCTGTAGGCCGTTACGCTGGTATTGCTGGTCCAGCGCCAAGGGCAGCCAACGCCGCCCCTGGGCATCGACCAGGCCATAAAAGCCCCCTTCCAGAGGCTGGTAAACCACCTTCACCTTGAGCGTCAGCATCACTTGCACGGCTTTCTCCTTGACCGGTTGCGCACTGTCAGGGCGCGCCACCGGAGCCGGCGGCTGACTGCAGGCACTGAGCAGTAGCGCCGGTAATATCAGGGCAATGTTTTTCATGACAGTGATTTCCATAGCGCCACACCGGGGCTGGCGGGCGTCATCTGATGGCTTTGTAAACACTGATACAGCGCCAGATTCAGTGCCATTCGCTGTTGATGATAGTGGCTGGTTTGTAACCAGGCACGCACCATTAACTGCACTCCCATTGGCGTGAAGGCATCAATACCTACCTGCCACTGGGTCAGTGCCTGTTCACCCAACATGGCCTGCAAAACCGCAATGGCCTCGTTCGGATCGCTGCCCTGTGGCAACAGTAAGGTCGTTTCCGCCAGGCGGTATTGCTGTGAGTTATGAAAGATTTCTCCCAGCACCTTGCGATTGGGAATATAAATGCGCTCGCCGTCTTCATTGACCAGGACCGTCTGCGCCAGGTTAATGGCTTCAACCTGGCCGTCACGGCCCTGAATGTGCAGGGTGTCCCCCACCACAAAGGGGCGAGTCAGGATCAGTGCCAGGCCAGCACCATAGTTAGAAACAGGCCCCTGCACAGCGAGGCTCAGGCCAAAGGTGGCGGCACCAATAGCAGCAATCAGTGGGCTGATGGTAATGCCCAGCTTGCTGGCCGCCATCACCAGGAAAAAGGCCAGCAGAACCAGCCGCGCCAGGTTAGAGAAAAAACGCACCAGAGTGGGATCCCAGTGCCGTTTATCACCCAGGCGTTTCACACTGCGGCCCAGCCAGCCGGCCAGTAACCACCCCAGCAAGATGGTCAATAAAGCGCCAACCAGCTGAAAACCGTAGTTGGTCAGAAAGTTAACCACCTGGGTGGTGAGTTTTTGCAGCAGTTGAACTTGATCGTCGAGCATGGCCCGGTTCCAAAGCGGTGACTATGGTTTTACTGTGCCAGCAAAGTACAAAAATGTCCTTAGTTGGCGACATCTTTGCACCCACCCATAACAGCTATTTCAATAACCCGATAAGGGATACCCCGATAGAGGTAGCGGCCAGTATGCTGGAAATGATTAGCGCCCACTTAGCCTGTTGAGACGCTTTGAGAGAGGACGCTCTGGCTTCCTTGAGTTCGGTGTATTCGAGGAGGCGGAATTTATCGTTTACCGTGAAGTAAATATCAACCGTTTCGTATTGTCCAGAAAGAAAGTGACGTGGAGTTTGAGATTGATAAAACAGTTGACCATAGGCAATTTGCCGCCTAATGGACTCAACTAACTCCAGTTTACCGTCGATCTGCAATTCGTCCATTAGCTCGTTGAACTTGAAAACCTGCTTTTGTTCAGCAAACTTCAACGCCCTGATATAGAGATCGTCTTCTTGCATATCCCTTGCCCTTCGGTTGCATAAGTCTCGCTCAGTATGAGCCTTTCCAAGCACCGTTAACACTTTACGGTTATTCAATCATGCTCTGGGTGGTGATACTGAAACACCGGCAGTCCCAGCCGGTAACGCAGGGCCACTAAGCGCATACCAAAGCCGCACACCAGCGTTACCAGTGTTGCTGCCAGCACTGCAGCACCCATGGCGATCAGCGCCAGATATAGCACCGCCGAGGCCAGCGCCACACCTGCATAAAGCTCTTTTTGGAACACCAGCGGAATACGGTTACAGAGCATGTCACGCAAAATACCGCCAAAGACGCCGGTGATCACCGCTGAAATAACCGCTATGGCCGGGCCAAAACCCATCGACAACGCCACTTTGACACCGATGATAGAAAACACCACCAGCCCCAGAGCATCGAGCAGTAAAAAGACTTTACGCAGCCGCGGCATCAGCGGTGCCATCCAGGTGGCCAGTAAGGCCGCGGCGCAAACAATGCCGATATACTGCGGGTGCGCTACCCAGGTCAGCGGATAATGGCCCAGCAACATATCGCGCAATGAGCCACCACCGATGGCTGTAACACTGGCAATGATCATCACACCGAACAGATCCATACTGCGACGCCCAGCAGCCAGGGCGCCGGTCATGGCTTCAGCCGTGATTCCGATAATGTAAAGTACAGTGAGCAGCATGGTCAGCTCCAGTGTCAGTTTCTGGCGGCATTATAGGCAGCAGCAGCACAGGATACACCTGACCTTTTTTGCTATTACGGATTAATTTAGCTAATCCGTAGGTTTACGAAAACGTCAACTAAATCATGGAACTAATCATGTACAAACGTCACTTAAGACACTTTTTGTTATTAATGACCAGCCTCTTTTTGGTGGCCTGCAGTCAGGCACCGGCACCTGCGGAGTTAAGCCAGATCCTCAGCCGTCATTACCAGCGTGAGCTAGGCCCACAGGCTGTACTGGTACGTAACCTTAAAAAAAGTGGCGGCATCAAAGAAGATGACAAGCACTACAAAGTGGATGTGCATTACGACCTGGTTTTTCTAAAAAGTTTTGATGAGTTGGCCAACGACACTGAGCAAAGAGCCCGCCAGGGGCAATGGCTAAAAGCGCTCAATGATGGCCTGGGCCTGTGGCAACTACATTTACGTTTTGGCAAATTCAAAAGCGGAGATGTAGTCAAGGTTGACCAGCAGCTGACCTTAATCAAAACCGATGACGGCTGGGATCTGGCGGCGCACTGGCAAGATAAGGATCAGTAAAACGATGCCTGCCCGAATCTTTATGCATATTTAGAATATCGATATTCTAAATATGATATACAGACTGACATACCGTTGTTGTCAGTCTGGATAGGTTTTATGAGCAGTTTCTACCAGCGCCCGGAAATTTACCTGGACGCCAATGCCACCACACCGGTTTTGCCGGCGGCCGCCGAAGCCGCTATGTCGGTAATGCGAACTGGCTTTGGTAACCCCAGCTCCAGCCACAGCGCTGGTATTGCCGCCAAAGCATTAATGGAGCGGGTGCGTCAGCAGGCCCGCAATGTGATCGGTGCCCGTACTGGCCGTGTAATTTTCACCTCCGGTGCCACCGAAGGCATTCAAACAGCGGTAGTATCAGCACTGTCGGCCATCAAAGCCGACCCGGCAAAGCAAGACCAACCGCGAAAATTATTGCTATACGGCGCCACCGAACATAAAGCCGTGCCTAACACTTTACGCCACTGGAATGCCCTACTGGGCATCGGTGCCGAGGTTGTTGCCATTCCGGTGGGCCAAGATGGTTTGTTGGATCAGGACTTTCTGGCCCGCCACAGTGCCGATGCCTTACTGATCTGCACTATGGCGGTGAACAACGAAACGGGCGTCAAGCAGGATTTACAGGCACTCGAAGGCATCATTCGGCAGGCCAACCCTACGGCCTTGTGGCTGGTGGACTGTGTTCAGGCACTCGGTAAGGTAGCGCTCTCTCTTAGTGACATCAGCATTGATTACGCGCCATTTTCCGGCCACAAGCTTTATGCCATGAAAGGCGTCGGCTTTTTATATGTTCGCGAGGGTGCCCCTTGCTGTCCTTTCATTGCGGGTGGCGGCCAGGAGCAAGGGCTACGCAGTGGTACAGAGAACCTGCCGGGTATCGCCTCTTTGGCGCCGGTTCTAGATGCTCTACAAGACTCTGAACACCTGATTTTTCGTAGCCACGATACCCTGCAGCAGTACCGCCAGCAGCTCGCTGACACCCTCAAGCAGTGCTTCCCCGAAGTGGTGTTTAACGCGCCTTTGGCTATCAGCGTGCCAACCACTCTTAACTTTGCCGTGCCCGGTCTTAGCGCCACAACATTACTGACTCTGTTCGATGCTGCGGGGGTTCGTGTTTCATCCGGCTCGGCTTGTTCATCGGGTGCTAGCCGTTCCTTCGTACTTGATGCCATGGCCCTGCCCGGCTGGCAAAGCGAATCGGCTATTCGACTCAGCTTTGGCCCAGCAGACACTCAGCACACCATTACGGCAGCCTGTCAGCGGCTGCGTGAGGCCGCTCGGGCCTTACAACAATCGCCTGCAACGCTGCCGGAGGGGCTAAGCGTTTTCGCTGACAGTGCGGTGCTGGTAGCCGGCAAGCAAGCGATTTTACTCAACCCCAACGATGCGCTGCTAAAGCAACTCAAACCCCAGCTGTCAGCCCTGAACATTATCGCCACAGTCGAGCTGGCTGCGGCGGCAAAGGCGGCGCCAGTCAGTCTGGGAGATTACCAGTTGGCCGTAACGGCTGATGGCTGGCAGCTGCGCCACCATGGTCAGCCAATGACAACATTTCCCCTCCCCCTGCATGCTGCCCCGGCTCTGGCTCAGCTTCCCCCTGGCAGCGATTACCAGCTCATTGATGTCAGAGAGCCTTTTGAGTTTGCGCTTGGGCACCTGCCCGGTGCCGTTAACATTCCCCTGTCACAGTTGGCTAACCGGGCATTGAACGGTAACCTCGAAGGCAAGATAGTATGCTACTGCCGCTCTGGTGGTCGCGCCCAACAGGGTGCCGAGCAACTGGCCGGGCTGGGGCTGCAAGCCCGTTATCTGAACGACAGCTTGGCTCACCTGGTTGCCACACTGAGCGCAGCTGAAGAATAATAAGGTATGAAAATGAGGGGTTTGATGGATGTTTCACAATTACGATAACGTTGTCCGCATTATTGGCCTGGTACTGCTGATCCTCGGTTGGTTACTCAAAAGCCGTAACACCATGCTGATTGGCGGCTTGCTGATCTACGGAGCGCATTTTCTCGGAAATGAAATTGGTGGCACTTTGGACAAAGCCACACACTGATGAAAAAAGGTGCCGACAGGCACCTTTTTTATTGCAAAGAGACTTCATAACCCGGGCCACTGCGCCTCGGCCAACCGGACCCGGCCGGAGCCGGTCATGTTCACGCCTTCGGCCAGTAACCGCTGATGTTGCTCTTGGTGCTCCAGGCCACTGCGCGGGCTGCAACGGCCCTGGGCATTTACCACCCGGTGCCAGGGCAGCTGTGCCGGGCACTGGCCCATCAACCGGCCAACCTGGCGAGCATGCCAACCCAACAATGACGCCAGCTGGCCATATGTGGCCACTTGCCCTGGTGGAATAAGCGCCACCAGGGCGTAGAGTCGCTCAGCGTTTGTCGAGGTAGGACTGGCCGGCACAAAAATGCTCTAAGCAAGGCGTAGCGAAGCGTTTTTCCAGGCTGCGCAGCGTCGATTTTTTCTCTGGTGTATCCAATGCCAACAGCTTGATGGCAGCGTCCTGTACGCCTTTGAGACGAACATGCACCGGAATTACCGTACGTTGCCCTTCGCCAATGTCTTTCATGATGCTACGGGCCTGACCACAGCTAAAGACATATTGCCCCTGGAACTTCTGACGGCTGGCAGACCAGTAATTCCATTGCATCTCAAAATTATCCGGACGATAGGCACACCAGTACTGGGTGAGAGCCACCATCTGCCCCAGATGGTAATCCTTGGCCTTCACGCCGGGCATGACCTGCATGTTGACGTTACTGGTGGCAACCTGGAAGGTTCCCATGTTCATGCCTTTGTGCAATGACTTGGAAACGCCAACGTACTCTGGCATTTCCCAGGCATTGGAAGTGGCCGCCTGTACCGTTGTACGCTCAACCGGCGCTACCGGTGCCGGAGCGGGCTCTGCCGGCTTGGGCTGCGGCTTCGCCTTGGCCAGGGAAATAGGAGCAAGTTTCTCCCCTCTGAACTGACGTTCAACACGGTCAGCCAGCAAATTAAAGCGGGTTTTGATGTTGTCGATTTTGGCTACCGGCAGCGGTGTGCGCTGGCCGTTTTTCACATATCGCTGGTAAGCAATGGTGCCGTACTGGTCAAGGTAAAGGTCCAGGTCGGTTTCGTCGTCGGCACTTTTACCGCCAGGAGGTGACAACGTCCAGTTGGCGTCTTCCTGGTAACCGAACAGTTTACCGTTATCAACGAAGTAAAAATGCTCGCCGTAGCCTTTGTCACCGGATTCGATGCGCTCTTTCAGATAGCGCAGCTCACCATCGTCAAAATAAGCAACATAGCTGACAGTGCCGTTGTCATCGGTCAGTTCGCCGGCCACCTTTTTCATGTCATCGGTGCGGGAAAGAATACTGTCACGGCGCTGATCCAGCGCGTCTTGAATGGCGGGTGCCGGCAGGCGCACATCAACAGTGCGCTCCTTGGGAGCTTTTGGCGTGGCTGCCGGTGCTGGCGCTTTGTTGGCACAGCCCGCCAGCACCAGTGAAGCAAGCAGCAGCGTCCCTATCTTGTTATTGTGCATTGTGCTTTTCTCAGTGGCGGCGATGATGTTCATCGTACATTAACATTCTGCTAGCAAACGCTAGCCCTTTTTATATTAGCTTACAAGGTCTTATCGGTAGCCAACCAGTAAACATTTGCCAAAACGCCGCCGTTATCGCTTTTTCCCCAGCTCCATAAAATAACTGAGCTGGGTACGGGGTTTGAGATACAGCACTACATCCTCTTTTAGCTGTGACGGCCGTAATGGCTTGATGACACTGAGCCCTTCATCTTCCAAGTCTATTATGGCGGCCTGTTCACGGGGGATGGCAGGGTCGTAAATCAGTACCGAAGGGCTGAGCAGGCGCCGCCCATTCACCGACATGACAATGCCTGGCATTTCGTTACTGAGCCACACCAGGGTTCCGGGCGGATAGACACCCAAGACCCTGACCAGGTGCTGCACATAATCCTTGTTGAAGCGTGTCTGCCCCTCTTTAAACAGCGACGACAACACCCGATCAGGTGCCATCGGTGGACTGTGACGATGGCCATGGCAAAGGCTGTCATATTCATTGGCTACCGCCACCAGCTGCGCCAGCGGCGAGATGGCATCACCGCTTAGCCCCTGCGGGTACCCCGAGCCATCCAGGCGCTCATGATGCTGAGCGATTACCGCCGTCACGTCTTCCGGTAAACCGGCCAGGGCCTGCGCCAGCTCTTCACCGTATTTGGGGTGCTGGGCAATCAGGTTTTTTTCTGCCTGGGTGATATCGTGTGTTTTTTTCAGCACCGCCATGGGAATACGGCTTTTACCCAGATCATGAAACAGCCCCGCCAAACCAGCCAGATGGATCTGCTCCGGAGCCAGTTCCGCAGCGCTGGCCAACATTACTGATAGAACCGCCACATTGAGGCTGTGGTGATAAATGCCGCCATCGGTGCTGTCATCGTTGATCAGCTGCAATACCACATCATCCCGGCCATTAATGGCATCTACCAGCGCGTCAACCAGGCGGTTGGCATTGCTGATAGCCCCATCGCCATTACGCTTTACGTCACTGACAATCCCCTTGACCGTCGCCAAGGCCTGCTGAAAATCGGCCGCGGTTTTTTGCAACGCCCGGGCTTGCTGCTGTTGGCGGCTAATTTGCGCTTCTTTGCGCTCCTGTGCCTGCTGGCGTTCATCTTCGCTGGCACTTTGCTGTGGACGCAGTTCGGTGGTGGGTTGTAAACCGGTATCGGATTTATCGAGCCAGACTTCAACCTGCTTAAGCCCCAACCCGCGGATCAGGGCCAGTTGCTGCTCGTTACGGATTTTGAAGCGACGAAACAAAAACGGGTGTTCTGACCACTTCAGGGGTAACACCACATACAGACCGACGCTCAGTTGCGCCGGTGCCACATTAAGACGCTTGTTGGTCATCCCTGCTACTCACTTCGGTGACGATATACTCTTGTTTGTTATAGCTGAAATCAGGGCAAGAGGGAGGACGCACGGGAAGGCGCCACCACAAAGGCAAAACGGTAATTGGGTGTCGGCACTATTGGCGCAAATTGCAGATGCAGCCAACCGGCCAAGTGCTGGCGTTTGATCGGCTGCATGCTGGCCGCCACCTCCATGCCCGGAGGCACCATCAAGGTTAGGGTCAACGGCACCCGGTACTGCGCTTCATCAAAGCTCGGTAAAATCCGGCTGATATTAAAATTTTCCAGCCGCGCACGGGCATAAGTTTGACCGTCTTGCTGGCGTTGATGAATACTGTCAGGGGCACTATGAAAAGGCACTTTATAGTGGGCCTGCACCTTTAACCGTTGCGGCGCCAGCTGCTTGGGCAACGCCAGACGTACCAAGCCATGTTGGTCAAGGGTCCGTGGCTCGGTATCCAGCTGCTCGCCATTTTCCGTTTCCACGCGCATTTGCAGTTGCTCTAAGCCCCTGGCATGTAACCACAAATGGTTACTGGGTTCGGTTAAGCGCATCGTCACTGTGGCATCACCGCGAAAGTGCTTACTGTCAGGGTCAATCCACAGGGTCAGTTGATAGTGATCTGGCGCCGCCCATGTTGGCAGGGCATTGGTGGGTATGGCCTCAATAGAAGTACTGACGCCAGGCACATCAGGTAGTGACGGGGTAGCCACCTCAGATGACGGATGGCAACCCATCAGGGTGACGGCCAAAAGCAGCGCAAAACGAAACATAAACATCACCGTTACTTTTTATTAACAATAACAAAGGTGATGGTTTTGAGCGACTCTTTTATGCGCTGTTAAGCCATAGCAATGTGGCATTGAGCAGCAGGGCAAAGCCGACCCACAGTGCGTAGGGGAGCATTAGCCAAAAGCTCAGCCGATCGGTAGGGTGAAGAACTCGAAGCAGCCAAAAGATAGCGGCAAACAAAAAGGCAATATCCGCCAAGGCTAAAGCCATCAGGTGGGCACCAAAAAACAGCGGTGTCCAGGCGGCATTAGCGGCCAGTTGCAGGAAAAAAGGCAAGCGCCATTGCCGGTCAGGAGAGGGCCAGCGTCTTGCCAGCACCACCGCCATGAAGATGTAAAGCAAGGTCCACACCGGCGCGAACAGCCAGTTCGGTGGGTTAAAAGCAGGCTTCAGCAAGCCCTGATACCACGCCCCTGGCGGAAACAGCACGCCCGTGGCAGCCACCGCCGCTACCAGTAAAAAAGCCCCGACCCAGCGCATCATAACGCCCTTTGTAATGCCTCCGGCCCGATAACAGCCATCAGCGCCAACATGAAGATGATGGTAACTACGAGGATTGCCACAAAGCAGATCAGCAATAACGTGATGGTGGCTGCCAGGCCAATCCAGGCACTGAAGCCTGCCGCCTGGGCGAGCATTTTCGCCACCGTGAACAAGCTGTAAAGATTAAGCAGCAAGGTCAGCCAGACCGCCAGCACGGCCGGCCCACTTAACGACTGGGGGGCAAGCACCACAGCCTGGCCATAGACAAGATAAAGCAGCACCGCCAACAAGGCGCCTACGGTACTGGGCACTCCTCCCCAAGCTAGAGCCAGACGGGCCTGCTCGGTGCTGCACTGACCGCCCATCCAGCCAACCACAACCCGCATCAGCCACCCCGACAAATACCACATCACAATGGCGAATACCGGCAGTAGCAACAACACCAAAGCAATAGCAAAAGACGAGATGTGCCGACTAAAAAGCTGCTCCATTAACCCGGCATAGGCCGCAATGACCACCAACAACGCCGCGTTATTATTGGCCTTGGGACCGGCGTCCACTAACTGGAACGTCTCACGGGGTTTGTACCACAACCACAACAATGCCTTGACCGGCATAACCACTCCTTCAGTTATAACGCTGCTTAGCAACCATTTTTCTTACCAGCCCCGGCAGCCAGCGTTGTAGTTTAGGCGCCAGCACCGACATGCCGCGGCCAATGATCACTTCGTCTTTTCCCGCCAGCATGGCGCTGGCAATGGCCTCGGCACAAGCCTGGGCGCTGATCCCCCCATCCACACCGGGGTCACTGTGCCCTTGCGGTTGTCCATCGCCCGTCAGTGCCAAACGCGCAATATCGGTTTGTACAAAGCCCGGGCAGACTGTCAGGCACTGAACGCCCTCTGCCGCCACTTCTGCACGCAAGCAATCCATAAAACCAATGGCAGCAAATTTTGCTCCAGAGTAACCGGAACGCAGCTGTGAGCCGACCTTCCCGGCCACCGAGGCAACAGTAACAATGCGCCCCTGCCGGCGCGCCAGCATCCCTGGCAACACCAGCCGAGTCAGGGCCACAACCGAGAAATAATCGACTTCCATCAAGCGCCGGTAAACCGCCAAATCGGTATCAACAACGGCACTGCGCTGGGAGATACCAGCGTTGTTGATCAGCACATCAATCTGCTGGCCAGCCAGTTTTTCGGCTGCGTCAGCGGCGGCTGCGTCAGCGTCAGAAAGATCCAATACCAATACCTGGTGGCGCTGCGGCTCCGGCAGTGACTGGCGCAAAGCTTCCAGTTCGCTCTCACGGCGAGCACTTAAAATGAGACTGGCCCCACGGGCCGCCAGGTGCCGGGCCAGCGCCGCACCAATACCACTGGACGCGCCGGTCAGCCAAATCGTTTGCTCAGTAAACATCCCCTCTCCTTGTGACGTCGATCATTGCCCTAGCCTACTGGCTGCTGGCCGGTGCTGGCAATTTGTGGATCAACCAATGCTGATAACGAGCCAGCGCCCGGTACGGGTCACGGTTGGCCACCTTTTCTTCCCAGTGGATGCGGGTAGCCAGATCCGGTTCGTGCTGCCCTTTTTGGAAGTAATCAGAAAAGCAGCGAATGCCGGTTTTCACCAACACCTCTACCGGCTGAGCAGCGAGCCAGTCGGCTACTTCTTCCGGCCACAGCGGCTGCGGCGGCGTCAGGCTTTTGCCACCACCGTAGCGGCCCCGGCTAAGGTGACCGAAGTTACCGCGAATAAGGTGGTTAAAATCAATACTGTGGCGGTTATAAAACAGCAGTGACAAATGCCCGCCCGGCGCTACCCGGGCTAACGCCTGGGCCAACGCCTGAGGCTGCTCGGCTAGCCACTCCAGAACCGCATGAAAAATCACCAGTGGATACTGGCCGTCAAGTGCCTGCAATGGCTGGTCGCTCACGCCAATATCCAGACCCGCGGCCAAGAAGCGCTTTTGCGCTTCCTGGCGCATTGGTGCTGACGGTTCAGTGAACGTCAGCTGGTGCCCCATTTGTGCCAGCAGCAAGGTCATATCACCCTGACCACCACCAATATCCAGCACCCGGGTCGGTGTACTCAGCAGTGGCGTCAAATCACGCAGCAGCAGGTGCTGGCGCAAGACTCCTTTGTAACTGCCATAGATACGCTGCCCGAATTTCCCGGCCAGGGACTCATCAAAGATCCGATCACCGTTCATACCGGATTTGCTACATCCATAAACTGCGCGTCCAGGCCAAGGTGCAGTTGCAAGTGCTCCGCCAGTGCCTGAACCCCGCCACGCTCGGTGGCATGGTGGCCGGCCGCAAAATAATGAATGCCCCGCTCAGCGGCAATGTGGGTGGTACGTTCTGATACCTCACCGGAAATAAAAGCATCCACTCCGGCGTCAGCCGCCATATCGATGTAATCTTGCGCGCCGCCGGTGCACCAGGCCAGAGTGCGAATAGACTCAGGACCACCGGGCAGGTGCAAAGGCCTCTGCCCCAGACGCTGCTGCAGGTGGCCAATAACGTCTTGGCTGCTCATCGCCTGGCGCAGCTGGCCATGAAAAACCAGTGCCCGGCCGGGCTCATCATCCAAGGCGCCCAGTACATCAATATCCAGTCGTTTCGCTAACTGGGCATTGTTGCCCAGCTGCGGGTGGGCATCCAGCGGCAGGTGGTAGGCCAACAAGTTAATGTTGTGTGCCAGCAGCGCCTTGATCCGCTGCGCTTTCATGCCGGTGATCACCGCCGGCTCGTTTTTCCAAAAATAGCCGTGGTGTACCAGCAGGGTGTCTGCGCCCCAGGCAATGGCTTTTTCAATCAAAGCCTGACTGGCGGTAACACCGGTCATCACCCGTGCGACCCGATCACTGCCCTGCACCTGCAGGCCGTTCGGGGCATAGTCACGAAACTGCCCACAGGCCAGCAGTTTATCGAGGTGTTCAACGAGTTCCTGACGCTTCATAACAACTCCAGATGGCATTTGTGGCGCTAAGAGTAATAGAGCGCTGCAGCGCTGAAAAGCCGCGCGATTAGACAGCGGAGGCGAAAAACAGTATAAAATCTGCTCCGTTACATCAGCATTCCATGCAAAAAGCAAAAAACAAAGGAAAGGCACATGGCCACGTTGGATAAAGAAAAAGTACTGGCAGCTTTCAGTGCTGCTTACGAAGCCA
The DNA here is from genome assembly GCF_045291545.1 of Gallaecimonas aegicerasi. Classification (GTDB taxonomy): domain Bacteria; phylum Pseudomonadota; class Gammaproteobacteria; order Enterobacterales; family Gallaecimonadaceae; genus Gallaecimonas. The sequence goes on from NZ_CP149514.1 coordinate 1,656,990, forward strand.
AACACGGCAAAGCCCCAGAGGTAGAACAAAAAGGCAGCTGGTACGCCATTGATGGCGGTAAAAGTGTCCGTCTGGCCGATTTGGATGCCATGGCACAGGAACTGACCGGTGATGCTCCTGCAGCCAAACCGGCGGCCAAAAAAGCGGCTCCGAAAGCAGCAGCCAAAGCGGCACCGGCGAAAAAGCCCGCCGCTGCCAAAGTCTCAGCCGGTAACGGCGGCCTGAGCCCTGCCGCGTTCTGGGAAGATCAGCTTGAACAGCGTGATCATCACTGCCGACGCCCACGTGGTTTCTGAGAAAAAACGCCGGCTTAGCCGGCGTTTTTTTCTGCTGGTGGCGCTGCTGCTGAGCGGCTGCGCCGGCCCCATGGCCCGTTATCAGGCGGCCATAGCTGACGCCGCGGTGATTTCAGCTGACGAGATCCAGCCATTACCAGCCATTGCCGCCGGCCCCGTTCAGGTTGTGACCTGGGCTGACGACTACCAGCATTACCACACTGGCCAGCAACTGCGCCTGCCAAACGATGTCTGGGTCACACTGGCCGGTGCGGTCAAGCCCTGGTGCCGCCATTACCCCCGGCTGACCGAAGGCTTACAGGGGTTGCTGGGGTTACCCCCCGTTGCTGGAGAAAAGCGTGCTTTTGTCAGCTTTACCGTCGCTAGCAGCAGCCTGTTTCGCCCCTGTGCCAACCCCAGTATCAGTACCCACCGCTGTGGCCCGGATATGCCCGCACAGGTGAGCAGTCAGTACCGGGCCTGGTTTGCCACCCAAACAACGGTTTCATACCAGCGCCATGGCTACCCCTGGACCCGTCTTGGTTATACCTACAATTACAACCCGGGTGCCAGTGAAGTAGGGCCTGCCGAACTGGTGATCCGCAAGGGCGCTATCGTGACGGTGACAGCCATTACCAGCAGCAGCGATTATTGCCGCTAACGTCATGAAACTGTCATCGCCCGACGGCACTATAGTCACCGCAGCGGTAGCGATACACCCTGCTGCATGGATCGACATCTTGATTGCCATCTTTTGCCTCGCTCTGCGGGGCTTTTTATTTTTCCCGCCAAGCGTTTATGCTTTGCTTTTAGGCAAAGAGTGATTGGCATGCTGTACATGATCATCGGCCACGATGTGGCCCATTCCCTACCCAAGCGGGCAACAGCGCGAGCAGAACACCTGGCGCGGCTGGAAAAGCTGCAAGCACTCGGCAAACTAGTGCTGGCCGGCCCCAACCCGGCCATTGACGCCAATGACCCCGGCGAAGCCGGTTTTACTGGGTCATTGATTGTTGCCGAGTTTGCCAGCCTGGAAGACGCCAAACAGTGGGCTGATGCCGACCCTTACCTGGCTGCGGGTGTCTATGAACGGGTAGAGGTCAAACCCTTCAAGAAAGTGTTGCCATAAAAAAACGCGCCGGTCGGCGCGTTTTTCTTAACGAGTAAAGCGGGTAAGCAAACTGGAGGTATCCCAGCGATTGCCCCCTTGTTGCTGCACTTCTGCATAGAACTGATCAACCAGTGCCGTCACCGGTAAGCTGGCGCCGTTACGCCCGGCCTCGGCCAGGGCAATAGCCAGATCTTTACGCATCCAGTCAACCGCAAAGCCAAAATCGTACTGCCCTTTGTCCATGGTCAAAGCGCGATTTTCCATCTGCCAGCTTTGCGCCGCACCTTTGGCGATCACTTCAACCACATCCGCCACATTAAGGCCGGCTTGCTGGGCAAAGTGCACCCCTTCAGCCAGCCCCTGAACAACACCGGCAATACAGATCTGATTGACCATTTTGCACAGTTGGCCGCTGCCGGCATCACCCAGCAACTTGATTTGCTTGGCATAGGTTTGCAGTACCGGCTCGGCGCGCTGATACACCGGTGCATCACCACCCACCATGATGGTCAGCTGGCCATTCTGGGCCCCGGCTTCGCCACCGGAGACCGGCGCATCAAGAAAACCGATACCGCGAGCGGCCAGGTGCTGGTGCAGCTCTCGCGCAAGATCGGCACTGGCAGTGGTGTGATCAACCACAATGGCATTGGCCACCAGGCCCGGTTCAGCCGCCGTCAGTACCGCACGCACATCCTGATCATTACCGACACACAGCATCACCAGCTCGGCCTCAGCGACCGCTTCGGCGGGAGTCGGCGCCATGCGGCCACCGTATTCGTTCACCCACTGATTTGCTTTGGCGGTGGTGCGGTTATATACGCAGACATCCAGCCCAGCTTTTTGCAGGTGCCCTGCCATGGGGTAACCCATCACCCCCAGCCCAAGAAATGCCACTTTCATTGCGTCATGCCTCATTTGATGCGTTTGTACAAAGGTCTGAGCTTGCCATAGAGTGGCCGGTATATCTCGCGGTAAAGCTGCTCATACGTCAAAACGTTAGCTGGGTCAGGCAAGAAGCGCTGACCACTGTGGCACATGGCCCGACTAGCCAGGGCAAAATCCGGATACCAGCCAAGGCCAACGGCTGCCGCCATGGCGGCGCCAAGGCCTGAGGCTTCATAGGTATGGGGGCGCTCTACCTCCACCGCCAGCACATCAGCAAGGATCTGCATTACCTGATCCGACTGACTGCCACCGCCACTGACCCGGATCCGCAACAGCGGCTGGCCAAGGGCTTTTTCTATTCGCTCTTTGCCCTGGCGCAGGGCATAGGCAATGCCTTCGATCACCGCCCGGTAAAGATGCGCCCGGGTATGCTGGTCACTCAGTCCCACCAGCGCCCCACGGGCTTCCGGCCCAGGGTAAATAATGCCGGGAGCGACATGCGGGTCAAAGACCAGGCCATCGGATCCTGGGGCCACTTTTGCCAGCAAGGGTTCAAGTTGTTCCTCCGGTAGCGTGGCCTGGGCCTGGGCCGCCTGACACTCGGCATGGCCAAATTCCCGTAGCAGCCAATTCACCAGCCAAAAGCCGCGGTTAAGCTGCATTTCCAGGCAGTAATGCCCTGGCACCAGAGCCGGGTACGGCGGTAAAAAGCGCACCGCCTCGCGATAACGCTCACTGATACCGATGATGGTAGCGGTGGTGCCTAGGCTGATGGAGGCGCTGTGTTGGTCAGTGACACCGGCACCGGCCACCTCAGCCTGCTTATCGCCACCGGCAGCAAACAGCACTAACCCTTCCGGCAGGCCCGTGGCTTTTGCTGCCGCAGCACTCAGGGCGCCTAGCGGCTGGCCAGGGGGCACCAGTTCGGGCAACTGCTCTGGCCGCACCGCCAGTGCCTGCCATTTCCAATCCCAGCGCCGCGCCCATTGCTGGTGACGGTAAGAAAAGGGTAAATACCCCACCTGGGATGCAACCGAATCGCGGAAATGCCCGGTCAGCTTGGCCGTCAGCCAGGCTGACAACAACCCGACATGGGCCGTTTGCCGATGCAGTTCTGGCTGGTGTTGTGCCACCCAGTTGAGTTCGGCTTCTGCCTGAAAATAGCGCACCGTGCTGAGCTGGCCGGCAAGAGCCAGGGCCAGGCGCCACGGCCAGCTCAATGGTGGCAAACGGCTGGCGCGACGTTTGTCAGGCCAGATAATGGCCGGGCGCAGTGGCTGCCAGTGACTATCAAGGTGCAATAGCGTACTGCGCTGCGTGGTCAGGGCTGCCCCAGCAATGGCTGAGGGAGACACTCCGGACTCACGCAACACTCCCCGGCACGCTTTACACAATGCCTCCCAGAAACGCTGCGGTGCCAATTCAGCACGGCCATCAGGCCCCGTTTCAAAAGGCGGTTCGAGTGGCACCTGGTACTTAAAGTGCAACTGGCCGTCAGCAGCAAATAACAAGGCCCGGACCGACTGAGTGCCGTTATCCAGAGCCAGCAAGTAAGTTGGCGACAAAAATTCCCATCTCCGGGTTGTAATGGCCGTGATAGAATGACGGTAAAATCCCTTCTGTTTCAATACTGTCATGAAACTGCTGCGCGCCTTTGCAGTCATCTTTGCCTGTTTGTATCTGGGTAAAGGGCTGGTGCAGCTCACCGGGCTGCCTATTCCCGGCGCCATTGTCGGGTTGCTGTTGCTGTTCGTGTTACTGAGCACGGGCCTGCTTGCTGGCAGCTGGCCGGCACCGGCGGCCAGTCTGCTGATGCGCCACATGACTTTATTGTTTATCCCGGCCGGTGTCGGCCTGATCAATTACCTTGACTTGCTGAGCCGTCATGCGGCGGTGTTGCTGGGCACCACGCTGATCAGTACTTGGTTGGTGATCGCACTGGTTGGCTGGCTTCATCAGGCCATGGAGAAACGCCATGGTCGTTAACCTGGCCCTGCTGGCCCTGACCTTAGTGCTGTATGGGCTGTTCCGCTGGCTACAGGGGCAACTGCGTAGCCCCTTGTTAAATCCCGTATTGTTAGCCATTGCCTGTTTGGTACCGCTGCTGTTGTGGCTGGACATTCCCTACAGCCGTTACCGCCAGGCAACCTGGCTTATCAACACCTTTTTAGAACCAGCGGTGGTGGCCCTGGCCTATCCGCTTTATCAGCAATTGGGGCTGATCCGGGCGCAGTGGCGAGCCTTGCTGACCACATGCAGTATCGGGGTCATACTGGCCATGGGCCTGACCCTGCTGCTGGCAACCCTGCTCGGTGCCGATCAACAGGTATTGATGTCGCTGGCGCCGAAGGCAGTCACCACCCCTATTGCCATGGGTGTCAGTGAAAAACTGGGGGGGATCCCCGCCCTGACAGCGGTATTGGTGATCCTGGCGGGCATTGCCGGAGCCATGCTGGGGCCAGCTATTCTCGACCGGCTACAGGTCACATCGGCACAGGCGAGGGGCCTAGCCATGGGCTGCGCCGCCCATGCCGTCGGCACCGCTCGCATGGTCGACGAAAGCCCTCAGGCAGGGGCATTTGCCGGGCTGGCACTTACCCTGTGCGGTATTATTACGGCTACCATAGCGCCAATTGTGGTGCCCTTGTTGCTGGAGTGGATCCGATGAAAGTTGCAGTATTTTCTGCCAAACCCTACGACATCAGCAGCCTGCAGCAGGCGGATAGCAGCATTCAGTGGCTGCCGGTGGATTGCCGACTCAATGCCGGCACGGTAGCCATGGCCAGCGGCTGTGATGCCATTTGTGCCTTTGTTAATGATGATCTTGGCGAAGAAAGCCTACAGGCTTTGGCAGCTCAGGGGGTCAAACATGTCGCGCTACGCTGCGCTGGCTATAACAACGTGGCCATTGCCGCCGCAGAACGATTGGGCATCACCATTACCCGTGTGCCGGCCTACAGCCCGCAAGCGGTGGCCGAACACGCCGTGGCCCTGATGCTGATGCTAAGCCGGCACCTGCACCGGGCCTACAACCGGGTCCGCGAAGATAACTTCAGCCTCAACGGCCTGCTGGGATTTAACTTTCATGGCAAAACGGTGGCCATTGTTGGTACCGGTACTATTGGCTTGGCCTGCGCCCAGATCCTCAAAGGCTTTGGTTGCCAGCTGCTTGGTGTTGACCCTAACCCCAGACGTGAATTTACCGACCTCGGCGGCCAGTACCTGCCGTTAACAGCGGCACTGGCGAAAGCCGATGTAATTTCCCTGCACTGCCCACTTACCCCACAAACGTTGCATATTATCGGCCCGTCGCAACTGGCAGTGATGAAACCCGGCACCATGTTGATCAACACCGGCAGAGGTGCTCTACTAGACACCCAGGCGGCCATCACGGCGCTTAAATCAGGGCAGTTGGGTTACCTGGGGCTAGACGTATATGAACAAGAGGGAGACCTGTTTTTTGAGGATCTCTCCGATCGCATCATCCCAGATGATGTGTTTCAGCGGCTGCTGACTTTCCCCAATGTGGTAATCACCGGGCATCAGGGTTATTTCACCCGTGAAGCTCTGGACGCCATCGCCAGCACCACGGTGCAGAATTTGCGTACCGAGGCAGCGGGAAAGCGTAGCCCAAATGCATTGACCAAGGCTTAAAACACGGATGAACAACTCTTTTATGGCGGCTTCATTGCCGCTTTTGCCGTCGCTGCTGCAAAAACCAGTGGCAGACTGGCTGACCCGTACCCCCTTTAGTGCCCGCGTTGACAGCGCCACAGTCAAGCACTGGTGCCAGTTAAGCGGCCTCGACAGCGAACAGCTGATGCTGGCACTGCTGCCCATCGCCCGAGGGCTGGGCCGGGCGGCGATCTCCCATTTTGATGTAGGTGCTATTATCGAAGGGGCCTCCGGCACCTGGTATATGGGCGCCAATCTGGAGTTTCCAGGCGCCGCCATGGGTATGACTGTCCACGCCGAGCAATGCGCCATTACCCATGGTCGGCAATGTGGTGAACAGCGTTTTACCACGCTGGCGGTCAATTACAGCCCTTGCGGCCATTGCCGGCAGTTTATGAGTGAGCTCAGTGCGGATCTGTCGCTGCGGATCTTACTGCCGGGGCGGCCACCGGCCACTCTGGCTGACTATCTGCCCGATGCCTTTGGCCCCTGGAGCCTGGAAAAACAGCAACGCTTACTGGACCCGCCGACGCAATCATTGGCAACGCTCAGCAATGACCCGCTGCATCAGGCAGCTTGCCAGGCCGCCAGCCATAGTCATGCCCCCTACTCTGCCACCCTGGCCGGTGTTGCACTGCAACTGGGCGATGACATCATTACCGGCAGCTACCAGGAAAACGCCGCCTACAACCCAACGCTGCCACCGCTACAAGCGGCCTTGATCATGGCCCGCGTCAACGGTTTATCCTGGCAGGCCAGCCGGCTGGTACTGGCCCAGCGGCGCCGCCATAGCTGCCTGTTGGATAGCACCGCACAACTGGCCACAGCCTTAGGCTTGCCCGCTCCAGAACACCTGCCGTTATAACAAAGGGGCCAGCGGCCCCTTTTTGTTAACGCCCGCCGGTGTTGAGTACCGGTTGGGGCTGCGCTTCACCACAAAGCACCACCAGCAGGTTCGACACCATGTCAGCCTTGCGTTCGTCATCCAATTGCACAATGTCTTCCTGGCTGAGTTTTTCCAGCGCCATCTGCACCATCGATACTGCGCCTTCAACCACTTGCGCCCTGGCCGCCACCACTGCCGCCGCCTGTTGCCGACGCAACATCGCAGAGGCAATTTCCGGCGCATACGCCAGGTGGGAGATCCGGGCTTCAATGACATCCACGCCGGCTTTGTTCAAGCGCGCCTGAATTTCACCTTTGAGTTTGTCAGCAATATCCTGGGTATGGCTGCGTAGCGACATCTGCCCGTCCTGATGCTGATCATAAGGGTAAGACGTCGCCAGATTTCGCACCGCCGCTTCCGACTGAATGGACACAAAATCCTCGAAGTCATCCACCTCAAAGACCGCCTCGTAGGTATCAACAACCCGCCAAACCACCACTGCTGCTATTTCGATGGGGTTACCGGTTTCGTCGTTAACCTTGAGTTTGTCACTTTCAAAGTTGCGAACCCGCAGCGAGACTCGCTGTTTGGAGTAAAACGGGTTAGCCCAGCGCAGCCCTGGTGTCACCACAGTGCCGGTATAGCTGCCAAATAGCTGCAGCACCTTGGCGTCATTGGGCGCAACCATGAAAAACCCAAACAGGCAGACAAAAGCTATCAGCCCTAACAGCAACGCCAGCACTTTTACAAAACCAACCGGTACCGCCACGATCACCACCGCACAGCTCACCATCACTACCGGTAGCAGTACCAGCATGACAAAACCGGACGGTACATTTCGACGTTTTTCACTCATGGTGTTGTCTCCTTACCCATCTGCACCTATGGCAAAGCAAAACGCCATTAATAGCAAGAAAGATTGTCGTAGCCCTAGTGCCTTTGGCATGCTTAACCGAGATCTAATAAGGACTGTTCATGACACTGCCGTTTATTATCAAGGCAGGCGCCAGCGCTAAAGCGCGCCTGTTGGCCGAAGGCTTTTCACCAACACTGTTCAGCGCCATGTTGGGCGCCTCCGGCGGCCCCAAGTGGTTTATTCTCTCCGGCCTCGATCGCTACCTGGCGGCGGAATTTTTACCGGCCAGCCAGCGGCCAATTGATTTGTTGGGTAGCTCGGTGGGCGGCTGGCGAATGGCCGCCCACGCCAGCGACAAACCGGTTGCGGCTCTGACCCGTTTTCGTGATTTTTATCACCACCTCACCTACAGCAAGAACGCCGATGCCAGGGAGATATCAGACTCCAGCCGCGCCATGGTACAAACTCTGCTGGCCGAACAAGGGGCCGCGACTATCGTCAATAACCCGCAGCGGCGGCTCAATATCATTACCGCAGGTTGCAAAGGGCTGGTGCGCTTTGAGCGCAAACCGGTGCAACTGTTGGGGTTGGGTCTGGCGGCGGCAGCCAACTTGTTGTCACGGCGCCAGTTGCAGCACTTTTTTACCCGCACCGTGCTGCATGCCGGAGCCAAACCCCATTGGTTTTCCACCACTGATTTGCCTACCGAATACTTGCCGCTGAGCACGCACAATCTGGCCGCCGCTCTGGAAGCCACCGGTGCCATTCCCATGGCGCTGGAAGGCGTCACCATGCCCGGCAGCCGTCAACCGCTGCACCGCGATGGTGGCATCATCGATTACCATTTTGATTTGCCGTTACAACCCGATGGCCTGGTGCTGTATCCACATTTTTATGACCGGGCCATTCCCGGCTGGTTTGATAAGTCCCTGCGCTGGCGCCAACCACAAGCGCAACACTATGACCAAGTTGTGATGATCGCGCCGTCACCGACCCTGGTGGCCAGCCTGCCTTATCAAAAAATTGCTGATCGTAAAGACTTTGTTCACCTGGATGACAAGACCCGCATTGCTTACTGGCAAGCGGTGATCGACGCCAGTAACCGCCTGGCAGACAGCTTTGCTGCCAGCCTCAAAAATGATAGCTGGCGCCAAGCCCTGCTGTGAGCTGTGCTATGCTGCGCCGCCACAACCCTACAACAATAAAACAGCATCAGGAGTAACCATGCGACGCCCACTGGTGATGGGAAACTGGAAGCTCAATGGCAGCCTGGCGATGGTCCGGCAGCTATTAGCCGATCTACAGGCCCCGGCAGCACAAGCCGAGGCAGTCAAAGTGGCAGTTTGCCCCCCCTTTGTTTATCTGCCCGAAGCCGCCCGGCTACTCGCTGACAGTGTGATAGCACTGGGTGCCCAGGATTGCAGCAGCCACGCTAACGGCGCTTTTACCGGCGAAGTTGCCGCCAACATGCTGGCCGAACATGCCGTGAGCTATGTGCTGGTTGGCCATTCCGAGCGACGGGCATTACACGGTGAAACCGATGCCATCGTGGCCAGTAAGTTCCAGGCGGCTCAGGCCGCCGGCCTGACGCCGGTACTGTGCGTCGGTGAAACCCTCAATGAGCGTCAGCAAGGGTTGACCGAACAGGTCATCGGCCAGCAGTTACAAGCGGTATTGCAACACACCGACACCGCAGCGCTGGGTAACGCGGTGATCGCGTACGAGCCGGTCTGGGCTATTGGTACCGGCCAGGCTGCCGCCCCTGAAGACGCCCAGGCCGTTCATCAGTTCATCCGCCAGCAACTGGCCAGCGCCAGCAGTGCCAATGTTGCTGAACAACTGGCCATCCTTTACGGCGGCTCGGTCAATGCACAAAACGCTGCCGCCCTCTTTGCAATGGCCGATATCGATGGTGCTCTGGTCGGCGGCGCCGCCCTCGATGCCAGTGCCTTTGCCGGTATCATTAACGCCGCCCAGCAAGCCGGTTAATCACACGAAGTGCTTGCTCCACCGGGCGCAGATGACTAGGATCGCCCGGTTTGGCTTTTTTGCTGCGCGCAGCGTTACCTCAATAACAAGGACACACAGATGGCTTCCATTCCTCACATCGACATGAGTCGCTATGACAGTGATTTTGACGGTCTGGTCAAAGACATTGGCGAAGGCTATAGCTCCTTCGGTTTTATCGCCCTGACCAACCATGGCGTGAGTGACGAAACAATTCACCAGGCGCTGGACATTACCCGTGAACTGTTTGCGCTTCCTGATGACGTGAAAAAGCAGTACTACCTGGAAGGTAAAGGTGGCGCCCGTGGTTACACCCCCTTTGGTACTGAAATTGCCAAAGATGCCAAGCATGTCGATCTAAAAGAATTCTGGCATGTCGGCCGGGAGCTGGACGACAGTCAGGCACAAGCCAATATGCTGCCCAACATCTGGCCGGCAGAAGTGCCCGCCTTCAAACCACGGATGCTGGCGCTGTACAAGGCACTGGATGAGTTGGGTAATAAGGTATTGGACGCTCTGGCGGTGTATCTGCAGCAGCCCCGCAACTACTTCCGCGACAAAGTTGATGTAGGTAACTCTATTTTGCGGCCCCTGCACTACCCGCCCATCATTGATGAAGGTACACCGTCTGTACGGGCCGCCGCCCATGAAGACATCAATGTACTGACTCTGCTGGTGGGCTCACGCGAGCCTGGCCTGGAAGTGCTGGCCAAAGACGGTAGCTGGATCCCGGTAACCATCATCGAAGGCGCGATTATCTGTAATATCGGTGACATGATGCAGCGGTTGACTAACTACCACCTGCCGTCAACCACGCACCGGGTGGTTAACCCACCGGCCCCCTATTCCAGCAGCTCTCGCTACTCCATTCCGTTTTTCCTGCACTTCAATTCGGACTTTGTGATTGATGCCCTGGATAGTTGCATTGATGAAACGCATCCGAAAAAGGATGCCCCCATCACCGCAGATGACTACCTGATGGAACGACTGCGGGAGATTGGCCTAGTTAAGTAACCGGGCTGTTATCGTCAAAAAGGCGCCGCTGGCGCCTTTTTTATTGCAAAAAAAACGGCTTCCAAATGGAAGCCGCGAGAGTGCGTTTTTAACCGCTGGTATGCCAGGGTTGATATCGCGATGCGGCGTTGTCAATCAAGCCCTTGAGTTCGGCTCTCCCTCTCCCTTGCCAAGTTTACCGAGGTAAACTCGTTCCGAAGCAACGGCTTTATTGCCAACGCTCAGTCAGGTTGCTCCCAGTGCCCAACAAAGGCATGATAAACCCATGAGATTTTTATGATCTTTTTATTTCAACAATAAAAACAAAGAGATAAATAGTTGCCAGATAGCGAAAATCTGATCCAGGAACACCTCAGCGCCTTCCGTATCGGCCCCTGGCTGGTACGCCCGGCACTGAACTTGCTCAGCCAGGGAGAAATGGAAATCACCCTGGAACCTCGCGCTATGGCCATTTTACTGATGCTGGCCCGTCACGCCGGCCAGGTTGTCAGCCGCGAACAGTTACTCGATGAAGCCTGGTCAGACGTAGTGGTGTCTGATAATGCTTTGAATCAGTTCATTGTCAAACTGCGCCGGGCACTGGGGGATGATGCCAAAAACCCCCACTTTATTGTGACCGTTCCGAAAAAAGGTTACCGGCTGGTAGCGCCTGTAGCAGATGCCGTACTGGAAGCCCCTCGCCTGCCCCGTTCCCTGCGAGATAAAAAGCGGCTACTACCGCGCCGCCCTCCCTGGTGGAGCTACCTGCTGGTTTTGGCGTTGCTGGCGCCACTGGCCAGCAAGCTGCTGCGAGAGCTGGCACTGAATCAGGGATTTAAAGAAAAGATGACGCTGACTGACCTACCGGGCCAAAAAAGCGGAGCTCAATTTTCACCCGATAGCCGTTACCTGGTATTTAGCTACCGCCAGCAACAACAGCCGCATCAATTGATGCTGCAAAAGTTGCCCGCTGCAGGGACCCACTCGGTAGCCGAGCCGGTGCCGCTGAGCGGTGAGGATGCTGATCGGCTGTCACCCAGCTGGTCACCAGATGGCAAACAACTGGCATATGTTTGGCGCCAGGGCCATCAATGCGAGATCCGTCTGGCCAACCTTGACCGCCAAAACGGGCAACTCACGGCGGTGCAGCGGGTGGTCAGTTGCCATTACGACAACACCCAAACCATGGTGCGTTTTGGCAAGGATAATCAAACGCTGTTTTATAACAGCCGGCAAAGCCCAGAGCGCCCTTACCAGGTTTACCGGCTGCGCCTGGCCACCGGTTATCAAGTACCGCTGACCAACCCGATGGAGCCCGGTGCTGGCGATGTGGCTTTTTTCCTGTCTCCGGGGGGCCAACAGTTGGCGGTGCTTCGCGATCTACGCTGGCGTAAGCATGAAGTACTGTTCTTGGATGCTGGCAGCGGTGAGCGGCAACTGACCATTGATATGGGTAAACATTTACACCATAACGGTTTTAGCTGGGCGGAGGACAACCGCCACTATTATCTGGTCAGCGAGCCGGGCAAACTCGAGCGCATGGATGACTATTTATTGTCCCAGACCGTGCTGGCTGACCGGCCGATCAACCAGCCGGTTTACGACCGCCATGGCGATCAACTGCTGGTCACCGACGGCGAGGCCGAACGGGACATATACCGTATTGCTAACCCGTATTTCACTCCTCACGCCAAAGCCGTGCCGGTAGTCGACTCCGACGCCGATGAATACGCCCCCTCTTTTGCGAGCGATAACAAGACACTGTATTTTGTTTCCCGCCGCTCCGGTGTCAGCCAGTACTGGCGGCTACAGGGCAAGCTGCAACTGCAGCTCACCAGCTTCAGTGAAGACAAACATCTTGGCCAGCTGCATATTCAGGGGCAACTGGCGATCAGTGACGGTGATGATGCCTTGCGGCGTTTTGACAGCCGTGACAGCCACTGGCAAATGACCAAGATGCTGGCCAAGTACAAAGCCAGCAACCCACGCTGGAGCCGGGACGGTAAACACCTGTATTTTGCGTCACATCACAGTGGTGACTGGCAGATCTGGCGCTGGAACAAGGCCTCCGGCAAGGCTCAGCAAATTACTCAGGGTGGCGGCTATTGCGCTCAGCCTGATGCCCGTGAACATTACCTGTACCTGACCCGGGTGCACCGCCCTGGCCTGTGGCGCATGGACTTGAGCAACGGTCAGGTGTCAGAAGTAGGCACCAATATTACCTGGCAGCGCTGTGATGGCTGGCAAGTTGCCGGGGGCGGCATTTACTATTTGACTGATCGCGGCGAGCAGCACTTGCACCGCTATGATTTGGCTACCGGCAGTATCGCCGAGATCCTCGACCTCAATGGCAATCATGTCAGTCAATTTGATGTGTCATCAGACGAACGGCAGTTGGTCTATACCCAGTGGCGTCAACACCCGGCACAGTTCCTGTTGCTACGCCGCTGAATGACTTAACCAAGGCTAAACCTAAATTTGAATTAGTTTCATAAAGATCAATACTTTGCCTAAAATGCGTGGCATGCAATCACGGTTAGATTGCTTTTTTGCCGCCTTTTGGCATGGAGAGATGATTTATGACTCACGTTCGCGCTTTTTCCCCCCTGTTGCTGGCCGCTTTGGTGTCAGCCTCATTTACCGCTGCCGCTGCCAATCCCAGTAAGGATGAACTGGCCGGCCGGACTTACATCGGTGCCCATCTGGGTGCCATGGACTTGGATCAGGACTACCACATCAGCAAGTTCGGTAATCCTTATCAGGTATCACAGAACTTCAAAGCCTTTGTGCCGGGTGTTGAGCTCGGCTACCGGCTGAACAAGGACTGGGGTGTTCGTGGCTACTACGACTACCTGCAGGCCGATCTGCGTGGCACCGGCCGCTCTGGCTACGGTGACAGCTACGGTGTTGATGTGATTTATAACATCGACAACACCTTCTATACCGGCCTGGGTTTGAACAGCACCAAAGTCGAAAACCGCCGTGACACCTTTGCCCGACTGACCGCCGGTGCACGTCACTTTGTGTCCGATAATCTGGCGCTAAAAGCCGAAGCCGCTGTACAGCAAAATGACTCCAACCTGACCAATGTCATTGCCAGCGTCGGCTTGCAGTACTTCTTTGGTGGCAGCAACCACTACAGCGCCCCAACACCGGCGCCACAGCCGGCTCCGGTAGCCCAACCGGTTGACTCTGACCACGATGGGGTTATCGATACGCAGGATGCCTGCCCCGGCACACCAGCCGGTTATGCCGTCGACAGCCGTGGCTGTACCAAGTACCAAACGCAAACCGTTTCAGTAAAACTGCTGGTAAACTTCCCGGTGAACTCCGCCAAGGTGGCTCCTCAGTACTACCCGCAAATCGAGAAAGTTGCCAAGTTCATGAAGGATTTCCCGGAACTGAACGTGGTGATCGAAGGTTATACCGATGACACTGGCGCCGCGAACTACAACCTGAAACTGTCTCAGCGTCGGGCCAAAGCAGTAGGTGATGTGCTGGCCAGCCAGTTCAATATTGACAAGAGCCGCATCAAAACCGTTGGTTATGGCGAAACCCGCCCCGCCGTTGAAGGCACCAGCAAGGCAGCACGGGCGGCTAACCGCCGTATCGAAGCCAAGCTGTCTGCCGAAAAGAAAGTACCGGAAGCCAAGAACTGAGTTGACCGGTCAGCAAAGGGAGCTTAGGCTCCCTTTTTTTATGGGAGTAGGCTGATGTTCAAACCACTTCGCTGGCTGCTGCAGGGCTTTTTGATACTGGCTCCGCTGCTGCTGACCTTCTACCTGCTGTGGGCGCTCTATCACTACTTCAACAAACTGCTGTTTTTGCCGCTGGCCGGGCTTATCACACACTGGTCAGGGCAGCCACTGCCGGAATGGCTGGTGGCACCGGTAGGGCTGCTACTGACTTTACTACTGGTGATGACCGTCGGGCTGCTGACCGGTAATTTATTGGGCCGCACGCTGTTTTGCTGGCTGGATAGGCTGGTCAACCGCTTACCGTTGGTGAAGTTGCTGTACAGCGCCATAAAAGACATCCTCGGCGCCGTTTTTGGCCAGGACAAGCGTTTTTCCAGCCCGGTGCTGGTGCGTCTTGGTGAGGGGGTTGAGGTGCTGGGCTTTATTACCCGCGACGACTTATCTGATCTGGGCCTGGCCGATAAAGTCTCGGTCTATGTTCCACAGTCGTTCAATTTTGCCGGCAACCTGCTGCTGGTAGACAAGGACAAGATCACGGCGATAGCCAGCCCCGCGTCCGAGATCCTGCCGTTAATCATTTCCGGTGGCATCTCCCGGGAACGTCAGGGCCCTCAGGCCTGAAGGTGCAAGCCCTTGGCAGTGCCACTGTCATCCGGTGCACCGGCCTGCTGGTATGCCTGTAACCGTTTATCCTGACGGCTCAGCTCAGCCTGAGCCTTAAGCAGCATCTGCTGGGCCTGGGCTGCAACCATGCGGTCTTGTGCCGAGGGTTGCGCTGGAGCCAGTGCAGCCGCAATGATGGTGCGGGCTTTGTTGATGGTTGCCTGTGGATCGCCAGCAACCTTGCCGGTATCAATACTGACTTCACCACCCACCGCATAACGCTGCCCGTCAGGGCCCCGCTGGTAAGAATACTGGGTGCCCTGCGCCAAAGCGCCCGCGGCACTGCGGTGAGCCTGTTCATGCGCCCGCACTTCCTGGTCACGGCTTTTTAACTGGCGCACCACCTTTTGCTGCTCGGCAAAAGGCTCTGCGGCAGAATGAGTATGGGTGGCGCTCAGTGGTGTCGATGTTGATATTTGCACTTGGTCAAAAACCGAGCAAAAGCCTGCTCTAACCTTACCTCGCCTTGCGCCCCTTTGCCACTCATGGTATCGGTGACATAACCGGAGCCCGGAGGTGGTGTTGGCTAGTCATTTATTTGCTCAATTAGCGCGGTTACGGCTGATCCAACGCTGGCCGCTGATGTACAGCGTGCAATCAGAAAACGTTGCCGAACACAGCTTGCAGGTGGCCATGGTAGCCCACGGTCTGGCGGTGATCCGAAACAGCTATTTTGCCGGCCAAGTCAATGTTGACCGGGTCACAACACTGGCCCTGTTTCATGATGCCTCCGAGGTACTGACCGGCGATCTGCCGACCCCCGTCAAGTACCATAATCCGGCGCTGGCGCAGGAATACAAGAAAATCGAAGCCGCTGCCGAACAACGGCTGCTGTCCATGGTGCCGCCTCCGATGCGTGACAGCTATCAGGGACTCTTTGTGCATGATGACAGCGACGACCTGTTGCAAACCATCGTCAAGGACGCCGATACCCTTTGCGCCTATCTAAAATGCATTCAAGAACTGCACATGGGCAACCATGAGTTCCGGCAGGCCAAAAAACGCCTGGAAGCAATGCTGGATATGCGCATGAATGACAGTATCCGTTTCTTCCTGGAGCATTTTTTGCCCAGCTTTACTTTGCCACTGGATGATATTGCCGATGACCCAGAACACCCCCTGGTACAGCCGCAAAAGTGACAGCGCCGCCAGCCGCGAGCACGACCACCGCAGCCCGGCTCAGCGCGACAAAGCAAGGATCCTGCATTCCGCAGCATTTCGCCGTTTGCAGGCGAAAACGCAGGTGTTGGGGGTGGGCCAGAGTGATTTCTATCGCACTCGCCTGACTCACTCACTGGAAGTGGCCCAGATCGGCACCGGCATTCTCGCCCAGCTACGCATCAAGCATCCGGAACATCAGCAGTGGTTGCCCGAGGATGCACTGATAGAAGCCTTGTGCCTGGCTCACGACATCGGCCACCCGCCTTTTGGCCACGGTGGCGAAGTGGCGCTGAACTACATGATGCGCAATGACGGTAATTTTGAAGGTAATGCCCAGACGCTGCGTATTCTTGCAAAACTCGAACCCTATACCATTGGCCACGGTATGGACTTGTGCCGGCGTACTTTGCTGGGGGTCCTGAAATACCCGGTACTGCAAAGCCAGGTACGCGGCCAGCAACCGCCAGCACCGGCCAACAGCCGCCAGCTCAAAGCCCGTGACTGGTACCCGGCCAAAGCAGTATTTGACGATGATGCCGACACGCTGGCCTGGGTGCTGGAGCCTTTCAGCAGTGCCGATCGGGCGCGCTTTAGCGAAAGCCAGCACCACAACCCGCACCGCAAAGCCCGCTACAAGTCGTTTGATTGTTCCATCATGGAGTTGGCCGACGACATCGCCTATGCCATTCATGATATGGAAGACGCCATCGTGCTGGGGCTGGTTCATCAGGCACACTGGCAGCAGGATGTGCAGCCGGCACTGGCCAACAGTACGCTAGCGATTGATGCCAGCGGCTTGCGTGACGAACTGTTCAGTGGCCAGCACCACCGCCGCAAGCATGCCATTGGCAGCCTGGTGAACCGCTTTATCACCGCCATTGAAGTGGTTAACGACACACACTTTGAGCACCCCTTACTGGCATTGGCTGCACAGCTACCCGATGCAGAAAGTGCCGCGTTGGAGGTCTTTAAACGCTTTGTCTATCGGCGGGTGATTAAGCGCCCGGAGCTACAGGCGCTGGAGTACAAAGGCCAGCAAATGGTCATGGCGCTGTTTGAGGCACTGGCTTCTGATCCGGAGCGGCTATTGCCAGACAACACCCGCCAGCGCTGGCAAGACTCCGGTGGCAGTTTACGGGTCATTGCCGATTACATCGCCGGTATGACTGATGAATACGCCGGCCGTCTCTATGGCACCTTGTTTTTACCGAAGGTCGGTACGGTATTTGAGCACCAGCCGCAATAATCAGCGTGCCAGTACCGGAAACAGCCCCTTGATGCCGTTGGCGATAAATTCCACCGCCAGCGCCATCATCACCAGCCCCATCACCCGGGTAATGAGATTAATGCCGGTGGTGCCCAGCCAGCGCGCCAGTACCGGCGCTGCCAGCAGTATCAGCCAGGTCACCAGCGCCAGTAGTAACATCACTACCGCCAACGCCCCTTTGGCCGCAACGCTGTGATGGCTCTGGGTAAAAACAATGACGGTGGTAATGGCTGCCGGCCCGGCAATCAACGGCAGGGCCAGCGGCACCAAGGTAATGGATTCCATGGTCGCCGCCTCACGGCCTTCCTCACTGGTGCGACGGGTGTCGCCGAGCTTGCCTTGCAACATGGCGATGGCTGTAAAGCCCAGTAGCACCCCACCGGCAACCTGGAACGACGCCACCGAAATAGAGAAAAAGGCCAGAACATTCTCACCTAGCAGCAAAACCAGCCATAAGATAATCAATGACGCCAGTGGTGCCATTAGCGCCGTACGGCGACGTTCGCGAGCACTTTGATCCGACGTCAGGCCAATGAACACCGGCAACAACCCAAAGGGGTTCACAATTGCCAGCATGGCCACAAAAAACTGCATGTAAATACTGTAATCCATGGGACTGACCGGCTGTCGAAATACAAGGCCGCCAGTGTAATCAGCCTTTGCAAAAGCGACGAGCGAGATATTTTGTCGATATAAGCATTAGATTTTTTTATCTAATGATGTAACCCCTGGTTGACGTTTACGTCACAGTCATTGCCATGACATTGTCAAATACTGCCGTTATAATGCCGCCCCTGTTGCATAACCTGACGTTATGGAGAGGCAATGACCAATCTAAGTACCGCCAGCGACTTCACCTATCAGCTCGGGCAACTGCCCAGCGCCGCTGTAACAGCCATGACCCCAAGCTTTGCGGCCCTGCCCAAAGATCCCTACATTCAGGGCGATTTTCGCTACCGCTGCTATTCCAATGTCAAAGTCAGCAACGGCCAGGTACAGCGCCAAGCGACCAAATCCTTTATGCAGTCCAGCGACATCAACAAGTACTTGGGCGATGTAGAGCGGGTTTATGAAGAGATCCCGGACAGCACTCTGCATTCACCGTTGATGGTCGATATGCTGGCCGACTTCAAGCAGCGCTGCGCCCTTGATGACCAGAGCGTCATCGAAATACACCAGATGCGTATCAAAGGCCGCCGCGATGACAATACCCCGCCGGCACCGGAAGGCGTGCACCAGGACGGTTTCGACTATCTGGGCATTTACGTCATGGGCTCTCACCACATCGATGGCGGGGAAGTGATGCTCTACAACGGCCCACAACAGGCACCCTTTTTCTGTGAACGCTTCAATGACGGCCAGTACGTAGTGCTCAATGATCGCCGTTATTTTCATAATGCCGCCCCTATCACCCCCATTGCCGGTCATGACGAAGGCTACTGGGACGTGATTGTCTTTACCGCTCATGCCAACTGAGTGCCCCTGTGGCAGCGGCCAGCGTTACGCTGACTGCTGCCAGCCACTGCATCAAGGGCAACCTGCCGCATCAGCAGCGGCGCTGATGCGGGCACGTTACAGTGCACATGTATTGCAGTTACCGGCATTTATTCTTGCCAGTTGGCACCCCGATAGCCGCCCTGATGAAGCCCAGCTGGCACCGCTACTGGCGCTGGACTGGCAGGGCTTGGAGATCCTTGCCCATCACCACGACAGTGTCACTTTTGTTGCCCGTTATCGCCAGCAAGACAAAACCGCCTTTCACCTGGAGAAAAGCCATTTTGTTTTGACCGACGGGCAATGGCTTTTTCACAGTGCCAGCCACCCCGAGCCCGACCGTAATGCGCCCTGCCCCTGCGGCAGTGGTCGTAAATACAAGCGTTGTTGCCGCTAGGCAAAAATACCAAGGGCAGACCAGCGGCTTTACTTCATCGCTGCAAACCACCAACAGGCGAAATAAAGGCAGTGGCTAGCTGCGCAGCCCTTGTTGGCAACCTATCAGGCCAAGCGGTGAATTTTTGCATTGGCCGAAGCCAGCGAAGACATGAGTGCGAACATTAAGGCTGAGTTATCCAGCAACCCGACTATCGAGACAAAGGGCTGCCAGGGGCAATACTGGCTGGCCGCGGCGCCGAAAGGTCGAAAGGCGTCGCCTGATAAACGCAGTAGTTAAGCCAGTTACTGAACAGCAGGTTGGCATGGCTGCGCCAACGGCTGCGCGGCGCGGCGCCAGGGTCATCACCGGGAAAATAATGCACCGGTAAAGCCGGATCCAGCCCGGCAGCACAGTCACGCTGATATTCTTCCGCCAAGGTCATGGCGTCGTATTCCGGATGGCCACTGACATAAACCTCACGGCCATCACCACTGGCAGCCATGTAGACACCGGACTCCGGGTGACTGGCCAGAATATCCAGGCTCGCCACCTGGCCAATCGCCTCTTCAAAAAAGTCGCCATAACGGCTCAGCGGCACCAGAAACTGGTCATCAAAACCGCGGGTCAGCTGGTGCTGGCTGTTGTGCAGTTGCTGCGCATAAATGCCCGACCACTTCTGCTGTCGGCTACTTCTGGGCACAGCATGGTAATAATACAGCGCCGCCTGCGCCGCCCAGCATAAGAACATGCTGGAGGTAACATGCGCCCTGGCCCAGTCCAGCACTGCCTGCAATTGTGGCCAGTAACGCACTTCAGAGAATGGCAACTGACCAAGGGGGGCACCGGTAATAATCAAGCCGTCGACATTGTGCTCACGGATACTCGAAAAATCCCGGTAAAAACGACTTAGGTGAGCATTGCAGGTATGCCGTGAAGGCTGGTCATCAATGCGCAGCAAAGTCACATTGACCTGAAGTGGCGTATTGGCCAGTAACCGCAGAATTTGGTTTTCCGCCGCAATTTTTTGCGGCATCAGGTTCAGCAGCACCACTTCCAGTGGCCGGATGTCCTGATGCAAAGCCTGACTTTCCGGCATCACAAATACATTTTCCTGGCGCAACAGGTCAGCAGCGGGTAACGCATCAGGGATCCGGATCGGCATGGTAGTCTCCAGTAACACACCGCCACATTTAACCATCTAAATATCTAGACGTCCATAGTAACCAGGGTAATAAAAAAGCGCCTGACGGCGCCTTTTTATGGTGACAGCCACTGTTGCTGCCAGCCAGAGTCGCCCTGCTGATAGCGCACCCGATGATGCAAGCGATTCTCCCTCCCGGCCCAGAATTCAAAGCCCTGCGGACATAACACATAGCCACCCCAATGCGGTGGGCAAGGCACTTCCCCGGGGAAACGGGCTTCTGCCGCCGCCAGTTGGCCATCCAGTACCGCCGGTGAACTGATCGCAGAAGATTGTGCCGATGCCCAGGCCCCGAGCTGTGAACCGCGGGGGCGCGAGGCAAAGTACGCCTGCGAGTCGGCCCGTGGGAGTTTTTCCACGTGCCCCCAAACCCGTACCTGACGAGCCAGGTGCGGCCAGTAGAAGTTCATACTGGCTCGATCATCAGCTGCCAGCTCATAACCTTTCGCAGAATCATAGTTACTGAAAAACTGCAGCCCCTGTGCGCTTAGCCCCTTAAGCAGCAAGATCCGCGACTGTGGAAAGCCGTCCAGTCCGTGAGTCGTCAGGGTCATGGCATTGACTTCCAGCCAATCCACCGGGGCGGCGTCTCGGGCCTCAGCAAACCAGCGCTCGAATTGCTTGAGCGGGCACGGGTCCAGTTCCGTTAACGGGGCATGGCGAAACACCCGCCGCATGGCATCAATACTCATTGCAGCTCCAATAAAAAAGGCAGTCCTTAGACTGCCTTAGCTTACTTCACCAGACTTTGTAGCACATCAAAGAAGCGGTCCAATTCCGCCACCGTGGTGTAATGCATGCACCCGGCTCGCACAATACCGTCAACACCCAGCTGCTGCATCAACCCCAGCGCATAGAAGTTGCCGTCACCCAGGCAAATGCCTTCTGCGGCCATGGCTTCAGAGATCTGGCGGTTCGCCACACCTTGCAGAGTGAAAGCAAAGGTGGGGGTGCGCTCAGCCAGCCGCGCCGGCTCGCTAATACCATAGAGCGTCAAACCATCAAACTGGGCGGCACGGGCCAGAAAGTGCCGGCTTAACGCCATTTCATGTTCTTTGATTGCCAGATAGCTCTGCTGCAACCGCTGACGCCGCGGCAAGGATGCTTCGGCACCGGCAATAGCTGCCAGGTAGTCGACGGTTGCTATCAGGCCCGCCAGAGCTTCAAAGCTCTGGGTACCGGTTTCAAACTTGTTGGGGATCTGATTGCTCGCAGGCTCAACCTTGTAAGGTTGCAAAGCCTCCAGCAGCGCCCGCTTGCCGTACACCATGCCCAGGTGCGGACCAAAAAATTTATAGGCGCTACAGGCAAGAAAATCACAATCCAGGGCCTGCACATCAACCAATTCGTGAGGCGTGTAATGTACAGCATCAACCCAGACCAGAGCGCCGGCCTGATGCGCCGCCGCGACAATTTTTTTGACATCGACAATACTGCCGGTGGTATTGGATGCGTGAGTCAGCGCGACCAGGCGCGTTTTCGGCCCTAATTTGGCCAGTAGCGCATCATAGTCGAGGGTGCAGTCGGCGGTTTTAACCGGGATCTGATGCACCGTCACACCTTTGTCTGCCGCCGCCTGCTGCCAGGATGACACATTGGAGTAATGATCCAGCCCGGTCACAATCACCTCATCACCGGCTTGCCAGTCACGGCTGATGGCCCGGCTCAGCGCAAAGGTCAAGGTGGTCATATTGGGGCCAAAGATAATTTGCTCCGGGCTTTGCGCATTCAACAGATCTGCCGCCGCCTGGCGAGCGTCAGCCATCACCGCCATGGTCTTGTGAGAGGAAAAGTAGGCGCCCCCCAGGTTGGCGTTATAACGCCCCAAGTAACCAGTCATGGCGGCCAATACCGACTCCGGTACCTGGGCTCCGCCCGGGCCATCAAGGAAGACCGGTGCACGGCCGTGCAAATCTTGGTTCAGGGCAGGAAACTGTGCTCGCAGGGCTTGAATATTCACAACAGGTCATCCGGTTAGATCAGGGCGGCGCCAGTGTAATGAGGGGGGTAAAGCAAGTCCAGCGTCAGGCCGGTGCCATAGCTGCGGTTTGTCGCATCTGGGCCAGCACCTCACCGAGATCGGCATTGGCTGTTAGCGCCGAGGGCGCCGGCATCGCCTCACCCCGGGCTCTTTTCGCCGCCCGAGGTTCCAAATCGGCCAGTAACTGCGGCGGCAGATAAGCAGCATCGGCGACATGGTCAATAACCGGCTCAGGGTCCAGGCAATCGAACAGCCGGGCGGCATGCATACCGCCCTGATGAAACGCCTCGCTCAGTGCATTGGAACGCGCCGGTGTTCGCGCATCAATGCCCAATGGCCGCACCGGGCCGGTAGCCAGCCCTAACGTACGTGGCCTGGCGCCGCTATCTGGGCTGGCCAATCCAGGCTTTTGCAGCACATCATCACCCAGCATCGCCAGTAGCAGAGCAAAGCGCGAACGCTCGCCCACCGCCACCGCTGACGCCAACTCGGGCGCCAGTTGCAGCTCATCCTGGAATGAAAGGCCATTGATTTGCACAGATAATCAGCAATTAAGCAGGTTTGAATCGTTATCGGCAGGTTAGCCAGGTTTTTTAGCAAATTTCTGCCTTTACAGCGGATCTGATTTTGGTATTATGGCCGCCGCATCGGGGTGGGGTTCCCGAGTGGCCAAAGGGATCAGACTGTAAATCTGACGGCTCAGCCTTCGAAGGTTCGAATCCTTCCCCCACCACCATCCTTTACAACGAAAGTGGTCTGCTGGCGGCTTTCTACACGAACTCCGGTGGGGTTCCCGAGTGGCCAAAGGGATCAGACTGTAAATCTGACGGCTCAGCCTTCGAAGGTTCGAATCCTTCCCCCACCACCATTATTCAGGCCGCCTTTCAGGCGGCTTTTCTTTTGCGGTATACTGCTCCGCCTTTTTTGATGAGACCGCGCCAACGTGGAACTTCAGGAACTCACTGACCAACTGATCGCCCGCTATCACGAAGGGTTGGAAGTCTGGCAAGACAGTCACGAAACCGAAGCCGGCCAGTTTCAGGACAGCCTGCTGGTGCACCGTGACTGGGCCACCCTGACCACCACCGAGCCCGGTAGCTGGCTGGCCTGCCTGGTGTATTGCCTGGAAGTGGCTGCGATTGTCCGGCTGGCCAGTGAATACCCGGGGTTCAGCTTGTTGCCTGAGCGCCAGCAAATCGACGTAGCGGCGCTGATCACTGAAGCGGAAATGACCACCGCCCTGACCCGCGCCCTGCCCCAGGCCTTTGATAACAATCACCCCAAAGCGGATGAAAGCAGAGAGTTTATTCCTGACGAAGCCCGGGAAATGCTCGACACCCTGATAAGCCTGGCCGATTCAGCCCCGGAGCCGCATCGCCATGAGGGAGATTCGTTTATCTGCCTGATGGATACCCTGCAATCCGGCGCGGTCGACTTTGCCGTAGAGTACGTGTCTGAGCACACTGAGTTGATGCAACCAACCCTCGGTGTTACCGCCATCTTGCAAGACATGCTGGTGGAAATGACGATACTGGACGAGCACTACGTCAGCCAGCGGCTGCTGACCTTTGTCAAGCGCTTCAGTAACTCACTGCTGACCTCGCAGCGGCTGGAGATGGTTGCCGAACTGATGGAAAAACCACGCCCGAGCAACACCAAGGTACTGCACTGACGCCCGGTAAACTGCTACGCTTGGCAGCTTGTTAGCACAGGAACCTGGTCATGACCCAAACCATCATCAATACCAAAGACGCTCCGGCCGCCATCGGCCCTTACGTGCAGGCCCGGCAGGCCGGCCCTTTCCTGTATACCTCCGGGCAGATCCCCCTGCACCCGCAAACCGGCGTCATGGCTGAAGGCATTGAAGCCCAGACCGCCCAGGCACTGGCAAACGTCAATGCCATACTGACTGCCGCCGGGCTCGATAAACAACACGTGGTCAAGACCATGGTGTTTGTCAAAGACATGCAGGATTTTGCAACGGTCAATGGCATTTATGAGCAATTTTTTGGTGAGCACAAACCCGCACGCAGCTGCGTTGAAGTAGCACGTTTGCCCAAAGATGCGCTGATTGAAATCGAGGCCATTGCCTACAGCGGCTAAGGCCTGAGCCACGCGGCATTCGCCGCGTGGCTGTACCTTCATCACAGCGTCTATTCTGATACACTGGCGAGCACTTCAATGCTCTGTGATATCAGGATGTTCATGAAAATCATCTCCTTCAACATCAATGGTCTGCGCGCCCGCCTGCACCAGCTTCAAGCCCTTATCGACAAGCACCAGCCGGATATCATTGGCTTGCAGGAAACCAAAGTACATGACGAGCAGTTTCCGCTGGAGGATGTCAAAGCCATGGGCTACGACGTGCACTTTCATGGCCAAAAAGGGCATTACGGGGTGGCATTGATGTCCAAGGTGCCGCCGCTGGCGGTTGAGCGCGGCTTTGCCAGCGATGACGACAGTGCCCAGCGCCGCTTCATTACCGGCCGTTTTGCCCTGCCCGATGGCCGCACCCTGACGGTCATGAATGGCTACTTCCCGCAAGGGGAAAATCGTAGCCATGAAATCAAATTTCCAGCCAAGGAAAAATTCTACGCCGATCTGCAAGCAACCCTGGAAAACAACCACAGCCCGGATGAGCCTTTGGTGATCATTGGCGATATGAACATTTCCAGCACCGACCTGGACATTGGCATCGGTGAGGCCAATGCCAAGCGCTGGCTGCGCGAAGGTAAATGCTCTTTTCTGCCGGAAGAACGTGAGTGGATGACACGGTTGCTTGACTGGGGGCTGGTAGACACTTTCCGGGCTCTGCACCCGGATGAAGACAAGCAGTATTCCTGGTTTGATTACCGCTCGCGTGGTTTTGATGACAACCGCGGCCTGCGCATCGACCTGGTGCTGGCAACCCAGACTCTGGCTGAAAACGCGGTGGAGTCAGGCATCGACTACGAATTGCGTGGTATCGAAAAGCCGTCCGACCACGCACCGATCTGGACCACCTTTAAGGTATGACCAACGCCGCGCTGCTGGCTTGTTACCTGGCGCTGACCCTCTGGGCACAGCGTCGGGCAACCCTGCAGTTGCTGCGTAAAGCGCCCTGGTTACAGGGGCTGTTTTTCACCGCCGCCCTCGCCCTGTTGTTGTTGTGGTTGATCCAGGCCGGTATCGAGCCCGGCTTGGAGGTACACTTCCTCGGATTGACCACCGTGACCCTGATGCTGGGCTGGCGGTTGGCGCTGTTGGTAGCGTTATTGCCATTAGCGCTGCTGACGCTGGCTGGCATTGAGCAGTGGCAGGATATGGGCGTTAATGCCCTGGCCGGGATTGCCGTGCCAGTACTGGGGTCAGAAGGGGTTCGGCAGCTGGTTTACCATTACCTGCCTCACCATCTGTTCATTTATTTTTTCTGCGCGGGCTTTTTTAACGGCGCGCTGGCCTTGGTGGCGCAAATGCTGGCTATGGCCGGCTGGTTTTACTGGGGCGCCGGGCTCAGTGGTGAACAGATCTACAGCAATTACCTGTTGCTGATGCCACTACTGGCTTTTCCCGAGGCATTACTCAATGGCATGGCTGTCACCATCATGGCCATTTACCGCCCCCACTGGCTAAAGGAATTTCACGACAGTGACTACCTCAACCAATGAGTACAGTATGAATCTGATCCTGTTTTTATTACTGGCCACTTTGCTGGCCGGCGCCATGATGCCAGTGCAAGCTGGCATTAATGCGCAGTTGGCTAACCACACCGGTGGCGCTGTTTGGGCTGCTTTTATCAGCTTTTTTGTCGGCACCATGGTACTGGGCGGGTATTTGCTGCTCAGCCGCCAAAGCGCGCCGGCAGCCGGTGCCTTGCTGGCTTTGCCCTGGTGGCAGTGGGTTGGCGGTATCTTAGGTGCCTTTTTCGTAGCCGTCAGTGCCTATGCCGCACCGCGGCTAGGGGCAGCAGCCTTTATCGGCTTGTTGGTATCAGGGCAAATGGCGGCTTCACTGCTACTGGATAATCAAGGCTGGCTGGGTTATCTGCAGAAGGATTTCAGCCTACCAAGATTATTTGGCGCCTTGATGATTGTCGGCGGCGTGATCCTTATCCGCCGCTTTTAAAAAAAGCGCCTTAAGGCGCTTTTTTAGCAGACCGTGCCGGCCGCCCCTGTTGCTCACGAGCCCGATCACGCTTTACCGCCCGGCGAATTCGCGCCGCTTTCACGTAAGGGTTTTCCTTACCTTCAGCGCGTTCATCGAGCACCGTACGGGTTTCGTTGGGCAGGCCGACCAGCTTACGCAGGTAATTGACCTCTTCTTTACCCAGTTCTTTCCAACCTCCCTGGGGGAGTTTTCTGTCCAGGGCCATTTTGCCGTATTGAGTACGGATCAGGCGCGAGACTTTCACATCCTGGGTTTCCCAGAGCCGCCGTACTTCACGGTTACGGCCTTCGGCCAGGGTGACATGAAACCACTGGTTGATGCCTTCACCGCCGCCACGTTTAATGCTGTTGAACTTGGCCGGGCCATCTTCAAGCTGTACACCGTTTTTCAGTGTGCTGAGCATGCTGTGGCTCACCTCGCCAAAGATACGAACCTGGTATTCCCGTTCAATTTGATGGCTGGGGTGCATCAGCCGGTTTGCCAGCTCCCCATCGGTGGTGAACAGCAACAACCCGGAGGTGTTGATATCCAGCCGGCCCACGGCCACCCAGCGCCCCTGCTTGAGCCGCGGCAGGCGGTCAAACACCGTTGGACGACCATCCGGATCTTTGCGTGAGCACAACTCCCCTTCCGGCTTGTTGTACATCAGTACCCGGCAAATCACGTCGTCAGCAGCACTAATGGCCACCTGATGGCCGTCAATACGCACTTCGGCGTGGCTGTCGATACGATCGCCCAATGTCGCCACTTTGCCATTAACGCTGATGCGACCTGCGCTGATGAGGGTTTCTAACTGGCGGCGCGAGCCATGGCCGGCACGGGCCAGTACTTTTTGCAGTTTTTCGGTCATGATGGTTCCTCTTCG
This sequence comes from Gallaecimonas aegicerasi, assembly GCF_045291545.1. Classification (GTDB taxonomy): domain Bacteria; phylum Pseudomonadota; class Gammaproteobacteria; order Enterobacterales; family Gallaecimonadaceae; genus Gallaecimonas. The sequence goes on from NZ_CP149514.1 coordinate 1,684,533, forward strand.
AGCCTCCCGGCTGGGTTGTTGACGTCCATCAGCTCAGGCAGATCGCCCAAACCTTTGAGATTCATGTCATCCAGAAACTGGCGGGTGGTGCCATAAAGCGCCGGGCGTCCCGGCACTTCCTTGCTGCCCACAACCTTGATCCAGCCCCGTTCTTCTAAGGTGCGGATGATCTGGGTACTGACCGCCACCCCCCGTACGTCTTCAATTTCACCGCGGGTAATGGGCTGGCGGTAGGCAATCAACGCCAGGGTTTCCATGGTTGCCCGCGAATAACGCGGGGCTTTTTCTACCCATAACCGCGACAACATCGGACTCAATGCATCGTCGGCCTGAAAACGCCAACCACTGGCCACTTCCACCAGGCGGATACCCCGGGGCTGATAGTCCAGCTGCAACCCTTGCAGGGCCTTTTTCAGCCGCGGGCGCGTGATTGTAAAGCCTTGCAGCACAGAGTCCAGTAAATCCTGTTCTGATAATGGCCGGCCGGCCACAAAGAGGGCGGCTTCCAGCAACTGGCTCAGTTGCGCTTCACTGATCGTCGCCATCACATCTCTCCACACGGATCGGGCTTAACGGTTGTGGCTGAATAATGCGCACCGCCGCCAGCTTTTGCAGCTCCAAAATGGCAATGAAGGTCACTACCACGCCGGCACGCCCTTCTTCTACCGCAAACAGTGCCAGAAACGGCAGGTGCGGATGCTGGCTTAACGTTTCCAGTACCTGAGCCATGCGCTCGCGGGTCGACAGTTTTTCCCGGCTGACCTGGTGCTTTTCAAACATCGCCGCTTTTTTCAGCACCGCTGCCAAGGCCAGGGCTAATTCCTGTGCGCCCACTTCCGGTAGCAGTTGCACCGGCTGGCAGCTTTCTCCCGGCTCGGCCTGGGCTAAAAAGGTATCGCGCTCCAGCCGCGGTAAGGCATCCACATCGGCTGCGGCTTTTTTAATAATTTCATATTCTTGCAGGCGGCGGATCAGCTCGGCCCGTGGGTCCTGGCCTTCCTCATCGTCGTCACTGTGGCGCTTGGGTAGTAACAGGCGGGATTTGATTTCAGCCAGGATGGCTGCCATGACCAGGTATTCTGCCGCCAGTTCCAGCTTTAGCTCCTGCATCAGTTCGACGTACTCCATGTACTGGCCGGTAATGCGGGCGATGGGCATGTCGACGATGTCGACCTTATCCCGGCGGATCAGATAAAGCAGCAGATCCAGTGGCCCCTCAAAGGCTTCCAGAAACACTTCCAGTGCTTCGGGAGGGATGTAAAGATCATCCGGCAACTCCGTCAGCGGCTGGCCATGCACAAAGGCCAGCGGCAGAGGTTGCTGCACCGTCGGGGCGTCTTGGCTCATTGGAAGGGGGTTATGTCGCCACTACCATGACGGAGGATCTCGGCACTCTCGTCACTGAGATCCACCACCGTGGTCGGCTGCTCACCCAAGACACCACCGTGAATAATGAGATCCACGTGTTTTTCCAGACCATCACGAAAATCTTCAGGATCGGACTCGGTAAAGCTGTTACCCGGCAAAATCAGCGAGGTCGACATCATCGGCTCACCCAAAGCATCCAGCAGGGCCAGGGCAATGGCGTTATCCGGTACCCGTAAGCCAATGGTTTTGCGTTTCGGGTTCAGCAGCCGCTTGGGTACTTCCTTGGTGCCTTTGAGAATAAAAGTGTAAGGCCCCGGCGTGTTATTACGCAGCAACCGGAACGCCTGGTTATCAACCCGGGCGTACAGCGACAACTCAGACAAATCTTTGCACACCAGTGTGAAGTTATGGTCACTGTGCAGTTGGCGCAAACGAATGATGCGCTCCAGGGCATTTTTATCGCCCAGATGGCAGCCCAGCGCATACCCTGAGTCGGTAGGGTAAACAATCACACCACCATTGCGGATAATGGCTACCGCTTGGCTTATCAGCCGCGCCTGAGGCGTTTGCGGATGGATATAAAAAAACTGACTCATGCTCTCTCCCTGTCCCACACTGCCTGGCAACCGGCCGGCAGGTAGAGATTACGACCCAGCTCACTGAACGGGCTGGGGTAATGAAAATCGGACCCTTGCGATGCCAGCAACTGATGCTCGGCCGCCAGTTCGGCCAGAAAACGCCGCTCATGCAAAGGCTGCTGACATTGTGCCACTTCCATGCCCTGCCCGCCCATCTCGGCAAAGTCCCGCACCAGCTGACGTAACCACTTGGCTGACAATTTGTAACGGCCGGGATGAGCCAGTACGGCAACACCGCCAGCGGCATTGATGGTCGCAATAGCCGCCGCCATATCAGGCCAGGGTGGTGGCACATAGCCAGGATTACCGCGGGTCAGGTACTTTTTAAAGACCCCCTGCATCGAACTGGCTTTCCCCAGGCTTAGAATGTACTGGGCAAAATGCGCTCGGGTTAACGTCCCCTCGCCGGCCAGGGCCTTGGCACCGGCCAAAGCATCAGGAATGTGGGCCTTCTCCAGCCGCTCGGCAATGGCCTCTGCGCGTTGCTGACGCCGCGTCGCCTGGTCACTGATCAATGCAACTAAAGCCGGGTGCGCGGGGTTCACCCACAGCCCGACAACATGAATTTCATGGTGCTGCCAGAAGGTTGAAAATTCAACACCGTCAATAACTTCAAGATTATGTTCGGCAGCGGCACGGTGTCCTTCCGGCAAACCGGCGACGGTGTCGTGATCGGTGATGGCAAGATGGGTTACGCCGCGGCTGGCGGCACGGTTGACCAGCTCAGTCGGGCTGAGCTTGCCGTCGGAAAAATGGCTGTGGCTGTGCAGGTCATAAAGCATGACACTATTCTACCTGAAATATCTCGTTGACAGAGCCTGTCGGCGGTATTAGTTTGAAAAACAAGACGACAAGCACTGAGACTGGATCTGATGCAACAGCCAATGCAAAACCTGACCAACTGGTGGTGGCACAACCCTTAAGCGGGCTGTGTGTATTGGTGTATTCGTCAACACATTCAAGGGCCCGCACTGCGCGGGCCCTTTTTCGTTTTGGAGCAATAAACAACATGAACACTATGGTAAGCAACATGAACATCTGGTGGTGGTGGCATTCCTGGCGTCAGGCGGGCTAGCTGCGCACGGTTGTTTACCAACAATCTTTCAAAGCCCGCTTTCAAGCGGGCTTTTTTGTTTTTAAATCAAGGAAATATCACATGATCATTGTACTAAAGCCACAAGCTACCGAAGCCGATGCTCAAGCCATTCTCAGCCGCATCGAAGCCAAAAACCTCAAGCCGCTGTATATGCCCGGTGTCGAGCGGATCGTGCTCGGCGCCATCGGTGATGAACGTATTTTGGCCGAGCTGAACCTCGAGGCAGACCCTATCGTTGAGGAGGTCAAACCTATCCTCTCCAAGCACAAGCTGGTCTCGCGCGAACTGCACCCTCACGATACACGTGTGCCACTGGGTAACACCCATATTGGCGGCGAACGTTTTACCGTTATCGCCGGCCCCTGCTCGGTAGAGTCCCGCGAGCAATTGCTGGGCATTGCTGAGGCGGTAAAAGCACTGGGCGCCGTGGCGCTGCGCGGTGGCGCATTTAAACCACGCACCAGCCCTTATGCCTTTCAGGGCCTGGGTCTGGAAGGCCTGAAACTGCTCAAAGAAACCAACCAGCTGCTGGGCCTACCGACCGTTTCAGAAGTGGTGAGTACCGAAGACGCAGAAATGGTCGCGGAGCATGTCGATATGCTGCAAATCGGTGCCCGGAACATGCACAACTACCGGCTGCTGGAAGTGGTTGGCCAGCTCGGTAAACCGGTCATGCTTAAGCGTGGCCTGGCCGCCACCATTGAGGAGTTCTTACTGGCCGCCGAATACATCGTCGCGCACGGCAACCCCCATGTGGTGATGTGTGAGCGCGGTATCCGCACCTTCGAGACTGCCACCCGTAATACCCTGGACCTCAACGCCGTGGCACTGCTCAAACAAAAAACGCACCTGCCGGTCGTCGTGGATCCGTCGCACGGCACCGGTGTTCGCGAGCTCGTGATCCCGCTGTCACGGGCGGCGGCGGCGGTCGGCGCCGATGGCATTATCGTTGAAGCGCACCTGAATCCGAAAGAAGCACTGTCTGATGGCCACCAGGCCTTAACCGCTGAAATGTTCGCGCAGCTGATGCGCGAGCTGGCGCCCTTTGTCACCGCCGCCGGGAGACGCCTGTGAAACCGGCCTTTTTACGCTTGCGCCTGAACGCCTGCCCGGACCCACTGGCGGCTTATCGCACCTTGGCTGTAGGCCAGCACAGCCTGTTGCTGGAGTCGGCCGAGCCCAGTGCCGGTAACGCCACCCAGAGTCTGATCATGATGGATGCGGCGCTGCAAATCGTGGCGCAAGACAACACCGTCACCATTACCGCACTGACCGCCAATGGCCAACTGCTGTTGCCAGCGCTGGCCGAACAACTGGGTTGCGAGGTACATGACGATCGCCTGTGTTACCAGGCACCCCGCCCTGATCCGGAACTCGATGAAGACAGCCGCTTGCAGGCAGCGTCAGTGTTCACCCCGGTACGAGAACTGCTGGCGCTGCTGCCACAAGATCCCGATTTGCCTTTTAACTCACTGGTGGCAGGCCTCTTCGGCTTTGATCTGGTGGCCAGCCTGGAAACCTTACCCACTGTCAGCAATGACACCCAGGTTCCCGACATGTGCCTGTATCTGGCCGAAACAGCGCTTTATCTCAACCACCGCAACCAAAGTGCCACCTTGCTGGCACTGGCACTCGGTGGCGAAGGTTCGGCCAGCTATTTTGAGTTGTCACGACGGCTGGCGCGCTACCAGCAAGCCTTAAGTAACGTGATGCCTTTGCCGGCGCTCAGCACTGACGACACCACCGAGATACAAGTGCAGCCGGATGACCGCACTTTCCAGCAGCAGGTTGCCACCCTCAAGGAGCACATTCTTGCCGGTGACTGCTTTCAGGTCGTGCCGTCGCGCCGCTTCAGCGCGCCTTGCCCGGCGCCGCTGATCAGTTATCAGGCATTGCGCGGGCAAAACCCCAGCCCTTACATGTTCTACCTCAATGCGAGCACCTTTATTTTGTTCGGCGCCTCACCGGAAAGCGCCCTGACCGTTGACAGTGGCTCCCGCGCGCTAGCGCTCTACCCCATCGCCGGCACCCGGCCACGGGGCCAGGATGCCGATGAAGACGGTCGCTTCGAACTGGAAATGCGTCTGGACGACAAAGAGCAGGCGGAACATCTGATGCTGGTGGACTTGGCCCGTAACGATGTGGCGCGGGTGGCGGAGCCGGCCAGCCGTACGGTGACCGACCTGCTAAAAGTGGACCGCTATGAACGGGTCATGCATTTGGTTTCCCGGGTACAGGGCTTTTTACGGCGCGATCTGGATGCCCTGCACGCCTACCAGTCAGCTCTGAACATGGGCACTCTAACCGGTGCCCCGAAAATCATGGCCGCCCGGCTCATTCGCCAAACCGAAGGCTACCGCCGCGGCGCCTATGGCGGCGCCATCGGTTATCTAACCGCCCGTGGCGATATGGATAGCGCCATTGTGATCCGCTCAGCGGTGGTGGAAAACGGCATCGCTACCGTTCAGGCCGGCGCCGGCGTGGTATTTGATTCCGAGCCACAAAGTGAAGCCGATGAAACCCGTCATAAGGCCGCCTCGGTGCTGCGTGCCCTCAGAGCCCGGGAGATCACACCATGATCATTTTGCTCGATAACCAGGATTCCTTTACCTATAACCTGGTGGACGATTGCCGCCGTTTGGGTGAGCAGGTGCGAATTTACCGCAATACCGTATCGGTTGGCACCATCGTCGCACAACTTGCCGCACACCCCGATGCGGTGTTGCTGCTGTCGCCGGGTCCAGGCACCCCCGCGCAGGCCGCAAACCTGATGCCGCTGCTGGCTACGACGCTTGGGCGCTTCCCGATACTGGGTGTCTGCCTTGGCCACCAGGCGCTGATCGAACACTGCGGTGGCAGCTTACGCCGCTCCCCGCTGCCACGGCATGGCAAAGCCTTTCGTCTGCAAACCGAACCCCACCCGCTGTTTACCGGCGTGGCGGACTCACCGTTGGTGGGCCGTTATCACAGCCTGGTGGCCAGTCAGGTACCCGAGGTATTAACCGTGCTGGCAACAGCTGAAGATCAGATCATGGCCGTCAGCCACCGGCAGGCGCCGGCCATTGGCCTGCAATTTCACCCGGAATCACTACTGACCCGCGACGGCCACCGGCTATTGGCCAATGCCCTGACATTGCTGCGAGGAGGAAAGCCATGAGCCTTGACACACTGCTTTCGGGCCAGTCATTAAATGCCCGGCAAGCACAGCAACTGTTTGCCACCATGGCGGCCGGCCAGCTCGACCCACTGGCCTTGGCGTCGGCGCTGACGGCCATGAAAGTCCGTGGCGAAACCAGCGATGAGTTGCAGGGTCTTGCCAATGCTCTGCTGGCAGCAGCCAATCCTTTTCCTCGCCCTGACGGCGACATTGTCGACTGCTGCGGTACCGGCGGTGACGGTGCCAACACCCTGAACATTTCCACTACTGCCGCCTTTGTTGCGGCTGCCGGCGGTGTCAAAATCGCCAAACATGGCAACCGGGCTGTGTCATCTCAGTCTGGCAGTACCGATGTGCTGGGCGCACTCGGTGTTGGCGTACAGGTGCCGCCGGCGCTGGCACGCCAGGCGCTTGATGACGTCAACCTGTGCTTTTTGGCAGCGCCGCAATACCACCCCGGCATTGCCCACGCCATGCCCGTGCGCCGGGCATTGAAAAGCCGTACGCTGTTTAATCTGGTGGGGCCACTGGTCAACCCGGCGCGGCCAAACCGTCAGTTACTGGGGGTTTACGATCCCGCATTACTGGAGATGGTCGCCGATACCCTGTTGGCGCTGGGAGTAGAGCATGCACTGGTGGTGCACGGTAGCGGCCTGGACGAGCTGGCCCTGCATGGGCCAACCGATGTGATAGAACTGAACGCCGGGCAAAAACAGCGCTATCAACTGACGCCGGCAGACCTCAATTTACCGGAAGCGCCTCTGGAAGCCCTGGCCGGTGGCGATGCCGCTTTTAATGCAGCGGCGATGGCAGCCTTGCTGGCTGGCGACTGCCACTCGGCCTATGGCCAGGCCGTAGCCGCCAATGCTGGCGCCCTGTTTTATCTGGCCGGGCGCGCCCGCGATCTGCCCCAGGGCGTGGCCTTCGCTCGCCAGGTACTGGAAAGTGGCCAGGCATTATTGACGCTTAACCGTCTCAAGGAGCTGTACCGTGGCGACCATTCTTGAACAAATCGTGCAGCAAAAGCGCCAAGATCTGGCGGCATTAAAAGCCCGCTACCCGAAGGCAGAGAGCAGCCCATTGCCCCCTTCAAGCCGTTCCTTGGCGGCCAGCTTGCAACAAGGCAGCGGCTTTATTCTGGAATGTAAAAAAGCCAGCCCGTCAAAGGGGCTTATTCGCGCCGACTTTGATCCCCTTACTCTGGCGCAAACCTACGCGCCTTACGCCAGCGCCATTTCGGTGCTCACCGACGAGCCGTATTTCCAAGGCCACCCGGACTACTTGGCAGCCGTTGCGCAGCAGGTCGATAAACCGGTGTTGATGAAAGATTTTTTCATCGACCCGATGCAGGTGCGCCTAGCCCGTTACCTTGGCGCCGACGCCATTTTACTGATGCTCTCCATACTCGACGACCACCAGTATCAACAGCTGGCCGCACTGGCTGGCGAGCTGGGTCTTGATGTGCTCACCGAGGTTGCCAATGAACAAGAGCGAGATCGGGCGGTAGCATTGGGAGCCGCCATTATTGGTATTAACAACCGCAACCTCCATGACATGAGCATCGATTTAGCTCGCACCCTCAGCCTGGCTGCAACTATTCCGGCTGATCGCATCATTGTCAGTGAATCCGGCATTCGCAGGCATGATGATGTGCGCCATCTGCGCGGCATCGCCCAGGGCTTTTTGGTGGGCTCCGAGCTCATGGCACAGGCCGATGTTGACCTGGCTTGTCGCCGCCTCATTTATGGTGAACACAAGGTCTGCGGCCTGACCCGCCCCGCCGATGCCCGGGCTGCCTATAATGCCGGCGCCTGCTATGGCGGCCTTATTTTTGCCGCCAGCCCGCGCCAGGTTACCCTGGCTGAAGCCGCCGTCATCAAGGCAGCAGCACCTCTGGCCTATGTCGGCGTCTTTGCCAACAGCAGCGTCGACACCGTGGCCACAGTGGCCAAACAGCTGCAACTGCACGCCATTCAGTTGCACGGCGATGAAGACCAGCAGTTTATTACCGCCCTGCGCCAACACTTAGCCTTACCTATTTGGAAAGCGGCCAGTATCGACAACCCAGACCCCGCCGGGGCTGACCGGCTGGTACTGGACAGCCGCCACGCGGGCCAGTTCGGCGGCACCGGCCGTACCTTTGACTGGCAGCAGTTTAAAGGAGCCGAGGTACCAGTAATGCTGGCCGGTGGCATTGGCCCCGATAATGTTCAGGCTGCACTTGGCATACCCGGCATTCGCGGCCTTGACCTCAACTCACAACTGGAATCAGCGCCGGGCATCAAAGATCCCGCGCTGATACGCCTGACATTTGAACGGATGAAACTAGCATGAGTCGTTTTTCTCCTTATTTTGGCGAGTTTGGTGGCACCTTTGTGCCGGAAATCCTCGTTCCTGCCCTGGAGCAGCTGACCGAGGCATTTGAAGAGGCCGTGACCGACCCGAGCTTTCAGCAGCAATTGGGCGAGTTGCTGAAACACTTTGCCGGCCGGCCAACACCGCTGTTTGAAGCCAGCAAACTAAGCCCTAACCCCAAGGTGCGTATTTTTCTCAAACGGGAAGATTTACTCCATGGCGGCGCCCATAAAACCAATCAGGTACTGGCGCAGGGTTTGTTGACACAACGCATGGGCAAGAAAGAAATCATTGCCGAAACCGGCGCCGGTCAGCATGGGGTCGCCACCGCCATGGTGGCGGCATTGCTCGGTCTCAAGGCACGCATTTACATGGGCGCCAAAGACTGCGAACGCCAGCAACCCAATGTCTATCGCATGAAGTTGATGGGCGCAGAAGTGATCCCGGTACATGCCGGCTCCGGCACCCTCAAAGACGCTGTTAATGAGGCCCTGCGCGACTGGGCCGGTAATTACGATACGGCGCACTACCTGTTGGGTACGGCCGCCGGGCCGCATCCGTTTCCACACCTGGTACGCGAGTTTCAGCGTATTATCGGCGCCGAGGCCAAAGGCCAGATGCTTGACGCCATAGGCCGGTTACCCGATGCCGCCATCGCCTGTGTTGGTGGCGGCTCCAATGCCATTGGTCTGTTTGCCGACTTCATTGACGAGGCGGCGGTCGAGTTGATCGGCGTTGAGCCTGGCGGCGAAGGCCTTGATAGCGGCAAACATGGAGCCCCCATTCATTTGGGACGTACCGGCATCTTACACGGCATGAAAAGCTACCTGATGCAGGACAATAATGGCCAGGTACAGGAATCACACTCTATTTCAGCTGGCCTCGACTACCCTGCTGTAGGGCCACAACATGCATTTTTGGCGCAAAGTGGCCGCGCTCAGTACGTTGCCGTCACCGACCAGGAAGCCATCGCCGCTTTTAAAGCACTGTGCCGCAGTGAAGGAATCATCCCGGCCATCGAGTCCGCCCACGCCCTTGCTTACGCCATAAAACGCGCGGAAGCGGCCACTGAAGAAGAAGTTCTGCTGGTCAATCTGTCTGGCCGCGGAGATAAAGATCTCAACACTATCATGAGCTTGGAGGCCACCCATGCAGCTGTATGACAACCTGTTCAGCCGCCTCAGGGCAAAAAAGGAAGGGGCCTTCATTCCATTTCTGACACTCGGAGATCCTGACCCTGAGCGCTCTTTTGCGCAGCTGTGTACCCTGATAGACAACGGCGCCGATGCGTTGGAGCTGGGCATGCCCTTTTCTGATCCAGTGGCCGACGGCCCCACCATTCAGGCCGCCACATTACGGGCGCTGGCAAGTGGCACCACACCCGCGCTGGCACTGGCGCTGATCAAACGCCTGAAAACACGCTACCCGCATGTGGCCATTGGCCTGCTGACTTACGCCAACCTGGTGTTCAGTCGCGGACTCAGCGCTTTTTATGAAGAAGCCCGGGCGGCTGGCGTCGATTCAGTATTGGTGGCCGATGTACCGGTCAAGGAGTCAGCCCCGTTTATCGCAGCAGCCAAAGCCGCCGGCGTCGCCCCGGTATTGATTGCCCCGCCCAATAGCTCAGATGCCACCCTCAAAGCCGTTGCTGAGCACAGCGAAGGATATGTTTATCTGGTTTCAAGAGCCGGTGTTACCGGCAGTGAAACGGCAGCAGGCCAGCCTATTGAGCACATCATCAGGACTTTGCGCCGATACCAATCAGCGCCGATCGTCCTGGGGTTTGGCATCAGCACTGGCGAACAGGTTAGAGCAGCGCTGCAAGCAGGCTGTGATGGTGCTATCAGTGGCAGTGCCACAGTGCTGGCAGCAGAAAAAGGCACCGCAGCACTGGCAGCCTTTGTGCGTGACATGAAAGCCGCCAGCCGGTAAAAAAGGGCTTCGGCCCTTGTTGATGGTAATGATGGACAAAGCAACCTTGCTGAAACTGGCCCGTACCGACATGCCCTTCGGCAAGTATGCGGGCCGGCCGCTGATGAAACTCCCCGAAGAATACCTGTTGTGGTTTTCTCACAAGGGGTTTCCCAAAGGTGAGTTGGGGCAACTGATGGCCATCGCCCTGGCGCTGAAAATCGAAGGCCTGGACAACATTCTCGAACCTTTACGTAATGGCTGCAAACAGCCATAAAAAAAGGATGCCCTAGGGCATCCTTTTTCGTACGTAAGCGTTGACTTAGGCAACAGTTACGTTAGCAGCTTGCGGGCCTTTTTGACCTTGCTCGATATCAAAGGCAACTTGTTGGCCTTCTTTGAGTGAGCGGAAGCCGTCAGCCTGGATAGCACGGAAGTGAACGAATACGTCGCTGCCGCCATTTTCCGGGGTGATGAAGCCGTAGCCTTTTTCTTCGTTAAACCACTTAACGGTACCAGTAGTCTTGGACATGGGTGTCTCCTGAATGTTTTGTGCGCCTCGCTGGCGCGGTAGAACAAATTACTTGATGATGACAAACCGCGAGGTGAAGCTTCAGGAAGGCACCAGTGCCTGCAAAACGAAGTATCAAATCTTGATTGTTACATTAAGTAAAGCTGCGGCGAATCCTAGCACAGGCATCGCCATCAGCAAGTAATATTTACTGTTTTCATAAAAAATTCACTGTAGAAACAGTGCAGCCGAGTACTGGCGGCGTCCCAGACGGCTCATTTTCAGAAAACTGGCCAGCGGTACTGGAATAGCAATGTTGTCCAGCTCACTGCTGTTGTCTGCCAGGTCTGGGTCGTGAAAGTAAACAAAGCGTTGGTCGCAGGCCACCACCAGTACCCAGTGCGGGGCTTTCTGATTGTGCATGCGGTAGCTGGAAATCAGTACCAGAGCCAGGCCACCGGCGACCAAATGCCGCTCCAGGGCATCCAGTTCCAGACGCTGGCAGATACGGGGCAATTGCCTGGCCCGCATCTGTTGCACAAAATCCTGATGCACAATGCTCATAATGCGCTTTTTCTCAGCCTGGCGAACGCCATCAAGAAAAGGCACCAAGGTATCGGAAACACACAGTGTCACTTCCAACCCCTGACTGGCGGCCGCCAGCGCCAATCCCTCACCAGAGCAACCGCCATGACCGGAGGTCATATAGATGGTGGTGGCATGACGCCACAACGAAAGCTCATCATTAATGGTGGGCTTGTAGCGCTTTTTCAGGGCCGAAAAGGCCATCAGTAAACAGGCTGGCCCGCAGGTAAAAGACGTTTGCTGGGCATAAAAAGGTACTTTTAAGCTGCCTGCTGGCAGCGTGCCTCGCAGGCGTTTTTCCATCCGTAAGCCGTTGCCGCCATCCTGATAATAAGCCAGTAGTGGGGCGATGGTCCGGTAACCACAACTTTCATACAAACTGATGGCCGCCTGATTTTGCTGATGCACTTCCAGACGAATGGCAACGGCGCCTTCAGCCAGTGCGGCGGATTCCAGTTGCGATAACAGTTGTCGCGCCAGCCCGCGGCCACGGGCCAGCGGTGAAACCGCCAACGAGTACAGCCGCGCCAGTGCCGTGCCTTTTTTTAACAGCAATACCGCCGCCGCCAGCAAGTCACCCTGCTCTTCGACAATCCAGACCTGGCCATGCGCTTCTGTCAGCAAATAACGCCAGCGCCGCCGGTCAATCCGATCATGGGTAAACGCTTGCTGCTCCAGGGCAAACAGCGCATCACGATCGGCCATGTTGGCAAGACGACATTTCATGGCAAAACTCCCAGTAAAAGGTCACTCATCTTGACGCTAGCCGCCACAATAGACCAACGAACAAAACTGATGCTCAGAACAAGTAATTCTTGTTGGCTTCGCTACCGGCACAGGCGCAAGCTAGCGGCCATAATTGGCTAGCCAGCCACATGGCAATGGAGCATGTAATGACCCAACTTTCGATCCTCGTAAAAGACAAAAAACAGTGGGGAGCCCTTTATCCCAGCGAGGACGTACTGACCGCTCGCGAGTATCTGAAACAACACGCCAGTAAAAATACCGACAAAGTGCAGGTATTGAACCTCACCGGTAGCTATCGCTACCTGGGTGAAGGTTATTATTGCTCATTGCTGGCTGAAGCCCGGGGCCACCGCGTATTGCCTTCTGTGGCCACCCTGAACGACCTGGCCAGCCGCAGTCTCTATGGCCCGCAAATAAAAGCCCTGAAAGCGCCAACGACGGCCGCCAACCACTTTCGGATCTTTTTTGGCCGAACCCTGGCTCCGGAGCATGCCGAACTGGGCTTGCAGCTCTTTGATCGTTTTCCCGCGCCAATTTTAGAAGTGGAAAGCCATGACGGAGTGATAAGCCGTGTCAAAGCCAAAGGCCTCAATGACCTTAGCGATGAAGAAGAAACCCTGTTTGCCGAGGCGCTTGATGGCTTCTCCAATAAAGTATGGCGGGTAAAAAAGCCCAAGCGTCACTACCGTTTCGACCTGGCCATGCTGGTCAATCCAGACGAAGCGCTGCCACCGTCCAACCCGAGTGCACTGAAACGCTTTGTGCGGGCCGGCCGTACCCTCGGCGTGCAGGTTGATCTGATCACCGACAAACAAGCAGCCCGGCTGGCCGAATACGATGGCCTCTTTATTCGTGAAACAACGGCTATTGACGGTGCCAGCTTTCGGCTGGCCCGGCGGGCTGAAAACCTCGGCTTGGCGGTCATTGACAGCCCACAGGCGATTTTACGCTGCACCAATAAAATTTATCTGGCGGAACGGCTTGAGCAGGCCCGCATTGCGATGCCGAAAACGCGCATCGTGCCTCGCAACGATGCTCAGGCATTGGCCGCTGCGGCGGAGGATCTGGGCTTTCCACTGGTGATGAAAATCCCCGATGGCTCATTTTCCCGTGGCATTGTCAAAGCCAGCAACATGGATGAGGTTCATCAGCATGCCCAGCAGTTTTTCCGCCAGACGGCCCTGATCCTGTTGCAGGCCTATTGTTATACCGAATACGACTGGCGCGTCGGCGTACTGAACAAGCAGCCATTGTTTGTTAGTAAATACTACATGAGCCGCGGGCACTGGCAGATCTATAACCATAGTGGCAGCAAAACCCAGTCAGGGGGCTTTGAAACTTTGCCACTGGCAGCCGCGCCTAAAACCGTGGTGGAAACCGCTGTGAAAGCCGCCAATATGATGGGCGACGGCCTGTTTGGAGTTGACCTGAAAGTAGTGGATGGCAAAGCACTGGTAATAGAAGTCAATGACAACCCTAATATTGATGCGGGTGTTGAAGACAAAGTGCTGGGTGAGCAGCTTTACCTGACCATCATCCAAGAATTCATTAAGCGCATGAGTTAACGTAGACTGTTCGGCAGTTTTGAAGGAGGAAGTATGGGTCTTCTGGAATACCTGCCGATTATTATCTTTTTTATTGTCTTTAAGCTCACGGACATCTACCTGGCCACCGGGGCTCTGATGGCCGCCTCAGCGGCGTTGCTGGCGGTACTCAAACTGCTGGGTAAAAACATCAGTAAACAGCAGTGGTGGCTGTTTGCTGCGATTGTTGTGTTTGGCGGCCTGACGCTGGCATTTCGTGATCCGCTCTTTTTAAAATGGAAAGTGACATTGGTGTATGCCGCTTTCGCACTGATCCTGGTGACTGGTGTGCTAACTGGCCGCAATCCGGTCAAAGCCATACTCGGAAAGGAAATGACCTTACCAGCGCCACTGTGGAACAAGCTAGCCTGGGGTTGGGCCGGCTACTTTTGCGCCATGGCGGTACTTAACCTGTACATTGCCTATAACTATTCTCAGGATCTGTGGGTCGACTTTAAACTGTTCGGTACCGTTGGCCTGGGTCTCATTGCTGCTGTGATAACCGGCATGGTGATTTACAAGCATCTACCCGATGATGAAAAAGACCCCTCTTAAGCTCTCAACAACAAAAAAGCCCCGTTACGGGGCTTTTTTGTTGTCTGGATAAAACCCTAAGCACCACACTCTTCACTCACAGGCCTGATATAGGAGCTGTACTTTAGTAAGCCGGTAAGGCTGGCCCCACAATGAAAAAGCCACCTACGCAGGTGGCTTTTAATGAAGCGAGTAGTGCTATCGTCAAAAAGCCCCGGCGTTACCGGGGTTTTGATCAACGCTCCAAAGAGTAGACTTTGACGTCAGCTTCTTTGCGTAGCGCCTCGACAAACTGCTGATTGGCAGCATTAACCCGCTGCTGCTGCAGCTGTTTTTGCCACATCTTGATGATGCTGTCGTCATCTTTACCGGCAGTATACGGGTGAATCGCCGTGACTTGCACAACGGCACTGTCGCCCGATGCCATGTTCACCAGCTCAGACTCACCTTTGCTTTGTGCAAACAAGGCGTTAACAATGCTGGACGGTACTTTCTGATCATTGCGGTTTACAGCTTTGTAGTCGCTGTAGTTCAGCTGGTGCTGCTGCAGCAGACTGTCAACCGGCTTACCATCGTTGATAGCATCAAGCAGGCTCTGGGCAACCGCTTTGGCTTTCGCCTCAGCCTTTTCCTTGGTCAGGTTGGCCTTGATAGCATCCTGTACCTCAGCAAGCGGCTTACGGTGAGCCGGCTTGTAGTCTGCAGCACGCACTACAAAGATATGCTCTGGTGCCACTTCAATGACTTCAGAGTTGATTTTGTCTTGCAGGACTGAATCAGAAAAGGCCGCATCCAGTACTTTCGGGTAATTGACTTCCTTGGGCGGCTGCGCCTTGGTGAACAGCTCGGTGTGCTGTACTTTCACACCAGCCGCATCAGCAGCTTCTTGCAGACTGTTGGCATTTTCAAAAGCCAGTTGCTCAATCTTGTCCTGCTTTTTGTAGAACAGATCGTCAGCCGCTTTTTTCGCCAGCTTGTCACGTACCTGATCTTTGACTTCGTCCAGCGACTTTACGGCGCCAGGCTTAATACCCGTCAGTTCGATCAGGTGATAGCCGAAGGATGACTTGATTGGGCCAACCACTTCACCAGTCTTGTTGATGGCAAACAACGCCTTATCAAAGGCTTTGTCATAAACCCCTTTTTCGTTCCAACCCAGATCGCCGCCTTTTTTGGCACTGAAAGTATCAGCGGATTCTGCTTTGGCAACGTCAGCAAAACTCTTGCCGTTGTTAATTTCGGCCAGCGCTTTTTTCGCTTTCGCTTCAGCGTCCTTACCGGTAAAGAGAATATGGGATGCCCGGCGCTGTTCAGGGCGCATAAACTGATCTGTATTGTCTTTGTAGTAGGCGGCGATCTGCTGGTCCGTCACTTTGACATCTTTTTTCAGATCATCGGCTGACAACTCCAGGTAATGCAGAGCGACCTGTTGCGGCGCCATGTACCCGGTTTTGTTTGCGTCATAGCGTGCTTTAATGTCCGCGTCAGTGACCTCAACCTTATCGCTAAAGTCAGCCGCTTTAACAATCACTGCCTTGCCATCACGCGTTTGCCGAGCGGCCTCATACAGTGATTTGGCTTCACTTGGCAACACAATCGCGGTTTGCATCACCGCGTCGACAAACTGCTGACGCGCCAGGTCAGCCCGAACCAACTCCGAAAAATGCGTTGGTGACATGTTCTGGTTATGCAGCACAGCCAGGTAACGTTCATTATTGAACTTGCCGTCCACTTTAAAGGCGTCGAAGTCCCGAATGGCATTTTTCACTTGTTCATCAGACACTCGTAGCCCCATATCCGCAATGGCTGAGGCGACCAGTTTCTGGTTAACCAGCTGCTGCAGGGCTCCTTTGCGCATCTGCTGAACAAAGCCGTCATTGCCGGCAAGTTGTTTGAACAAGCTGGGGTTCTGAGACTCCATACGCGCCCGTTCGTTTTGGTAGGCCCGCTCCAGCTCATTGCGGGAGATGGACTGACCGTTGACCTTGGCTACCGAATTACCGGCAGGACCACCACGCAGGTATGAGTACACACCGGTCAGGGCAAAAGAAAGGATAATGAGCCCGAGGATAATTTTTACAATCCAGCTCTGCGATCCTTCCCGGATCTGTTCCATCATGTTATCTGGTCTCTCTTATAAAAAAAGCGCATCGGATGATGCGCCCTTTGGCGAGTTGGCGGAGTGGACGGGACTCGAACCCGCGACCCCCGGCGTGACAGGCCGGTATTCTAACCAACTGAACTACCACTCCCCACATGTCCAAGGGCGCGCATCGGCGCCCTTTAACTGGTTACCCCGTTACGGGGTAACGCTCAGTTAACGGCGTCTTTCAGTGCTTTACCGGCCTTGAAGGACGGGATTTTAGCAGCTGCGATATTAATGGTGGCACCGGTTTGCGGGTTGCGGCCAGTGCGGGCAGCACGCTCACGAACAGCAAAAGTACCGAAACCAACCAGAGCGACAGAATCACCGTCTTTCAGGGATTCAGTCACTGCGTCAGTGAAAGCATCCAGTGCGCGGCTAGCAGCAGCTTTGGAAATATCGGCACCAGCGGCAATTTTATCGATCAGTTGTGATTTATTCACAATATCATCCCCTTCAATTGTTATTGTTGCCCCGCAGTTAAATTTCCCAGAAACTGCGGCCTAGCGGAGGTTTTATATCAAGCCTGCCTGTCCAGTGCAAGCACACAAAAGTATGCTTTCTCTATTGGGCAAAGCCTGACAGAACAGGCTCTCCAGCCAAACGACCAACCTAGGCTATACCAGAGCTAGGCCACTGGAAAGCCCCAAATGATAAAAAGTCTGGCTCAGACTGCACTTTGTGGTGAAAACCCGCTCGGATCCTCAGCCAAAGCCAGCTTCAGCACCTCGTCAATCCATTTTACCGGATGAATTTGCAGGTCCTGTTTGACGTTTTCCGGGATCTCCTGCAAGTCACGTTCGTTCTCATACGGGATCAAAACCTGCTTGATGCCACCACGATGAGCAGCCAACAGTTTTTCCTTCAAACCACCGATGCGCAGTACTTCCCCCCGCAGGGTAATTTCCCCGGTCATGGCCACATCGGCTCGTACCGGATTGCCGGTCAAACTGGAGACCAACGCGGTACACATGGCAATACCGGCGGAAGGGCCATCCTTCGGCGTTGCCCCTTCTGGAACATGGATATGAATGTCGCGTTTTTCGTGAAAATCGCTGTTAATTCGCAGCTTTTCGGCACGGTGACGTACCACTGTCATGGCCGCTTGAATAGACTCTTTCATCACGTCACCAAGGGAGCCGGTGTAGGTTAATTTACCTTTACCTGGCACACTGGCCGCCTCAATGGTCAGCAAGTCACCACCGACTTCAGTCCAGGCCAGGCCAGTAACTTGCCCTATACGGTTCTCGTCGTCTGCACGGCCATAATCGAAGCGTTGCACCCCCAGATAATCGTGGAGGTTGTCGCCATTGATGGTGACCTTTTTGATGGCCTTATCCAGCAGCAGTTTTTTCACCGCTTTACGGCATAAGGTCGACAGTTCACGCTCCAGGCTCCGCACCCCGGCCTCACGGGTGTAGTAACGAATGATGCCAATGATGGCACTGTCTCCAACAGTGAGCTCACCTTTTTTCAGACCATTACGGGTAATTTGCTTAGGCAGCAAATGGTTACGGGCAATATTGAGCTTTTCATCCTCGGTGTAGCCAGATAGTCGGATCACTTCCATACGATCCAGCAATGGGCCTGGGATATTCATGGAGTTGGATGTGGCAACAAACATCACGTCGGACAAATCGTAGTCCACTTCCAGATAGTGGTCGGCAAAGCTGCCGTTTTGCTCCGGATCCAGCACCTCCAGCAGTGCTGACGCTGGGTCGCCCCGCATGTCTGAGGCCATTTTGTCGATTTCATCGAGTAAGAAGAGCGGGTTACGCACCCCTACCTTGGCCATTTTCTGGATCAGTTTGCCCGGCATTGAACCAATATAGGTACGGCGGTGACCGCGGATCTCCGCTTCATCACGTACGCCGCCAAGGGCCATACGAACATATTTACGCCCAGTCGCTTTTGCTACCGATTGCCCCAGTGACGTCTTACCTACCCCCGGCGGACCAACCAGACATAAGATGGGGCCTTTGAGTTTGCTGGAGCGGGCCTGTACCGCCAGGTATTCCAAAATACGTTCTTTGACCTTCTCCAGGCCGTAGTGATCGGCATTGAGGATTTCCTCGGCCTTGGCCAAGTCTTTTTTCACCCGGGTTTTCTTCGACCAGGGAACCGACACCAGCCAATCGATATAAGAGCGCACTACCGTTGCTTCGGCTGACATTGGCGACATCATTTTCAGCTTCGACAATTCAGCACTGGCTTTAGTCTTGACCTCTTCCGGCATGCCGGCTTCATCAATTTTCTTTTGCAGCCCCTCAAATTCATCAGGGGTATCTTCCAGCTCACCCAGCTCTTTCTGAATGGCTTTCATCTGCTCATTGAGGTAGTACTCGCGCTGGCTTTTTTCCATCTGCTTTTTGACCCGGCTACGAATACGCTTTTCGATTTGCAGCAGGTCAATTTCGCTTTCCATCAACCCCAGCAGAAACTCAATGCGCTCGGCAACATTGGTGACTTCCAGCACCTGCTGCTTGTCTTCCAGCTTTATAGGCATATGCGCCGCCATGGTGTCAGCCAGGCGAGCCGGCTCATCAATACCCGAAAGGGATGTCAGAACTTCCGGCGGGATCTTCTTATTGAGCTTGATGTAGCCTTCAAACTGGTTGACGGCAGTACGCACCAGCACTTCCTGCTCCTGCTCGTCAATGGCTGCAGAGGTCAGGAACGTCACTTCACCGTGCAGGTAGTCATCATGGCTCTGCAAAGTATCAATGCGCGCCCGCTGGTTACCTTCGACCAAGACTTTAACCGTGCCATCCGGCAACTTCAGCATCTGCAAAATGGTCGCCACAGTACCAACCTGGTACAGATCAGCCAATTCCGGATCATCCTGGTCAGCATCTTTTTGCGCCACCAGGAAAACCTGTTTGTCTTGCTCCATGGCGGCTTCCAGGCAACTGACCGATTTGTCTCGGCCCACAAACAGCGGGATCACCATGTGCGGATACACCACCACGTCACGCAGTGGCAAAATAGGAATTTGAATGCGTTCCGAACGCTCAAGAGTCATGCTCTTCTCCATGGGGAAGCTGATAGGCTCAAGATGGGGACAGCCCCGAAAGATTTCAAGAAAAAACGGGGCTGTTGCCCCGTTTTTTACTGTGAGGACGCGACTTTGTCCTCGGAGCGGTAAATCAATATGGGTTTCGACTCGCCACGGATCACCGTTTCGTCGATCACCACCTTGTCTACATTTTGCTGACCTGGCAGGTCATACATAGTGTCCAGTAGCACCCCTTCGACGATGGAGCGCAGTCCCCGAGCTCCGGTTTTGCGATCCATAGCCTTCTTGGCGATAGCCTTTAGGGCATCGTCACGGAATTCCAGCTCAGTACCTTCCAGTGAAAACAATGCCTGATACTGCTTGGTCAAGGCATTTTTAGGCTCAGACAGAATCTGTACCAACGCCGCTTCATCCAGTTCATCCAGGGTTGCTACCACCGGCAGACGACCGATGAATTCCGGGATCAAACCATACTTGACCAGATCTTCAGGCTCTACCTGGCGGAACAGTGTCGATACCGAGGTTTTATCTTTTTCGCCACGCACTTGTGCGCCAAAACCGATACCTTTGGACGTTGCCACGCGGCTTTCCACCACTTTATCGAGGCCGGCAAAGGCACCACCGCAGACGAACAGGATCTTGGAGGTATCCACCTGCAAAAATTCCTGCTGTGGGTGCTTGCGCCCCCCTTGTGGCGGCACGGCAGCGACTGTGCCTTCGATCAGCTTCAGTAGTGCCTGTTGAACCCCTTCACCAGACACATCACGGGTGATGGAAGGGTTGTCTGACTTGCGGGAAATCTTGTCGATTTCATCGATGTAGACAATGCCACGCTGGGCCTTGTCGATATCGTAATCGCACTTTTGCAGCAACTTCTGGATGATGTTTTCGACATCTTCCCCCACATAACCGGCTTCAGTTAGCGTGGTGGCATCCGCCATCGTGAAGGGCACATCCAGCAAGCGCGCTAACGTTTCTGCCAGCAAGGTCTTGCCGGAGCCAGTGGGGCCGATCAGCAGAATGTTACTTTTACCCAGCTCCACATCATCATGGCTGGGATTATGTAACCGCTTGTAGTGGTTATAGACGGCAACCGCCAGAACCTTTTTGGCATGATCCTGACCGATGACAAAGTCATCCAGGTGCTCGCGGATCTCCCGCGGTGTCGGCAGGCTATCCTTGGCTTCGCTTGGCGCGATTTCCTTGATCTCCTCACGGATGATGTCGTTGCACAGGTCCACACACTCATCACAGATGAAAACTGAGGGCCCGGCAATCAGCTTGCGGACTTCGTGCTGGCTCTTGCCACAAAAGGAGCAGTACAACAGTTTGCCGTCGCCACCGCCTTTAGTGCTTTCCGTCATTAGTTACCTCATGCAGGGCAGGCTTCGCCTGCGCGGCTTTAAATCAAGTGTAGGACAAGCTCGGTTACAGCGATCTCTACCGTTGTGCGAGCACAGAGTCAATCAAGCCATACTCTTTGGCTTCATCAGCAGTCATGAAGCGATCACGGTCGGTATCCTGAGTCACCGTATCCAGATCCTGGCCAGTATGTTCGGCCAGTAAGCGGTTGAGCTTATCTTTAATAAAGAGGATCTCACGGGCGTGGATTTCAATATCCGACGCCTGCCCCTGGAAACCACCCAGCGGCTGGTGGATCATCACCCGCGCATTGGGCAGACAATGGCGTTTACCCTTGGCACCACCGGCCAGCAGGAAAGCCCCCATTGAGGCAGCCTGGCCAATACAGACCGTGCTGACATCCGGCTTAATAAACTGCATGGTGTCATAAATGGCCATGCCGGCGGTAACCGACCCACCCGGCGAATTAATGTAGATATGAATATCCTTTTCCGGATTTTCCGCTTCCAGGAACAACAGCTGGGCCACAATCAGGTTGGCCATGTGATCCTCAACCTGACCGGTCAGGAAGATCACCCGCTCCTTGAGCAGGCGGGAATAAATGTCAAAAGAGCGTTCACCACGGGAGGTTTGTTCCACCACCATGGGGACCAGGGCATTCACTGGATCATTCTCGGCGTAAAAATTCATTGAGGTTCCTGAAATGAAAATGGCTCGAGGGTTACTCGAGCCATTATAACGTTGCAATATGAAAGCAAGTCAACGAGGCAGGCTTAGCCCTGGCTTTCGTTGTTCATGATTTCATCAAAGCTGGCCGATTTTTCACTGACTTTGGCTTTTTCCAGTACCCGATCAATGGCCTGCTCTTCCAGTGCGAGGTTACGCATCTGCTCAAGCATTTCGCTGTTGTCGTTAAAATACTTGATAACCTCAGCCGGATCTTCGTAAGCGGAAGCCTGGTTTTCAATCAGCTGCTGTACGCGTGCGTCGTCGACTTTGATCTCTTCAGACTTGATCACTTCACCCAGCAGCAGACCGACCTGAACGCGGCGGCGAGCTTGCTCGTCGAACAGTTCAGCTGGCAATTCCGGCATGTTTTTAGCGTCACCACCGAAGCGGGTCAGCGCCTGGCGACGTAGGTTTTCGATTTCCTGCGCAACCAGAGAAGCCGGCAGTTCAACGTCGTTGGCCTTGACCAGACCGTCGAGTACCTGATCTTTGACCTTGTTACGAAGAACATTACTCAGCTCACGCTCCATGTTCTTGCGCACTTCAGCTTTAAGAGCTTCCAGACCGCCTTCAGCGATGCCGAACCGGGTCGCAAACTCATCGTTCAGCTCAGGCAGCTCCTGGGCTTCAACCTTGCTGATGGTAATCGCAAAGCTGGCCGCTTTACCTTTAAGGTTTTCCGCGTGGTAGTCTTCCGGGAAAGTAACATCGCTGGTGATCTGGTCGCCGGCTTTTTTGCCTTTGATGCCATCTTCAAAACCCGGGATCATCCGGCCTTTACCCAGCTCCAGGGCAAAACCTTCAGCCTTGCCACCTTCAAATTCTTCGCCGTCGATGGAACCAACAAAATCGATAGTAACGCGGTCACCATCTTCAGCCGCTTTGTCAGCCTCAACCCAGCTGCCATGTTGCTGCTGCAGGGTTTTCAGCATGTTGTCCAGATCAGCGTCAGTCACCTCAACAACCGGCTTTTCAACTTCTACCGTTTCCAGGCCCTTGAGCTCAACTTCAGGGTAAACCTCGAAAGTGGCGGTGAACTCAAAGTCACTACCGGTTTCGTCTTTGGTTACCGCAAAGCGCGGGGCGCCAGCCGGGTTAATTTTTTCCTGAACGATAGCGTCGATAAAATGACGCTCAACAACACGCTGGGTAACGTCGTTGCGAACAGCGTGGCCATAACGTTTTTTGATGATGCTGACCGGTACCTTACCTTTGCGAAAGCCATCAACTTTGGCACGTTTGGCTTCTTCACGCAGGCCAGCTTCAACAGCGCTGTCAATAGTGTCAGCCGGCACAGTGATGGTCAGGCGGCGCTCCAGGCCTTGAGTCGTTTCAACAGAAACTTGCATCGTTTTACCTCGATAATGTGATCATCGGCGCAGCCGGTGCGGCGCCTTTTGTAACTGCGAAGCACGGCCGCAGCCCTGCCTCTGTTATTCGTTCGAGCCAGGCAATTCAAGGCCTGGCCGAGTTTAGCGTACAGAATGACGCGCCATTATAGCGGCGCTTTTTAAGCGAGTCGAGGCGCGGGCGCCAGGCTGGCCAGAAAAGCAGCAATACAACAAAAAACCCGCCAATTGGGCGGGTTTTTCACAGTAATATGGGGTGGACGATGGGACTTGAACCCACGACAACCGGAATCACAATCCGGGGCTCTACCAACTGAGCTACGCCCACCATAATAAAGTGGCACGCCCTACAGGATTCGAACCTGTGACCGACGGCTTAGAAGGCCGTTGCTCTATCCAACTGAGCTAAGGGCGCAAATCCTTCAGACACGCACGAACAGGCCTGAAAAGCCGGCGCATCATACAAAGATGGTTATGACGGGTCAACCTTCAGATCAGCATGGTCTAAGCGCCGCTTCTTTGCGACAATATGACCGCCCTAGCCCGTTCAAACGATTTCCTGAAGGAAGATTGCTGCATGTCTGCTCAAATCATCGATGGTAAAGCGGTTGCCGCCACCGTACGGCTTAATGTCAAAGAGAAGGTCAAACTGCGTGTGGCAGCAGGCAAGCGTGCCCCTGGCCTGGCCGTGGTGCTGGTTGGCAACGATCCGGCGTCAGAAATCTATGTCGGCTCCAAACGTCGCGCCTGTGAAGAAGTTGGCTTTGTCTCCAAGTCTTTTGATTTGCCGGCAGACTGTACACAGCAAACCCTGCTGGCTCTGATTGACCAACTCAACGCTGACGACAGCATTGATGGCATTTTGGTACAACTGCCGCTGCCAAAGAGCATGGATACCACGCAAGTCCTGGAGCGGATCCGCCCAGATAAAGACGTTGATGGCTTTCACCCCTATAACCTGGGTCGCTTGGCACAACGGCTGCCGGCCCTGCGCCCCTGCACTCCCAAGGGCATCATGACGCTGCTCGAGTCCATTGACTTTCAGCCACACGGCAAACAGGCGGTGGTTATTGGTGCGTCGAATGTTGTTGGCCGGCCGATGACGCTGGAACTGTTACTGGCGGGCTGCACAACCACCACCTGCCACCGTTTCACCGAAGAGCTGCGGTCGCACGTGCAACGGGCCGATCTGCTGGTTGTCGCAGTTGGTAAAGCGGCTTTTATTCCCGGCGAATGGGTCAAAGAAGGCGCTATTGTTATTGATGTTGGTATGAACCGCCGCGATGATGGTTCTCTTAGCGGTGACGTGGAATTTGCTCACGCTGCCCAACGAGCCAGTTTCATTACCCCGGTGCCAGGTGGCGTTGGGCCGATGACAGTGGCAACCTTGATGGAAAATACCTTAGAGGCCTGTGAGCGCTTCCATGACGCTGAAGGACAAGCTTAACGAGATCATTTTTGGCTACAGCACCCCGGCCGGTAAGGCCTTTGATGTGGTGCTGATTGTCGCCATTGTCTTGAGTGTACTGGCCGTCGCACTGGATTCGGTGGCCAGTATTCACTACCACTGGGCAGGGGCATTGGCGGTACTCGAGTGGAGCTTCACGGTACTGTTCTCACTCGAATATGCCGCCCGGCTGTATTGCTCTTACCACCGCCGCCGCTACGTTTTCAGTTTCTATGGGCTGGTGGATCTACTGTCTATTTTGCCTACCTATCTGGCTCTGGTGCTGCCGGGCGCCAACACCCTGCTGATTGTTCGGGTGCTACGAGTACTGCGGGTATTTAGGATCCTCAAGCTCATCGAGTATTCCGAAGCCTCCCGGCGCTTGATAACAGCCGTTGTACAATCAGGGCCGAAAATTTTCGTTTTTTTCGCCTCCTTGATTGGTGCCATCACCGTTTTTGGCGCCTTGATGTACCTGATTGAAGGCCCGGAACACGGTTTTACCAGCATTCCCCGCAGTATGTATTGGGCTGTGGTAACCATGACAACCGTTGGCTACGGTGATATCAGCCCGCAGACGCCACTAGGTCAGACTATTGCCTCCATTGTGATGCTCCTGGGCTATTCGGTTATTGCCGTGCCCACCGGCATCCTGACCAATGAACTGGCCAAGCAGCGCTATAGCCGTCAATGCCATCATTGTGGCCGCGACGGCCACGATGCCGACGCTCGCTTTTGTCGCTTCTGCGGCACCCGCTTATAAAAAAGCCCGGCAAGTGCCGGGCTTTTTTCAGGCTTTTCGCCACTGGGTGCCGCCGGCGCCGTCTTCAAGCACTACGCCCATCGCCGTTAAGGCATCACGAGCAGCATCAGCGGCGGGCCAGTCTTTGTTTGCCCGGGCCTCATTACGCTGCACAATCAGCGCCTCAATTTTGGCGACATCCAAAGTATCGTCAGTACCGCGCAGGAAAGTCTCCGGCGCTTGCTCCAACAACCCGAGCAGTGCCCCCAGCGACTTCAGTGTGCTGGCCAGTACCGGCGCATCCGCGCTGTTGTCTTGCTTGGCTTTATTGAGCTCACGGGCCAGCTCAAACAACACCACCAGGGCTTCTGGGGTGTTGAAGTCGTCATCCATCGCCGCATCAAAGCGGGCCTGCCAATCGGCCTGAGGCTGGCCTTCGGTGCTGACACCACGCAGCGCTGTATACAAGCGCTCCAGACTGGCATGGGCCTGATTGAGGTTATCTTCGCTGTAATTAAGCTGGCTACGATAATGGCTGGTCAGCAGGAAATAGCGCACGGTTTCAGCGTCGTAGCTTTTCAGCACATCGCGGACCGTGAAAAAGTTGCCCAGCGACTTGGACATTTTTTCTTTGTCGACCTGCACCATGCCGGTATGCAGCCAATAGCGGGCAAAGGCTTCGCCACTGGCGCAGCAGCTTTGGGCAATTTCATTTTCATGATGCGGGAAGGTCAGATCTGAGCCGCCGCCATGAATGTCAAAGGCCTGCCCCAAATGCCGCGAAGACATGGCCGAACATTCAATATGCCAGCCAGGGCGCCCTTCCCCCCAGGGCGATGACCAGTGTGGCTCACCCGGTTTGGCCTGTTTCCAGAGCACAAAATCCAGCGGATCGCGTTTGCTTTGTTCTACACCAACGCGGGCACCGGCCTGCAAGGCATCCAGATCCTGGCGCGACAGTTTGCCGTACTCCGGGAAGGATTTGACGTCAAACAATACGTCTCCGTTGTCGGCCTGATAGGCATGGCCTCGGGCAATCAGCTGCGCCACCATGGCAATAATGTCGTCCATGTGGGTTGTAACCCGTGGCTCGATGTCGGGCGGCAGCAAATTCAGAGCAGCAAAGTCTTCGTGCATCAAGGCTGCAAAGCGCTCGGTCAGCGCGTTACAACTTTCACCATTATCACTGGCTCGCTTGATGATCTTGTCGTCAACGTCGGTGATATTGCGCACATAGGTCACCTCAAAGCCTTTGTGACGCAGATAACGGTTAATCACGTCAAAAGCAGTGTAAGTGCGGGCATGGCCGATGTGCATCAGATCATAAATGGTGATACCACAGACGTAGAGTGACACCTTTCCTGGAACCAACGGCGTAAAGGGTTCTTTTTCTCGGCTTAAGGTGTTGAAGACTTTCAGCATGACAACCAGTAAGTAAGATGAACATTATGGCCATTGTATTGTGAGTAGCTGGTTGCGTCACCGGCAAATTAGGTAGAATACGGCCGTTGATCCTTGAGGAGTCTGTTAATGGTTATTCTGCACACCAATTTTGGTGACATTAAAATCCAGCTGTTTGAAGACAAAGCCCCGGAAACCGTGGCCAATTTCAAGCAGTATGTAGAAGATGGTTTTTACAACAACACCCTGTTTCACCGCGTCATTGATGGCTTCATGGTCCAAGGTGGTGGTTTCGAACCCGGCATGACGCAAAAGCCCACCCGCCCGGCGATCAAGAATGAAGCAGACAATGGCCTGAGCAATAAGCCCTATACCCTGGCGATGGCCCGTACTCCGGATCCACACTCCGCCACGGCGCAGTTTTTTATCAATGTCAGCAGCAACGACTTCCTGAATTTCCAGTCGGCCACCTCGCAAGGCTATGGCTACTGCGTCTTTGGAGAAGTGGTTGAAGGCCAGGATGTGGTAGACAAAATCAAGGGCGTTGCCACCGGCACCAGTGGTATGCACCAGGATGTACCGCTGGATGACGTGGTTATCGAGAGCGCAGAACTGGCGTGATCCTGTTCATTGCCGACTTGCACCTGAGCCCGGAACGCCCCGACATACTGGCGGCGTTTCGGCGCTTTATGGAGACCGAAGCCGGCAATGCCGAGACGCTTTATATTCTCGGCGATCTGTTTGAAAGCTGGATCGGCGATGATGACCGCAGTGCTTTTAATCAGCAGGTTGCCGAGCTGCTCAGCGCCAATGCCAAGCGCGGAGTACGCCAGTACTTTATTCATGGCAACCGTGACTTTCTGTTAGGCCAACGCTTTGCTGCCATGGCCGGGCTGACATTGTTGCCAGAGCTGGCGCGTATTGATTTGTATGGCCGCCCGGCACTTGTTATGCACGGTGACACCCTTTGCACCCTTGACCACGACTACCAGGCTTTTCGGCAAAAAAGCCGCAGCCGTTTCTGGCAATGGCGTATCAAGCTGCTGCCGTTGTGGTTACGTCATCGCATGGCCCGGCACTACCGTCAACGCAGTCAGATGGCCAATGCCAACAAGGCACAACAGATCATGGATGTAACGCCATCCGAGGTCGACTTACAGATGGCAAAATGGCAGGTGGACTTACTGATCCATGGTCACACTCATCGTCCCAACCGTCATCAGCACCAGCACGGTGAGCGGATTGTGCTGGGGGATTGGTATGAGCAAGGCTCCGTACTGACAGTAACGCCAGAGGCGATAACGCTGAGTAGCCGCCCTTTTGTATAACCAGCGCTATGTCTGCGGCGCTCCACTGTGAAAGCGAAACTGCGGATCAGGTGCTTGAATTAGCGCCGCTTCCTTTGCCCGGAAAAACGCGACCCGCTCACTGATATCACCACCGGCAACCTGCTCGGCCAGCGCCAGGTAATCCTGGTAGTGACGAGCCTCTGAGCGCAGCAGCGAGATATAAAAACGCCCTAACTGTTCATCAACCAGCGGTGCCAGACGGGCAAAACGTTCACAGGAACGCGCCTCAATAAAAGCACCAATGATCAATTTGTCGACCAAGGTAGCCGGTTCATGAGCTCGCACATGCTGGATCAGACCTTTGGCATAGCGTGCAGCACTCACACTGCAATAGCTGATGCCGCGTTCCGCCATAATCGCCAATACCTGTTCAAAGTGGTGCAGCTCTTCTTTTACCAGCCGAAGCATTTTATCGAGCAAAGCCTGGCCGTGGGCAAACCCGGCTTTAGGGTGCAGCTCGGCCAGTAAGGCATTCTTGGCAGTGGCACTGAGCGGCTGCTGGCGATAAACGGTGTCTTCATAGGGTTTGATCCAGGCCAGCAAGGCCCTGCCCTGTTCATTGTTCAAGGCATAACGACGCACCAGCCCGATGGCGGTTTGCGCTGCTTTAAGCTCACAGTTGCAGTGATCGATCAGCAATATCGGCAACTGCTCATGGCGGCACGCCTCAGCCAACCAGGCAGCAGGCGTAACGGCGCCGAGAAAAGCATCAATTGGCGCCAGCAATGATTGATAAGGAGCAAGATCAACAGCCATGGCGTACTCAATAAAAGAAGACGGCGGCATTCTATGCAAGGCCCCGTTGCGATTCAACGCGGGCACTGGCGTTTGTGCCACTGCGCCACCAGTTTTTGCAGGCGCTTTTTGAGCTGTGGATGGTTCTTCTTAAACTGCCGGGATGCCAGCTGCCGCTCCAGTTGCCCCACCTCCCGGGCAATATACTGGCAATCCGATGTTAGCGAAAAATGCGGTTTGATAACGGCATGGGCCAAGGCCCAATTGGGTAACAGTAATAACAGTGCAAGCGCTTTCATTGCTTCCTCCTTGAAGCCTGTCGCCATTACAGACGGTGTTGCTGTTGCCACGCTTTGATGCGTTGCAGCAGTTCTTCACTGGCCGCCATTGCCAGGGCTTTTTTCAGCCACCGAAGCGCCTCTTGGCGCTCGCCACGGGCCAGATAAAGCTGTGCCATACCCCACAGCGCTTCATCATTAATATCGTCTATCGCCAGTGCCTGACGGTAGCCTTGCTCGGCCGCGGCCAATTGGCCATCATCTAGCGCTTTATTGGCGAGATCAATGTAACGGTAAGGGTTCTTCGGAGCCAGGGCCTGCGCCTTGGCACTTGCGTCTGCTGCCTTGGCTGGCATAGCCAACTGCTGGTATAGCACAGCCAGGTTCTGCCAAATAGCCGGCGCTTCAGGCTCTAAGGTCAGTGCATACTGATACGCAGCCAATGCCGGCTGACCGAGGCCCGCACGCCGATACAAAACCCCCAGCAGATTCCAACTGGACACAGACTGCGGATAACGCTGCAATGCCTCCTTTACGGCCCAGTAGGCTTCGGAAAGTCGCTTTTCACGCACAAAATCAGCAGCCAAGTTATGATAAAAAAGCGCTATAGCAACATTCTTATCCAATAGGGTCGCACTGGGCCAGTACCGCCGATACTCATCTTGAAAATCAACTACCCGCCATTGGCTCACTTTTCCATTACTGAGATAGGGTTTTACCATCACTCTCAGATTAATATGCTCAGAGACGGTCATTAAACTCCCCTCGCGACTCCATCGTGGAGTAACGACTACTGTCTGTAATTGTGCCGTCAGCCCCAAAAATGATGCACTAGCTGTCGTTAAAATTGCTAATGAAAGGCAGTTTCCTGCACGCGTCTGCCATAGCTGAGAGGGTGTTAATGTATAACTTGGATGGTATTGCATCTGTGGTTTAGAACTAAGAAATAGCAATGCAAGTAGTGCATCCAAACGATCAGTAAGTGAGCGTTGGTATGGTATTTTTCGTAGCTGACTTGTCAAATCTGCTGGTAGGTTGAATACCTCATCAGCACTTGGTAAATCAGGTTTTGTCAAAAAGTACTGATCATGCCACTGCGGTAAGGAACCGGGGATTGAGGGCGCAGTCTGCTGGCAGCCCCACAGCAACAGACACATCAGCCAGAGCCGGCGCATCTTGGCCTCCTGAACGTGTACAAACCTCTCAACTTAACTATGAGTCAGATGCCACTATTTTGCGCTGTAAGGAATTATCCGTGCTGTTAGCAGTAATGTTGACGCTGCTGCCCCCCTGTTGTGATATCAGGGCTCTGGGCGGCATTTAACACATAAAAAAAGCGGCCTGTTGGCCGCTTCTTAGTGTTTTTTATGCTTCTTCGTTATGAATTTCCAGGTTAGGCTCCTGCGCCTGTGCCCGCTTGCTCTTGGCTGAATCTGAACGGCTTTCATCCAGCGCATCCAGATAAGCCTGGTCAACATCACCGGTTACGTAGTCACCATCAAACACCGAAGTTTCAAAGCGTTGCACCGACGGATTTTCCGTGCGTACGGCATCAACCAGGTCATCCAACGACTGATAAATCAGGGCGTCAGCGCCAATCTGCTGACAGATGTTTTCCGCTTCACGGCCATGGGCAATGAGTTCATTGGCCGTAGGCATATCGATGCCATAAACATTCGGGAAGCGGATTTCAGGTGCCGCCGAAGCAAAATACACTTTTCTTGCACCGGCTTCGCGGGCCATCTGAATAATCTGCTCGGATGTGGTGCCACGAACAATGGAGTCGTCCACCAACAGTACATTCTTACCTTTGAACTCGACATTGATAGCGTTGAGTTTGCGGCGTACTGACTTCCGGCGAATGGTCTGCCCCGGCATAATAAAGGTGCGGCCAATATAGCGATTTTTTACAAAACCCTGACGGTACGGCAAGCCCAGGACACCAGCGATCTCCAAGGCGATATCATTGGATGTTTCCGGAATAGGGATCACCACGTCAATATCCAAATCCTGCCAGTGTTTTTGGATCCGCTCACCCAGTTTACGGCCCATGTGCACCCGGGCGCCATAAACGGAAATACCATCAATAAAAGAATCCGGGCGAGCAAAGTAGACATATTCGAAAATACAGGGGCAATGCACCGGGTTGTCAGCGCACTGTTGAGTGTAAAGTTGGCCCTGTTCGGTAATATAAACCGCCTCACCGGGCGCCACATCACGCATAAACGTAAAGCCCACCACATCAAGAGCCACCGTTTCCGAGGCCACCATGTACTCGGTGCCGTTGTCGGTATCACGCTTGCCCAGTACCAACGGCCGGATCCCGTAAGGGTCACGAAAAGCGACCAAGCCATGGCCGATGATCACCGACACCACCGCATAAGCGCCCTGACAGCGGCGGTGTGTCTGCGCTACGGCTTTGAAGATGTCATCCGGCTGCAGTGACATGCCCGGACACTCATCCAAAGCATGCGCAAAGATATTGAGCAGGATTTCAGAATCAGAGGTGGTGTTGATATGGCGGCGATCCTGGCGGAACAGGTTATCTTTCAGGGCCTCGGCATTGGTCAGGTTGCCATTATGGGCCGAGGCAATACCAAACGGTGAATTGACATAAAACGGCTGCGCTTCGGCACTGGAAGCAGACCCCGCAGTGGGGTAGCGGACATGGCCGATGCCAATATTACCGGCCAGACGCTCCATGTGGCGGCGTTCGAACACATCCTTGACCAGGCCATTGGCCTTGCGCAACCGAAAGCAGTTGTCATCAACAGTGACAATACCGGCTGCATCCTGTCCGCGATGCTGAAGTACAGTCAGGCCATCGTAAATAGCCTGATTGACGGGGGAGTGACCGACAATACCGACGATACCACACATGTTTTTCGTTCCTCTCGGGTTCAGCCCTAGCCTTTGGGCAGGAAGCTCGAACTGGCTTGCAGATATTCAAAGAACCATTGCACCACGACCCCGAACTGTGGGATCAGCTTAGAGGCTTTCCACCACGGAGCGTCGGAAAAATGAGTAAAGCTGTCCAGGGCGAACAGTAAGGCGGCCACGACCAACACGCCACGCAAGGCGCCGAAGATCATACCCAGCAAGCGGTCAAAGCCACCCAAGCCGGTTTTTTCCACCAACTGACTGATCACATAAGTTGCCAGGCCCCCCAGGGCCAAAGTGGCAACAAATAACGCCGCAATGGCCGCCGCATTACGCAGCAGCGGATCTTCCAGGCCGGTAAAGACGCCGGCCAGCTTGTGATAGAACAGGCTGGCAATGAAAAAAGCGGCGATCCACACCACCAAAGACATGGCTTCACGAACAAAGCCACGGACAAGGCTTATCAGAATGGACAGGCCAATGATGGCCAGTATGCTGTAATCGACCCAATTCATTCAGTCACGCAAACGTTTGGCTGCTAACGGCGGCGTATTCTACCAGAGAGTTTCCGGTAACGGGCAATTACTGCAACGGATCGTAATGGAATAAACGCCCTTTCAGGCCTGTCAGCTTATTCAGCTCAGGGATTTTCTCAGCCAGGCGCTGCTTGTCTAGCTCCGGCCCCACCAGCACTTTGGAAAGATTATGCTCTTTGATTAAAAACGCCTTGTAGCCGGCTTGGCGTAACTGAGTCACCAAGGCCTCAGCAGAGGTGTGATTACCAAACGCGCCCATCTGTACAACCCAGGCATCCGCCCCTGCCGCTGGAGCCGTGTTACTGGCCGTGCCGCTAGTGGCTGGCGTTGTGTTTTTGGCAACGGCGGTTTGTTGTTGTGTGCTCGAAGCCGGTTGCTTGACCGTTACCGCCGTTTTATCAGCGACAGGTTGTTCCGGTGCAGTTGCTAGCGACGCTTGGGCATCGCTTTGCTGTTGCACTGGTGTGTCCGGTAGCGGCTGCGCCTTGGGTTCAGCCGTAGTATTGGCTAAGGCATCCGCTGGGTAGGTCGCTGGCTGTGGCGTGCCGGATAGCTCCGGACGCAATGGAATGACCTCAAATTTTTCCGGTGTCGGCGCCTGTGGCTCACGCAACAGCTCCGGCAAAATGATAGCCAGCAACGCCAGCAATACCAAGGTGCCGACAATACGGTTAGTTACAGGGTTGGACACAAGGGCGCTTCCTTCGGCAGAACCTGAGCCACAGTGTAAAAGGAACCAAAGACAATGACCACGTCTTGTGCCGTTGCTTTGGCCCTGGCTGCCGCCAGGGCGGCGGTAACGTCAGGGTAGCACTGCTTGGCACCGGTAATAGTGGCCAGCTGCTGCGCCGGTGCGGCCCGGCTAACACCCGGCAATTCCGCCGGGTACCAATGTGTTATTTGCCCCAATGCAGTCAGGGTTCCGGCAATATCTTTGTCGGCCAGCATGGCACAGACGCCATGGATGGTGCGGCCAGCAAAGCGGCGTTGTAACTCCCCGTTAAGATAACGGGCCGCATGGGGGTTATGGGCAACATCCACCAGCAACAGCGGTGCATCTGCCAGCTGTTGCATACGCCCAGCCAGCTGCGCCCGGCCAAGGCCGGTCTGGTAGGCTTTGTCACTGACCGGTAACGCCAGCACCGTCAGGGCCGCCATAGCAGTGGCGGCATTCGCCAGTGGTAAGGTAGGCCGCGGCAATAACTGTTCGTTAAAACGCCACGTCGTGCCCATGTCCTGATAATGAAAGTCGCGGCCAACCCACTGCACGGCGGCGCCGATGCTCTCGGCGCCAGCAAAAAAGGCGGCTGTCGGCTCCGGCTCGCCACAGATAAGTGGCCGCCCGGCACGGCCAATGGCCACTTTTTCACGGGCAACCGCTTCTCGGGTATCCCCCAAAAAAGCCTGATGGTCTAAATCAATACTGGTGATCACCGCCACGTCGGCATCAACAATATTGGTCGCATCCAGGCGCCCACCCAGCCCGACTTCCAGCAACACCACATCCAGTGGATATTGATGGCACAGCCACAGCGCCGCTAGGGTGGAAAACTCAAAATAAGTCAGGCTGATATCCTTACGAGCCTGCTCGATTACAGCAAAGGCCTGGCAATGCTTGGCAGCGGCTAACAACTGCCCGTTCACCCGCAACCGTTCCCGGTAGTCGAGCAAGTGTGGGGAGCTGTATACCGCCACCTGATAACCGGCGGCCAGTAATACACTTTCCATCATGGCGCAGGTAGAGCCTTTACCGTTGGTGCCTCCCACCAATACGGTTTTTGCCGGCAGAGGCAATAAGCCAGCGGCTTCAGCAACTTGCCGTACTCGCGTCAGCCCCATATCGATGGCCTGACCATGCAGCTGTTCCAGATGAAAAAGCCAGTCCTCAAGGGACTGGCTTGCAGATAGCTTCGTCACGCTCAAAACCTTCAGGCAGCAGGCGTTTCAGTGCTGGGGCGGCCAGTCATTTTGGCCAGCAGCCGAGCCAGTGTGTCACGCATTTGGCGGCGGTCAATAATCATATCAATAGCACCCTTCTCCAGCAGGAACTCCGCCCGCTGAAAGCCTTCGGGCAGATCTTCCCGAACGGTCTGCTTAATAACCCGCGGCCCGGCAAAGCCAATCAGCGCCTTGGGTTCAGCAATATGAATATCACCCAGCATGGCAAAAGAGGCCGATACACCGCCCATGGTTGGATCAGTCAGCACTGAAATAAACGGCAACCCTTTGTCTGACAGACGCGCTAACGCCGCAGAGGTTTTAGCCATCTGCATCAGCGACATCAACGCTTCTTGCATACGCGCGCCGCCGGAAGCAGAAAAGCACACCATGGCGCGGTTTTCACGAATACAGGTTTCAACAGCTTTGACAAAACGAGCGCCAACTACCGAGCCCATGGAGCCACCCATAAAGGCGAATTCAAAAGACGCTGCCACGACCGGCACCCCTTTGATGTCACCCTTGATGACAATCAGGGCATCTTTCTCGCCGGTTTTTTTCTGGGCCTCGCTGATGCGGTCTTTATATTTCTTGGAATCGCGGAATTTCAGAATATCCTGCGGCTCCAGCTCAGCACCCAGCTCTTCACGACCATCAGTATCGAGCAGCGCATCCAGACGGGCACGTGCCTTGATTCGCATGTGGTGATCGCACTTCGGGCAGACCTCCAGGTTACGCTCCAACTCGGCGCGATAGAGGATCTGATCGCAGGCGGTACACTTGGTCCACACGCCTTCGGGAATATTCTTCTTGTCTTGGGAAACCGTCTTGGTTTTGTTCAGGATTTTTTCAATCCAGCTCATAAGACACCTTTGAGAGCCAAACAGCAGCGCCGCCCTGGCGTTGCTTGCAATATCACTGACGGCATTAAAGCAAAAATAACCGCCCTTCGACAGAAAAAACTGGTCAGCTCAGGGGGTCTGGCAGAAACAGTGGCCCAGGAGCAGCCGTAGTGATGGCAAAATGTTCAGGGTAACGCACCGCCACCAGATAAAGGCCATTGGCCGGTGCCGTTGCCGGTGCCTGGCTGCGGTCACGCAGTGCCAGCAATTGGCTGACAGCCGACTCGGCCAGCTCGCCACTGCCGACTTTCAGCAAGGTGCCAACAATATTGCGCACCATGTGATGCAAAAAGGCATTGGCCTCAATGTCAACGACCACATACTGATTAAAGCGCCCCACTGAAACCGCCATGACATTACGAAACGGGGTGTTCGACTGGCACTGTATGGCCCGAAAGCTGGTGAAGTCTTGTTCGCCCAAGAGTGCCTGCGCTGCCCGATGCATGGCGTTTTCATCCAGCGGCCGATGCCAATGGGTGACCCCATGGCGTAATACGCCCGGGCGAAACGGCTGGTTGACAATCACATAGCGATAGCGGCGGGCTGTAGCAGAAAAGCGGGCGTGAAAATCGTCACTGACCGGTTGCGCCCAGCGAACCGCCACATCGTCAGGAAGGTTGGCATTCAGCCCCAATGTCCAGGCGCCATTACCGCGTTCGGCCTGAGTATCAAAGTGCACCACCTGGCCGGTGGCATGCACCCCGGCGTCAGTACGACCAGCACAGAACACCTCTGTTGGGCTATCAGCCACTTTACTGATAGCCGCTTCCAGCCGGGCCTGGACACTGTCCACCTCTTGTTGCCGTTGCCAGCCATAGTAACGGCTGCCATCGTACTCAATGCCCAGGGCAATTCGCATAAGGCTCTCTCACTCGATAACGAAGCCGGGCATTATAGCCACAAATAAAAAACGGTGGCATGGCCACCGTTTTTTGTTTTGTTAGCTGTCGAGTTTATTCAGCAGTTTTAGCGCCTCGGCCTTTTCATCCTCCGAGCCTTTGCTTTGCACTTCACTGAGCAGCTCCCTGGCAGAGTCTGCATCGTCGATTTCCATGTAAGCGCGCGCCAGATCCAGTTTCGACGCCATGCTGCTTTCATCTGCATCGCCAGTGCCACCTAGATCGCCCAGTTCATCCAGATCCAGCGACCACTCGCCATAAGGATCTTCATCGCTGAGGTCGTCATCGGCAGCTTTTATCAGTTCATCAATCTCAATGAACTCGTCCGAGTTATCTGCTTTAGGCTTGTTGGCTTTATCATCAGCACCTTCCCAGTCCAGGCCAGTCGGCAGTTCGCTGTCGTCTTGGTGGCTCGCCTCGACAACGCTATTGCTATCGGTATCAGTATCAACAGCTGGCGCTTCCCAGCTCAGGGTGTTTTTGTCATCCCACTGATCATCGGCTTCATCTGCTGTGGTTGCAGCTTCGTCGGTTTTAGCAGATAGCAAGGCATCATCATCGTCCAAATCGACCCCGGCGGTATCAAAATCGCTGAGATCCAGTTCGTCATCCGTATCAACACCACTGAGCAGTGCGTCAGTGTCGTCCTCGTCGGCGGCTTCCGGCTCGCTTGCCAGCAGCTCATCAGCCTCACTCAGCAGTGCGTCGGTGTCGTCCTCATCGACAGCTTCCGGCTCGCTTGCCAGCAGCTCATCAGCTTCACCCAGCAGTGCGTCGGTGTCGTCCTCGTCGGCAGCTTCCGGCTCGCTTGCCAGTAGATCATCAACTTCGCTCAGCAGTGCGTCGGTGTCGTCCTCGTCGGCAGCTTCCGGCTCACCTGCCAGCAGTTCATCGGCCTCGTTCAGCAGTGCGTCGGTGTCGTCCTCGTCGGCAGCTTCCGGCTCGCCTGCCAGCAGTTCATCGGCCTCGTTCAGCAGTGCGTCGGTGTCGTCCTCCTCGGCAGCTTCCGGCTCACCTGCCAGCTGTTCATCGGCCTCGTTCAGCAGTGCGTCGGTGTCGTCCTCGTCGGCAACTTCCGGCTCACCTGTCAGCAGTTCATCGGCCTCGTTCAGCAGTGCGTCGGTGTCGTCCTCATCCGCGCCTTCAAATGCCAGTGTGTCATCCGATGTCGCGTCACTATGCTCCTCCTCGTCATCGATAGAGGCGCCCAGTAACGCTTCGGCTTCACTTAAAGCACTGTCGAAGTCATCGGATTCTTCTTCGAGCATGGCTTCGGCTTCGTCCATCTGCTGTTGCGAGCTTTCCTGCTCTTGAGCCAGCCAGTCGTCGAGATCGCCTTCATCATCCAGACGAACGGCAAAGTCGTCTTCACTTTCGTCACCGTATGCCTTTTGTGCATCGTCTTCTGGCAGTGATGCCATGGCCTCGTCCAGTGAGGCATCTGATAGCGGATCGTCTGGAATATCTATCTCGTCAGTCGGTTCATTGTCAGCCTCGTTATCGTCATGCAAGGCTTCTGCGGCCACGGCAGCGGCAGCCATCTCCATGCCATCGTCGTCGCTTGGCGGTGGCGGCTCTTTACCGACTACGCGAGAGGCCAGACTCTGTTCAGGAGCTTCCGGCTCACTGTCACGGTTACGCCACCAGCGGAACGCCAGGAGCAGTAGAATCAGGCCGGGAATGGCAATCAGCAGCGCCAGCCCCCAGGTGGAGTTGAGCAGTTGGCTGAAAAAGCCCTGGCTGGCTTCCTGCTCTTTGGCTTGCTGCTCAGCCAAATCTTTATTCTGCTTGGCAATAACCTTGCGCAGCTCGCCTTGCAGTTTGACTTCATCCGCCAGCTGCTGACGCAGGCTGGTCAGTTCGTCATTGATCTGGGCCAGCCGGCTCTTGAGTTGCTGATTTTCTGTCAGCACTTTTTCCAGATTATTGGTGCTTGATGCCAGCTCTTTACGCAGCTGCGCCATTTCTTCGGCATGTTGCTGATTTTGCTGGTTCAGTTGCTCTTGCAGTGCTTTGTCTGTGCTGGCTTTGGCTTTAGCAGGTACCGGCTTCGCTTTAGTTTGAGTTACTGGCGGCTGGCTTTGACCGGCCACATCTGCGCCTAATTCGGAGGCCGTTACCGTACCACTGACAAAACGACGGCGGGCGTCAGCCGGGTCGACTTGTTGCACTTCAGCCAGGGTGGGAACTTTGAGTATCGAGCCTTTCACCAAGCGGTTGATGTCGCCACCGACAAAGGCACCCGGGTTTTTACGTTCAATGGCGATCATGGTCTGATAGACCGAGACGCTGTTATCCGGGCGCAGGTTACTGGCGATACTCCACAACGTGTCGGAGGGGGAAATGGGGCCGTAGAAATTACCGTCCGAGCCGCTGCTTTTGGTGGTTTTACCGGCGGTGTCGTTACTGGCCACCTGCGACTTGGCATCTTGTGGCAGGGCCGGAATGTCACTGCTGCTGGTTTTATCCAGCAACAGATCGTAATCATTGCTGATACGCCCTTCTGGCAGGCCGGCTATTTCTACTTGTAACGATACAAAAGGCGCCTTGACCGGCTGGCTGGATGACAACAGCAGATAACGATGGCCGTTTTCATTGACAATACGGTCAACCTTGACGCTGAGCGCCTGCCCTTTCGGTTCAAAGGCCTGCCGGGCTGACAAACCAATGCGGATCTTTGATGGATCCAGCTTCTCCGGGCCAACCACTTCCAGCTTGGCTGAGAAGGGTTGATCAATCGCGGAGGTAACGCTCAGCTCCCCCAGTTCCATTGCAAGCGCCTGACTGCTCATTCCTGCAGTCAGTACCAAGGCAGCAATCCGAGACAATTTCATGCCGTTCCCCTGGCTCCTGTGAGCCTTGTCGTTGTAATTTTTAACCAAAACCTATCATAAACAAGGTAACTCTCTGCCGCCAATAACAAAAAGCCGCCCTTGTGGGCGGCCTTTTGCCTAGCGGTACTGGTCAAGCCAGTACTCGGCGATCTGCACACTGT
Organism: Gallaecimonas aegicerasi; assembly: GCF_045291545.1. Lineage (GTDB taxonomy): Bacteria > Pseudomonadota > Gammaproteobacteria > Enterobacterales > Gallaecimonadaceae > Gallaecimonas. Next base: position 1,723,719 of record NZ_CP149514.1, read on the forward strand.
TGGTGGCAGCCCCTTTGCGCACGTTATCGGCCACTATCCACAGGTTGAGGCCATGGGGGTGGCTGAAGTCTGCACGCAGACGACTGACGTAGACGGTGTCCGTGCCTGCCGCGTGGGTAACCTGGGTGGGATAATCGTCATCATCAACCAGTTCAACACCCGGCGCTTGTGCTAACAATGCCCGCACTTCCTCGACATCCACCGGTTGCAGGGCTTCCAGGTGTACCGCCTCAGCATGACCGTAAAAAGCCGGCACCCGTACGCAGGTAGCATTTACAGCAATGGCGTCGTCAGCAAAAATCTTCTGGGTTTCCCAGTGCATTTTCATTTCTTCTTTGGTGTAGCCGTTGCCTTCATAGGTATCAATTTGCGGCAAGCAGTTAAACGCAATTTGCTTGGGAAACTTGCTGGTTTCTGCCGGCCTGCCGCTTAGCACTGCTGCCGTTTGTGTCGCCAGCTCTTCCATGGCACTGCGCCCGGCACCTGATGTGGCCTGATAAGTAGCAACATTAATGCGGCTGATGCCAAAACGGTCATGAATAGGCTTGAGCGCCACCAGCATCTGGATGGTGGAACAGTTGGGGTTGGCAATGATGTTGCGGTTACGGTAATCAGCAATGGCCCCTGCATTCACTTCCGGCACCACCAGTGGTACATCCGGCTGGTAACGAAATTCCGAGGTGTTATCAATCACCAGAACACCGGCATCGGCCGCAACGGGAGCCCAGCGGCGCGATACGCTGCCGCCGGCAGAGAAAAACGCCAGCTCCACTTTTGACCAGTCAAACTGTTCCACATCTTCTATGCGCAGTTCTTGGCCTTTGAAAGAACGGCTCTGGCCGGCCGAACGGCTGGAGGCCAGCAAGTGCAGCTCACCAACAGGAAAATCGCGCTCTTCGAGCAGTTCCAGCAAGGTTTCGCCGACGGCACCTGAGGCGCCCAGTATTGCAACATTGATTGTCATTACAACCTCAACATAAGGAGCCAAAACCCAATGCCACGGCACGTGGATCGGGGGTATCTACCTGCAAGCTAGCCCACTCCCGGCGTAGCGGGTAATGACGCCGTAGCCAGTCAAAACTGTGCCCGGCCATCAGCCCCTGACGGAACCACATATCATCATCGCGGATGTCATATACCAGGTTAGCCAGCGCCCGCAGCGGCAAGCCCGTCACACTCAGGCGTTGTATTGTCGGCGCCGGCAAATAATCAGCAAACTGGCCATCCACTTTCTGCCCGTTAGCCTGGCACCAGGCTTGATACAGCATCCAGGTGCCGCGGCGCTTGCCCTCAAAGCTATGGCCTGCGATATGCGGCGTCAGCCAGCGGGCAAGGCCCTGCAACCGAGGATCAAACTCTGGCTCATTGGCGAAAACATCCAGTACGGCATCGCCCCCGGCAGTGAGCCAGGCCACCAGCGCGTCGTTGTCGATCACCGAGCCTCGGCAGCTGTTGATCAGCAAAGCTCCCGGCTTTAACGCCGCCAGTTCATCGCTGGCCAGCAGATGCCGGGTTGCCGGGCCGCCAGGCACATGCAGTGTCACCACATCGGCCTCGGCCAATACTTCTGCCAACGACACAAACCCCGCGGCTGCCCGGGGAGGGTCGCAACAAAGCACCTTAACACCGAGAATCTCTAGCCGTCTAGCCACCCGAGAACCAATGTTCCCTACCCCGACAATGCCGACGGTAAGTGACGTCAGCGGCTGTTGTTTTTCGTGTTGCCAGTTCAACAGCGCTGACAGCACATAATCGCTGACCGCATCGGCATTGCACCCCGGCGCGGAAGCCAGAGTAATACCACGGCGGCGTAGCGCCTCGGCATCAATATGATCAGTGCCGATAGTGGCCGTGCCGACAAAACGCAGCTTCGGCGCCTTTGCCAGCAACGCCTCATCTACCCGGGTAACAGAACGCACCAGCAACACTTCGGCTTCAGCCAGCAATGGTTCGCTGGGCTGGCGCTCGGAAAAAAGCGTCACCGGACCAAAAGGTGAAAACAGGGATTCAACCAACGGCATCAGGCCGTCAGCAACAATGGTTGGCATAGTACAGGTACAAAAAAGCCGGTTTGCAGCAGAGTCTACCGCAAACCGGCGTCGATGAAAGCCTTAGCCCTGGTAGCGTTTCAGTACCAAAGAGGCATTGGTGCCGCCGAAACCAAAGCTGTTGGACATCACGGTGTTGATGTCTGCGCTCTGGGTTTCGCGAACAATCGGCATGCCATCGGCTTTTTCGTCCAGATTGTCGATGTTCACTGACGGCGCCACAAAACCATGCTTCATCATCAGCAGTGAGTAAATGGTCTCGTGTACACCCGCCGCACCTAGGGCGTGGCCGGTCATGGCCTTGGTGGCCGAGATAGCCGGCATGTTGTCAGCAAAGAGAGTACGGATAGCTTCCAGCTCTTTGACATCCCCTACCGGTGTGGAAGTACCGTGGGTGTTGATGTAATCCACAGGACCTTCGACACCATGCAGCGCCTGCTGCATACAACGCAGCGCGCCTTCACCGCTGGGGGCTACCATGTCGTAGCCGTCAGAGGTTGCGCCATAGCCGACGATTTCGGCGTAAATGGTGGCACCACGCGCCAGCGCGTGTTCCAGCTCTTCAACCACCACCATGCCGCCACCGCCGGAGATCACAAAGCCGTCACGGTCAGCATCATAGGTCCGCGAGGCTTTTTCCGGGGTATCGTTGTATTTGGTCGACAGCGCGCCCATGGCGTCAAACATCATTGCCAGGGTCCAGTCCACTTCTTCACCACCACCGGCGAAGACCACGTCTTGCTTGCCCAGTTGAATGAGTTCAGCAGCATGGCCAATACAGTGGGCAGACGTTGAGCAAGCGGAGCTGATGGAGTAGTTCACGCCTTTGATTTTAAAGGGCGTGGCCAGACAGGCTGAAACGGTGGAAGACATGGTGCGGGGCACCATGTACGGGCCAACCCGTTTGACGCCTTTTTCACGCAAGATGTCGATCGCCACACACTGGTTTTTACTGGAGGCGCCACCGGAACCGGCCACAATGCCGGTGCGGGGGTTGGAAACCTGCTGTTCATCAAGGCCGGCATCGGCAATGGCCTGTTCCATGGCGATGTAGGCATAGCCAGCGGCTTCGCCCATAAAGCGCAGCGCCTTGCGATCGATATGCTCGTTGATATCCAGTTTGATATCACCCCATACCTGAGAGCGCAGCCCCATCTCGACAAATTGCTGGGACTGACGAATGCCACTGTGGCCGGCTTTCAGGGATGCCAGCACTTCCTCTGCGTTGTTGCCGATGCTGGATACCACACCCAGACCGGTAATGACGACGCGTTTCATCCTGCCTCACTTGATTGCGTTGTAATGTGCCTATGGTACGCAAAGCCGGGAAGCCAACTGGTCGGCTTTCCCCATGGCTGATATGGCCTACCAAGGGTAGAATACGGCGTCAGGGCATAAACCAGATGACTGACATGCGCCACGCCGCGATTTCTTTCAATGAACAGGGTACACCTGTTGCCGACAATTTTGATGATGTCTACTTTTCTAATGCCTCAGGATTACAGGAAAGTGACTACGTTTTTTTGAAAAACAATGGCCTGCCGGAACGCTTTGGCGAACATCAAGGGGCCTTTGTTATCGCCGAAACCGGCTTTGGTACCGGGCTTAACTTTCTGGCTGCCTGGCGGGCTTTTCGCCAGCATCGCGGCCCGGCGGCCCGGCTGCATTTTATATCCACCGAAAAATACCCTCTCAGCCAAGCGGATCTCGCTACGGCCTTGGCCGCCTGGCCCCAACTGGCTGAGCTCAGTCAGCAACTGCAAGACGCCTACCCGCCAGCACTACCCGGTTGCCACCGGCTGTTGTTCGATAATGGGCTGGTAACCCTGGATCTGTGGCTGGGCGACATCAAGGAATTGTTGCCAAGCTGGCAGTGCCCTGCCGGCGGCCTGGTTGACGCCTGGTTCCTGGACGGCTTTGCTCCTGCCAAAAACCCGGATATGTGGCAGCCGGCATTGTTTGCACAGATGGCCAGGCTGGCCAAACCGGGCGGCACTTTTGCCACCTTTACCGCCGCTGGCTTTGTGCGCCGCGGCTTATTGGCGGCCGGTTTTGACGCTCAAAAAGTACCGGGTTTTGGCCGCAAGCGTGACATGCTCGCCGGTGCTCTGGTAGCGCCCAAAAGTAAGCCCGCACCAGCACTTTATGACCGCCCAGAAGCCACTGACACGGACAGCATCGCCATTATTGGCGCTGGGCTGGCCGGTGCCAGCTGTGCCTGGCAACTGCGCCGCCGGGGCATCAAGGCCACCCTGTTTTGCCAGGATAGTACCCCCGCCACTGGCGCCTCCGGCAATCCCCAAGGGGCAATGTACCCACTGCTGAACCTTGAGCACGATGCCGTCAGCCAGCTCTTTGCCAGTGCTTATGGCTACAGCCGCCGCATTGTCCGTACCAGTGGCGTCACGCAAGGCCTGGACGGCTTATTACAGCTAGCGTTGGATGACAAGCTCAGCGAGCGTTACCAGCGCCTGGCGGATACCTTTGCGCCACTTTGCCGCTATGTTGATGCCGATGAAGCGAGCACCTTGGCCGGGCTGCCCCAGCCCTACCCGGCGCTGTATTTTGCCGACGCCGGCTGGCTCAGGCCACCGGCGTTGGTGAACTGGCTACTGGCTGACACACCAGTACACCCCAACACCACCATTACCGCCATCAAACCGGCCACAGCAGGTGGTTGGCAGCTGTTCACCGAGCAGCAATCCTTGGGCGTATTTTCGCAGGTGATCCTGGCCGCAGGCGCAGGCAATATTGACTTTGCCGAGAAACTGCCACTGACGGCTGTACGCGGCCAAATCAGCACAGTGCCGGCCAGCAAGCCCCTGACCGCGCTAAAAACCGTGCTGTGCCATAACGGTTACATGACACCGGCCGATAACGGCAGCCTCTGCATCGGCGCCAGCTTTATCCGCCAGGATCGCAACTGCGAGTTGCGTGACAGTGAACATCAGGACAATCTGGCCAAAGTGGCCCGTAGCTTTCCTGATGCCAGCTGGTGCCCCGAGACCGTTAATGGTGGTAACGCCGGCACCCGCGTGGTGCTGCGCGACCACTTGCCGGTAGTGGGCGCCCTGCCAGACAGCCGCGGCTACCATGGGCAAGATATTACCCAGGCAAGTGCCACCGCCTGGGACGGCCTGTGGCTGCTCGGTGGCTTGGGGGCCCGGGGCGTTACCTCGGCCCTACTCTGTGCCGATGTGCTGGTTTCGCAGATGCTGGCCGAGCCGCAACCGCTACCCACCCCGGTACTGGACGCCATCATGCCCAACCGTTTTTGGGTCAGAAAACTGAAAAAGGGCCAAGCGATCGATTGACCCCAAGCCCTGGCTACTGGCTGAGTTGTTGCCACAGATCCAGAACCAGTCGTTGGTCCTGCGGGTTTAGCTCGCCAGCGGCAATGGCCCGGCTAAGGCTTTCGTTGACCCGCACTTTGAACACCTCGACACTTCGTTCATCACCTTCCAGCTCATACTGGCCGGCCGCCAGCATGACATGACCTTGCAGGTAACCGCCGGCAAAGAGATCGTCATCGCTGCCGGTTACCACCAGCTCGTCCAGTTGTGTTTGTAGTGCATCGAGAAACTGCGGGTAGCTCATATTAATCCGTAGGGTTGGCGGCCCGGTACATGACACTGTCCCGGTAGCCGGTAATGATGGGGTAAATACCGGCCAGCTCACGGTCAAGTGCAGCATCGCCGGTATCAATAATTAGCGGGCGGCCATCCAGTGCCTGCAATTTGCGCTTGCTGGCCACCACCCAGATGTTGTCACGGCCAATGGCGCGTATCACCGCCGGGCTTAGTTGCTGGTTGCCACGACCAAACAGGTGCCCCTGGCCACCAATCAAAGTCACCACCAGCTTGCTGCCGGTAGTTATGGCGGCCAGCAGTTGCTCAGCCGTGACATCGGCTGCCAGCAACTGCTCATCTTCGACGATATCCACACCAAGCAAGGTATTCTCAAGGCCCAGCTCGGCCATGATAAATGCCACTGTACTGCCAGAGCCCATGACATAACGCTGCCCGGGCTCCATACGGCTGATCACTTCCGCAGCGATGTCATGCAGCACCAGCTCATCAGCTTCGCGGCCCCCCTGTTTAACAGCCTGCACGTACTGCAGGGAATGGGGAATACGCATTTCGCCGAAGCGCTTGGCCCTGACCACGCCCTGGCGGAACTGATTTTCATCAATGTCCATGACATCGGCGTCAACGATACTCAGCAGCTCTCCACGAGCAAGCGCAGCCACCAGCTCGCCGGCAGCAGTTGGTGTGACCGCGTAAACGCCGGAGTGGATTTTGCAGCCGGCCGGGATCCCCAGCACCACCACATGTTCCTCTACCACCGCGCAAATATCCCGGGCAGTGCCGTCACCACCGGCAAACAGCAACAGTTCGACATGTGCCGCCATCAGGGCCTGCGCTGCCTGCTGTGAGTCGGCAGCAGTACTGGGTTCAGCGGCCTGATAGGCCACCTCAAAAGAAAAGCCCATAGCGGCCAGCACATCGGCGCCCATCTCCCCCGATGCCGTTACAAAATGCAGCTGATCTTTGAGGGGCAGTAATGGCGTCAAAGCGGTGCGGGTGCGGGCATTGGCCTGTTTCACGGCGCCGCGAGCCAATGCTTCAGCGACCATGTTGTCACTGCCCTTGAGGGCAACACTACCGCCGACACCGGCGACCGGATTGATGATCAGCCCTAACTTCATACCGCCACCTCAAAATCAGCTGCGCACGGTACCAACTGGCCATAAAAGCCCGCCAATACCGTCATGAACTGCCCGGCACGTACTGGAAAGCCCTGCGCCACATAGTGCAGCGCCTGTGTCCGTACCTTTTCTTGAAAGCCCTGCCGGTCTGGCTCGGCACTGCCGTTGAGGTTGTCGGTACTGACATTAAAGCGAAAGCCGGCGGCCAGGCAGAGCCCCCATTCGATGGCCTGTGGCTTAACCTCTACCTGTTCAAAGGCTTGCTGTTGAGCACTATTACGACCATCAGGGCAGTACCAGTAGTCGTAGTCCACCTGCTGCCGGCGCTCGGCTCCGGCCAGACACCAGTGGGCAATTTCATGTAACGCCGAGGCGTAATAGCCGTGGGCAAAAACAATACGATGGCGCTCATGCCCAACACTGGCCGGCAGGTAAATGGGTTCGTCATCGCCCCGCACCAGTTCAGTGTTATGGCTGGCGAGAAAGGTATCGTTAAACAGGGTAATCAAGTCGCGATAATGGTGCATGGCGCTTATAACTGTCCGGTTTGCCCCCGCTGACGTAACCAGTGGTCCATCAACGTCAGTGCCAGCATGGCTTCAGCAATGGGCACCGCACGAATACCCACGCAAGGGTCATGGCGGCCTTTGGTCACCACTTCCACAGCGTTGCCGTCCACATCAATACTGCGCCCCGGCACGCGAATGCTGGAAGTGGGCTTAAGAGCAATACTGGCAGTGATGGTCTGGCCGGTACTGATGCCGCCCAGTACCCCGCCGGCATGGTTACTGAGAAAACCTTCTGCGGGGGTTATTTCGTCACGGTGTTCGGAGCCTTTTTGCCGGACGGCAGCAAAACCGTCACCAATCTCAACGCCTTTGACGGCATTGATGCTCATCATTGCCTTGGCAATGTCGGCATCGAGGCGATCGAAAACCGGCTCCCCCAGGCCAACCGGTACACCACTGGCCTCTACCTGGATTTTGGCGCCCACCGAGTCGCCCGCTTTTTTGATCTCGCGCAGCAGTTCATTCAGGGCCGCCAGCTTGTCAGGGTTGGCGCAGAAAAACGGGTTTTTTTTCGCCTCGGCCCAGTCGGTTACCGGGCAGTCAATCTCGCCCATGGCAGTCAGGGCGCCGCGAATGGTAACACCTTGCTGCGCCAGCCATTTTTTAGCGATAGCGCCAGCGGCAACGCGCATGGCCGTTTCCCGGGCGCTGGAGCGGCCACCGCCACGGTAGTCACGCAGGCCGTACTTGTAGTGATAGCCATAGTCGGCATGGCCGGGCCGGAATAGCCGGGCGATCTCGGAGTAATCCTGCGAGCGCTGATCCGTATTTTCGATCAACAAACCAATGGGCGTACCGGTGGTTTTCCCGGCAAAGGTGCCTGACAGAATGCGCACCTGGTCTGCTTCCTGGCGGGGTGTGGTGTAACGCGAACTGCCGGGGCGACGCCGGTCCAATTCCGGTTGCAGATCAGCCTCGGTCAGCGCCAACCCCGGCGGGCAGCCATCAACAATGGCGCCCAGCGCCAGTCCATGACTTTCGCCAAAGGTGGTGACGGTAAACAGGGTGCCAAAGGTGTTGCCGGCCATTGTTAATCCTTATAGAGGCTGAACAAATCCGCATGGGCCAGCAAGTCTTCCTTGCTGATCACAAACACGCCGCTGCCACCCCGTTCAAATTCCAGCCAGGTCAGCGGCAGTTGCGGGTACTGAGCGTTCATGTGCACTTCGCTGTTACCCACTTCACAGATCAGTATGCCGCCTTCTTTCAGGTACTTCGGCGCATTGGCCAGAATACGGTTAACCAGTTTCAGGCCGTCGGTGCCGGCCGCCAGCGCCACGGCCGGTTCATGCTGATACTCATCAGGCAAATCAGCCATGTCTTCAGCATCAACATAAGGCGGGTTGGTAACAATCAGATCGTACTGGTCACCATCCGGGATAGCCCGGAACAAATCGGAGTGGATAGGCGTGACCTGGTGCATCAGGCCATGTTCTTCGATGTTGCGCTCGGCCACCGCCAGGGCGTCTTTTGACAGATCGGTAATGTCGACTTCTGCTTCCGGGAAGTAATGCGCGCAGGCAATGCCAATGCAGCCGGAGCCGGTGCAAAGGTCAAGAATACGGGTAACTTCGCGGCCATCAAGCCAGGGCGAGAAGCGCTTTTCAATCAACTCACCGATAGGAGAACGGGGGATCAGCACCCGCTCATCCACATAAAACGGCATATGACAGAACCAGGCCTGATTAGTGATGTAGGGCACCGGTTTGTGCAGCTGAATACGCTCCATGATGCGTTCAACAATGCGCTGGCGCTCAGACTGGGTCAGCCGGGCATGGCGGGTATGTTCATCAATATCCATTGGCAGATACAGGGTCGCTAACACCAGTGCCACCGCTTCATCCCAGGGGTTATCGGTGCCGTGGCCGTAATAAATATCGGCGGCGCTGAAGCGGCTAACCGCCCAGCGGATCATATCCTGAATGCTGTGCAGTTCATTGACCGCTTCATCAAGAAAAATTTTGTCCAACTCTGCCTCCCGTTTCAGCCCTGCGCCGTGCTGAGCTACACTATGGCGCCATGAAAAAGCCCATTTGTACTGATGATGATCTGGCCTTGTTTCGTGACGCTGTGGCCGATACCCGACCGCTGGCGCAGGATACCATAGGCCACCAACCCAGGCGACGCCCAGCCAGCGACAACAAGCGGGTAATGGCAAGCAAAGCCCAGCCCGATCCGCACTCCTTGTTTTACTTTTCTGACCATTATCAACCGCACTTTGGTGAAAGCTGGCCAAATTTCGTGCGTGACGATGTCTCAGGAGGGGAACTGAAGAAGCTACGCCGGGGCGATTACGCACCGCAGGTGACGCTGGATTTACATGGCTTGAACCGTGAACAGGCCAAGCTGGAGCTGGCAGCCTTGCTCGCCCACGCGGAGCGTCAGCAACTGAGCTGCGTTTGTGTAGTACATGGTATTGGCGGCGGTACTTTAAAACGCCAACTGCCCTGTTGGCTGGCCCAGCACCCACGGGTGTTAGCGGTGCATTCAGCGCCCCGTGAATACGGTGGCCAGGGGGCCTTGCTGGTACTGCTGGAGCAGGAGTTAACCTTCGGCTGACAACTGGCGTTGGCGTACTGTTGGCTTGGGTTCGCTGTCAATGACCACAATCTCTGCCGTTGCAAAGGCCATCGGCACTTCTCCAGGGACCAGGGCCTCAACCAGATAAGCCACCATCGGCATGTGGGAAACCATTAAAACGCGCTGACAGTCATCGCTACCGGCCAGTAGCGCCGTGATGGCGACGATATCACCCGAGGGGGTCAGCTCCGGCAAAGTTACACGGGCAAGGGGCTGGCCCAGCCCGGCCAGTACTTCGTCGGCGGTTTGCTGCGCGCGCAAATAAGGACTCACCCACAGAGCATCCGGGGCACCGTGCATAGCCAGCCACTGCCCTTGCGCCCGCGCCTGCGCGCGGCCATGGGCGGTCAGTGCCCGGGAGGCATCATCAGCCGCCTGAGCTTGTGCCTCGCCATGGCGCATTACCAGAATTTGCATGCCCGTCCTCCACTGGGTTGGTGGCGCAGTGTACATAATGGCGTGACCATTTCCAATCTGCGCTGAGCTGGTCATAATGGATCGATAGCCGCGTTCGAGAGCCCCTGTGCATAAAAGCCCATTTGACCATCGCACTTATCGCCATATTACGCTGGCCAACGGCCTGCCAGTGCTGGTGGTGGAAGACCCACGAAGCCACAAGGCTGCCGCGGCGGCGGCAATTCGTGTGGGTCATTTTTTCGACCCGCCTGAGCGCCAGGGGCTGGCCCATTTTTTAGAGCACTTATTGTTTCTTGGCACCGAAACGCACCCCGGCGCGGCCGACTACCACCATTTTATTGAGCAGGCCGGCGGCAACCATAACGCCTGGACCGGTACCGAACAGTCCAGTTACTTTTTTGACGTAGCCCCGCCCTACTTCGCTAAAGCCCTGTGGCGCTTTTCCCGCTTTTTTGTTTGCCCGCTGCTGGCCGAAGATGCTGTCGATAAAGAGCGGCACGCCATCGATGCGGAATACCGGCTGAAACTTCAGGATGACACCCGCCGTATCTATCAGGTGCACAAATCGGTGGTGAACCCAGAGCACCCGTTCAGTAAGTTTTCGGTTGGTAACCTCGATACCCTGGCTGGTGACCCTGCCCAGTTGGCAGATGAAGCCCGGGCGCTGTTCCAGCAACATTACCAGGCGGGCAACATGACGCTGGTGCTGTACGGGCCTTTTGCCATTGCCGAGCTGTCATCATGGGCCCATAGCTTTTTTTCTGACATTACCAGCGGCACCAAGGTTCCCAGCTTCTGGGAAGGCACCCGTTTGTACCTGCAATTACCTTTTCAGGTTTGTGCCCAGCCGTTAAAAGAGCAGCGCCGCCTGGTGATCAATTTCCCTCTGCCGTCTACCCAGGCGGAATACCGGCAAAAACCGTTGACCTTTATCAGCCATTTACTTGGCCATGAAGGCCCTGGCAGCTTGCTGGCTTACCTCAAGCAACGAGGCTGGGTTGAGGCTCTCTCCGCCGGGGGTGGCATCAGTGGCAGTGGTTTTCGTGAGTATGCGGTGCAATTTTTGCTGACTGAACAGGGTGAACAGCAGCAGGCCGAAATTGTTGAAGCCTTTTTTGCGATGCTGGCGCTGATCCGCGAAAAGGGGCTGGAGCCCTGGCGCTTTGAAGAACGCCAACAGCTGGCAGAGCAATCTTTCCGGTTGCTGGAAGTGACTGAACCCATGGACTTTTCCAGCCACTTGGCAGTCAACATGCTGCAATTCCCCGCTGAAGACGCGCTCTATGGTGACTTCGTAATGGAGCGCTTTGATCCACAACGGCTGCGCTATTGGCTGGATTTTCTCACCCCGGATAACCTGCGTTTAGGGTTGGTTTCTCCCGACGTTGAGAGTAACCAGCAGGCGCCGTGGTATCACACCCCGTTCTTGACCCGGCCAATCAGCCAGCAGTGGCTGGCCCGCTGGCGCCAGCCAACCCCCTTGACGGAGCTGAAGCTGCCGGGGCCGAATCCATTCCTTGGGCCTCCGGCCGTTCCGGCACCACTGACTCGGGTCCGTCACCGCCCGACATTATTGAGCACTGACAGCCAGCACCGTCTCTGGCACTGGCAAGACCCTGACTTCAGGCTGCCCAAGGGGCAGCTGTATCTGGCCCTTGAAAGCGTGCATGCCATGCAGTCACCCCGTCATGTAGCAATGACCCGGCTGTGGCTGGATATGGTATCGGAGCAGCTCAGCGGCCAACTCTATGACGCCGAACTGGCAGGCCTGGGCTGGCAACTCTATCCGCAACAGGCCGGTATTACGTTTCACACCTGGGGTACCCTGGGTCGCCAGCACCGGTTGTTTAGCTATATTGTCCGCCACTTACTGGACAAGGCACCACCGCCATCGGCATTAACACTGTGCCAAAAGGGGCTATTGCGCCAATACCGGGCAGTGAAAAAGCAAAAACCGATACAGCAACTGTTGGCAGAGTTACCCAGGTTATTACAGCCTGCCCACCCCGGTTACCAGCGCCTGGCCACAGAAATGGCCACAATCCATTATGACGAGCTGGTAGCGCACCAGCAGGTCGTACTCGACAGCCTGTTTGTCGAAGGACTGGTGCACGGCAGCGCTGCCCAGGCGGACGTTACCGACTGGGTCGACGAGGTGCGCCAACGAGCCCAGGGGGCAGAACCCGAGCGGCAGGTGTTGTCATTAAAAGAGAGAGGCCCACTGCTGCGAAGCCTGGAGATAAATCACCCTGATTCTGCTTTGCTGGTCTACTACCAGGGGCGTTCGGCCGGTGCCAACGAGCATGCCTTTTTTATGCTGCTACAACAGCTGATGAGCGCCACCTTCTTTGACGAATTACGTAACAAGCAGCAACTGGGGTACATGCTGGGGCTGACCTTTTTTCCCATGCAGCGCCTGCCAGGGTTGCTGTTTTACATACAAAGCCCGGTAGCCGGCCCAGAGCAGCTGCTTGATGCCATTGATGATTTCATCCAGAACATGACCTATGTCTTGCTGAGCCTCAGTAAAGCGCAATGGCAGCAAACCCAGCAGGCCCTGCTCTACCAGTTGAATCAACCGGACGCGACCTTAGCCGATCGCACCGCCAGGCTCTGGAATAGTATCGGCCAGGGGGATTATCAGTTTGACTGGCGCAACCGGCTGGCTGCCGCTATTGGGCACAGTAACCGCCATGAGCTGATCCGGGTCATGTCACAACGTTTGAAAGGCGCTGGCGCAGACCGCTTGATCCTTTGCTCTACCGGTAACAGCCACCGTAACCAGCACCCCATCGAAGCGCCAAGGCTCATTGATGATGCCAGCCACTTCAAGGCAACGCTGCCCCGCTTTACCTGGCCACAAGGTAGCTGAGCATTAATTACCCAGCCGTTATTCATAACCAATACTGACTGCTGCCGATTTCGCCAAACAGCCATATTATGCCGCCAACCGCTTTGACAGCTTCAAAGCCCCTACGTTATAACTCTTTTACACCATTATAAAATTACCTTGCTCAGGTCTTCTCAATGCATCAACGGCTTGCTCGCTACCTGACTACCGCACTGCTTTTTTTCTGTGCGCTCCTCCCCCTGCTCGCTCACGCTGATACCACAACTGACGACAGCGACTACCGCCTCTACAAAACTATTGGTAAGGAAGATGGTCTTTCTCAGTTGTCTGTTTATGACATAGCTCAAGACAACGATGGATACTTTTGGCTTGCCACGCCAGGAGGAGTGGAACGTTTTGATGGTGTCAGCGTAGAACCTTTTAATATTAAAGCCACTGGGAGCTTTTCTCCATCTAATTTTGTGCGAAGAGTTTTTGTTGATAGCAATGATACGGTATGGGTTGGCACACAAAATTCATTAGCCTTCAAAAAAAAGTCAAGTGAAGAATTTAAAGTAGTAAAATTTTTCAATGGGTTTGTCATATGGTCAATAGAAAAAAACAAAAATGGTGGTTTTTTTGTTTCCACTAACAAAGGAATATGGCTAATAAGAAAAAACGAAATTAACCCACAAAAAATATCTAATATAAAAAAAGCGAGGGTAATAAAAGAAATAGAAGGTAATTATTTAATAGGAACATACTCTGATGGTCTCTATACTTTAAATGAGGAATTTAAGGAAGTTAATTCAGAATTAAATTTTGGAACCAAGATAAATAAAATATCTAGTGTGGATGGGAAATTAATCGTAGCTTCTAATAAAGGCCTCTTTATTGATGGAAAAAAAGAGTTAACTCAAGATGCCCTAGACTACAGCATTAACAAAAACTATCTTATGGTCGCAACGGAGAACGGACTATATCAAATAACTAGGAAGGAAAATGAAAGGATTGAGAAAATTTCTCCTGATAAGACATGGCGCGTTATTATAGGTGATGATGGCAGGCTTATTGTTGGAACCCAAGCAAAAGGCATTGAAATATATCAAGAAAAAGAAAAAGGGATTGAGTTTTTTAGAGTTGGAAATGAAGAAGGTACAAAATATATAAATTCTATTTCAGATTTTAACGGTGGTATGGTTCTCAAGAACCAATCCGATAGAGTTTTCTATTTAAAAGACGAAAAAATAAAAAAAGATCCTTTTGGAATAAAAAAGACGCATGGATTATATGGGAACGAGCATAGCCTTATTGTCATAAAAGAAAACGAGATCTTAAATTACAACAACAAAAAAGAAACTTTAATAACAAAAATAAATAAAAATAAAATAATAAAAGCATTTTATAATAAAAAATGGTTTTTCATAGACGATAATTACACTTTACTAAGTGAATACAATGGAAGCTTAAAAGAAGAACGCAGTCTGAAAAGTTGTGATTATGGCTACCCTAACACTGTACTCTTTAAAAATAATGATTTATTTATTGGAGGTGATGGAGGCCTCTGCCATTACCAGAATGACAAGAAACCAGAAAAATTATCAAGGTATTGGATAAAGAAAAATTTCTCATTTAAAGGTCATGATTATTTTATTACAAAAGATGGGAAGATTTTGTCAAGTGCTGGAGAAGTTAAAGGAGAGCTTAAGAAAGAAAAAAAAGAAAGCTTCTTATCCATCGAGTATGATAAAAAAAATCATATGCTTGTTGCAGCAACATCCAATGGAATAAAAATTTATCAGGTAAAAATATCAAATAATATAAATACATCTCTTTTGCTCACTTTGGACTCTAGGTATGACATTCCAAAAGAATTCGTTGCTGGCGCTTCAGCAATGTCGGGAAGCTCCATCTACTTTGGTGGTTCAAATGGCATCCTAAAAATAAACCCAGATCTTTTATCCAGAAAAAACAATAAGGGGGAAATAGTTTTTTCAAGTGTCAGTTTATATAATGAAAAAAATGAAAACTTATCAGTAGGGATAAGTAACAAAAAATCAATAAGTGTTGCACACTACGAGTACCCCTTAAATCTTCACCTCGCCATATTGAAATATAATTTTCCAGAAAGAGCGCACTTCCAATACAAACTATCTACTTATGGAGCCAGGTGGATCAATTTAGAAAATGCCAGAAGTATCACTTTAAACAAACTAGAATCTGGAACGCATTACTTGTCTGTTAGAGCATTGGATAATGGAGTGACAGTAGCAACTTCCGGACAATACATTATTAATGTGAAAGCCCCTTGGTGGAGAACTCCAACGGCCTATATTGTATACCTTTTAATTTTGACACTAATAATCATTCACTTTTTAAACATTGCAAAAAACAGAAAGCACCAACACGCAAAAATTGTCGAGAGTGAAGAACGATTAAAATTAGCTCTATGGGGAAGTGGTGATGAACTCTGGGACTGGGATATTAAAGAAGGCAATATTTACCGCTCTAACCTCTGGGATGCCTTGCTGTTGCCTAATGATGGCGTCAGAAACAAAGGTAGTAGTAACAACATATACCCAAAAGATTTAGCCAGGGTTCGCTCTGTTATCAACGCCTGCTTCTCCGGTGAGAAAGATGAATTCGAAGTAGCTTACCGGGTTAAAGACAAGCAACAAAACTGGGTGTGGATCCTGGATAGGGGCCGGGTTGTACAATACAGCGAAAAAGGTGCACCGGTACGTATGACAGGTACCATTAAAAACATTTCCAAACTCAAAAAAACAGAGGAAATGCTGAAGCTGCTGGCCCAGTCATTTAGAAACATTTCTGATGCCATCTGCATCTGCACACCCGACTTTGTCATTCAGGAAGTAAACGATTCCTTTAGCAGTATTATGGGCGTAAGCCGAGACGAAGCCGTTGGCCAGGTATGGAGCTTTGCTCTCTATAACGAGCGATTCTTAGACCAGGTAAAAGCGACATTAGACCGCACCGGCCGCTGGCATGATGAAATTGAAGCCAAACGCAAAGGTGGGGAAATATTCCCCATTGAGATCACCATTGACAAAGTTTATGACGAAGAAAAAGACTCTCATAGCTTTGTAGCCGTGTTCTCGGATATTTCCGAACGGAAAGAAAAAGAGCGGGAACTGGAGCGCCTCACCAATACCGATGCACTGACAAGCCTGCCAAACCGTAGCTTTTTCATGAGCTCGCTTGATGCCCTGGTACGGAAAAAACAAGCCTTTGCCCTGATGGTATTGGACTTAAACAACTTTAAACAGGTTAATGATTCTCTTGGCCACCAGTACGGTGACCAACTGCTGTTGGAAATATCTGAACGGCTGCAGTATGTCATGAGTGCCAACCACACCCTCTACCGCCTTGGTGGTGATGAGTTTGCCGTAGTTATAGAGCAGCTTATCAAACTGGACGAGATCACCCGGTTGTCAGGCATTTTGCACCGTCAGCTCTTTGCGCCTTTCTATCTGCGTGGTGAGGAAATCAACATCACGGCCGCTATTGGCGCCGTGGTATACCCCGAAGACGGCGAAACACCAGAACACCTGTTACGTAACGCGGATGCCGCCATGTACCATGCCAAGCATGTGGGCGGAGAAATATGCCAGTTCTTCTCGTCGTCCATGAACGAGCAGGCCCATGCCCGGCTGGCCATGGAAAGCCGGGTTCGTAAGGCACTGCGCGAGAACCTGTTCGAGGTATATTACCAACCCAAGGCGGACACCATTACCGGCCAGTGCCGGGGTGCCGAGGCGTTACTGCGCTTAAGTGACGGCAAAGGCGGCTATATCTCCCCTGCTGACTTTATCCCGATTGCCGAGGAAAGTGGCCTTATCATCGAAGTGGGTAACTGGGTGATGGAGGCCACCTGCCGCCAGGTGCACCGCTGGTATGAAGACGGCATCTTCCCGGGCCGCATCGCCATCAACCTCTCCGCCCGGCAATTCCGCCAGCCCGATCTGGTGGCGCGGATCGATGAAATACTGGAGCAGACTCGCCTGCCTCCACACATGCTGGAGCTGGAAATTACCGAAGGCGCCATGATGGAAGACCCCATCCGGGCAGTCGCGGTAATGGAGCGGTTGCGGGAGCGTAACATTACCCTGGCCATGGATGACTTCGGCACCGGCTATTCGTCACTGTCTAACCTGCGCCAATTCCCCGTCAGTAGCGTCAAAATTGACAGATCTTTCGTCAAAGATCTGACAATTGAAACCAGCCCACGCAGTCTAACCGCCGCCATTATTTCCCTGGCCAGCAATATGGAGCTGCACGTGGTCGCTGAAGGGGTGGAAACCGAAGAGCAGTGGCAGGCCTTAAAAGCCCTGGGCTGCCCAGTCTGCCAGGGCTACCTGTTTGGGCGCCCCATGGCACAGGCTGATTTTGAAAAGCTGCTCAGTAAACGCGGCGGCCTGTTAGGGCCTGCCGAAGTAGTTACCCTGAAAAGGTAAGTTGGCACAGATACTGCTTCTTGATTAGCGAACCCTATTTATCTCGCTCGACAATCGCTAATCAAGGAGCACAACATGCTGAACGTAACCATTCTCACTGCCCTGCTGAACCTGTTTGCCCCTGCCGCTCCCATTGCTAAAGATACAAATACAACTGTTACAACTCAGAGTATCAGTACACCTACAGTCTCCTCTAAAATTGAAGAAGAAGTACAGATATGAACATCCTTCTCACTCTTCTTAGACCCGTCATCAAGCGCAAAAAGCGCTATACGCGGCTGCCGGAAGGGTTGGAGACACTGACAATGACGGTGACCCCGGCCCAGAAGTGGTGGTCCTAAAAACAAAAAAGGCGCTGATAAGCGCCTTTTTCTTTAAGGGGAAACGGTTCAGTAGAACTGCTCGCCGTTCTCAGCCATGGCCCTCAGCCCTGGCGCCGCTTCAAAGCGCTCACCCAGCTCGGCCTTCAAGGCGTCCAGCTTACTGACAACGGCGGCTGCCCCCAGTTTATCCATATAGCGGAACGGACCGCCCAAAAACGGCGGGAAGCCGATGCCAAAAATGGCACCGATGTCGCCATCACGGGCATTTTGAATAATGCCTTCGTCCAGGCAGCGCACCGCTTCATTGAGCATCTGTAGCAAAGCCCGTTCAGCGATAGCCTCCAGCGACAACTTACCGGCCGGGCGCACCCCCAAGACGTTATAAACCGATTCGTCCACCGGCTTTTTCGGGGCTTTTTGCAACGGGTTCCAGGACTTCGGTAGGTCCTCATATTGATAGAAGCCCTTCTTCACCTTTTTACCCTTGCGGCCATCGTCCAGCAGCTTGTCAAAGGCCGCAGGGGCTTTGAAACGCTCGCCCAGTTCTTTTTCCAGGATCGGGGCAATCTTGGCGCCGACATCAATGCCCACTTCGTCCAGTAACGTCATAGGCCCAACCGGCATGCCAATATCACGCAGCGCTTTATCAAGCTTTTCGACCGGCTCCCCTTCCATCAGCATGAAAGCGGCTTCATTCATATAGAGGCCAAGAATACGGTTCACATAAAAACCGGCACCGTCTTTTACCACAATCGGCGTTTTCCCTTGCCGGCGGGCAAAGGCAACAGTTGTGGCAATGGTTTCCGGGGCCGTTTTTTCGTGAGCGATAATTTCAGCCAGCGGCATTTTGTCCACCGGTGAGAAATAGTGAAGACCGATGACATTTTCCGGCCGCTCAGCGGCTGCAGCTATTTGCGTGATCGGCAGCGAGGACGTGTTGGAGGCAAAAATAGTGTCTGCACGGCAATGCTTTTCAACATCCTTTACCATCTGGTGTTTCAGTGCCAAATCCTCAAATACCGCCTCAACGACGATATCCGCATCATGAAAGCCGCGGTATTGCGTATCACCGCTGAGCATCATCATCTGCTTTTGCGCTTCGGTTTTACGCAACTGGCGGCGTTTAACCTTTTTCATCAGCAAGTCGTAGCTGTATTTATAGGCGTGGCTGATACCTTGCTCGGAGATATCCTTGATACGGGTTTCCACCCCGGCTTTGGCTACCGTTACACTGGCAATGCCGCCGCCCATCAGGCCGCCGCCCAGTACCGCGGCTTTGTGTACAGTTTTTGGCTTAACACCCTCTGCGCCGGTTTCTTTTTTCATTTGTGTGGTGGCAAAAAACAGCCCGCGCAGCTGCTTGCTCTCTGGTGTCATCACCAGTTCGCCGAAGTATTTAGCTTCAATGGCCAGCCCAGCCGACATGCCGTCGGTCATCCCTACCCGCACCGCTTCGAGGATTTTCAGTGGTGCCGGGTAATGGCCACCGGTTTTCTTTTGTACGGCTTTATGGGCCTGGTCAAAAATGATGTTACGGCCAATGCCGTTGTCTTCCAGTAGCTTGTCTTTGAGACTGCGTTTGGTGCCAGCGCGTTTCGGTTTACCCTTCGCCGCCATCGCAATCGCTACATCCATCAGAATGCTTTGTGGTACCACCTCATCCACCAAGCCGGCTTTTTTCGCCTGTTTGGGTCGTAACTGTTTGCCGGTCAGCATCATATCCAGTGCTTTTTGAATGCCGACCAGCCGTGGCAAGCGCTGGGTGCCTCCCGAACCAGGCAGCAGCCCCAGCTGTACTTCCGGCAGCCCCAGAGCAGTTTTATCCCAGTCACTACAAACCCGGCCATGACATGCCATGGCCAGCTCCAGGCCACCACCCAGGCAGGGGCCATGAATGGCCGCAATCAGAGGAATTTTCAGCGCTTCCAGCTCCGCGCAGATAGCATGACCCTGCTGAGACAGCGCCTGTGCATCCTCGGCGCTTTGGCAACCATCAAGCATGCTGATATCAGCGCCGGCAATAAAGGAGTCCTTTTTCCCTGATGCCAGCACCAGCCCTTTGATGGCCCCATCGTCTTTGATTTCTTGCAAGATGGCGGCTATTTCATCGGCAAAAGCGGCTTTCAGGGTGTTCATGGACTCGCCCGGCACATCCATGGAGATAATGCCGATGCCATCGTCACGGCGCTCAAAGCTAAATGTTTTGTCGGTCATCACTCCACCTCCAGAATCATTGCAGAACCCAGGCCACCAGCGGCACAGGCGGTTGTCAGCCCCAGGCCGCCACCACGGCGCTTCAGCTCGCGCAGCGTCTGCGTGATCATCCGGGTACCGGTGGCCGCAAAGGGGTGGCCGTAGGCAATGGAGCCGCCCAGCACGTTGAATTTATCCATATCAATGTCGCCAGTGGCGTGGCTGCGGCCGAGCTTTTCCTTGGCAAAAGTCTCAGAGGCAAACATCTTGATGTTCGCCAGGGTTTGCGCCGCAAAGGCCTCGTGCATGTCAATCAGCGTCAAGTCGTTCAGGGTAATACCGGCACGGTCCAACGCCAGCGGCGTCGCGTACGAAGGGCCCATCAGCATGTCTTGCCAGACATCAATGGCCGTGAAGGCATACGAGCGAATATAGCCAAGGGGCTGATAGCCCAGTTCTTTCGCTCGGCCTTCACGCATCAGAATAATGGCTGAGGCGCCGTCGGTCAGCGGCGTGGCATTGGCCGCAGTAACAGAACCAAATTTACGATCAAAAGCCGGTTTCAGCTTGGCGTAACCCGCCAACTCAGAGTTATCCCGGACATTGTTGTCTTTTTCCAGAAAACCGCTGTAAGGCTCGGCATGGGCTGTCATCACCTCCCCTGCCAGCAGCCCATCAGCCCAGGCTTTGGCGGCCAGGGTGTGAGAACGGTGTGCCAGCTCGTCTTGTGCTTCCCGGCTGATGCCATGGGTTTTTGCCATCTGCTCAGCGGTATCGCCCATGCTCAGGCCAGTGGAATACTCAGCCACCGCTGGCGGCACCGGCAGTAAATCTTTCAGCCCCAGGCGGCGAATAATAGCGACACGCTGGCCGAGTGTTTTGGCCTTGCTCAAATCCAGTAAAGCCCGGGCTAACCGCTTGGAAACGCCAACCGGCAACACTGACGACGAATCGGCGCCGCCGGCAATGCCGATATCAACAGTGCCGGCCATGATTGACTCAAGCACATTGACGGTAGATTGAAACGAGGTAGCACAGGCACGGGAGACACTGTAGGCGTCGGTATGCACACTCATACCGGTACCCAAGACAATTTCCCGGGCGATGTTCGGTGCTTCCGGCATTTGCACGACCTGGCCAAAAACCACCTGGTCCACCAATTTAGGGTCCAGCTCGCTGCGCTTGAGTAGCTCATTAACTACCATTTTGCCCATATCCAATGCCGGCACACCGTGAAAATAGGTGGCCTGGCGGGCAAAAGGGGTACGCAAACCAGCTACCACGGCAATACGCTCGCCGCTGCCGGTTTTCAGATTCTGGGTCGTTGTCGTCATCCCTTTCCTCGCTATGTTGTTGAGGGAACTCTGCCAAAACAGAGGTCAGACCTGTTTGCTCGATTGTAACGACTCGCCGGCAAAATGAAAACGGCCGATCCGGACGCTGTTATAGACCTGAAAAGCGTTTTCCGTTACAACAGGTCAACACCTGAGAATACGCAATAATTCAATGACACGCGCCGACTTCACTCGACTACGTCAGCACCTGGACAAACAGGTTGTTGGCCAAAGCCAGCTTACGCACAACCTTCTTATTGCCCTGCTTGCCAATGGCCACCTGCTGGTAGAGGGGCCTCCCGGTCTTGCCAAAACCCGTGCCATCAAAGCCCTGGCCTCCGGCATTGAAGCCAACTTTCATCGCGTACAGTTCACTCCCGATCTGTTGCCGGCCGACTTAACCGGCACGGATATTTATCGCCCGGAAACCGGTGAGTTCACTTTCCAAAAAGGCCCGCTGTTTCATAACCTGCTGCTGGCAGATGAAATCAACCGGGCACCGGCAAAAGTGCAGTCGGCACTGCTTGAAGCCATGGCCGAGCACCAGATCACCGTTGGTAAAACCACCTACAAACTGCCGCCCTTGTTTCTGGTCATGGCCACGCAGAACCCGCTGGAGCAAGAAGGCACTTACCCACTGCCAGAAGCGCAGCTGGACCGCTTTTTAATGCACCTGGAGGTTGACTACCCGGATGCCAAAACAGAAATGGCTATCCTGCGGCTCAACCGCCAGGAAGCGGTGGAAGACAAGCCGCTGCCTTTTGAACCGCTTTCGCAGCAGGTGATTTTTGCGGCCCGCCGGGCCATTTTTAACCTGCACCTGGCCGAAGCGGTCGAGCAGTATATGGTGGCACTGATCATGGCCACCCGTACCCCGGATAAAATTGACAGCGAGCTGGCCGGTTGGCTGGCCTACGGCGCCAGCCCTCGGGCCACAGCAGCACTGGAGCGCTGCGCTCGTGCCCGCGCCTGGCTGGCTGGCCGCGACTTTGTGACCCCTGACGATGTACAGGCACTGTTACCCAATGTCTTGCGCCACCGCTTGCTATTGTCTTACCAGGCCGAAGCGGCTGGCGTTACCATGGACCAGGTGATTGATCGGATCCTGACACGCGTACCCTGCCCATGAGCCGAGTGTTACCCAGCGGTGCTGACGGTATCAGCCTCTGTCTGGATGAGCTGTTGCCTTACCGGCGCCTGGCCAATCAAATCCAGTTGACGCCCCATGCTGCCAGCCGGGCTCATCAGGCAGGTCAGCACCAGACCCGTTCGCGGGGCCGGGGCATGGATTTTGAAGAAGTACGCCAGTACCAGCTTGGTGATGACATCCGAGCCATCGACTGGCGAGTCACCGCCCGCACCGGCAAGCCCCACACCAAGCTGTTTCGTGAAGAACGGGAGCGGCCTGTGAACCTGGTGGTTGACCTTGGCGCGTCCATGCAATTTGGTTCACGACTTTTACTCAAAGCAGTACAAGCCGGCCACTTGGCTGCCCTGCTGGCCTGGCATGTAGCTGAGCGTGGTGATCGCATCGGCGCCGTTATCGGCAATGGCCTGACTTTAAAGGAACTGAGTGCCAAGGGACGCCAGCCGGGGGTGCTGGCCATTTTGCACGCCCTGATTGATATGCAGGCCAAAGCGCCGCCAATTGACCAGCCGCCTGCCTCCGGGGCTTTCGACGAGCTGCTGCGACGCAGCCTGAAACGCGCTACCCCCGGCAGCCAGTTGGTCATTATCAGTGACTGCCAGAATTGGACCGAAGAAACCCCGTGGTTGCTGGCACGCCTGCAACGTAACGCTGACGTCAGCGTGTTTATGATCACCGATCCCTTGGAGCTGACCGTACCGAAAAGCCGGTTACCGCTGGCTTTGCCAATAGTTGGCCCCGCAGGTAAAGGGCTACTGCCCATTGGCTCCAGCCGCTTTCGCCAGCATTACCAGCAGCAACGCCGCCAGCAAATCATCACGCTGCGCCAGGAGCTACGTTCCCAGCATATCCGTTTTTGCGCCATTGGCGCCCAGGCGGGGTTGGATCAGCAGCTGGATAAGGTGGCGCCATGCTAGCAAAACTACGCGATATTCATGAGCCACTGCCGCCTTCGAGCTGGCCCTGGGCCATTGGCTGGTGGTTACTGCTGGGAGTGCTGTTACTGGCGTTACTGGGCGCTGGTTGGTGGTGGTGGCGTCGCCATTACTCAGTGGCCAAACGGCTCCAGCGGCGGCTGATGTCGCTGGGTAATGGTGACACTTTTCTGGCCGAGCTCAATCAGCTGCTCAAAGAAGCTGCCTGTTATTATCATGGCGCCAGCGCTTCCCGTTTGGCCGGGCGC
Source organism: Gallaecimonas aegicerasi (assembly GCF_045291545.1). Classification (GTDB taxonomy): domain Bacteria; phylum Pseudomonadota; class Gammaproteobacteria; order Enterobacterales; family Gallaecimonadaceae; genus Gallaecimonas. The sequence continues at coordinate 1,747,526 of NZ_CP149514.1, forward strand.
GCCTGGACGACATTTTTACAACAGCACGGCCCGCGTAATATTCAGCGCACCCTGCTCGAACACCTCGAGTCTGGCCCTTATGCTGCCAGCTACCCCATACACTATGAACAGTTCCGGCAGCTAAAAGCTTATGCCCGGCAATGGATCGATCGCCAGGGAGGTGAAGGTGTTTGAGTTAGAAGCCTGGTGGCTGTTGTTGCTGCTCCCGTTGCCGTTGATCTGGCGTTACCTGCCGGCTCACCCGCGGCCCGCACAGGCTCGTTTGAAAGTTCCCGCCGCCATTGCCGGGGCCGCTGAAGCCGAGCAGCAAAGCCGCCTGAACCGGCAGCTGCCGCCCTGGTTATTGTGGCTTGGCTGGTTATTGCTGCTGTTGGCGCTGGCCCGGCCGGTTTGGATTGGCGCCCCGGTCAGCCTGCCGGACAGCCGCCGGGAAATGATGCTGGTATTGGACTTGTCTGGTTCGATGCTGGACAAGGACATGGAATACGATGGCCGGGTAACAGACCGGATCACGACCGCCAAAGGCGTGCTGCAAGATTTCATTAAAAAGCGCCAGGGCGACCGCCTGGGGCTGATCCTATTTGCCGATCATGCTTATGTGCAGGCACCGCTCAGTTTTGATCTCAGCAGCATCAGCAAATTGATGAATGAGGCCGATGTGGGCCTGGTGGGCCGCCGCACCGCCATTGGCGAAGCCGTTGCTCTGGCCACCAAACAACTGGCCAAAAGACCCAGCAAGAAAAAAGTGGCTATTTTACTGACTGATGGCCGCAATACAGCTGGCGGCATTGCCCCCCAAGACGCCATCGCCGCCGCCAAGGCCAAAGGGGTCACCTTTTACACCATCGGTTTTGGCTCTGACTACCAGCTTAAGCGCACCCCTTTTGGCAGTATCAAGGTGCCGAATGATGATCCGCCAGATGAAACGCTGCTCAAAGAATTGGCCAAAGCCACTGGCGGCCAGTATTTTCGCGCTAAGGACGCCAAAGCCCTGAGCCATATCTACGCTGAGCTCAACAAGCTGGAACCACTGAAGGACAATAATCAGACCCTGCGCCCCCGTAAGGACATCTTCTATTACCCGCTGGCAGCATTGCTGTTGTTGAGTATGGCCGTAGCACTTTGGAGGCTGCGATGACGCTGTTACGCCCTTGGTGGCTACTGGCACTGGTGCCATTGGTAATATTGCTATGGTGGCTGTGGCAGCGGCGTCCTGCCAGCAGTAGCTGGCAAAAAGTGCTGCCGCCACACCTGGCCCGCCACCTGTTAACCGATCAACAGGGTAAACACAGCCAGTGGCCCCTGCTGGCCCTGGCTGGCGCCTGGTTACTGGCGGTGCTGGCTCTGGCTGGCCCCAGCTGGAGTCAGGACCGCTATCCGCTGTATCACCTTAATGCCGGCCGCGTATTGGTGATGGATATGTCACTGTCGATGCGAGCCACCGACGTCCCACCCGACCGCCTGACTCAGGCCCGCTTTAAGGCCATCGATCTGGTTCGCCACATCAAGGAAGGTGAAACCGGCCTGGTCGCCTATGCCGGCGATGCTTTCGAAATAGCTCCCATGACCCGCGACGGCAGCACCCTGATACACCTCATCAGTGCTTTGTCACCGGAAATCATGCCCGTGCAGGGCTCCCGTGCTGACCGAGGTGTGGCACTGGCACTGAAGCTGCTCAAACAAGCCGGCTTTCACCGTGGCGATATTATTCTGGTAACCGATGGGCTCGACAAAAAGGAACGTGACGCCATTGACCAGTTGTCGCTTGATCATTTCCGGCTGTCAGCACTGGTACTCGGCACCGACAGCGGCGCCCCGGTGCGTACGTTGTCTGGCACTTTGCTCAAAGATGCCAAAGGCAATGTGGTGATCCCCGAGCGCAACCTCAAAGACACCTGCGCCGTCGTCAGCGGTTTGTGCATTACCGCCGGTATGGATGACAACGACATCAGTGCCTTGCTGAAACCACAGGCCAGTGGCGAAACCCGCTCTGACGATGTACTGACGCTACCCATTGACGGTGGCCGTTATCTGCTCTGGCTGTTGTTACCTCTGGTGTTGCTGGCATTTCGCCGCGGCTTGCTGGTATTGGTTTTGGTGGCAGTATTACCGAAACCCAGCGAAGCCGGCTGGTTTCAAAACCAGGCTCAAGACAGTTACCAGCAATATCAGCAGGGCCACTACCAGGCCGCAGCAGCCAGCGCCACCTCGGCCCAGTGGCATGCCGCGGCACTGTATCGCCAGGGCGCTTACCTCAAGGCGGCCGATCTGTGGCACCGTATGGCCGGCGCCGAGGCCCGTTATAACGAGGGTAATGCGCTGGCCCGGGCCGGGCACCGGCAGCAAGCCATTGACGCCTACAACAAAGCATTGGCCCTGCAACCGGATATGGCCGATGCCCGTTATAACCGTGACCTGTTAGAAAAACAGCAGCACCAGGGGAAAACCCCTGCCAACAGCGCACAGCCGCCCAAACCGGGCAATAAAAATAACGCCAAACAGCAGCAGGGCGATAAAAAGCAACCCGGCAAGCAACAGCCTGACAAAAACGGCCAGCCAGATGGTAAGGACAAACAGCAGCAGCCCAAAGCCAAACAGCAGCCTGGCGATAAAGCACCGGCCAACAAACCCCAGGCAGGTGAGCAAAAACCCGAGGGGCAAGATCCCAAGCTGCAACCGCAAGGTGCCGGCAAAGGCCAGCAAAAAGCCCGTAAAGCACCGGGCAAACTGGCCACGAAATCGGGTCATGGCGGCCCACTGGGGCCACCAATGAGCGCCGACAAGGTACTGGATGCAGTCAATGACGACCCCGGCTACCTGCTACAGGAAAAAATGCGTGCGGCTTACCAGCGCCGCAACCATCAGGGGAAGGAAAAACAACAATGGTAAAGCCCATACTATTGCTGCTGGCATTACTGCCACTGCTGGCCCAGGCCGCACCCACCGAAGTAAAGGCCAGCGTTGACCCAAACCCGGTCACCGCCGGCAATGCCACCACCCTGGAAGTCACAGCCAATGACGATTTGCCCCAGGACGCGCTAGACACCAAGCCGCTGCAAAAAGACTTTGTGGTTGGCAACATCAGTGTCAGCCGCGCTACGCAAATCACCAATCTCAACGTCAGCCGGCAAACCCGCTGGCAGATCAGCCTGATCGCCCAAAAGCCCGGTCAGTACACCATTCCGCCCCTGGCCATCGGGGATTTACGTACCGCCGCCATTACCTTACGGGTAGAAAAGCCCGGCAAGGCCCAGAGCCGCAATTTGCTGCTGGAAACGCAACTGTCTGACACCCAGGTTTACCCCGGTGCACAGGTGAACTACCACGTGAAACTGCTAGTGGGCCAGGATCTGAAATCAGGCAAACTCTCCGACCCTAGCCTCGACAGCGCCGAGCTGCGCCGTATTGGTGATGACAAGGAATCCACCGAGCAACAAGGTGGCCGCAGTTACCATACCTTTGAACGTAACTATGCGCTGTTTGCCAAGCAAACCGGGACCTTTGTGATCCAGCCACCGGTATTTAACGGCCAGGTATTTACACAAGACAGCCGTGGCTTTGTACATAGCCGCGACGTCGGTAAAGTTGGCGCACCCAAGACCCTGATCGTGTTACCCATTCCCGACCCTGACAAACCCTGGCTGCCGGCTCGTGATCTGACTTTGGAAGAACGCTGGAGTGTCGACCCCAAACACTGGCGCGTAGGCCAGCCGGTTACCCGCACCCTAGTGCTGACCGCCAAAGGCACCCAGGCTACCAGCCTTCCCAATATCACCATGCCAGTACCGCAAGGGTTAAAAAGTTACCCGGACCAAACAGACCGCAAGAGCTATCTGGATGACGGCTGGCTCACCGCCCAGGAAACCAGCTCCGTTGCCCTGGTGCCATCCCAAGATGGGACTTTGACCTTGCCGGCTATCGACATCACCTGGTTTGACACCCTCGCCCGCCAATACCGGGTCGCCACGATACCGGCACGAACGGTGAACATTGCCAAGGCGCCGGTTACCGAATCACGGGTACAACTGGGCAACGTTCCGGTACGTCACGACGCCGGCTGGTGGCCTTATTTGAGCGCCTTGCTGGCGCTGGCCTGGCTCAGCACCCTGTACCTGTGGCTCAAGCCCCGGCTGGCAGGTAAAAACATCTCGCCAGAGCAAGCAGAGCGCCTGCTGCCCAGTTGGCTGGCCTTACGCCAGGCGGTGTTGTCAGATGACCCACAGCAGGCTTATAGCGCCTTGCATCAATGGGCTTACGAGCATTGGCAGGTCAATAGCCTGGACGCCCTGGCGGCGTTTTATCAGCATCCACCACTGAGTAAAGCCATTGCCCAGTTGCAACAGGCCCGTTTTGCCAAAACCCCCGTGAGCTGGCAAGGCAAGCCGTTATGGCAGGCTTTGCAACAGGCCCGCCCGCCCTCGCCACCGCCGCCCGGCAGTGGCCTGTACGCGAAAATTCTTTCCTGACCCTGAAAGGCAAATAACAGTGAACCGGTCTAGCAAGTTATGAACAGTAAACAACGCCGTTTCGAGGCGCTGGCCGGTGCACTGTCTGGGGACTTGTACCGCTATGGACTCTGGCTGACAGGCGACCCCGGCATTACCGACGATCTGGTGCAGGAAACCTTTTTGCGGGCCTGGCGCAATATGGACAGTCTGAAGGACGAACGGGCCGCCCGTGCCTGGCTGATCACCATTTTGCGACGGGAAAACGCCCGGCGTTTCGAACGTAAACAACTGGCTCTGGCCGACTACGAAGAAGCCAGTATTGTCGACTACCACAGCCTGGAAGCAGAACAGCAGCACAGTCATGAACAACTGCGCCGCTGTATTGCCAAACTCGCTGTTGAGTACCGTGAACCTTTGATTTTACAGGTGCTGTTTGGTTACAGCGGCGATGAGATAGCGGAGCTGTTAACACTCAACAGTAACACCGTCATGACCCGGCTGTTCCGGGCCCGAAGCCAACTTCGTGAGCTGATGAACAGCGCCCCACAATGGAGGGCCAACGAATGAATGACCTGGAATTTCGCCGTCTGGCCCTGAGCAATCCCTATGACCATCAGCTTGATACGGCTGCAACAGCTCATCCCAAACGCCAGCAACTGCTCAATGAAGTTCGCCAGCAAGAAGCTCAGCTGCAAATGGCTATGGCCGTGCCAACACCGCCTAATCTCAGCCAGCGGCTGATACTGAATCAGACTTTGAAGGATTTTGAACAGCGCCAGAAGCGCCGCAGCCGCTGGCAAATTGCCCTGGCAGCATCGGTGGCCTTTGTTGCCGGTACACTGTTCAGTTTTACCAGCGTCGATCACAGCTCCCTGGGGTTTGGCCAGCATGCCTTGGCGCACGTCTACCATGAGTACGACACCATGACCAGCATGGACGAGAAGGCTACCCTCGCGACCTTCAACAGCAAGCTGGCCAGTTACGGCGGCACGCTGACCGGTGACATCGGCCATATTTATTTCGTCAATTACTGTGACTTTGAAGGCGTCAAGAGCCTGCATGCGGTGATCAAGGGCGAAAAGGGCCGGGTGACGGTGTTCATCATCAAGACCCCGCAGGAAAAACTCCGTCAGGAACAAGCCTTCTTCGCGGATGGCAAACTCGACGGCATGGCTGAGCAAATCGGTAAACATCAGCTGATCCTGATCGGCCACAAAGGCGAGCCTTTACAAGAAACTGAACAGAAGCTGAAATCCAGGCTGCACTGGTCCACCTGAACGTGGCCCAGCTCTCACTCGGCGCAAAAAAGCACTCGTTGGGTGCTTTTTTTCTTTGTATTGCAGAGGCTTTTGTTAGTATCGCCAACAGGTCTGCTCAGCAGACTTCAATCATGGATGTCCTGAAGAGAGAAAAAATATCATGCAGTTAGTCAGAAAATCACTTCTCGCCAGTGCCATTTTCAGTATTTGCTCCGGCGCCATGGCTGCCGGTTTCCAAATTACCGAGCACTCCGCCAAAGGGCTGGGTCGTGCCAATGCCGGTGATGCCGCGCTGGCTGAGGACGCCTCAGTCATTGCTGCCAACCCGGCAGCAATGAGCCAGATCGACAAACCCACCCTGACTGTAGTGGGCGCTTACATCATGCCGAACATTGATGTGCAGGGCACCCAGACAGATTACTTTACCACGGCCGCCAGCCCGACGCCGACAGGCCAGAATGACGTAGCACCTAATGCTTTCGTGCCGAGCCTGTATTTTGTAATGCCGCTGAACGAACAGTGGACCTTCGGCATTGGCGCCTTTGGTAACTTTGGCCTGAAAACCGACTACAACGATAAAATTCTGTCCAGCTCCCTGGCCGACAAAACCAGCCTGGAAGTGGCCAACATTAACCCCAGCCTGTCTATGAAAGTTGACGACAAACTGTCGTTTGGTTTCGGCATCGATATCGCCCATGCCAAGGCAACACTGAGTTCATCCATGCCCAATGATGTCAATTCGATGTTCCCCGGCCAACTGATCACCAAGCTCAAGGGTAGCGACACGGCGCTGGGCTGGAACCTGGGCATGCTGTACAACATCAGCCCGGCAACCCGTGTTGGTTTTAGCTACCGCTCGCAGCTCGACCTGCACATTAAAGGGGAAATCAATACCGGTATCCTGCCGCAACTGGGCCAGGGCCTGTTACAGCAAGACCCCACTAACCAGACAGCCGCCTTCCTGGCGAGCCTGCCGGCCACCTTCAAAGATTCGGTTGACATGAAACTGCCGGCACTGGTTGAACTGGCGGTAAACCACCAGCTGAACAACCAGCTGTCTTTGCAGGCGTCACTGAACCGTATCGACTGGTCTTGCTTTGACAAACTGCAGGGCAACACCACTGCCGGCGCCATCCTGCTCGACCAGCCTGAGCACTGGAAAAATACCTGGGCGTACTCTGTGGGCCTGACCTATCAGTACAACCCGACCATTACCCTGCGGGCCGGCTTCAAGTATGACCAGAGCCCGGTTAAGGATGAGTACCGCACCCTGCGTATTCCAGACTCTAACCGTACCTGGTTCACCCTTGGCGCCAGCTATAAAGTCAGCAATAGTTGGGATATTGATATGGGCTTTGCCCACCTGACCACGAAGAATGCCGAGATCCACGACGGTACGGTGATCGAAAACGGCTCACCCTCCCTGACCGGCCAATTCGATGGCCACATGAGTGGCAATGCCGACATCTTCGCTATGCAGGCCAACTACCGCTTCTAAGCGCAGCTGTTCTGCCATCAAAGGGGCCTGCGGCCCCTTTTTTTGTTGCGCCCGGCAGTGGTAATCTGTGGCGTCCCTTTGATACGACACGCCTATGGAACGCTGCTGTACCGCAATCACTGCACCTTTTGGCTTGCACACCCGCCCGGCCGCCCAACTCGTGGCATTGGCGCGGCAGTTTGAGGCTGATATTCAGTTTCACTGCCAGGGGCTTCAAGGCAATGGTAAGAGTCTTTTTTCGTTACAAAAGCTGCCACTGGTAAGCGGCGCAGAAGTCGAGATCTGCGCCACCGGCACGGACGCCAGTGCCGCCATTACCGCCTTGCAGGACTGGCTGGACAGTTTCAATGATCAGTCCAACTGACGCTATTGCCATCAGCGGCGGCCAAATCAAAGGACCGGCGCTCACCCTGCCCGGCCATGACTTACGCCTGGATTTCACTCCCTGCCCCGCCGGTCAGCAACACAACCAGTGGCAACGCTTTGAACAGGCATTGCAGCAAGCCGATCAACAACTGGTACGGCTACAGCAGCAGGCTCGCGACAAACTGGGCGATGATATCGCAGCTTTATTTGCCGGCTTGCACCTGCTAGTCACCGACCCAGAACTTATTGATGAAGTTCGCCAGCAGATTTTTAACCATCAGCAGCGGGCAGAAGCCGCTGTCTACCGGGTCTTAAATGCGCAAGCGAGGGTGCTGGCACGGCTGGGCGACGATTACCTGGCCGAGCGAGCAGCCGATCTCAAGGAGCTGGCAGAACGGCTGGTTCACATTCTTCAGGGCCGCACCCCACCGGATCACATTTTGCTGGATAGCCCGGTGATCCTGCTGGCGCACGAACTTACCCCGGCGCAATTGACACTGCTCGACAGCGATAAATTACTGGGTATTGTCACCCGCAAAGGCGGCCAGCATTCCCATGCCGCTATTCTCGCGCGTGCCTATGGCATTCCTGCTATTGCTGGCGTTGATGCCATAGACACCGTAAACGACGGTGACTGGGTTGCCATTGATGGCGATGCCGGGCATTTCTACCCGGCAGAACCGTTGCCGGATTACCCCAGCTACCACCAAGAAGCAGTCGTCGGTGATGCCGAAGTGATCCCGGCATTTTCGCCGATTCAGCTGGCCGCGAACTTATCGACTCTGGCAGAGGCGCGGCGGATCCCGGCCAGCGGCGCTCTGGAAGTTGGTCTGTGCCGTACCGAACTGTTGTTTCTCAACCGCCAGCAGGCGCCGTCACTGGAGCGGCAAACTCAGATTTACCAGCGTATCGCCCAGCAGTGTTATCCGGCCCCGGTGACTTTCCGCTTACTTGACGCCGGTGGTGACAAACCGTTGCCCTGGCTGAGCAATGTCCGGGAAAGCAATCCGGCGCTGGGCTGGCACGGGATCCGCCTGCTGCTGGATAACCCGCAACTGCTGGATGTACAGCTGCAGGCCTTGCTGGCAGTAGCCAGTACGTACCCGCTACGGATCATGATCCCGATGGTGGCAGAAATTGACGAAGTGCGCGCCGTCAAGACACGTTTGCAGGTATTGGCTGGCGAACAGGCAGTACCAGTGCCACCACTTGGCGCCATGATAGAAACCCCAGCCGCAGCAGTACTGGCCGATATCCTGGCTGCTGAAGTGGATTTCTTTTCCATTGGTTCGAACGATCTGGCCCAATACACACTGGCCGTGGACCGCGAAAACCCTAAAGTCGCCAAGCGGCTAAATGAGGTATCGCCAGCCATCATACGGATGATGCATCAGGTGGTCAGTGCGGCTCAGGCGCACAATATTCCGGTAACGCTGTGCGGTGAGTGGGCGGCCAAAGTAGCCTACCTACCACTGTGGCTCAGCCTTGGCCTGACCGGCCTGTCAATGCAGGCATCGGCGCTGCCGGCGGTACGCCAATGGTTATTACAGCCCACTCCGGCACTGGACAAAACAGCGCTGTTAGCCGCTGGCAGCCGCGACGAACTGGCCGCGCTTTTAGCCAAAGCATGGTAAGCTTGCCCACACCTTAACGACGACAAGACACTATGAGCCTTCTCGACAAGCTCAAACAGCTGCTCAGCGATACACCACAGGGTGAAGGTATCGATATTCTGGCGCCGATCAGCGGTGAACTGGTGGACATTGAGGCCGTGCCCGATGTGGTATTTGCTGAAAAGATTGTCGGTGACGGTATTGCTATCCGCCCCACCGGCCAGCAGATCGTGGCCCCGGTGGATGGCACTATTGGCAAAATTTTCGAAACCAACCACGCCTTTTCCATTGAATCTGACGATGGCGTCGAAATTTTCGTGCATATCGGTATTGATACCGTTGAACTGAAAGGCGAAGGCTTTACCCGCCTCGCCGAAGAAGGCCAGCACGTCAGTAAAGGTACGCCGATCCTGGCTTGCGACCTGCCCTATCTCACCGAGCATGCCCGCTCCATGCTGACCCCGGTGGTGATTTCCAACATGGACGAATTTCGCCACATCCGCAAACAAAGCGGCACCGTAAAGGCCGGTGAAGATGTCCTTCTGACGCTGTACCGTTAACGCCACGGTACATACTCTGCGGCCATGCAGCCCGCTATCATGACACCACCGACTCTCCAGCCCGTTAGCTATATGTCAGCCTCTTGTCAGGCTGGCTTTTCTCACACTTTGTCATAAGCCGGTATTGGCTGATAAGCTGGAACTCCGTGAGGACGCAAACTGACAGCACATGACCATTCTGTACGGCATTAAAAACTGCGACACCATCAAAAAAGCCCGTAAGTGGCTGGAGCAACACCAGATCCCCTATCAGTTTCATGATTACCGCGTCGATGGCCTGGACAGCCAGCAACTGGAACAGTGGGCCCAGACGCTGGGCTGGGAAGCACTGCTGAACAAGCGGGGCACCACCTTTCGCCAGTTGCCGGAGGCGGACAAAGCCGACCTTAACCTGGACAAAGCAGTGGAACTGATGCGCCAGCATCCGGCGCTGATCAAACGGCCCCTGCTGGCTAGAGGCGAACAATTGCACTTGGGCTTTCAGGCCGATGAGTACGCCACGGTTTTCGGAGTGTCGGCATGAGTGACGTATTGGCGCTGGCTTGCGATCTTATCAGCCGCCCATCAGTGACACCGGCTGATGCCGGCTGCCAGCAACTGATAGGGGAGCGTTTGGCAGCGCTGGGGTTCAACCTTGAGCCCATGGTCTTTGACGACACCACCAACCTGTGGGCCCGCCGCGGTAACGAGGGCCCGCTATTTTGCTTTGCCGGCCATACCGATGTGGTGCCACCGGGGCCAGCAGAGGCCTGGCACACGCCACCTTTTGAACCGGTGGTGATGGACGGTTACCTGCATGGCCGCGGCGCCGCCGACATGAAAGGCAGCCTGGCGGCCATGGTGGTAGCCACTGAGCGTTTTGTTAGTAAACACCCGGACCACAAAGGCTCCATTGCTTTTCTGATCACCTCCGATGAGGAAGGGCCTTTTATCAACGGCACAGTACGGGTGGTGGAAACCCTGGAGCAACGCCAGGAGAAAATCAACTGGTGCCTGGTCGGTGAACCATCGTCGACCCAGCACGTCGGTGATGTGGTCAAAAACGGCCGCCGTGGCTCGCTGTCAGGTTATCTGACCGTCAAGGGTGTGCAAGGCCATGTCGCTTACCCCCATCTGGCGCAAAACCCGGTTCACCTGGCAGCGCCGGCACTGGCTGAACTGGCAGCAGCGCACTGGGATAATGGCAACGATTACTTTCCACCGACCAGCTTTCAGATCTCCAACATTCACAGCGGCACTGGTGCCGAAAATGTGGTGCCGGGTGATATGCAGGTTAAATTCAATTTCCGTTTTTCCACGGAATCGACCGCAGACAGCCTGAAAACGCGCGTGCTCGGTATTCTGGATGCCCACGGTCTGGATTATGAACTGACCTGGAAGCTCAACGGTGAACCCTTTTTGACTGAGGCTGGGCCACTGTTGGCCTCTGTACAACAAGCCATTACCAGCGTTACCGGCCGCGAAACACGCCTGGAAACCTCCGGTGGCACCTCCGACGGTCGCTTTATCGCCCCAACCGGCGCTCAGGTCATCGAGTTAGGGCCGGTCAATGCCACCATTCATAAAGTCAACGAATGCACCCATGTCGACGAATTGGCGCAACTGGCACTGATTTATGAGCAACTACTCGAGCGACTATTGGCCTGATCTGGCCCTTACCGGCCGCTACCGCGGGCATTTAAAGGCCTTGCCACAAGGGCACTGGTTATCAGAAGGGGCGGCACTGGCTTTCACTGGCCTGCAACAAGCCGCCCAGCAAGACGGCTTTGTATTACGGCTGGCTTCAAGCTTCCGGGATTTTGAACGCCAGGAACAAATATTTTCCGGCAAATGGCGGGGCGTACGGCCAGTACATGATGACCAAGGCCGGGCCATTGATGTCAGCCAATTGACCGAAGAGCAGAAGCTGCATGCCATTTTGCGCTTTTCTGCCCTGCCCGGGGCCAGCCGCCACCACTGGGGCACCGATATGGATCTGTATTGTGCACGTCTACAAGGCAGCGCTGCTTTAGCCTTGAGCCCGATAGAATACAGCCAGGGTGGCCGCCAGTTTGCCTTGGCACAATGGCTGGCAGACAACGCCCGGCGCTTTGACTTTATCCGGCCTTACGACCAGGACCGCGGCGGTGTAGCGGTGGAGCCCTGGCACCTGAGCTATGCCCCTCAGGCCGAACCGATGCTGGCACGGCTTAGCGCCGACAAACTGGCAGATGCCCTCAGTTACGGGCAGGTCGTCGGTCGTGACTATGTGTTGGCCAATATTGACGCCATTATGAGCCGTTATGTGACGAACGTGGGGGCTGTCTGATGGGTTGGTGGATAGCCCTTGTTGTCCTGCTGGTGATCGTCGGTAATCTGGCTTTGTTGTGGCCCAAAAGCGGTGGCAAACAGCCCCCCAACGACGATAGCGACAGTTAGGCTAACCGACCGCGGCCAACCGTGATTTTTTATCGGCTCCCGGTGCCCAACCAAAATAGCGCTTGTAGTCGCGGCTGAAATGATGCACCGACTGATACCCCACCGCCATTGCTGCCTGCGTGACATTATTATCATCATGACTCAGCAGCAATTGTGCCTGTAACAGCCGCAGCTTTTTCTGGTATTGCAGAGGTGACGAGCCGGTAATCGACTTGAAGTGATAATGAAAACTCGACAGGCTCATCCCGGCGCTTTTGGCCAGGCTTTCCACCCGCAGCGGCGCGGTCAGATCCTGCTGTAACTGCCCCAGCACCTGCACAATCTGCGAATAGTGCCCCTGCCCTTCTGCCAGTTCCCACAACGCTCGCCCCTGCGGGCCTCGCAATGCTTCATAAAGCAGCTCTTTGACACGGCTTTGCCCCATAACCCGGGCGGTCAGCGGGTCTGCTAACGCTTCAGCCAGGCGCAGTGCCGCCTGCGCCATGGAATCGTTCATCGGCAAGGCCGCCATCGGTAACAACGGCACCTGCTCAGGCGGTACCGTACCGATAGCCTGGGTTAATTCCGCCAGCATGGCTGGGTCTATGACCACCTGCATCGCCAACAGTGGCTGCGCAAGGCTGGCATCGGTTTCACATTCAAACGGTAAGGGCAAGGTTTGTAGCAGGTAATGCCCGGCGCCATAGTGGATCACCCGCTCGCCCAGGTAACCGGTCTTTTGCCCCTGCGCCACCAGTGTCAAACTCGGCTGGTACAACAGCGGCGCCCGCAGATGACTCCGATGTGAACAGGCCAGGCGCACACCCGGCACGGTACTTTCAGAGAATCCGTCACATTTTGATAACTGTGCCAGTATGGCCGCAAGTTCTTTGTGCACCATAAAACCCAGCCTTATTGGCGAAAGTAAATTTACCGTGTTAGTTTTGCACAGAACAACGAACCTGCCAAATTGGACAAATAGGCAAAAATGCCGGAAAAACCTATCTGGCAATCGTTATTGCCTGAGATCACAATACATTACCTCTCACACACTCAAGGAGCCGATTCATGAGTCAAGCAAAAGGTTATGCCGCCCACAGTGCCACCACGCCGTTAGCTCCCTTTGCTTTCGAGCGCCGTGAGCTGCGTCCGGATGACGTTGCCATTGATATTGAGTACTGCGGTGTTTGCCATTCCGACATTCACATGGCAGAAAACGACTGGGGTGGTTCACAGTACCCGGTAGTACCCGGCCATGAGATCATCGGTAAAGTCACCGCCGTTGGCTCTGACGTTACCCGTTATAAAGTTGGCGATCAGGTTGGTGTTGGCTGCATGGTCGATTCTTGCCGTCACTGCCAGGCCTGTGACGAGGGGCTGGAACAGTATTGCCTTAATGGCTTTGTCGGCACCTACAACGGCAAAGACAAGCACGACGGCACTATCACTTACGGCGGCTATTCTGACCATGTGGTGGTCAGTGAACGCTTTGTCCTGAGCATTCCTGAAGCACTGGACACCGCTACTGCTGCCCCTATCCTGTGTGCCGGTATCACCACTTACTCACCGCTGAAACACTTCGGTGTCAAAGCCGGCCACAAAGTCGGGGTACTGGGTATGGGCGGCCTCGGCCACATGGGTGTCAAATTTGCCAAGGCCATGGGCGCGGAAGTTACCATTTTTACCCGTTCAGAAAGCAAAGTCGGCGAAGCGAAAAAACAAGGCGCCGATCACGTGGTGATCTCCACTGACGACGAACAGATGGCAGCCGTAGCCGGGCACTTTGATTTCCTGCTCGATACCATTCCGGTACAGCATGATCTCAACCCCTACCTGGCAACGCTGAAGCACGACGGCGTACATATTCTGGTCGGCCTGATTGACAACATCGAGCCACCGGTACACACCGCCAATCTGGTACTCAAGCGCCGGGTGATTGCCGGTTCGCTGATCGGTGGTATTCCGGAAACTCAGGAAGTACTGGATTTTTGTGCAGAGCACAACATCAGTTGTGACGTGGAAATGATCAACATTCAGGACATTAACACCGCCTATCAACGTATGAAAAAAGGCGATGTGAAGTACCGTTTCGTCATTGACATGACCAGCCTGAAACAAGGCTGATACGAAAAGCCCGCCAACCGGCGGGCTTTTTTACAGAGCTTTTTCGAAAAACACCGCTTTGCCCATGGCCGGGTCCAGCTCGTAGCCAACAAAGCCGAAACGTAGATAAGCCGCTTTCGCCACCGTATTACCTTCCAGCACTTCCAGAGTCAGCTTGCAGCAGCCGCGGGCACGAGCCACTTCACTGAGCTTGTCCAGCATCGCCAAGCTTAAGCCGCGGCCACGGAACGGGGCCAGTACCACCACGTCATGAATGTTAAACAGTGGCTTGGCTTTGAACGTTGAAAAACCTTCAAAGGCATTGATCAGACCTGCCGGTTCACCGTCAACATAGCAAAGCAGTGATACGGCATCTGCGCGCTCAGCCAGCTTCTCCAGCAGGGTCGCCTTGACCTGCTCTTTGAGGCCTTCACCACCGCCCATCGGATCCCGAGCGTAAGCATCCAGCAGAGCCAGCAGATCCTGGCCATGTTGCGGGTTGTGGTAATCAGCCTGTATTACTTCAATGGTCATCGTCACGTACCTTGCCTCTGAGCCACCATACCAGCGGGATCAGGACCACCAGCAGAATGCCCAATGCCACCGGCAGTGACAACCCGGCCACCTTGCTGATCCCTACCACCAAGTAGACGATAATTCCCAGCATCAACAGCGGTAACAAGATGTGCTTGAACAGTGACATGGTTTGGCTCTTTGCTAAAAAAGGCGCTCATCATATCACGGCTGTTCGTCGCCGGTCAGCCAGGCCAGGGCGGAAGGTAGATCATCAAAATATCGCGCCTGCCCGGCAATAAACCAGTTGCCGACCTTGGTAGCCAGTTGCTGCCAGCGCTTATTTCCCACCAACGCCAGGCGGCGAAATTCACGGCCATGTTTGAGGCCCATTTTAAAATCATCCCAGGCGGCCCGCGGAGCCCAGCCACAGAGTTCTCGAGCATCCACCAAGGCATCAATCACCGGCTCATCAACACCGGCCAAAGCCCCTTCCAGTATTGGGATGATCAGTTTGTAGTCATCGTGGGTCAGCGTTCCCACAGCTTTGATAGACAAAAACACGCTGGCGTCTACCCGTTCAACACCGAGGGTTAAACCGTGACGTTCCATAACCACCTCCTCTTCACACCATCAATCGGCCAGTAGCGGCTGTTTAAAATTAACCGTTAGGAATTTTTTAGCCATAAAAAAACCCGGCGCCAGGCCGGGTTGGTCGATACTTACAGCGCAATGCCCAGCCGTGAGGCCACTTCCTCGTAGGCCTCGACGACGCCGCCCAGGCCTTGGCGAAAGCGATCCTTGTCCAGTTTCTTTTTGCTTTCTTTATCCCAGATCCGGCAGCCATCAGGGCTGAACTCATCACCCAAGACAATTTGCCCCTTGAACAAGCCAAACTCCAGCTTGAAGTCCACCAGTAACATACCGGCATCAAGAAACAATTGGCCGAGTACTTCATTGACCCGGTAAGTCAGACGCTTCATTTCTGCCAGCTGTTCGGCACTGGCCCAGCCGAAGGCTTCACAGAGGCTGTCGTTGACCATAGGGTCATGCAGGGCATCATTTTTCAAAAACAGTTCAAAGGTTGGTGGGGCCAGTTGCAGCCCTTCTTCCACACCCAACCGCCGCACCAGTGAGCCGGCGGCATAATTGCGGATCACACACTCGACCGGGATCATGTCCAGTTTTTTCACCAGCGCCTGATCATCGCCCAGCAGTTGTTCCATCTGCGTAGGTACACCGGCGGCTTCAAGCTTTTGCATGATGAAATGATTGAATTTGTTGTTCACCATGCCCTTGCGAGCCAGCTGCTCTACCCGTTCGCCATCAAAGGCGGAGGTATCGTTACGAAAATGCAGGATGAGGTAATCCGGGTTGTCCGTGGTGAACACTGATTTGGCCTTGCCACGGTAAAGCTCTTGGCGTTTTTCCATCCGCTGATGACTCCGGGTTGCTGAAAACGTTTGCGCTGACGGTTAAAAAGAAGGCCGCTTGCGCGGCCCCGATATTGTAATGATGAGCGCCGGGATTGTCAGCGCTATTTCTTCACTTCTTTCAGGCCATCATCTCGCATCATACCGGAGAACAAGTTGTTCATTTCCGCGTACTGGGCGTTGGTGATCGGCTGGCCTTTGTCGGTGCTGAAGGTGACCGTGGTGTTTTCACCCATTTCCCCCAGCTGCACGCGGTATTTACGGTGCTTGAGGCTCAGATCCTTGTCGCTGCCACCAAACAGGCCACTCCAGAAGGAACTGTCCGGGCTGCCGTCATAGGTAACATAGAGAATAGCCTGACTCTTGTCATAGTCACGGATCTCAAAGCCCATATGCTCCAGCACCATCGGCAAGCGGTTCCAGGAACGCTCAAAGTCAGCCTTGAGGATAAAGGCCGCGGCACCGTTGTTGTCTTGCCCCAGCGTGACGCCAATCGGCTGATACTTGGACAGCACCTGTTCACGGTGGTGCAATTGATCCTGCTCGGCGTAGTAAGCCAGGTAATCATTCAACAGCATGACCGAGGCCCACTCGTTGTCGTTAACCGCTTCCGGCTCAGCGCCGTTGGCATCCACCCCGAGGCTGGCGACACTGACTTCAACCGTGCGGCCATGTTCAGCGGCCTTGATATGAATAGCAAAGCGGCGTTTCACGTCGCCGGCATCCACATCATTGAGTAAGCGCTCACGCTGGTGGGGGATAAACCAGGCAGTATCAATCTCAGTAGCACTGCTGTTTTCTACCGGAATGTCACGAGCCTTTAGCCAGCTGGCCAGTCGGCTGTTGACGACGGCGACAACATTATCCATGCCACGGCGAGCATCAAAACGGACTTTCGCCCCGGCTTCAGATTCATCCAAAGTGGCATTATCCGGCAGAGCCAGTACCAATTTCGGGGCACGAATGTCGAGCATTTTGCCCACTTCGCCCGGCGTTTGCAGCGCAGGGATATGGTATTGACCGTCACTGGTCGGGGCCTTGAGTGGTGCCGGCGCCTGTAATGTTGACTGCGCCTGCAGATCGGCGTAATCGAAACTACCGTCAGCCCGACGGTTATCAGTAATAGAAGCACAGCCAGCCATGGCCAGAACGGCAACTGCCAGTGCGGTTTTTCTTATGATCATCCAGATACCTCAAATAAGGCCGGCAGACATCAGGTCGGCCTCAACGCTCACCTGCCCCGCTTTACTGAGCGGCACAAGCGGCAAACGTAATGTGTCAGACGACAGCACCCCAAGACGCTTAAGCGCCCATTTGGCTGGTGTCGGATTCGCTTCAACAAACAAGGAACGGTGCAGCCCGTATAGTGCATTGTCGGCGGCCATGGCCTTGGCATTGTCACCACTGCGGGCGGCATCCACCATGGCGCGCATCTGTGCCGGTGCCACATTAGCCGTGACACTGATCACGCCATGCCCTCCGGCCAGCATAAAAGCCCTGCCAGTGGCATCGTCACCGGATAACAACGCAAAGTCAGTACTGACCCGCCGGGCAATATCAGCCAGCCGAGCCAGGTCACCGGTGGCCTCTTTGATGCCAACAATGTTGGATAGTTCACTCAAGGTGGCAACGGTTTCGGGTAACAGATCAACGGCGGTACGGCCCGGTACGTTATAGAGCAAAACAGGCTTGGCGGTGGCCGCAGCCACCGCGCGAAAATGCGCTTCTAACCCCGCCTGCGTCGGCTTGTTATAAGCCGGTGTCGCCGTTAAAAAGCCGTCAATGGGTAACGCATCCAGGGCTTTGGTCAGTGCCACCACCCGGTGCGTGGCACTGCCACCATTACCGGCAATGACACTGAGCCGGCCGGCGGCGACAGCGGCGACGGTTTTAACAACTTGCAGGTGTTCATCCGGGTCCAGGGTTGCTGATTCACCGGTGGTGCCCATGGCAACAACACCTTGTGTGCCCTGCTCCACATGCCACTCAACCAGTTGCTTGAGGGCATCATAATCCACGGCACCGCTATCGGTCATTGGCGTGACCAGCGCGACGATACTGCCGGCGAACATGTTATGCTCCTGTTTTCTCATTGGCTTGGTATGGTACTTTTGCCCCCCGCGCAACACAAGCCAGCTGTTAACCATAGAAAGGACTGTGAATGAGTCAATTTGTTGTGGTCACCGCCGTGGGCGAAGACCGGCCCGGCATCGTCAACGAACTGGTGAAACTGGCAAGTACATGCCAGTGCAACATTGTTGACAGCCGCATGGCCATTTTCGGCCAGGAGTTTACGCTGTTTATGCTGCTCAGCGGTGACTGGAATGCCATAGCCCGGCTGGAAAGCCAGCTGCCGGTACTGGCCCGTGATCATCAGCTATTGACCATTATCAAACGGACCGGTCAGCACCAAACCCCGCACTTTCAGCATCGCCTGGAACTGGAAGCCCACACCCATGACCGCCCAGGTGTGATCTCGCAAATGACCCAGTTTCTGGCCGAGCAGCACGTCGATATAGCCGCTTTGTCGACCTCAGTCAGTGCTGATCGCTTACAGCTGACGGTGCGTATCAATCTGCCCGAAACGGTGGCCCTGGCCGATTTTGAAACGGCCTTGCAAAGCCTCTGTCAGGAGCAGGCACTGGATGTAAACATCGCCCATCTGACACCACTGACCGAAATTCGCCATAAGGAGTCTTCATGAGCATTTCCCCGCTGCAAGCCGGCGATACCGCACCGGCATTTTCGCTGGCCGATCAGGATGGCCACATGGTCAGCCTGGCTGATTTCACAGGCCAACAGGTACTGGTGTATTTCTACCCGAAAGCCAGCACTCCGGGCTGCACGGTTCAGGCCTGTGGCCTGCGCGACAACATGAGCGCATTAACCGACAAAGGTGTCGTGGTGCTGGGTATCAGCCCCGATCCGGTCAAGCGTCTGAAAAACTTTGAACAGAAACAACAACTGAACTTTCGGCTGCTGTCCGACGAAGACCACCAGGTGGCTGAAGCCTTTGGCGTCTGGGGCCTGAAAAAATTCATGGGCAAGGAATACGATGGTATTCATCGGCTGAGCTTCATGATTGGCCCGGACGGCAAGGTGCAACATCTGTTTGATAGCTTTAAAACCAAGGATCACCATCAGGTGGTACTGAACTGGCTGGAACAGCAATAAAAAAGGCGGCAGCAGCCGCCTTTTTAGTGCCTCTATTCGCCAAGAAAGCCACCGGACTGATGCTGCCATAAACGGGCATAAAGGCCGCCTTGGGCCAGTAATTGGGCATGCGTGCCTGATTCCACAATAGCGCCCTTGTCCATCACAATCAGCCGGTCCATCGCCGCAATGGTAGACAGCCGGTGGGCGATAGCAATCACCGTTTTCCCTGCCATCAGCCGGTACAGACTGTCCTGGATCACCGCTTCGACTTCCGAGTCCAGAGCCGATGTGGCTTCATCAAGGATCAGGATTGGCGCATCCTTTAACATCACGCGGGCAATGGCAATGCGCTGGCGCTGGCCCCCGGAGAGCTTGACACCACGCTCCCCCACATGGGCATCAAAACCGCGCTGCCCCTTGGCATCTTCCAGTTCGTGAATAAAACCGCTGACCTGCGCCTGTTCGGCTGCCGCCTGCAGCATCTCTTCGCTGGCATCCGGGCGGCCATAGAGAATGTTGTCGCGTACTGAACGGTGCAGCAGCGAAGTATCCTGGGTCACCATGCCGATCTGGGCACGCAAACTGTCTTGCGTCACAGTGCTGATGTCCTGGCCATCAATGCAAATCTGCCCTTGTTCTACGTCGTAAAAGCGCAACAGCAAATTCACCAGTGTCGACTTCCCGGCCCCGGAGCGGCCAACCAGGCCCACCTTTTCACCGGGCTTAATGGCCAGCGACAAGGCATCGATGACACCACTGCCCTTGCCATAGTGAAAGCCGACGTTGTCAAAGCGAATAGCGCCGCTGGGCACGCTCAGTTCCGGTGCGGCGGGCTTATTCTGGATCAGTTGTGGTACTGCCAGCGAGCCCATGCCGTCCTGCACTGTACCCAAATGCTCAAACAGTGCCGAGACTTCCCACATGATCCATTGCGACATACCCCACAAACGCAGCACCAGCCCCAGAGCAACGGCCACGGCACCAACGGAGATACTGGCCGCCAGCCACAGCTTGATGGCCAAGGCCGCCACCGCAAACAGCAACAATGCGTTCAGCAGATACAACGAGACATTCAGTTTGGTGACCAGCCGCATCTGGGCATAGACAGTGCCAAGAAAACCCCGCATACCGGCTTCGGCATAATCCGCCTCTCGCCGGGCATGAGAAAACAGCTTAACGGTTTGAATATTGGTGTAGCTGTCAACAATGCGGCCGGTCATCACCGACCGGGCATCCGCCTGTTTCGCCGACACCTGGCTGAGCCGTGGCACAAAATAACGCAACATCAGCAAATAGGCACCCAACCAGGCCAGCAGCGGTAATGCCAGGCGCCAGTCAGCACTGGCAATCAGCACAAGGGTGCCGAGGAAATACACCACCACATAGTTAAGTACATCCATCAGTTTCATCACGCATTCGCGCACAGCCAAGGCGGTTTGCATCACCTTGGCGGCAACCCGGCCGGCAAATTCATCCTGATAGAAACTCAAAGACTGCCCCAGCAGATAGCGATGCATCAGCCAGCGCACCCGCATCGGAAAGTTACCGATCAAGGTCTGGTAATTAAGCAGTGAATGCAACGCCACCAACAACGGCAGCAAGACCAGCACCAACACGGCCATAGCCGCCAGTTTCAGGCCCTGTTCAGCCAGGAAGGTTGCCCTATCCTGTGCCGATAACCAGTCAACAATGCGGCCCATAAATCCGAACAGCCAGACTTCGATGACCGCCACGGCGGCAGTCAATACCCCCGCCAACAGCAAGTACCGCCAGGCCCCCCGGGCATAGTGGCGTAAAAAGGCCAACACCCCTTGCGGTGGTTGCAAAGGCGTACCGCCCGGTAACGGCTCCAGTCGTTTTTCAAACCAGTCAAACAGCATTAACACCTCAACGCAGCGGCGACAGCGCCGCACTCATGCGGTATAAAGAAGGCCCCGTCAGCGCAGGACCGAACATGATTGATTTTCGCAGTGACACCGTCACCCAGCCAACAGCTGCCATGCGCCAGGCCATGGCAACAGCGCCGGTAGGCGATGACGTTTACGGTGATGACCCTAGCGTCAATGAACTGGAGGCCTATGCGGCCGACAGTCTCGGCTTTGCATCAGCGCTGTTCACCAGTTCCGGTACCCAGGCCAACCTGCTGGCGCTGATGAGCCATTGCCAGCGCGGCGATGAATACCTGTGTGGCCAGCAGGCACATAATTACAAATTTGAAGGCGGTGGCGCTGCGGTGCTGGGCAGCATACAGCCGCAGCCGCTGGAAAACGAGCCTGATGGCAGCATCGCCCTTGCCCGGCTGCAAGGGGCCATCAAGGCGGATGACTTTCATTTTGCCCGCACCCGCCTGGTTTCACTGGAAAACACCATCGGTGGCAAAGTGCTGCCGCTGGCTTATCAGCAGCAGGTAGCCGAGTTTTGCCAGCGCCAGGGCCTGGCACTGCACCTTGATGGCGCCCGGGTATTTAATGCCGCCGTGGCCTCCGGAGTGCCGGTAACCGATATTACCCGCCATTATGATTCGGTGAGTGTGTGTCTGTCTAAAGGCCTCGGGGCACCGGTAGGGTCGCTGCTGCTTGGCAGCAAGGCATTCATTCTGCAAGCCCGGCGAATACGCAAGATGCTCGGCGGCGGAATGCGCCAGGCCGGCATTCTGGCCGCTGCCGGCCGTATTGCCTTGAGCGAGATGCCAGCGCGGCTGGCCGAAGACCACGCCAATGCCGCCACTTTGGCTGCGGGCCTGGAAAGCATCGGTCAACTACAGGTCACCGCGACGCCCACTAACATTGTTTATGCCCATTGCCAGCTCGGCCGTGAGCAGGCGTTAAAGGCCTATTTAGCTGAACGCGGTATTTTGATTAATGCTGGCAAACCTATGCGTCTGGTTACCCACTTAGGGGTTAGCGCCGAGCATGTTGCGACTTTGCTCAAGCATATTCGCGATTTCTATCAGCAATGAAAAACGTCTTGAAGCAGCAATAAAAAAGGCGCCACTGGCGCCTTTTTTATTATGCGGCAGCGGGCTCTTCAGCCATGGGCCAGGCATTGATCACCGCCTTGACCAAGGTCGCCAGTGGAATGGCGAAGAAAACGCCCCAGAAGCCCCAGATCCCACCGAACAGCAAGACCGCCAGAATGATGAAGATCGGATGCAGGTTCACCGCCTCAGAAAACAAAATGGGCACCAGCAGATTGCCGTCCAGTACCTGAATAATGCCGTAGGCCAGCAGCAGATAGAAAAAAGTACTGTCCAGGCCCCACTGGAAGGCGGCCACCAGCACCACCGGAATGGTCACCACCACCGCCCCGATGTAGGGGATCAACACCGATAGTCCGACTGCCAGCCCCAGCAGCGCCGAGTAACGCAAGCCAAACACCACAAAAGTAATGTAGGTACTGATCCCCACCACCAGAATTTCCAGCACCTTGCCACGGATGTAATTGACGATCTGGCCGTTCATTTCCACCCACACCTGCTTGGCCAGCTTGCGGTTACGCGGCATAACTCGGGCAAAACTGGCCAGCAGACTGTCTTTGTCTTTGAGTAGGAAAAACATCAATAGCGGCACCAGGATCAGGTAAATTAACATCGCCATGACGTTACCCAGCGAAGCAACCGTTGCCCCCAGCGCGCTCTGAGCCCAGCTGATCAGCGTTTTTTGTGACTCATCTACCAGCGTCTGCATCTGCTCTGGCTGTACCAAGTGTGGGTAACGACTGGGCAGCTCCAGCACAAAGCGGCGGCCATGGTCCAGCATGGTTGGCAGCTCGCGCACCAGGCTGGAGGTCTGTGTCCATACTGTCGGCACCAGTACCAGCAAAATCAGCAATGACACCCCGACAAAAATCAGCATCACCAATACCGTCGCCCAGGTACGCGACATCCCGGCCTGGGTCAGCTTGTGCAGGGGCCATTCCAGCAAATAGGCCAGCACCAATGCCACCAGCAAGGGTGCCATGACGCTACCCAACGCATAAATGGCGACAAAGCCAAACAGCAGCAGTAAAAACAGGGTGATGGCATTAGGATCGGAAAAACGGCGTTCGAACCACTCAAGCAAAAAAGCTTTCACATTATCTCCGACTTGGTTGCTGACGCAGGCAGCGTCACCAGATAAAGTTGGCCCTGGCGACAACACTGTGCCGATAGCCCCTGACGGCTCAGCCAGCGGCACAGATCACGGGCGCTGCTGGCCTCACTGAACTGTATCAATAACGGCCTTTGATCGTACTGGCGCAGCGCCAGCTTGGCTTGAACCAGCGCTTGCGGGCAACGATAGGCCGTCAAATCTATCCGCACGATCAGCTCCGGTTAGTGGTAGCGGCATAATTATGGGTGAATCGGCCGGAAACAAACAGGACTTTTGGTTGTCCAGTTGTTATGTTGTTTAGGCCCGCCAATGCGAGTCAAGTGAATGAAGCAAAAAGGAATCACCGCCGCACTGTTGTCTGCGGTACTGTTCGGTCAAAGCGCAGCTTATGCCTATGATGATCTGCCACAAATCGGTACCGCCGCGCTGTCAACGCTGAGCCTGCAAAAGGAAGAAACGCTTGGCAAGCTCTACACTTTTCAGCTTCGCTCACAGGCGCCGCTGCTGAATGATCCGCTGATCACCGAATACATTGAATCTCTGGGCCACCGCCTGGTAGCCCATGCCCGGGGAGTAAATTACCCCTTTGATTTTATGGTGATCAAGTCTGATGAGCTGAACGCCTTCGCCTATTTTGGCGGCCATGTTGCCGTGTTTTCTGACATCATTTTAGAAGCGGATAATGAAGACGAGCTGGCCTCGGTGATGGCGCACGAAATTGCCCACGTCACGCAGCGCCACTTGGCTCGTAAGATGGAGCATCAACAGCAAAACCTGCCACTGACCATTGCCGGTATTGCCGCTTCTATTCTCATCGGCCTGGCCAACCCGGAAGCTGGCATGGCAGGCCTGCAGGCCTCGGTTGCCGCCAGTCAGCAGTTTTCCATCAACTATACCCGCCAGAACGAACAAGAAGCTGACCGGGTTGGTTTTCAAACCCTTTACGCCGCCGGTTTCAGACCCATTGCCATGGCCAACTTCTTTGAAAAACTGGTGGAAAAATACCGTTTTGTCCGTAAGCCACCGGCCTTCTTGCTGGATCACCCCTTGTCAGAAAACCGCGTGGCAGAAGCACGTAACCGAGCTCTGCAATACCCCCAGGTACACCATCAGTCATCACTGGACTTTTATCTGACTCAGATGCTGATCCGGGCCCAGTATGGCGATAATCCGAAACGGGTACAGGAGCTGCTGGAACACCAGCAGCAAGAAGGTAAGGTTCACTCTGAGCAGGTACTTCAGTACGGATTAGGCCTGACCGCCTTGCAACTCAATAACAATCAAAAAGCGCTGGATATTGCTAACCAGCTGCTGAAAAAACATCCGCACAACCTGTATTACCAGGTACTTAAATCTGATTCGCTGGTAGCACTCAATAAAGCAGCCGCAGCGGCTAAGTTTCTTCAGCCTTCAGCCGACATCATGCCTAACAGCCCTATCGTCACTCTGAATCAGGCCCATGCCTGGATTGAGGCCAAGGAGGGGCAAAAAGCCATCGACCTGCTAGAACCCTATCTTTACGTGCACGCTGGTGACCCGCTGGCTATAGACCTGATGATCCAGGCCCAAAACCTGGTTAAAAATACCGCCGCCAGGGAGTACTGGCAGGCGGAGAAAATGGCCTACTACGGCGCTTTTGATCGCGCCATCAACCATTTCAATAAAGCCTACAGCCTCTATGGTAACAACAACCTGGAGCAGCGCCGTATTGAAGGCCGCATCGCCCAGCTGCAACAGCAAAAATCACGTTTTGAGGCGTTACGCTAATAGTGACTGACCGCTACAATGGCGGTTTCTCGTTGCCAAGGAGAATGCATGCAAATCTATCATAATCCCCGTTGTTCCAAGTCACGCCAGACCCTGGCCCTATTGGAAGAAAAAGGCCTGCACCCGGAAGTTGTGCTGTATCTGGATACGCCACCGACAACCGACACCTTGCGTGTTCTGCTGGCGAAACTGGGTTTCACTTCCGCACGCCAATTAATGCGCACAAAAGAAGAGACCTACAAAGAACTGGGGCTGGCAGATGTCACCGACGAAGCAGCGCTACTGGAAGCCATGGCCAGTCACCCGAAACTGATTGAACGCCCTATCGTTATCAACGGTGATAAAGCTCGCCTCGGCCGTCCGCCGGAACAGGTGCTGGAAATCCTATGACGCCGGTGTTGGTGCTGTACTACAGCCAGCACGGCGCAACCCGGCAAATGGCCCGTATGATTGCCCGCGGCATTGAAGAAGCCGGCGGGGAAAGCTGGCTTCGCACCGTGCCGCAAGCCGAGCAACAGGCAGATCCGGTGGTCACCGAGCAGGAGTTAAGCCAGGCCAGCGCCCTGGCCCTGGGCAGCCCAACCCGTTTTGGCGGTATGGCTGCACCAATGAAAGCCTTCTGGGATAGCACCGCTCCGGCCTGGCTGGCTGGCGCCTTGGTCGATAAACCGGCCTGCGTCTTCACTTCTGCCAGTAGCCTGCACGGCGGTCATGAAAGTACGTTATTGGCCATGATGGTGCCGCTATTACACCACGGTATGGTTATTGCCGGCCTCCCCTATACCGAGCCGGCACTGCATCACACCCAAAGTGGCGGAACGCCTTATGGCCCCAGCCATTGGGCAGAGCATGTCAACCTGACCGCAGATGAAAAAACCCTGTGCCTGGCCATGGGTAAGCGCCTGGCTAAGCTGGCAGAGGCCTTGTCATGAATGTTCCACAACAACACCCCCTGACCCGACAGGCCCGACATCTAGCCCTGGCCGGTTACGTCGGCCTACTGCTCTGGGTGCCGGCCTGGCATCTGTGGTTGGCACCGCACCCGCATGTCAGCCCGTTGGTGGTTGGCCTGTTATGGTGGCTACCGCTGCTCTTGCCCATGAAAGGGTTGTTAATGGGCAAACCCTATACCTACGCCTGGGCCAACTTCCTGGTACTGCTGTATATGACCCACAGTCTCACCCTGCTGTGGACCAGCCCCGCAGAACGCTGGCTGGCAGCCGTGGAGTTGCTGCTAACGGTGATGATGTTCACAGGTGGCGTATTTTACGCCCGCTGGCGTGGCAAGGCGCTTGATCTGGGCCTCAAAAAACATCAATCTCGTTAACGTTTATATAACGTAGCGGATTGATTTTATGGCGGTAAAAAGACTACAGGCCGGCCTGTTACTGGCCAGCGTGGCGCTGCTGAGTGCTTGTGGCGGCAGTGGTGGCAGCAGCACCAGTACGGCGCCCGTGAGCCCCAGTACTCCGGCAACAGAACTGACTCTGGTTGGCGACAGCAGCGCCGTTGTCAATCAGGCGGTAGGCATTGTCGCGCACCTGCCAGCGGGCACATACCGTCAGTTTCAGTGGCAGCAGACCGCCGGGCCGCAGGTCGCGCTGCTGGCAGATAAAACACCGGGTGTTGGCTTTGATGTCAGCCAGGCAGGCAGTTACGCTTTTACCTTTACCGCCACTAAAACGGATGGTAGCACTCTCAGCAAGTCCTTTAACCTGAGTGTGACCGACAGTACCGCCCCCCAGGCGCAGGCTCGCCTTGACCGGGCCGTTAGTGAAGGTGCGGAGTTTTCCATTCGCCTCAACGCTACCGGCGTTAACAGCATTTCCAACTGGCAGTTTCGCCAAACCGGCGGCCCCACTGCCAAAATTGATACCTCATCCAGTGCACCGCTGGCTTTTATTACCGCTCCGATGGTCGACAGCTCCGATGTCATGACCTTTGAAGGCACCCTGACCACCGACGCCGGCACACTTACCGATACGTTTTATGTCGCGGTATTGGACCGCCCCAATGTAACCAGCCCCTACTTCTGTAATGGCACCGGGCAAAGCTGCGCCACCAGTAAGCCTCTAACCCTGGTGCACCCTTATAAAGCCAGTAGCCCTTATGCCAGCATCCTCAGCAGTTGCGTTTATTCCAACCAGCTGACCGACAGTAACTTGTGTACGATCAACACGCTACCGCCCATTGGCCGTAACAACAGCAACCCGACAGTCGCCGACATCATGAACCGGGTAGTGGTATCCCATGACTGGATGGGACAACGCTTCGAGGAATTTCTGACCAACCTCGACGGCCATGACGACTTCAAGCACATGCTGCGAGCCACAACTGCCATTGTGATTTCTTCGGATGTACGGCCATCGTTCTACTGGCAGCTGACCGGGGCCATCTACCTTGATGGCGACAGCCTGTGGCTGACCCCCAACGAGCGTGATGTGATTAACGAGCAGCCGGATTATCGCTCCAGCTTTGGCAGCACTTTGCAATTCATCATGCCCTGGCGTTATGTGCAAAATGACAATTATGCCTTCCGTAACATCGACCCTTCACTGCGTCAGACCCGCCCCTTTTCGGAGCTGGAAGCCGATCTGGGTTCCCTGCTCTACCATGAGCTGACCCATGCCAACGACTTTATGTCGCAGGCCAAGCTCCAGGCGGGTATTGATGGCAACGACATTTTTTACAATCAGGCAGTCAAAGCCCCGATCATTTCTGATCAGTTGCACAGCGGCTATCCCCTGTCTTCGCAGCAAATGCACGATCTGTCGCAGGTCAGTTTTCAGGGAGCTACCGCTACGGCCACTCAAGAAGGCTACACCCCGGATGATGTGGCCGGTTTCTTCTTCGCCGACAATGCCAATGACTATTACAACTACTCAACCATCCGTGAGGATCTGGCGATGTTGTTTGAAGAAACCATGATGAAGCTGCGCTACGGCATTGACCGTGACGTGGCCGTGACCAATAAACCGGACAATCCAACCTCCGGTAACGACTACATCGTCAGCCGTGGCCAGCGTAACCGGGTCGGTGAAGTGGCTATCCGCCCACGCGCCGAGTTTGACGTCCAGGCCATTTTGCCGGAAGCCGCCAGTGCCGCGACTTCCATGCTTAATACGCTGACACCCACGGAGCTGTGTGCCGGTGATGGCTGGACAGACAACCTGACCCCGGCCTGTGGCCCCAACCCCAGCCAGCGTATGGGCAGCCTGGTGCTCAGCCAGGGCCTGTTGCCCCAGTGGCAGCCACGCACCCGGCTGGCTCCAGCAGTGAAACCTCAGCGCTAACAAAAAACCCCCGCATTGCGGGGTTTTTTTACAGGGCCAGAACCTGCTTTACAAAAGGAATAGTCAGTTTTCGCTGGGCGGCAATGGAAGCCGCATCTAGTTTGTCCAGCGCCTCGAACAACTCGCGCATGCCCCGCGACAATCGGTTGAGGATAAAACGCCCAACGTCGTCTGGTAGCGTGAACCCCCTGAG
Source organism: Gallaecimonas aegicerasi (assembly GCF_045291545.1). GTDB lineage: Bacteria > Pseudomonadota > Gammaproteobacteria > Enterobacterales > Gallaecimonadaceae > Gallaecimonas. The sequence continues at coordinate 1,776,216 of NZ_CP149514.1, forward strand.
CCCGGCCCGTAACTGCAGTGCCGCCAGCTTGCCTTCGTCATCCAGCGGCTGGAGCTGATAAGTTACTCCCCAGTCCAGCCGTGACGCCAGATCCGGCAACTGCAGGCCCAGTTGTTGCGGCGGCGCTTTGGCGGTGATCACCAGGTGCGCACCTTGGCGGGTTTCCAGCACCCGATTGTAGAGATCAAAGATCTGTCGCTCCCAGTCGCTATCGCCGGCAATGGCATCGACATCATCAATACAGACCAGGGCCAGCTTCTCCATGCCTTCGAGCATGGCTGGGGTCATGACATCACGGTTTTTCAGCGGCAAATAAGCCGCCGGCGCTCCGCGCTCGGTAGCCAGCGCACAGGCCGCGTGCAATAGGTGACTACGGCCACTCATACCCCGCCCCCACAGATAGAGGACCCGCTTGCCTTCAGCACGGGCGGCAAATTTCAGGGCCGCTACAACCTGAGCGTTATCGCCCGGGTAATAACTGACAAAAGTTTCATCGTCCGGTAACTGGACCGCCAGAGGTAATTGCATATGTTCAGGGCTGGTACTGCAGTTCACCTTGCGGATCACTGGAAAAATGCTGGCTCAGTGACAGCGCTTTCGTCAGCTGCGCCGGTGAGCCCCGGAGTTTGAGTGAAAATGTCACGCTCTGCTCGGCCACCGCAGTGACCTGGGCGTCAGCCACCACTGGCAGGCTTTTTAGCTCATCCAGCGCCCGCAGATAGTCATCAGCACGGGCAACACGATGCAAGGTCAGTAAGGTGCGCTGTTCGGCAACCTGCCCTTTGACTGCCAGTTGTTCCGCCAATGCATCAGTCACGTCATCCACCATGGCGGTCAGTGCCGTTGCAGCCGAGTCACCCGTACTGCTGCCCGATTGGTTCAGGCCACCATCAAGCTGCCAGTCCACCTGAAATTGGCCATTATCAGCTGCGCTCAAGCGGGCGGTAACGATCTGCTCAGCCTGATAGCGAGCTGACGCGTTATCTACCGGTTCACTGAAATGCCCCCAGACATCAAGCACATCCAGCTTGACCTTGTCATCCAGATCCCACAGCGGCAAGAGCAATGGCAAAGCCCGGCGCTTTCCTTCATCGGTGACCGCTTTGGCCAGTGTCGGCATGGAAGCATCACTGATAATGTCGCGATGGCCATTATCGTCACTGGCAATCCAGAACAAGGTGGTCGGCCGGTCTTCACCCCAGACCGGCATACCCTGTTGCCAGATGGCGTTCTTCAGCGGCTTACTGTCAAAAAGGGCATACAGCTGCAGGCCATCGGCCGCCTGTTCATAACGGTATGACAGCAAAAAGGGCTCCGGATCAGCCATGATGTCGGCCAGCGCCTGACTTTGCGGGGCCTTTTCCATACCGGTGACTTTGATCAGGGTTTGCGCCATCGCGGTTTTGATTGCGGCCAGACGATCACTGCTGTTTTGACTGGATACCGCGACCTGGGCCCGGTACAGACCGGTTACTTGCTGCGCTGACAGCACCCCGCTGACAGACAGTAAACAAAAGAAAAGGATGGCTTTCATGGCATTCCCCTGGCCAGTGTCGGGCGATCATAGGCGCTGCTGGCAAGCAGCTCAAGCGAGCCCCGCGGCGTATTCAGCATCGGTGTTACTTGGTTCCGAAAATTTTGTCTCCGGCATCACCCAGGCCCGGTAGAATATAGCCGTGCTCGTTGAGGCGCTGGTCAACCGCAGCAGTGTAAAGCTCCACATCCGGATGCGCCGCCTCCAGTGCCGCCAGCCCCTCTGGCGCAGCCACCAGCACCAACACTTTAATGTGCTGACAGCCCCGTTTTTTCAGCAGGTCAATGGTCGCAATCATCGAGCCGCCGGTAGCCAGCATCGGGTCAACCACCAGCGCCACACGCTCGTCCAAATCGCCACAGAGCTTTTCAAAGTACGGCACCGGCTGCAGTGTCTGTTCATCCCGGTAGATCCCCACCACCGACACTCGCGCCGAAGGCATATGCTCCAGCACGCCGTCCATCATACCCAGGCCCGCGCGCAGTATTGGCACTACCGTCACTTTCTTGCCTTTCAACTGTTCAACCGTTACCGGGCCATTCCAGCCATCAATGGTGACGGTTTCGAGCTCAAAGTCTTTGGTGGCTTCATAGGTCAACAGGCTGCCCACTTCGGCGGCCAATTCGCGAAACCGCTTGGTGCTGATATCCGCTTCACGCATCAGACCAATTTTATGCTTCACCAGAGGATGTTTGACTTCGCAGATTTTCATGTCCGTTTCAGCTCGTTGCGACAAATCTGCACTCATTCTACCCAGCCCCCAGGCAGGGGCAAAGGAAAAGCCGGACGAAAACGTTTCCTCTGGCGGCGCGGGCCGCTACAATACGCCCGCCCGAATTCCCGATAACGCCATAGAGGAAGCCCATGAGCGAACAACGCAGGTCCCTGTCCTATAAAGACGCCGGTGTAGATATTGATGCTGGCAATGCCCTGGTTGAACGTATCAAAGGCGTCGCCCGCCGTACCAGCCGCCCGGAAGTGATGGGTGGTCTGGGTGGTTTCGGGGCCTTATGCCAGTTGCCCAGTGGCTACCATGAGCCGGTACTGGTGGCCGGCACCGATGGCGTCGGCACCAAGCTGCGCCTGGCACTGGACTGGCAGCGCCACGACGGCGTCGGTATTGACCTGGTGGCGATGTGCGTGAACGACCTGCTGGTGCAAGGTGCCGAGCCGTTGTTTTTCCTGGATTACTACGCCACCGGCAAGCTGGACGTTGATGTCGCGGCTCAGGTTGTCAGCGGCATCGGCCACGGCTGTGAACTGGCCGGCTGTGCGCTTATCGGTGGGGAAACGGCCGAAATGCCCGGTATGTATGAAGGTGCAGACTACGATCTGGCCGGTTTTTGTGTCGGCGTGGTCGAAAAAGCCAAAATTATTGACGGTAGCGGCGTCAGCGCCGGTGACGCCATCATTGGCCTGCCCGCTTCCGGCCCCCATTCCAACGGCTATTCACTGATCCGCAAAATTATCGAAGTCAGCGGTGCTGATGCTAATACCGAGCTGGACGGCCAGCCACTGGTTGAGCACCTGCTGGCCCCCACCCGTATTTATGTCAAGCCGGTACTGGAACTGCTGCGTAAAGTGCGCGTGAAGGCACTCTCTCACATTACTGGCGGCGGCTTCTGGGAAAATATTCCGCGGGTTCTGCCCAGCGCAGTTAAAGCCCAGATCAACCAACAGGCCTGGCAATGGCCCGCCATTTTCAGCTGGCTGCAAGAACAGGGTAATGTGACCCAGGAAGAAATGTACCGCACCTTTAACTGCGGTATCGGCATGATCCTGGTGGTGCCTTCGTCACAACTGGATGAAGCCCTGAATGTGTTACAAGAGCAAGGGGAACAGCCACTGCATATCGGCAATATTGCTGAGCGCAGCGGTAGCGATGGGGCTGTCGAGATCCGCTGATGAAACGCATTGTCGTGCTGATTTCCGGCAGTGGCAGTAACCTGCAAGCCATCATTGATGCCTGCCAGCAAAGCGGCATTGCCGCTGAGGTGGTGGCGGTGCTGGCCAATAAAGCCGATGCCTATGGCCTGGAGCGCGCTGCCCGGGCCGGTATTGCCGCCGAAGTCCTGAGCCACCACCAATACCCGCAGCGTGCTGACTACGATCAGGCCTTGGCGGAACGTGTCGCAGCCTATCAGCCAGACTTGGTGGTATTAGCCGGCTTTATGCGGATCCTGACGCCGGTTTTTGTCGATGCTTTTGCTGGCCGCTTACTGAATATTCATCCGTCACTGCTGCCCAAGTATAAAGGCCTGAACACGCACCAGCGGGCTCTGGATGCCGGCGACACTGAGCACGGCGTATCGGTTCATTTTGTTACCGCCGAGCTTGACGGCGGCCCGGTGATAGCCCAAGCACGGGTGCCGGTTACTGCCGAGGACTCCGCTGAAACCCTGGCAGAAAAGGTTCATAAACAAGAACATAAACTCTACCCAAGCGTTTGCCATTGGTTCGTTGACGGTCGCTTGCAAATGCGCCAAGGTAAGGCCTGGTTCGATGGACAGGTATTACCGCCATGCGGTTTGCAAATACAGTAACGCTGCTTCTGGCCATGGTTGCGCTGCCGGCCCTGGCTACCCCCCTTACCCCCTACGATGCCACCTATAAGGTTGTGCGCAAAGGCAAAACCTATGGCGTAGCCACCCGTGAGCTGCGCCAGCAGGGGCAACAGTATGTGCTGACAAATAAGTCGGATATTCACTGGCTGATTTTTAGTGACTCTCGCAACGAAAAAGCGACTTTTACCGTCCAAGATGGCCAAGTGCAGGCTCAGCACTATGAGTACAGTCGCAAGGGTACCGGTTCGGACGATCACTACAGCATGCAATTTGCTGATAGCGTGGTCAGCAGTGATGGTGGCGCTGGTGTGCACTTTAAAGGCGTTGCTTACGATCCCCTGTCTTACCAGCAGCAGCTGGCGCTGGACCTTGCCGCTGGCAAGAAAGACGTGTCATTCGATCTCTACCAGGAGCTGAAGCATAAACATTACCGCTTTAAAGTCTTGGGGGAAGAGCGCCTCAGCACACCTTACGGGGAAGTTGATACCATTCGTGTCGAGCGGGTTCGCAGCCCTGACAGCAGCCGTCAGACGCTATTTTGGCTGGCGCCTAGCCTGAATTACGCACTGGTAAAACTCTGGCAAGGTAAAAATGGCTCGGAGCAGATGGAACTGGTGCTCAGTGATTTCAAAAGCCTGCCTCAGCAAGCCCAGGAAGCCAGCCTATCTCACTGATTCAGTTGCGCATTATTTGCCCTGAGTCAATATTTCCCTCGCCATTGCCGCTGTACAGTAAACAACATCCTTACAACATAAATAAAAAGGATGTTGTTTATGCGCCGCCCGCCGTTTAGAACCCCACCACGCCTCGCTGCGGATTTTGGCACCTTGTGCTGCATTGCCTTTGTGTTTATTGCCGCCGGCAGTGTGCTGGATATTGTACTAACGATGGTCCGTTCGCCTCTGTCGGCTAGCCTGCTACTCGTTGGTAGTATTCAAAGTCTGGCGCTCTTACTGGCTGCTTACGGCATGATTTGGCTTAACGGTGGTGCTCAGGAGTTGCTTTTACGCCTGGGGCAGGTTCGGGCAGTGTTGCTGTTGGTTGCACTGCTAGCGGTTGCTATCGGCGTTGATACGTTGGATTGGCCGGTGTGGCTATAGCAGCCTCTCATGGCTTGGCGCCATGGAGGCTGTGGTTTTATTATGCGGTCAGTTTTTCCACCATCAAAATGATGCTGTGGATCACCTTGATGTGAATTTCCTGAATCCGATCGGCATATCCGAAGTGTGGCACCCGAACCTCCACGTCAGCCTGGCCGGCCAGCTTGCCACCGTCTTTTCCGGTCAGCAGAATAACCTTCATGCCTTTGGCTTTAGCCGCTTCCACAGCGCGAATAATGTTGCCGGAATTGCCGGAGGTAGATAGTCCGAACAGCACATCACCGGCCTGGCCAACAGCCTCAACATAACGCGAAAACACGTACTCGTAGCCGTAATCATTACCCACACACGATAAGTGGCTGGGATCAGAAATGGCAATGGCCGGCAGACCGGGGCGATTTTCCCGAAAGCGGCCGGTCAGCTCTTCGGCAAAGTGCATGGCGTCGCAGTGGGAGCCGCCATTTCCGCACGCCAAGACTTTACCGCCATCCTTAAAACGGGCGGCAAGAAGCTCTGCTGCTGCAACAACAGTGTTGAGCAGTGTTTCATCTGCCAGCACTTTTTCCAATACGGCCGCCGCTTCAGTCAGCTCAGCACGTACCATGTCCTGTAACGCCATTTTTTTATCCTGTCAGTTCGCTGTTGTCGCCGATTATAACCAGCCACCGGCAACAAATCCTTCTTGATCCTCAGCATCGTATCCAGTACAAAGTGGCTATCATTAAGAGGTCTGACCTCTAGCGAGAAAACCCCATATTAAGGAGGGAGTCGTGTTAACTCTATTCTGGACTCTGGTTATCATCGGCGGTGCCGGTGCGCTGGCCTACCACCGCGCCTCACTGATGACATTCACCGTGGCGACCTTCGCCACCCTGCTGGTTGGCAGTTTGAGTGGCGGTATCAGCCTGTGGCTGTGGCTACTGGCCTTGCTGGTACTGGTACCCCTGAATGTCACCTCGATTCGGCAGAATTATATTTCCGGCCCCTTCTTGAAGCTGTATCGCAAGATCATGCCGGAAATGTCCAGCACCGAGCAGGAAGCCATTGAAGCCGGCACCACCTGGTGGGACGGCGAATTGTTCCGGGGCAACCCAAACTGGGACAAGCTACACAGCTACCCCAAACCCCAGCTCAGTGCCGAAGAGCAAGCTTTTATTGACGGCCCGGTCGAAGAGCTGTGTGCCATGGTCAGTGACTGGGAAACCACCCACGAGCGGGCCGACTTGTCACCCGAAGCCTGGCTGTTCATGAAGGACAAAGGCTTCTTCGCGATGATCATCAAAAAAGAGTACGGCGGGCTGGAATTCTCTGCCTATGCCCAGTCACTGGTGCTGCAAAAGCTGACCGGCGTCTCTATGGTGCTGTCATCTACCGTCGGCGTACCTAACTCGCTCGGCCCTGGTGAATTGTTGCAACACTACGGCACCAAGGAACAAAAAGACCATTACCTGCCCCGCTTGGCCAAAGGTCTTGAAGTCCCCTGTTTCGCATTGACCAGCCCAGAGGCCGGCTCTGATGCGGGCGCCATTCCTGACTTCGGGGTGGTCTGCAAAGGCCAGTGGGACGGTGAAGAAGTGCTCGGCATGAAGCTGACCTGGAATAAGCGCTACATCACTCTGGCTCCGGTGGCCACCGTACTGGGCCTGGCTTTTAAATTGCGCGACCCCGATGGCCTGTTGGGTAAAAAAGAAGACCTCGGCGTTACCTGCGCGCTGATCCCGACTACAACGCCTGGAGTGAAAATTGGCCGCCGCCACTTCCCGCTGAATGTACCGTTCCAGAACGGGCCCACTCAGGGTGAGGAAGTGTTTGTGCCACTGGACTACATCATCGGTGGTCCGAAAATGGCTGGCCAGGGCTGGCGCATGCTGATGGAGTGCCTGTCGGTTGGCCGTGGTATCACTCTGCCTTCCAACGCTACCGGCGGCGTGAAGACCCTGGCTCTGGCCTCCGGCGCCTACTCACGGGTACGCCGCCAGTTCCGCCTGCCTATCGGCAAGATGGAAGGGGTACAAGAGCCGTTGGCCCGGCTGGCGGGTAACGCTTATTTGATGGGAGCGACCTGTGAGCTGACCACAACCGGCCTGGACTTGGGCGAGAAGCCATCAGTGATCTCTGCCATCGTCAAATACCATATGACCGATCGCATGCAAAAAGGCATCATCGACGCCATGGATATCCACGGCGGTAAAGGGATTTGCATGGGCCCGGAAAACTACCTGGCCCGGGGCTATCAAGGTGCGCCCGTCGCCATCACCGTGGAAGGAGCCAACATCCTGACCCGCTCGATGATGATTTACGGCCAAGGCGCCATTCGCTGCCATCCGTTCGTACTGGCTGAGCTGGAAGCTGCCAATATTGACGACCATCGCCAGGCACTGGATGCCTTTGATAAAGCGGTTTTTGGCCACATCGGTTTTGCCACTTCGAACTTCTTCCGTTCACTGTGGCTGGGCCTGACCGGCGCGCGCCTGTCTAGAGCCCCTTTTGCTGACCAAACCAAGCGTTACTATCAGCACATGAACCGTTTCAGTGCCAACCTGGCGCTTTTATCTGATGTTGCCATGGGGGTTCTGGGCGGTGAACTGAAGCGCCGTGAACGGGTTTCAGCCCGCTTGGGCGATTTGCTCAGCCAGCTCTATTTGGCCTCAGCCAGCCTCAAGCGCTTCAATGACGAAGGCCGTCGCAGTGAAGATCTGCCCTTGCTGCAATGGGCCGTCGAAGACGCCTTGTATAAGCTGCAAGACAGCCTGGTGGAACTGCTGAAAAATTTCCCCAACAAATGGGTTGGCCGCCTACTGCAAGTGGTACTGCTGCCCTGGGGTCGCCCGGTGAACCGGCCCAGCGACCGCCTGGATTACAAGGTGGCGACATTGCTGCAAAAACCTTCGGAAGTGCGTTCACGACTGGGCCAAAGCCAGTATATGACCCGGGTAGAAAGCAATGCCGTCGGCATGCTGGAACAAACCCTGGATGACATCCTGGCCGCCGAGCCGCTGTTTGACAAAGTGGCCAAGGCTACCGAGCCGAAGCGTCAGTTCTTCCGTTTGGATGAGGTAGCGGCAGAAGGCCTGGAGCTGGGCCTCATTAACGAAGATGAAGCCGAATTGCTGCGCCGCGCCGAGCAGGGCCGGCTGCGCGCCATCAACGTCGATGACTTCGATCCGCTTTACCTGGCTGCCGACAAAGCGCTGGTTGAGCGTGAACAGAAAGCAAAAGGCCAAGCCGCCTAAGCTGTTGAAGCTGAACAAAAGGGAGTCTGATGACTCCCTTTTTCTTTATTTCTTGCACCGTTAGTAGTAAACCAAACGATAATATTTGACTTATAACAGAACAGCGTCAGCAACATGCTGGCAGACTGGCAAGGTTTCTAAAAACGGAGGTTAGTAATGAAAAAAGTGATGCTAGCCATGGTCCTGGCCATGGTATCCGGTGCGGCACTGGCCGATGATTGCGCGACAACCATCGAAGGCAATGACGCCATGCAATACAACAAAAAGGAAATTACAGTGCCGGCCAGCTGTAAGTCATTCACCGTGACGCTGAAACACACCGGGTCGCTGCCGAAAAACACCATGGGCCATAACTGGGTGCTGAGTAAAAGCGCAGATTACCAGGCTGTGGCCATGGCTGGTGCTCAAGCCGGTTTGGACCATGACTACCTCCCGCAGAACGATCCTCGGGTGCTGGCGCATACCAAGCTAGTAGGCGGTGGTGAACAAACCAGCGTGACCATTGACATGAGTAAACTGAAAAAAGACGGTGACTACACCTTCTTCTGCTCCTTCCCCGGCCACTTTGCGGTGATGAACGGTAAGTTCAACATCAAGTAAGGCATCAAAGCCCGGCGCTGCCGGGCTTTTTTCTGGCAACAACACCTACATACCCCGGGAGATAGCGCGATGAAATGGCTGTGGCGGCTCATGTTCACCACCTTGCTGGCGGCTGCACTGGCCAGCAGCCTGCTGTTTTCTGCGCTCTATCAAACCTACTACCACCTGGGCCAGGAAGTGCCGGTTGCCCAAGTCAGCATTACCCCGCTCGGCAAGCAGCTTTATGAACTGACATTACAGGTACCCGGTCAGTGTCAGCCGATGCAGTTCCCGGTTCGCGGCGATGATTGGCGCCTGGATGCCCGCTTTATCAAGTGGCCCAACTGGTTGACGGTGCTGGGGCTGACCCCGCAATACCGGCTGGAACGCTTAGCCGGTCGTTATCAGGACATCCAGCAAGCCAACCATGCACCGCGTACCGTCTACGCTCTGGCGCCCCAGACCTGGCTCAAACCGGCCTGGCTCGATAGCCTGTCGTGGCTAATCGACAGTGATTATGGCAGCTCGGTTTATGCGCCGCTGAGCCAGGGGCAATACCGTGTTTACCACAGTGCCAGCGGTTTATTTTTACGCCCCGCTCCACCTTCGGCAAATGCCGCTGCCGTCACGCCAGATTGCACCAAGCCAGTTTCCTACTGGCAGCAAGCAGCCCACTGGCTGGACCAACAGCTACGCAGCTAAACCTTCGGAAACGGTCTGTAACAGCATTTGCCACCGCAGGCAAAGCTGGCGCTGCTATCATGGCAACTTGCGTTAGATCACACTTATTTGCACATCGACGGATTTGAGGATACCTCATGAGACAGTACAAGGGAGCGCTGCTGGCGCTGGCTGTTGCCACGGTTATGACTGGTTGCAAACCGTCTTCACAGGCAGGAGCAGGCCAGCAGGGTGGTCGGCCTATGGCCGAAGTGGGGGTTATGACCGTAAAGACCAGCCCACTGACGCTGACCTCGCAGTTACCCGGGCGCGTGCATGCCTACCAACAGGCGGAAATCCGCCCACAGGTTAGCGGCATTATTCTCAAGCGCCTGTTTGTTGAGGGTTCAAAGGTCAGCAAGGGCCAGCCTCTTTATCAAATTGACCCGGCACCTTTTGACGCGAAAGTGGCCAGTGCCGATGCCAGTCTCAGCCGCGCCAAAGCCAGCGCCCACAGCGCCGAGCTGAAACTCAAGCGCTACCAGAAGCTGGCCAAGACCCAGTATGTCAGCCAGCAGGATCTGGACGACGCCCAGGCCGCCTACGATTTGGCCAAAGCCGATGTGCAGGTAGCCAAAGCCGCACTGCATAATGCCAAGATTGATTTGGGCTACACCACTGTCACCTCCCCGATCAGTGGCCAAATAGGCAAGTCCAATGTGACTGCCGGCGCCCTGGTAACGGCCAACCAAAGCCAGGCATTGGCACTGGTGCAGACCCTGAACCCCATTTATGTGGATCTGAGCGAGTCCAGCGCTGCCTTGCTGGCCCAGAAAAACCAGATTGCCAAGGGGCAGTTGCAAGCGACCCATAACGCGGCCGTCACCCTGACGCTATCGGATCACAGCACATATCCACAAAAAGGCGACTTGGAGTTCACCGAAGTGAACGTCGATCCGCAAACCGGTTCGGTGACGCTGCGCGCCCGTTTTGCCAACCCTGACAGTACCTTGCTGCCGGGCATGTTTGTGCGGGCAAACGTTGACACCGGTAATGCCCCTGACGCCATTTTGGTGCCGCAAAAAGCGGTACGACGCAACCCGCGAGGGGAAGCCGAAGTGATGCTGGTCAAAGCCGACGGCACCGTCGCCATCCAGCCGGTAGAAACAGCCGAGTCGGTCGGTAACCAGTGGCATATCGTCAGTGGCCTCAAAGCCGGTGACCGGGTGATCCTTGACGGGCTGCAAAAAGCCCGCCCGGGTACCAAGGTCAAGACCGTGGCCGCCAGTGACAGCCAGTAAGGAGTAGCCATGCCACGCTTTTTTATCGATCGCCCGATTTTTGCCTGGGTGATCGCCATTATCATCATGCTGGCAGGGGTTATGGCCATCAACCGGCTGCCCATCGCCCAATATCCGAGCATTGCGCCACCGACGGTGACCATCAGCGCCACCTACCCTGGCGCTTCGGCAAAAACCGTTGAAAATGCCGTTACCCAGGTCATAGAACAGCAAATGAATGGCCTCGATGGCCTGAATTACATGTCATCGACCAGTGATGCCAACGGCCACGCCACCGTAACCCTGACTTTCAGTGCCAATACCAACCCGGACATCGCCCAGGTACAGGTACAGAATAAGCTGGCTCAGGCCACACCGTTGCTACCTGAAGAAGTACAGCGACAGGGTCTGAGTGTCACCAAGTCGGTACGTAACTTCCTGATGGTCGTCGCTTTCGTATCAGAAGACGGCTCCATGGATAAGTACGACATTGCTGATTATGTAGCGTCCAGTATCAAGGATCCGCTGAGCCGGGTGCCGGGCGTTGGTGAGCTGCAATTGTTTGGGTCACAGTACGCTATGCGGATCTGGCTCGACCCGTTCAAGCTGAAAAAATACGACCTGACTACCTCTGATGTGATCAGTGCCGTTCAGGCCCAAAATGCACAGGTATCTGCCGGCCAGCTCGGCGGTACACCGTCGGTGCCTGGTCAGCAAATAAACGCCACGGTAACGGCGCAAAGCCGCCTGAAAACACCGGCGCAATTTCGTAACATCATTCTGCGCACCAGCACGGACGGCGCTACCGTACACCTGGGGGATGTTGCGCGGGTCGAGCTGGGGTCAGAAAACTACAACTTCACCAGTAACTTTAACGGTTCACCGGCCTCAGGCCTGGGGATCCGCCTAGCCGCTGGCGCTAACGCTCTGGACACGGCTGCCGCTGTTAAAGCCAAGCTGAAAGAACTGTCACAGTTCTTCCCTCATGGCCTCAAGGCAACGGTGCCTTTTGACACTACACCTTTTGTAAAGCTGTCTATCGAAGGGGTGATCCATACCCTGCTCGAAGCCGTGGCACTGGTGTTCCTGATCATGTACCTGTTCTTGCAGAATCTGCGGGCCACCTTGATCCCCACCATTGCCGTACCTGTGGTGTTGCTGGGCACTTTTGGCGTGTTGTCGTTCTTCGGCTACTCCATTAATACCCTGACCATGTTTGCCATGGTGCTGGCTATCGGCCTGTTGGTGGATGACGCCATCGTCGTGGTGGAAAACGTCGAACGGGTAATGAGTGAAGAAGGCCTTTCGCCCAAGGAAGCCGCCCGTAAGTCGATGGACCAGATCACCGGGGCTCTGGTAGCCATCGGCCTGGTGTTGTCGGCGGTGTTTGTTCCTATGGCCTTTTTGACTGGCTCCAGCGGCGTTATTTACCGCCAGTTCTCGGTCACTATTGTTTCGGCCATGGCGCTGTCGGTCTTGGTGGCCATGGTGCTGACTCCGGCCCTGTGTGCCACTTTGCTCAAGCCGGTGAAAAAAGGCCACATGCTCAATGAAGGTGGCTTTTTTGGCTGGTTTAACCGCTGGTTTGACCGCCGCACGCAGGGCTATCAGAACACCGTTGCCGCAATTATCAAGCGCAGTGGGCGCATGCTGCTGGTATATGCCTTGATTGTCGGCGCTGTAGTCTGGTTGTTCAGCCGCACGCCCAGTTCCTTCCTGCCGGATGAAGACCAGGGCGTGCTGTTTGTGCAGGTACAGCTACCGGAAGGTTCGACACAACAGCAAACCCTGAAAGTATTCAAGCAAATTGAGCATTACTTCCATACCAAGGAAAAAGACAACGTCTATTCGGTGTTCTCCATTGGCGGTTTCAGCTTTGCCGGTACTGGCCAGAATATGGGAACGGCTTTTGTGCGCCTTAAAGACTGGAGCAAGCGTACCAAGCCGGGCAGCGATGTACAGTCAGTAGCCGCCCGCGCCATGGGAGCGTTCTCACACATCAAAGGCGCCATGGTCTTTGCCTTCGTGCCCCCAGCCGTGCTGGAGCTGGGCACCGCCAACGGCTTTGACATGTTCTTGGAAGACCGCAACGCCCAGGGCCATGACAAGCTGATGGCCGCACGCAACCAACTACTGGGTATGGCTGCACAACAGCCGAACCTGGTTGCCGTACGCCCCAATGGCCAGGGTGATAAAAGCCAGTATCAGCTGGATATTGACCACACCAAGGCCACCGCTCTGGGGGTCAGTATTGGCGATATCAACAATGTGCTGTCGACAGCCTGGGGCGGCCGCTATGTCAATGACTTCATTGACCGGGGCCGGGTCAAACGGGTCTATGTGCAAAGTGATGCACCCTATCGCATGCTGCCCAAAGACATGAATGACTGGTATGTGCGTAACGATAAGGGAGATATGGTGCCCTTCTCGGCCTTCGCTTCCGGTCATTGGACCTATGGCTCACCCCAGCTACGCCGCTACAACGGCTTGCCGGCGATGCAGATCCAAGGGGCGGCAGCCCCGGGGCACAGCTCTGGTGAAGCCATGGCAACCATGGAATCACTGGTTGGCAAGCTGCCACCGGGTTTCGGCCTGGAATGGAGCGGCCTGTCCTATCAGGAACAGCAGGCCGGCAACCAGGCGCCCAGCCTCTATGCATTGTCGATTTTGGTAGTATTCCTGTGCTTGGCAGCTCTTTATGAAAGCTGGTCAGTGCCCTTCTCAGTACTGCTGGTGATCCCGCTGGGGGTGCTGGGTACTCTGATCGCTACCGATCTGCGTGGTATGGATAACGACATCTACTTCCAGGTAGGGTTGTTGACCATCATTGGCCTCGGCGCCAAGAACGCCATTTTGATCGTGGAGTTTGCCAAGAGTCAGTTTGAAAAAGAAGGCCGGGGCTTAGTGGAAGCCACTTTAGAAGCAGTCCGGATGCGGCTACGGCCCATTCTGATGACCTCCCTGGCCTTTGGCCTTGGTGTGGTGCCACTGGCCCTTTCCACCGGTGCTGGCTCTGGCAGCCGCCACGCCGTAGGTACCGGTGTGTTGGGCGGGATGATTGCCACCACCGTCTTGGGGATCTTCTTTGTGCCGCTGTTCTTTGTGCTGGTTGAAAAGCTGGCTCACAAGCTGACCAAGAAAACCTACAAGCCCTAAGCTGCGCTGCATCGTAAAAAGCCCGCCATGGCGGGCTTTTTTAATGTCTGTCTGACTACAACAAATAACGGGCTACAACAGATAACGGCTACAACAGATAACGGGCGGATACACTAATGTCAGGAAAAGCAGCCTTAGTGACGAGCGCTAAAAACAAGGTGATAGCTCGTACGGTGGACATTGATGGCAGTCAAAAAGACTTCGCCAGACAAGGGCAATTAACCTTGCCTGCCAAACCCCAAAATACGGTGATAACACACAAGCAAATAAGGCCCGAATAGAGCAATTCAGGCAGCTAGTGAGGGAAACACGAGGCAAACACTCAGAGCGCTACTGTCGTTCACCATCGATAAATAGATAAATACCTGCTCAAGATGAGCACGAGACGGTAAAAGTAGGCTTTTTTCTTACACAGTTCTTAAAGAAGGGGGCTTAAATTAGTGGCGGAGTGGACGGGACTCGAACCCGCGACCCCCGGCGTGACAGGCCGGTATTCTAACCAACTGAACTACCACTCCGCACTTAACTGGTTGCCATCACCCGGTTGAACCCGGCAATGTCATGTCACTTTTGGCAAAAGCATTGCCTGCTTTTGCGGTAACAAAACAGCCTTTTGCTACCTGAAATTAGTGGCGGAGTGGACGGGACTCGAACCCGCGACCCCCGGCGTGACAGGCCGGTATTCTAACCAACTGAACTACCACTCCGCACTTAACTGGTTGCCATCACCCGGCTGAACCCGGCAATGTCATGTCACTTTTTGCAAAAGCATTGCCTGCTTTTGCGGTAACAAAACAGCGTCTTGCTACCTGAAATTTAGTGGCGGAGTGGACGGGACTCGAACCCGCGACCCCCGGCGTGACAGGCCGGTATTCTAACCAACTGAACTACCACTCCGCACTTTCTTCGACCAGGGCGTTAACCCCGGCGCGGCGCAAATACTACGTTCGCCCTCGCATTAGCGTCAACACCTTTTCTTAATTTTTTTCATCGATGTCGTCAGGGCGTGACAAATCGAGCAAAAAGTCATCATTTTCTTCAGCTTGCGCCTCATTTTCTGCGGCTTCTGGTGCTTTTTCAGGCACAGTTTGTACCGCTGCTTTAGGCCGCAAACGCCACCAAACAATGCCCAAAATCAGCAGCACTGGCAGGATCAGCCACAACCAGACGAAATATCCCAGTGAGCTTGACTCTGGTGCTGGCTTTGGCGGCGCCGCTGGCACCAAAGCAGCTTTTGAAACACTGCCTTCCACCCTACTCACTTCTGACTCGCCGAGGATCAGCCGCCTTGGCAGTTTAATAAGGTGCTCTTTACCGTCGCGGGTATTGAAACTGACGGTGCCTGTCACCGCAACGTTATGGGAAAAACTGGGCAGGTACCGCAAGGTGCCTTGCCCCTGTTCATCCAGTCGCAAAATGCGATGTACCTGCTGGTTATTGCCCACATGCAAAACCAGTGCAAAACGGACCGAGGTTGGGTCAATGTCATCAACGGTCAGAGCCGCCTGGTAACGCATTGGCGTTAATTCATCGACGGCAGGCTCCGGCGTCAACGCAAACGGCAGTGGGGCCAGAGCCACGGTTTTACTGAAAACGCCTTTATCCAGGCCGGCAGTGTCGGTCAGCTGCCAGCTGTAGTGGCCAGGTAACGGTGGCATCCAGACACTGGCACAATACTGCTCACCCTGTAATAGCAAGGGCTGCTTGGCTGTGCTGGAGAAGCTGAAATTGTCTTCATTTTTGCGATGCTGGCTGGTTAACCAGGTAACACTGTCGACCAGATCAGCTAATTCTGCCGACTTTAACACTCCGGCGCGTTCGGTGATGCGTTGGCATACCTGGGATTTTTCACCAACATAACGGGGCGACGACCACTGGGGTTTGGCAAAACTAACGCCTTGAAAGTCATGCTGCTCTATGACTTCACCGATGGCCTGCCAGGGGCCCAGAGGGGGATGGGGGATATAAACAATATCCAGCTCATCATTGCTGAACCAGCGCACCCCATCAGGATGCTTGGTGGCGTAATACTTTTCCCCCTGAGGGGCGACAAGAATAATGGACGCTGTGCCAGGCTTTCGACGAAATACCTGGTGATAAGGCGCCTGCTCAATACGAAACAGGTTTTTAAGATACTGATTGGTTTCCTTCGGCGCCGCCGGGGCAGCGGCGCTGGCAAAACTGACGGCCAGCAGTACAGCTACGATCAATCGCGCCACAGGCAGCTCCCGCCCTTTTGCGCCACCAGATCCAAGCGCTGTTCATGGGCCTGTATTTCCGCAGCACTGGCGGCCAGTACCGTCAGCGCTGGGCGCGACGCTGACAGGCGACGAATACCACTCTGACCATCGCCTCCTTGCTCACTGGTTGTAGAGACCAGGTTCAGGCTGGTCTGGCCGCCGGTCATGGCCAGGTAAACGTCTGCCAGGATCTCTGCATCCAGCAAGGCGCCGTGCAAGCTGCGGCTGCTGTTGTCGATAAAATACCGCTCGCACAACACATCCAGATTGTTGCGCTTGCCCGGGAACAACCGCCGGGCCATAACCAGGGTATCGGTAATCGAACAAAAGCTTTCGGTCAGAGGTTGTTGTGGCCGCCACTGGCGAAACTCCATATCCATAAAACCGATATCAAAGGGGGCGTTATGGATGACCAGCTCAGCACCATGAATAAACGCTATGAACTCTTCGGCAACATCAGCAAAGCGCGGCTTGTCACGCAAGAATTCATCAGTAATGCCATGAACTTCAATGGCTTCTGGATCTACCGGGCGATCCGGTTGCAGGTAAACATGAAAGTGGCGTCCGGTCAGGCGCCGGTTGATCACTTCCACGCAGCCAATTTCAATGATTTTATGGCCCTGGTAATGAGGGCCGATGTCCTGGTTCATACCGGTGGTTTCGGTATCCAGAACCACCTGACGGTGCTGTTGCTCTACCATGCTATTCCCTGTTTGCTCAGCTGCGCCGACACAGGCACACTGGAAAGAATATTTGCATCTTATCAATGAAAATCCCGTGCCAAAACAGATCACCCTCTTTACTGACGGCTCCTGCCTGGGTAACCCCGGCCCCGGTGGCTTCGGTGTACTACTGCGTTACCAGCAACATGAAAAATGCCTGAGCGGCGGCTACCGCCTCACCACCAATAACCGTATGGAACTGCTGGCCGCCATTAAAGGCCTGGAAGTCCTGAAAGAGCCTTGTCAGATAGACTTGTATACCGACAGTCAGTACGTACGCCAAGGCATTACGCAATGGTTGGCCGGCTGGAAACGCAATGGCTGGCGTACCGCCAGCAAGCAACCAGTAAAAAATCAGGACCTGTGGCAACGGCTGGACACCGCAGCCAGTCGGCACAATATCAACTGGCACTGGGTAAAAGGCCATTCCGGGCACCCAGAAAATGAACGTGTGGATGAGCTGGCCCGCCAGGCCGCCAGTGCTGATGCCCTGGCAGAGGACACTGGCTTTAACGGTTAGTACTCGCCCCAGCGGCCACTGATAGCGCCGGCGACCGGCTTGGCCAAAACTCGCGCCGGGCGCCGTTTTAAGGAAACGGGAGTCATCGGTATGGCTCTTTTAACCGCCACCAGCACATAGCTGCCAGCAGCAAAACGGCCAAAACGGCTGCCCAGCCGCTCTAGCCACTGCGGGCTGTGACGCGACAAAGGGCCATACAACAGCCGCTGATCAGCAATAACTTCAAACCCCAGCAACGCCAGCCAGTCACTAACACGCATCGGGTGGTAGTAGTGACCATCAAAAGGAGCCGCCTGGCGCCACAAGCTGCATAAGCGCAGCAACGACAACGGGCTAAAGCCAGTGAGCACCAGATGCCCCCCTTCTACCAATACCCGTTGGGCCTCCCGCATCAGCTGATGTGGGTCAGTGCTGTATTCCAGGTTATGGGCCATCAGCAGAATATCGACGCTGTTACTTTTCAGCGGCAGTTCTGGGCCATGGCAGCATACAGACCCGCCCGGCCCTAGCTGCCACTGCCGATGAGTGCGCGCAGCACTGGTATCAAAGGCACCGGCCAGCGGCCCCAGTTTCACCAGATAATAGCCATACAACCGCGGCCACCACGGCGCCAGTTGCTGGGCCATCTGGGTAAATAGCCACTCCCCGTCCTTGAGCTCTTGCCAGGATTCGGGCATGGTGGCCGGTTCAAGCTGGGTTAGCGGTCTAAACAGCATGATCGGGGCCTGGTGCTGATTGCCTAAAAATGATGGAGGTAGCATGCCGATATCAGCGTCGATGACTGATCCGGTTTTTGCCATTCCTGCGTTCAAGGATAACTACATTTGGGCGCTGCAGACAGGCCCGAATAGCCTGGCGGTGATTGACCCGGGTGATGCCGCGCCGGTTTTGGCCGTACTGGCGGAACGCCAGGCCCATCTTAGCGCGATCCTGATCACTCACCACCACCGCGACCACACCGGTGGCATTGCTACCTTGCTCGAACACTTTGCTGTGCCCGTCTACGGCCCGGGAGATGAAAACATTGCTGGTATCAGCCAGCCGCTGACAGAAGGTGATCTGGTTCAACTTCAGCACCTTGCGCCTTTGCAGGTACTGCAGGTTCCCGGGCATACTCGGGGGCATATCGCCTATGTGGGCGCCGGCATGTTATTTTGCGGTGACACCTTGTTCAGCGGCGGTTGCGGACGCTTGTTTGAAGGTGACGCGGCAACCATGTATCGCTCTTTACAGAAACTGGCGGCATTAGACGGTAACACCCGGGTTTACTGTACTCATGAGTACACTGCCGCCAATCTGCAGTTTGCCTTGCAGATAGAACCGAACAATCCGGATCTGCAAGCCTATCAGCAGCAAGTTGCCGCCTGGCGCGCAGCCGGGCACACAACATTACCGTCAACTATCGCACGGGAAAGGGCCATTAACCCTTTTTTGCGCACTCAACACGGTGCCGTGCGGGCAGCGGCAGAAGCATTTGCCGGACATGCCTGCCCGACGGACGAAGACGTTTTTTCAGCGCTGCGTCGTTTCAAGGATGAATTCTGACGCGCCCCCGACAAACCAGAATTGATGAAAAAATCTTTACTTGCAATGATGTTACCGGCGTTGCTGGCCGGCTGTCAGATGACAACGCCAACTAGCTCAGCGCCTAGCACAAACCAGACTGACAGCACCGCAGTCACTAAGGCTAAGCCTCCTGCGGATGATGACGATCAAAGCACCGTTGCCGCTGCCGGTAGCGACACTTTGCCCGCTGAGCCAGCCAGCTCTGACGTTGACGTGTTGGCTGACGATAGCGACAACGGTGGTAAAACCATCGCTCCGCTCAATGATCTGTGGGATGTCATCACCCAGGACTTTGGCCTGCAATATAACGCAGACCAACAGCGTATCGCGGTGCAGAAAAAATGGTTTGAAACGCACCCTCGCTACTTAGAACGGGTGTCCAAGCGGGCTGAGCCGTTTTTGTATCTGGTGGTGCATCAATTAAAGCAGGCTGACATGCCAATGGAGCTGGCGCTATTGCCGGTAGTCGAAAGCGCCTACGACCCCTTTGCCTATTCACAGGGCCGGGCCGCCGGTATGTGGCAGTTTATCAGCGGCACCGGTGACCGCTTCGGGCTACAGCAAGACTGGTGGTATGACGGCCGCCGGGACGTACTGGCTTCAACCAAAGCTGCAATTGCCTACCTCAAATATTTGCATCAAATGTTCCACGGTGACTGGCTCAAAGCCCTGGCGGCCTATAACTCAGGTGAAGGCCGGGTGATGCGGGCGGTGGCTTACAACAAGCGTCGGGGCCGCGATACCAGTTTCTGGTCGCTACGCTTACCACGGGAAACCCGGGCTTATGTGCCGCGGTTGCTGGCTCTGGCCGAAATGCTTAAAAGCCCCGAGGGCCGTAACCATTTTCAACCGGTAGCCAATGCGCCACGGCTGGCAAAAGTCACCGTGAAGGACCAACTGGACCTGTCAGTGGCTGCCGAGCTGGCCGGGATCAGTGTCAAAAAGCTGCACGCATTGAACCCCGGCTTTAACCGCTGGGCCACCAGCCCGGATAGTGCCCAGACGCTGTTACTGCCCATTGACAAAGCCGATGCTTTTAAGGCCAAACTGGCTAGCCTGCCCCCGAAAAAGCGCCTGCGCTGGGCCCGCCACAAGGTCAAACGCGGTGACAGCCTGCTGAAAATTTCGCATATTTATGACACCTCGGTAGCGTCATTACGCCGCGCCAACCACATCAAGGGTAATTTGATCCGTGTGGGGCAGGACTTGATGGTACCGCTGTCCGATCAGGCCCTGGCTGAGGGGCGCCCTACCCATGCCGTGAGCAGCCGTAAGGCGGCCATCAGCCATGAAGTTCACTCTGGCGAAAGCCTGTGGACCATTGCCCACCAGTACCGGGTGTCGATTCATGACTTGGCACGCTGGAATGACATGAAAACCACTGACCCGTTGCGGGTCAACCGCAAAATCACCATCTGGCTGGATGGTGAAAAAGGTTCGGGTATTAACCGGAACGTACATTACAAGGTACGCCCGGGGGACTCATTGTCGACCATTGCCCAGCGCTTCAAGGTCTCGGTCAAGGATCTACTCAAGTGGAACCAACTGGATCCGTCGCATTATCTGCAGCCGGGCCAGGTACTGAAGCTGCTGGTGGATGTCACCCGCACCTGAGTTGCCAAGGCCCGCATGACGCGGGCCTTTTGCTGTTTGCCGAATGTGACTTGCAGCAAAGAGCCGAACCGTAATACTGACAACTAACTAACAACAAGAAGGATTGTCTCGTGAGAGCATTATTGATGGCAGCAGCACTGTTAAGTGCGCCTTTGCTGGCGGCCGAGCCCGCTAAAGCCCCAACCACACCGGATATCAAACCGCAAACAGAGGTCACCGCGCACAGCGTGCGGATCCATGACGACCGCATTAAATACCATGCCACCGCCGGTACGCTGATCCTCAAAGATGACAAGGGCCAGCCCAAAGCCAGCTTCTTCTATGTCGCCTATACCAAAGACAATGTCAAAGACACCGCCAAACGCCCTGTGACCTTCGCTTTCAACGGCGGCCCGGGCTCGTCTTCGGTATGGTTGCATCTGGGTGCCTTTGGGCCGCGCCGCATTCAGTTTCCTGATGCCAAACAACCGGCCAATGCCCCTTATGATCTGGTCGATAACGGCGACAGCATTCTTGACAGTACCGACCTGGTTTTCATTGACCCGGTAGGCACTGGCTACTCAAAAGCCCTGGGTAAAGCCAAAGGTAAGGACTTCTGGGGAGTCAAAAGCGACAAAGTGGCCATGGCCGACTTTATTACCCAGTGGACCAGCAAGAATGAGCGCTGGAATTCGCCGAAGTTCCTGGCCGGGGAGTCCTATGGCACCACCCGCGCCGCCGCGGTTGTCGACGAGCTGGAAGGCCGTGGCATGTACATGAACGGGGTAATTTTGGTATCCAGCGTGCTGGATTTCAGTACCGTCGGCTTCAACCCGGGTAATGATCTGCCCTACATCACCTACCTGCCCACCTACGCGGCAACAGCCTGGTATCACAACAAGCTGCCGAACAAGCCCAAGGATCTGCCCGCTTTCTTGAAAGAAGTGCGTCATTTTGCCGCTACTGACTACGCGGCCGCCCTGTTCCAGGGCAGCAACCTCAGCGCCGCCGACCAGCAGCGTATTGCTGAGAAGCTGCACCAGTACACCGGCCTGTCCGTTAAGTACCTGAAAGAAACCAACCTGCGCATCAACATCATGCGTTTTACCAAGCAGCTGCTACGTGACCAGCGCCGCACCGTTGGCCGGCTGGACAGCCGCTTTGAAGGCATTGACCATGACGCAGCCGGTGAAACCTTCGAGCATGATCCGAGCTATACCGCCATACTCGGCCCTTACACTGCAGCCTTTAATGACTACGTACGCCGTGAGCTGAAGTTCAAGGACAACAGCGAATACCAAATCCTCTCCGGCAAGGTCAACATGAGCTGGGACTGGGGCCAAGGTGGCTGGCGTGGTTACACCAACGTCGCCAAGGATCTGCGCCACGCTCTGAGCACCAACACCCACCTGAAAGTGATGGTAGCCAATGGCTACTACGATATGGCAACCCCGTTCTTTGCCACTGAGTACACTTTCAGTCACATGGGCCTAGAGCCGTCTATTGCCAAGCATGTGTCCTTCAGCTATTACCCTGCTGGCCACATGATGTACGTTAACCCGGCCTCCCGGGCCAAACTGAACCAGACTGTTCGCGACTTCATTAAAAACGCTTACTGATAAAAAAGCCCGGCGATGCCGGGCTTTTTATTGATCTGCCAGGGGCAATACAGCGGTATAACGGCATACCTGATATTAAAGGGGTGCTGATGGACATTGCCCAATTTGTACTGGATGCCCGCTTACTGCCCGGTGGCCGCCTGCCACTGCGGGTATTTGAGCCCCGTTATCTGCAAATGGTGGCTGACGCCAGCGCCGGCCGGCGCCCTTTTGGCCTCTGCATGCCCGACCGCCAGAACGCTCCGAATACACCGCAGCGCCTCAGCGCTATTGGTACTTTGGTGGACGTTATCGATTTCGAACCGCTCGCCGATGGTCGCTTGGGGATTATTGTTGAGGGGCGTCAGCGTTACCGCATCGACAGCAGCTATCAGCAGCCGGATAAATTGCATGTCGCACAAGCGACCTTATTGCCGCCCTGGCCCGAACAACCGCTGCATGAACCAGCCAGTGGCCTGGCCAGTCTGCTAGAAGCAGTATTGACAGATCACCCTGAGCTGGCAGCGCTCTATCCGCAACCACAGTTCGCTGATGGTGCCTGGTTGGCCGCCCGCTGGCTGGAGTTACTGCCGCTACCGGCTGCTGATTATCAGCAGCTGGCCGCCGCCCCGGATGCTGATGAAGCCCTGCGTTACCTGCACCGTCAGCTGGATTTATCCTCATCGGCCAAGCGCCCGCCCAGCAACACAGCATACTGAGCCCCTGACGGGCTGGATTCCATGGCAATCTTCAGCACCATGGTCAGAGGCACCGACAGCAACATTCCTACCGTGCCCAACAACCAGCCCCAGAAGACCAAAGACAAAAAAACCACCAGGGTGGAAAGCCCTAACCCGCGGCCCATCAGCCGTGGCTCAACCAGGTTCCCCATCAAGGTATTAACCACCACAAAGCCCAGCGCCGTCAGGCCGGCATGGCCCAGCCCCAATTGCACAAACGCCAGCAAGACTGCCGGGATCGCGGCAATGATTGAACCAATATTGGGAATGTAATTGAGCAAGAAGGCAAAAACCCCCCACAACAGCGGGAAGTCGACCCCCAGACTCCATAACCACAGGCCAATCAACACCCCGGTAGCAAGGCTCACTAATGTCTTGATGGCCAGGTAATGATTGACCGAAGAAAAGAAACGATCGATAGCGTGCACCAGGCTACTGTTGCTACCGACAGCCCGATGAACCTTATGGGGCAAGTCTTCTGCCTCAAAAAGCATGAACACCACGGTCAGCAGGATCAGCAGGAAATTGGTCAGCAGGCCACCGAGACTGGTCAGGGTATTGGCTGCCATACTCATGGCGGCACCGGGGTCTAAAATGGTCTGCAACTGCTGGCGGTCTAGCATAATGTTGTACTGGCTCAGCCACTGCGTCAGCCAGTTGAATTGCTCCAGTAGCCGCGAACGGTACTGCGGTATATTGGCCGAAAAAGCATTCAAAGAACTACCAAGCAACCCACCGAGCATCAGTCCTATCAACACAATCAGGGCGATGATCAACAGTACAGCCAGAGCTCTGGGCCAGCGCCGGCGGGTCAGCCAGCTGACCAGCGGATTACAGCTGATGGCAATAAAGGCCGAAAGCAAAAACGGCACCAGCAGATCAGCGGCGCTTTTGACACCGGCCAGCACAATCACCAGTGCCGCCAGCGCCAGTATCCAGGAGCGAGACATGAAAACGATCCTTTTACACATCAGCAGTCTATATATTGCCAGTGTGGCGAAAAGGCAGGCCAAGAGCAACGCTGGCCGACAAACAGGAGAAGCAACATGACCTCAGCCCGGCTCTTCATGACAGGTGGCACCGGCTTTATTGGCCAAGCGCTGTGTGAAGCTTTGGCTGAGCGCTATCAAATCACCGTGTTAACACGGTATCCAGAGCGTCCCCACTCAGCACTACCGGCGGCAGTTAAACGGGTTAGCCAGGTGCCGGTGTCATTTACAGAGTTTGACGCGGTGATCAACCTGGCCGGCGCCCCTATTGCAGACCGGCGCTGGACTGACGCGCGCAAGCAGCTTTTACTGGACAGCCGCTTTACCCTCACCGAAGCACTGGTCAAGGCCATGGCTAACGGCGCTCCGCGGGTATTTATCAGTGGTTCGGCGATCGGTTATTACGGCGCGCAAAAGGCCGAATTGACGCTGACCGAGGATACGCCCTTTGACAGTGATGATTTTGCCCACCGGCTTTGCCAGGGCTGGGAGCAGCGGGCTCTGGCCGCCACACCGATGACTCGGGTGTGCCTATTGCGTACCGGTTTGGTACTAGGCCACGGTGGCGCCTTAAAGAAAATGCTGCCGGCCTTTCGGCTCGGCTTGGGTGGGCAGATAGGCTCGGGTAAACAGATCATGAGTTGGATAAGCCTGGCCGATATGGTCAGTGCCATTATTTTCCTCTTGGACAACGACCAGCTTAGCGGCGCCTTCAACTGCACGGCCCCGCACCCGGTCAGTAACCGCGCATTCACCGACACACTGGGCCAGTTGCTGCACCGCCCGACTTGGCTGACAGTACCGGCCTGGGCGATCACGTTGCTGCTGGGGGAAGGCGCAACCTTGTTACTCGACGGCCAGAGCGTTCTACCACAGCGCTTAACCGAGGCTGGCTTCTCATTCTTGGACCCTACTCTGGAGCAGGCCTTAGGCAGGATCCTGGCCGCTAACTAGAGACAAGGCTCACTGCCTTTCGCTACACTCTGGGCAGCCCAAGCAGCAGTTGGTAAGTCATGGAGTCACAACTGAGTAAGCGGCAGTGGGAAATCCTGGAATTGGTCAGCAAGGGCTGTTCCAATCCTGACATTGCCCGCCTGCTGAATTTGTCCAGCAATACCGTTAAAACACACCTGTCAAATATCTTGAAGGTGCTCAATGTTGCTAACCGTACCGAAGCGTCGGTCTGGTTTGAGCACCATCATCGGCCGGTTGTCAGCCAGCCACTGAGTTTGTCTGTAGCGGGCGACTCGCGCTTTTTTAAAAAAGGGCTTATCGCAACGCTGACCCAGTGTGAGCTGATCCAGCTGACCGATAACGCCGATAAAAGCTGCTATCAGGTAACACTGCTCGAAGAAAACCATCAGGTGCAATTGCAGCTGCGTTATCAGGAACATGACGGCAATAGCCATCAGCTTTGGCACGGGCCATTCTTTGCGCCGGAGGTGGATACGCAGCTGCAGCAAACCCATTATGCGGCGCTGCTGGTTGCTAAGATGGTTGCCAACCATGTCACGTTGCTGGGCCAACAGCCTCTGACCGGTAGCGGCTTCGATATCCTTTATCAGATTGACCACAAACTGCGCCACCGCAGTCGCAGCAATCTCATGCTGGCACGCCAGCTGCTGACCGAGCAGCTGCAGCAAACACCTGACTGGCCGCTACTGCACTGCTATCAGGTCCAGGTGCTCTATGCCAGCCTCATCGAAGGCTATCTGGAGGATGTGAGCAATCAGGTTCGGGTAATGGCCAACAGCGCCCAGATTGCTTGTAACCTGGCTCCTGACTCGGCGTTATCGCAGCAGGCTTTTGCAATATTCTGTATGGCCACCAGCCAGTTTGAGCAAGCGCTGACACATGTGGAGCTGGCCTTACGCTATAACCCGGCGCTGGAAGTGGCCCTGTTCATGCGCAGCCAGTTGTATGGCCTGACCGGCCAGTTTGAACGGGCCTTGGAAAGCTATGATCATTACCTGGCGATTTTCCCCCAGGGCATCCATTCCGGGCGCAGCCTGGCCGGGAAAGCTCTGGTGTATTACTGGCAGGGAAATTACCAGGAAGCCAAACGGCTGGCCACGAGCGCCATGCTATTCAACCAAACAATACAGATGGGGCTCAGTGCCGTGATGGCCAGTATCGCAGTACGGGAGCAGGATCAGGCCGCCCAGCAACACTGGCTGCAAACCCTGACGACACTCAATGCCGAGTATCCGGAACAGTTGAACAATATGCTGAAAATGGTCGCAGTCGTGATGCCGGCAGAACAGGCGCAGCAATTTAATGCCGACCTGCAAGAGGCCGGCATTTTAGCGCTTATTCCCCGTAGCCAAGCGTAATGTAGCCGACCGCATCAAGGTTGGTGCAGCCATCTTTAAGACACGCCGGCGTCACAAATGCTGTTTGGAAGGCCGAGGCCTTTTTCAACAGGCTACTGCGCGCCGGCTCACCGGCCCGCTTCAATATGGTAACCAGCACTTTCGCGACATCATTGAGCAGCGTGTCACTGAGTTCGGTGGTTACATCCGTCATGAGCTTCAATGCCGGATCTTGCGCAGCCAGCCCTGAACTCACCTCTGCCAGCTCAGTTTCGCCCAGCGCCGCCGAGGTCACCGTCGAAAACTGCTGACGCAGGGCCTTGTAGACATCAGTGTTATTGGCCAAGGTGCCGGCTTTATAGCGCAGCGCATAATCACTGCCAGCGTCATAAAAGGCGGTGGCGACATACTGCGAACAGACAAAATGAGCTTCACCGGGTTTGGCCAGATGCTGGTCAATGACATAAAAAGCATGCTTGAGGAAACGCAGCGCCAAGCGCTCCAGTTCGCCATCCGGCAGCACGTCTTTGAGCGCCAGTAAAATGCCCAGCAATACCAGCCAGGTTTTATCGTATTCGGTACGGCCAATATAGGATTTTGCCGCACTGATCACCGGTTGCAGATCCGGTTGCTGCATACGCCGCACATACCAGCGACCGTATTTGGGGTCGCGCGGGTTGTCGTTGTTGGCGATGTTACGCATACCCACGCCACTGAGGGCATCGTCAATCAGCTGATCATGCTGTTGCGCATCAGGGCCAACGTAAAGGGCCCCATGGCAGACGTCAGAATCGGTCAGCAGCATGATTAATTCATCAAGGTAACGGGTAGGGTTGCTGGGCCGCAGGTCACCAACCATCACCAGTACATCACCCGGCAGCAGATCAGCCAGTACTAATTTTTTTTGCTCTGTCATCGTATTACTGTCCTTGTTGGGGGCTAGCTGCCCCAAAAAGTTGTATCACATCATGGCGACGCAATCAGTACGCCGACATGGTCCTGCTCGGCATAAAGGCCATGGTTGTCCACATCGTCGGCAAAACGCTGTAAAGCCGCCCGGGCACCAGTGCTATAACCGATGGCCAGAACCAACCGTTGATGCGCCGGCAAGGCGTTGTAGTAAACCACTTTTGCCAGGTTATCGCGGACGCCATGGAGCAGTTCAGCACCCGCACTTTCTGGCCCTTCCACCACCACTTCCAGCGCCATCATGGTATCGCCCCGGCGCGCCAGCAGGTTCAGCGCCCAGTCCTGACGGGGCTTGGGATAAGGCACCTGGCGAACAACACCAAAACCCGTTTGCAGAAGCAGAATTTCCAGTTCTTTTTGCAGCCAGGGCTGCCAGCAGCAACCGGCTTTGACCGCTGTTGCGATACGACCGCTGTCAGTCAGTACCAGCGACACCATTTCAGTGAGGTTGAGCGAAGGAGAGAGCACGACCATGAGTCTGTCCCTGAGTTGCGAAATTCAGGTACAGTCTAGGCAGCTATAACAGATGTAACCATCACCCATCCGGGTGAGTCCTGCCACCCGGGGGGATGAAAAAGCAGCGTTATGCGTATTTGGTCAACAGTTTGCGGATTTCAGCCATGCGCTCTTCGGTGTCGGTTGCCGACTCCTCCAACACATTGCCTTCAATGACGCAGGCCATCATTTCAAAAAAGGCCTTGTCCAATGCCTTACGGGACGCCGTCAATTGCTGCATGATTTTGTCGCAGTCGGCCTGCTCACGCAGCAGCTTCTGAATACCGCGCAGCTGGCCCTCAATACGGGCCAGACGCTTGACCATTTTGTCTTGTTGTTCCGGGGTTGGATGCATGGCAAACAAAGGATCAGAGTTAGAGTGGCCGGTCATCTTGCGGATCCTCGCTGCGGTTGTCCAGAGGCAATTGCACCCATACCAGACCACGCAGTTCCCCTAGCTGATAGCCGGTAGCCTGATCATCGGGGTAATACTTGGCCAGTGCCGTTTTCACGGCCGGTTCCGGTGAACCATGGCAAACCAGGCATTGCGCCTGGATCCGCAGCGGTTCGATATAAAAGCGCTTACCATCCACTGCAACCAGCTGCGGCTGCGGCTGTTGCTCCATGGTTTTCAGCAGTACCTGTTGCCAATGCGCTACCGGCGCATTAGCCGGGCTACGGGTACGGGTACCGATACGCCCCAGGGTCACGCCATGGGCCTTACCCAGCTGCTCGGCCAGTACCTTGGCGGAGCCATGACAGACATTGATGCCCGCTACCGGGCCGCCCTCTTGGACGGCCTGCGTGAGCACATGCATCAATGATTGTTTGAACTTACCGGCAACCTGCCGGCCGGTGTCCATGTCATTGGCTGATGCTGCCAACGGCAGCATCAGTAACCACCAAGGGCTGAGTTTCATTGCATTTTCCTCCGCAAAAGTGAGGCATACAGCAACGGGATCACGACCAGCGTCATGGCTGTCGATACCGCAATACCAAAGATCAGGCTAACGGCCAGACCGTTGAATATGGGGTCATCAAGAATAAAGAAGGCCCCCAGCATGGCCGCCACTGCCGTCAGAATAATAGGCTTGGCCCGCACCGCAGCCGAATGGATAACCGCTTCATTGAGCGGTGTCCCTTCAGCAACGGCTTCGCGTATGAAGTCCACCAGCAAGATGGAATTTCGAACGATGATCCCGGCCAAAGCAATCATGCCGATCATCGAGGTCGCCGTGAACTGCGCTCCCAGCATGGCGTGTCCCGGCAAAATACCGATCAGCGTCAGCGGGATAGGCGCCATGATCACCAGTGGTACGCCATGGCTGCCAAACTGGCCAACAACCAGCATGTAGATGAGCAGCAGCCCTACCGCATAGGCGATCCCCATGTCGCGGAAGGTTTCATAGGTGATCTGCCACTCACCGTCCCACTTCATCGAGGTTTTGTCCCAGATGTCCGGCTGCTCGGTGTAGTTCTGCGGCAGCTTGATGTGACCTGCGGCTTCAAACAGGCCATACAACGGGCTGTCGAGCTTGCCGGCCATATCCGCCGTGACATACACCACCGGGCGTAGATCCTTGTGGTAGCGCCATTGTTGAATCGGCACCGTCTTACGCTCAATGACCTCACTGATCGGCACCGCTTTACCACTATTGCTGGTGACGGTCAGCCCTTCGAGCTGGCTCAGTTGCCCCTGCCAGTTAGGCGGCAAACGCAGTTCCACCGGCACCGGCTGCTTCTGGTTTGGCATATCAACGTAGGTAACGTTCATGCCTGCCAGTGCCGTTTGCAGCACCTGCACCACCTGCGCGGGGTTTACTCCCAACAAGGCGGCTTTTTGGTGATTGACTGCCCAGATCTCTTCGCTGTTGTCGGCCACCAGGGTGCTGTCCATATCGACAATCCCCTGGGTATTGGCCAACGCCTTGATCACCTGCTGGGCACCCTCTACCCGCCCCTTTTCAGAAGGGCCGTAGATCTCAGCAACAATGGGCGCCAATACTGGTGGCCCTGGCGGTACTTCAACGATTTTCAGGCTACCGCCGGCCGCTTTGGCAATGGGCTGCAACAACGGCCGAATAGCTAGCGCAATGGCATGGCTGGAGCGAGCGCGGTGATGCTTGTCTTTCAGCGTGATTTGTACATCACCCATATTGGCTCCCTGGCGCAGATAGTACTGACGTACCAGACCATTAAAGCCAATGGGCGCCGCCGTGCCGGCATAGATCTCCGTTGCCACCACTTCGTCAACGCTGTCCAGCTTCTTCGCCATAGCCAGCAAGGTCGCGTTGGTTTTTTCCAGAGTGGTGCCTTCCGGCATATCCAGCACCAGCTTGATTTCGCTCTTGTTATCAAAGGGCAGCATTTTCAGCACCACCGCTTTGACCACCGCCAGCCCCATTACCAACACGATCAGGCCAATCAGACCGAAGCCCATCAGGTAACGCTTTTTACGGCTGGTCAGCAGCGGCGTCATGATCTTGCGAAAGAAATTGGTCAAACGCTCTGAACGCTTGTGCTCATGCGCCTCATCTTTGAGCAGGTGCCGGGCCAGCCAGGGGGTTACTGTCAAGGCAATCAGCAGCGACAGCAGCATCCCCAAAGAGGCGTTGATCGGGATCGGGCTCATGTATGGCCCCATCAGGCCGCTGACAAACGCCATCGGCAGCAAGGCCGCAATGACCGTGAAGGTGGCCAGAATAGTTGGCCCCCCGACTTCATCGACAGCCCCTGGTATAGCGGTTTTCAGCGATTTCCCCATACTGAGGTGGCGGTGGATGTTTTCCACCACGACGATGGCGTCATCGACCAAAATACCGATGGAAAATATCAGCGCAAACAAGGATACCCGGTTGAGGGTGAAGCCCCAGGCCCAGGAAGCAAACAGCGTCATCGCCAGGGTCAGTACCACGGCACTGCCGACCACTACCGCTTCACGGCGGCCAAGGGTGAACAGCACCAGTGCGACAACCGACAAGGTGGCAAAAATCAGCTTATGGATCAGCTTGTTCGCTTTGTCGTTGGCGGTTTTGCCGTAGTTGCGGGTAATTTCCACATTCAGGTTCGGCGGCAGCCACTGTTTTTTCAGGGTATCGAGACGTTGCAACACCCGATCTGCGACCACCACGGCATTTTCGCCGGCTTTTTTGGTGATGGTCAGGGTAATGGCTGGTTTGGCCTTCTTACCCCGGTCACGGGACCAGACATAATTGCTCGGCGTGGTGGAACCTACCTGCACCTTCGCTACCTGAGACAGGCGCACCGGCTTGCCGTTAACAACGGCAACGATGAGGTTTTTCAACGTTGAGACACTGTTGATGAACTCACCGGCCTGCACTGAAATATGGTTACCGCCTTGCAGCCGGTAGCCGGCCTGGCCACTTTGATTCTGACTTTGCAAGGCCTTGGCGACAGCGCTGAGATCCAGCCCCACCCGCGCTAAGGCACTGCTGTCCAAGGTGACATCAATTTGTTCCGGTTCACCGCCGATAATGCCCAGATCCCGCACCCCATGCACATTTTTCAGGGGTTCAGCGAGGGTATCGGCCACTGATTTGAGATCCAGATCTGGGCTGTCCGAAGTCAGTGTCAGCCCCAGGATCGGTACATCATCAATACCACGGGCCTTAACCAGCGGCTGTGAGGTGCCGGGGTGTTTTTGCTCCCATGAAGACAGGCTGTCAAAGAGTTCAACCAGAGCCTTTTGCCGGGCTACACCCACCTTAAATTGCACCGTCACCAAAGCCTGCCCCGGGCGCGACACGGAATAGACGTGCTTAATGCCGCTCATCCGTGAAAAATGCTGCTCCAGCGGCGTTGCCAGTTCATCTTCAACCTGTTTTGCCCGGGCACCGGGAAAAGCCACCATGACATCGGCCATGGTGACATCAATCTGCGGCTCTTCTTCACGGGGGGTGATAGCAGCAGCCAGGATCCCCAGGATCAGGCCAAACAACGCCAGCAGCGGTGTCAGTTGCGATCGCTCGCCCCAGGCCGCCAGGCGGCCCGCCAGCCCCAAGCCTTTACTCATAGGTGATCACCTCGCCGGCATTGAGGCCACTGACCACTTCGACATTGCCGTTTTCACTCATACCCAGGCGAATAGCGCGCCACTGGCCATTTTGCATGCGCACCATGGTCAGCTCGCCCTGATGCCGTACTGCCGCTTTCGGGATCACTAACCCTTGATGCTCACCGGTTTGCACGGTCACGGTTTGCCATTGGCCGGGGATGAGACCACTGTCTTTCGGCAGATTCAGGCGCAACCGGACGGTACCGGTTTGAGAGTCGGCGGTGGGGAATAACAAGAACTTGGTGGGTACAATATTACCAACCCGGGCCCAGTGAAATTCATTGGCGCCTTTGGCCAGTACCGCAGGCAAGTCAACGTGCAGACGCAGCGCCGTTGGATCAAAGCCGCTCATCAGCGGTGTACCCGGTTGCACCATCTCGCCAGGTTCAACCAACCGCTGGCTGACTAAGCCAGAGTACGGCGCTTTGACGGCAGTGTAAGACAGCTGCTCTTGTGCTGACTTTGCCGCCGCAACAGCCGCCCGCAATTGCGCCTTGGCATTGTCCAGGCTGGCTTTGGCCCGGTCGCGCTCAGCCACCGGCAACAACTTGCGTTCAACCAGGCTTTTCACCCGGTCCCACTCCTGCTGGGCCGACAACAGCGACGCCCGCGCTGCCGCTTCCTGGGCTTGAGCCCGAGCCAGGGCCTGGTGCTGCTCAACGGAGGTAATAGTGACAATGGTGGCGCCGGCAGGCACTTGATCACCCACATCCACCAGCACTTTTTCCACCCGGCCGGAAACCTGTGCCGATACGGTGGCACTGTTGGTGGATTCCACCAGCCCCTGCAACTGAATGCGTTCGGCTAGCTGTGCCGGTTCAACGGTGTACTCCGCTGCCATAGCCGGCACAGCCAGTGCCAGCGTCAACCAAAGTCCCTTCATTACGCCCCCTTAAAACGCACTACCCGGCTTGATGCCGAGCTTTTTGAGAATGGTGGCCAATGGGCAAAAGCCGGTGAACGACGCTTGTAGCAGGTTCAACCCGACAAAAGCCGTCAGCCACAGCCAGTTCACGCTGTGATAATGCGCCAGCAACAAGCTGAGCAGCACCACGGTTCCAGCAAAACGCATAACCAGTTTGTCGACGTTCATCATTTACTCTCCACACAAGCATTGACGAAGAGGGCCTTCCAGGCGGGTTAACCCGCTGTCACGGCCCAGGCTCAGGGCCGCTTCCAACTCAGCGCCCTCACAGTGATAAGCTACCGCCGCCAGCATCGCCCCCACCCGGTTGGAGGTGCCGCAATGCAGCAATACCGGCTGTTCGGCTTTATCCAGCAAGGCTTTAAAGGCCCGGCAGGTATCAGGAGTAAAGTCATCCGCACCGGCAATCGGGAAATGAAAGTACTGCATTCCCAGAGCCTTCACGACGGCTTCTTCATCGAAGCTCAGCTCCTTGCTGGTGGCCAGGTTGATCACGGTTTTCACCCCTTTTTGCTGACTTTCAGCCAGTGCCGCCTCGGTCGGCATACCGGCGCAGAACAGGCCTTCTTTCGGGGTAAAGCAGGGTTCGATTGGCAATGACATACATTCCTCCTTTTATACCCCTTAGGGTATAGCCATATTGACAAAAAATCAACATACCCCCAAGGGTATCAAAACTCTATCTGTTAACACCACTGGCCAAATACTTATTCGCTGCGAATTAATCGCAGCGGTGTTTTACCAAGCAGCGGCCATAAGCGTAGCAATGCCGGTACGGCAACGCCGGCAGCACCGCCAAATAAAGCAAATAACGCCAAAGACCAATGCAGGTTTACCGGCAAATTCAATACCCGGGTTTGCAACAGGTACAGTGATACCTGACTGGCCAATGCTGCCATTAACCCCGCCAGGGCGCCCAACAGCAAATATTCCAGCCCCAAAGAACGCCACAGAACCCGGTTGCTGGCGCCCAGGGTTCGCAGCACGCCCAGATCCCGGCGCCGTTCATCAAGGCTGGCCTGTACTGCCGCTAACAACACCAGCAGCGCCGCTGCCACCACAAGCAGCCAGACAAGCTGCAGTGCCAGTGCCACCTGCCCTATCAGCTGGCGGATCTGGCTGATAATGTTGTCCACATCAATCAGGGTAATGGTCGGGTGCGCCTTCAGTAGCGGCGTCAATGCGGCTCGCTGGCTGGTTGGCATGTAAAAGCTGGCAATGTAGCTGGCTGGAAAATCAGCCAGCACCGCTGGGCTGAAGATCATGAAAAAGTTCGGCTGCATGGATTGCCAGTCGACGTCACGCAGGTTGGTCACCGGTGCCGAAAACTGTTGAGCGCCAAGCCGAAAGTGCAATACATCCCCCAACTTTATGCCAAGGCGCTGCGCCACTCCCGACTCCACGGACACCGCCGGCCCTGCATTCGCTGACCACCACTGGCCGGCCACAATACGGTTGGCCGCCGGCAGTTGCTGGCGCCAGGTCAGGTTCAACTCGCGATCAACACCAACACGGCCGCCTCTGGCGTTGCTGCTGTTAGCACTAGCCAGTTGCTCGTCATTGATGGCGGTCAGGCGCGCCCGCACCACCGGGTAAAGATCGCTGGCATGACTGCCATGCTGGGCCAGAAAACGCCTGACCGCCGGCACTTCCTGCGGAGCGATATTGACGACAAAATAATTAGGCGCATCTGCCGGTAAACTGCGCTGCCAGTCCGCCAGCAAGTCATGCTTGATAAGCTGAATGAGGATCATCAGCATCAGTGCCAGAGTAAAACTACCCAGCTGCACCAAACTGGCTCCACGGCGGCGCTGCAAAGCCGCCACAGCCAAACGCCAGACACCGCCTAAGCGGCGGCTTTTACCCAGTAAATACAGCAGTACCGTGCTGACCGATACCACTGTTACCACTGCCACACCAACACCACTGGCGATCGCCAGGGTTAAGCGCCAGTCCCGGGTAAATAGCGCAATAGCGGAAAAAATAGCCAGCGCGGCCAGCAAGTAGTGCCAGCGCCCCTGGATACCGACGCCACTGTCATCACGCCAAACCCGAATAGGAGGCACCTTCAGCAATCGCCATAATGGCCAGGCAGCAAAGGCCAGGGTGCAGGTGCCCCCAACGGCAAAGCCCAGCCAGAGCGGCAGCCAGGTGGCTGGCGGTAGGTCGGCCGGCAGCAGTTGCCCATATTGCGCCAAAAGGAGCTTCACCAGCCCAAGCCCCACCGCCATACCCAGGCCGGTTCCAGCCAGCAAAACCAGCCCCAACTGCCCGGCAAATAGCCACACTACCTGCCCTCGCCTGGCCCCCAGCGCCTTTAATAGCGCCACGGTATCAAGGTGAGCATCACAAAAGCGTCGCGCCGCTACGCCAATCGCCAACGCAGCCAGCAACACCCCCAACAGGCTTGATAGCAGCAAAAAACGCTCGGCCCGGTTCAATGCCACAGAGATAGGTGACTGCGAGCGGCGAATATCAAGAAAACGAGCACTGCTGGGCAGCTGTGGTGTCAAGGCCGCTTCCAACTGACTGAGGGCCTTTGGGGGGCCACTCAACAGCCAGCGCCAGCTGACGCGCGAACCAGGCTGGATCACCCGGGTTGCTGCTAAATCAGCATAATTCATCAGTACCGGTGGCGCCGCGGCAAAGACATTCAGGCCAACATCGGGCGCCTCAATCAGCAGCTGGCTGACCGTCAGGGTTGCATACCCCACCTCCACAGACTGACCAACATGGATCCCCATCGCCTGAGCCAACCGCCGGGACACCCACACCTGCCCTGCTGCCGGGCCTGTGGTTACAGTGCGTACCGGCGCATTCAGGGCATCGCTGATTTTCACCTGCCCTCGCAATGGATATTGCCCATCCACGGCATAGATGGCGGCCAGTTGCATTTTCTGGCCCTCGACCAGCATGGTACTAAAGCGGGCTTGCTGGCTATGTTTGAGGCCACTGTTGCTGATAGCTGCAGTCAGCTTGGCCGATAACGGCTGGCTGTAACGCAGCACCAGATCGGCGGCCAGAAAGCTGGCGCCTTTACGGGCAAAGGCCTGGTTCAGTACCTCCGAAAAACGGGCCAGCGAGACAACCGAACTGACCGCCAGGACGATGGCCAGCAGCATGATCATCACATCGGTACGTTTGAGCTCGCGCCAGAAAAAGCGTCGGATCAATTCAGGTCGGATCATGCCAGGCCTCCAAACAGCCATCGCTAAGCGATAAGACCTGCTGACAACGCTGTGCCAGATTAGCGTCGTGGGTGACTAACAGCAGCGTGGTGCCGTGGTCACGATTCATGGCAAACAGTAAATCAGCAACCTGCTGCCCGGTGCGGGTATCGAGGTTGCCGGTCGGCTCATCGGCAAACAGCAATGCTGGGCGGGTAATAAAAGCCCGGGCCAAGGCGACCCGCTGCTGCTCACCTCCGGATAACTGCCCGGGGAAATGATCCATACGCTCGCCAAGGCCCACCTGTTGCAGTAATACTTCAGCCCGTTCGCGGGCATCGCGAGCCCCTTGCAGCTCGGCCGGGATCATGACGTTTTCCACGGCCGTCAGGCTGTCTATCAGCAAAAACTGCTGAAATACAAAACCCAGCTGTTCAGCCCGCAGCGCTGAACGTTGATCTTCATTGAGAGTGGATAACGCCTGCCCGGCCAGCTCAACGTCACCGCTACTGGCTATGTCCAGGCCAGCCAACAACCCCAGTAACGTCGATTTACCAGAGCCGGAGGTCCCCATGATGGCCAGGGTCTGGCCCGCCGTGACAGCCAAATTGACATCCCTGAGAATGGTTAATGGGCCACCACTGGCAGTGTTAACCGTTTTATTCAGTTGCCGGGCGGCAATTATCCATTCGCTCATGACAGCCTCAAGTTATCAAAGTGTTATTTTGACTTTGACCATAACCGGCTTTGATACTCAAACCAAGCAGGTAGCGGTTGGTCGCTTCGATGGTGCAATTTTCTGCACTTGGCGATAGGTTATGGCCTTACCCCACAAAAGGAAGCTGTATGAGCCTGAACTGGGCCCCTCTTGGTGACAATGCACTGGTCCTGAGCCTTAGGCCGCCGTTTGATCACATTCATCAGCGGCAACTGATCTGGCTCGCTCAACAATTAACCTCTGACCAGGCCATTGCCGAAACGGTACCAGGCATGGGTAACCTAACGCTTGTGCTGCATAGCCCAAGGGCCGATATGAGTGCACTGGCCGAACAGGCCATACAAAGCTGGCAAAAACGTCCCAAGACACTGCCCACAGGCACCCTGCATCGCATTGGCGTACGCTATGACGGGCCGGATTTGCGCTATGTCGCCGATTACTGCGGTCTCAGTGAAGAAGAAGTCATCGCCCGCCACATAGCGCCGATTTACGATGTTGCCTTTGTCGGTTTCATGCCCGGCTTTGCCTACCTGACCGGCATGGATAAGCGCTTGGCGGTTCCCCGCCGGGCCTCGCCACGGATCCGTGTACAAGCCGGCGCTGTTGGCATTGCCGGTGCACAAACCGGTATTTACCCACGCCCCAGCCCCGGTGGCTGGCAAGTGATCGGCTACACCACCAGTGCACTGTTTGACCCTCAGCAACAACCTCCAGCATTACTGCAACCGGGCGATCAACTGCAGTTTGAGGTGTTGTCATGATTGAGGTACTCAAAGCCGGGGTGCTGGCCACGGTGCAGGATGGTGGCCGCCCAGGTCTTCGGGCACAGGGAGTACCGGCAGCCGGGGCTATGGATACCCTGGCAATGCAGGTAGCTAACCGCTTTCTGGCCAAAGCCCCCGACGCTCCTTTGCTGGAAATCACCTTCGGCCAGACGCAGCTGCGGGTACAAAAAAGTGGCTGGGTAGCTCTGACCGGTGCCGACCTTGGTGCCAGCCTTGATGACCAGCCCATTACTCCTGGCTGGCGCTTTGCTGTCAAAGCGGGCCAGCTATTGCATTTTCGCCAGCCCAAACAGGGTTTTCGCGCTTACCTAGCGTTTAGTGGCGAGCTGACGGTTCCGCAGGTGCTAGGCTCTGCCAGTGTTGATGTCGGCGCCGGCTTCAATACGCCGCTGGTCACCGGCCAGCAGCTGCACTGGCAGCCCAGCCAATCCTTTGCCGAGCCACAGTTTGTACGGCTCCCCCGCGCCGGGCGCTTGCGGCTGCTGCCCGGACCCCATTACGACAGCTTTGATCGATTATCGCAGCAGCGGCTTTGGCACCATCACTGGAATATTGACGCCCAGAGTAACCGCATGGGATATCGCCTCAGCGGTCCCCGCCTGAGCAGCAGCGCCGGTGATCAACTGCCCTCGCAGGGCGTGCTGCCGGGCGTGATCCAGGTGCCAGGTAATGGCCAGCCCATCATTTTAGGGCCCGATGCGCAGGCTACCGGCGGCTATCCTATTATTGCGGTGGTGATCAGCGCTGACCGCTGGCAATTGGGCCAGTGGGGGCCTGGCCGCCATCTGTCATTCCTGCCCTGTTCGCCAGCCGAAGCCGACTTTGCCTGGCAGCAGCAACAACAGTATTTAGCGAATATGGAGGCGTTCCTTGCTGCACATTGACTTCAATGCGGATCTGGGCGAAGGCTATGATTTCGATAGCGAACTCATGCCCCTGCTGAGCTCCGTCAATATTGCTTGTGGGTTTCACGCCGGTAACCCGACGCTCATGGCGGCCACTCTGGACGCCGCCCTTGAGCATGGCGTAGCCATCGGCGCACACCCAGGCTACGACGATAAAAGCCACTTTGGTCGCCGACCACAGCAACTGCCATTGCAGCAGGTTTATGATCTGGTGCTCTATCAGGCTGGCGCCCTCAAAGCCATGGCCGAAGCCCGGGGCGGCCGTTTGCATCACATCAAACCACATGGCGCCTTGTACAATCAGGCCGCCGAAGATCCGGCGCTGGCAGAGGCCATTGTCTGCGCCACCAAAGCCTTGGGCGATAATGTGATGCTCTACGGCCTGGCCGGCAGTGCACTGATCGAATGCGCACAAGCAGTGGGCGTGCCGGCTGTCAGTGAGGTGTTTGCCGATCGCCGCTACCGTGCTGATGGCAGCTTGACACCGCGCAGCGAACCCGACGCCGTATTGGCCGACCACCAGCAGGTTCGCCAGCAGGTGATGGACATGGTCTGTCATGGCCGTGTTTACGACCGTGATGGCAATGTCTTGTCGCTGCGCGCCGAAACCCTGTGCCTGCATGGTGATAATCCCGCCGCTCTGGCCCTGGCGCAAATGCTGAGCCAATCGCTTACCGATAGCAGCATCACCATTCGGGTACCTGATGGAAAGCGTTAACTACTGGCCGTTGTTGGGCGTTGCCGCTGTGGCCATTGGCTTTGCCTTGCGTTTCAATCCGCTGCTGGTTGTGACCCTGGCGGGTCTCGTCACCGGTTTTGCCGATCAGATGACCTTGAGTGCCATTCTCGCCGACCTGGGCAATGGCTTTGCCCACACCAGGACGCTGTCGCTGATCTTGGTGTTACCGCTGGCGGTGGTGGGCTTGTTGGAGCGCCATGGGCTGCGCGAGCATGCCGGGCAGTGGATTGCCCGCTTCCAGTATGCCTCGGCCGGGCGTTTACTGGCTTTTTACCTGCTGCTACGGGAGTTATCTGCCGCTCTGGGGCTGACCAGCCTCGGCGGCCACCCACAAATGGTACGACCGTTACTGGCACCGATGACCGAGGGAGCAGCCAAACGCCTTTTTGGCCCGTTGCAGCGGCACCAGCAGCAACGGCTGCGGGCCATGGCTGCGGCCACCGACAATGTCGGTTTGTTTTTCGGTGAGGATATCTTCGTCGCTTTCGGCGCGGTCATGCTGATGCACAGTTTCCTCAGCGATGCAGGCATTGACACCGTACCTTTGCATATTGCCCTGTGGGGGCTGCCAACGGCCCTGTGCGCCCTGCTTATTCATGGCACCCGGGTGTTGTTACTGGACCGGCAGTTACGGCAGGGGTCAGGGCAATGACCGTTACCTTTTTCTATTGGCTGGCCGGCCTGCTGTTACTGGCCAATGCCCTGCTGACACTCAAGGACAGCGCACACCCCAAACGCTGGAGCAGTGCGCTGTTCTGGGCGCTGTTTGGCGCCTTGTTTATTGTCAGTGACTGGCTGCCGGCAACTGTGACCGGGGTACTGGTGCTGATAATGGCGCTGCTTGGCGGGCTCAACTGGGTCAGTGCCGGGCAGGCACCGGAAGAGGAGCCAAAGCAACGTCAGCAGCGGGCCACATTGCTTGGCCACCGGTTATTCTGGCCGGCACTGACCATTCCATTACTGACCCTGGTCGGTAGTTTGTTACTACCCTGGCTGGACCAGCAGGGTCTGCACTGGGTGCCGGCCCGTCAGGCCACTCTGGTCAGCCTGGGCCTGGCCTGTGTGCTGGCTTTTGTGCTGGCACTAAAGCTGACCCGCGAAAGCCTGGGTCAGGGCCTGAAGGAAAACCGCCGCCTGACCGACGCCGTTGGCTGGCCCATGCTGCTACCGCAAATGCTGGCGGTCCTGGGGATCTTGTTTGCCCATGCCGGCGTTGGCGATGCGGTTGCCGCTATTGCCAAGTCATTGCTACCGGAGGATATGCGCCTGGCGGTGATCATTGCCTATGGCGTTGGCATGGCCCTTTTTACCATGATCATGGGGAATGCCTTTGCCGCTTTCCCGGTCATGACAGCCGGCATTGGCATTCCTTTTTTGGTTGACCAGTATCATGCCGATCCGGCAATTATGGCGGCAATCGGTATGTTCAGTGGCTACTGCGGTACCCTGATGACCCCCATGGCCGCCAATTTCAATGTTGTGCCGGCGGCTTTGTTAGAGCTTGATGATCGTCACGGCGTTATCAAAGCGCAGATACCAACTGCCCTGATGTTGCTGTTGGCGAATATTGTCTTGATGTGGTGGCTATTATGAAAATTTTACTCACCGGCTTTGAGCCGTTTGGCGGT
The DNA here is from genome assembly GCF_045291545.1 of Gallaecimonas aegicerasi. Lineage (GTDB taxonomy): Bacteria > Pseudomonadota > Gammaproteobacteria > Enterobacterales > Gallaecimonadaceae > Gallaecimonas. The sequence goes on from NZ_CP149514.1 coordinate 1,817,008, forward strand.
GAGCCGATAAACCCCTCCTGGGAAGCCGTAAAAGCCCTGGCTGGCTACCGCGACAGTGTGGTCAGTTTGATGTTGCCCTGTGTGTTCGACGAAGCCATTAGCGTATTGGCACAAACGGCCGGCGCTTTGGCACCCGAGGTGATCCTGGCTGTCGGCCAGGCCGGTGGCCGCAGCGGGATCAGCTTAGAAAAGGTGGCCATCAACCTCAACGACGCCCGAATAGCCGATAACAAGGGCCAGCAACCGATCGATACGGCCGTCGTCAAGGGCGGCCCTAATGCCTATTTTGCAACAGTTCCGGTAAAAAGGCTGGTGGCCGAGCTCAACCATGCCGGCATTGAAGCCTCAGTGTCCTATAGCGCCGGCACTTACGTCTGTAACCACTTGTTTTATGGTGCTTGCCACCTGGCTCGCCAACTGCGCCCGGAGCCGGCGGTGGGCTTTGTACACATTCCCTTTTTGCCAGAGCAGGCCCAGCGCCACCCCGGCAACCCATCCCTGCCACTGCCGACCTTGATCACGGCATTGGAACGGCTATGCGATACTCTGCTGGCAAAAACCGAGGAACTCAACCACAGCGCCGGCACTACCCACTGAGGCCCCATGCGTAAATATTTACTGTTACTGCTACTGCTGCTAAGCCCTCTAAGCTGGAGTAAAACACTGCTCATTCTGGGGGATTCGCTGTCGGCCGGTTATGGCCTGAAGACCGATCAGACCTGGGTCAAGTTGCTGAGTGAACGCATGGCGCAGCAGGCGCCTGGCTGGCAGTTGGTCAATGCCAGCATCAGTGGCGAAACCACCGGCGGCGCGCTACGCCGGTTACCGGCCATTTTGCAACAACAGCACCCGGATCTGGTGTTTATTGAGCTGGGCGGTAACGATGGCCTGCGCGGCTACCCGATAGCCAACATGCAAGCGAATCTCAATGCCTTGGTAAAACAAAGCCAGGCGGCCGGCGCCAAAGTATTAATGATGGAGATCTGGCTACCGCCCAACTACGGGCCCCGTTATCTAGACGCTTTTAAAGCCAGCTTTGCCAAGGTAGCCAAAGCCGAAGGTGCCACACTGGTGCCTTTTTTCGCCCGCCATATTGCCACCGAAGCTGGCATGATCCAGGCCGACGGCATCCACCCTACAGCCAAGGCGCAACCGCTGTTGATGGAAGACATTTGGGCCACTTTACAGCCGTTACTAAAATAATAAAGCCGCTCAGTGAGCGACTTTATTATTACCCGGCCGGCGGCACAAAATCCGGCTGAGCATCTGCCAGACTGAGCGGCATCATGGTGGTTGTGACATCACCCTGCCAGGCAATAAAAGCCCGACAAAATTTCAGTGAGGCACGAATACTTCGCTCATCACTGCCCTTTTGCGGCCAACTGAGCCCCTGAGCATCCATGTAGTGCTGGGCATTTTTCATCAGCAAGGTGCCGGCATACAGTTGCAAAGCCGCCGGATCATGGTGGCGCTCATAGTTCTTTTTGAACACGCCCAGCACCATGCTCAGCATCGGCACCTTGGTACCGCCCTTGACTGTTTCGGCTTGCCCCAGAGCCAGCGCCGGCCGGGCTGCAATTTTCCAACACTGGGCATTGGCCTGACGTTTGACTGGGTCCAGGCTGGGAGCATCTACCGCCTGTTGATAAAGCGAGCCCATAACGGCCAAGCCATAACGCATATGCTGGCGATATGCCGAGCTGTCAGCGCCTTGCTGGTTATTCAGCGCCAGGGTATAAGCCAGTGGCAGTGCCGCGCTGTCGTCGACCTCGGTGACCACATTGACACGGCTTTTGGCTGGCATCAGCCTGACAAAGCCTGCTACCGGCACTTGCTGCTGGCTGTCGAGATATGAGGCGATGGCCTGCAACTGCGTTAACCCCTGTTGCCAGCGTCGCTGTTGCTGGTCATTAAGCGGATCGGCCGGTGACGTTGCCAGCGTCAAAGACCAGCTTTGCTCGCTACTATGTACTGTTTTCCCCTGGCGCATAGCAGGCTGAGATAGTGCCGGGCCATCGGTATCATCGGCATTGACCCGGCTGTACCAGGTGCCGTGATATTGCCCATTCTGGTGGCTGACATTGCCGTAAAAAAGCCGCACATTGGCACGCTTCAGTGCCGGTTCCATGATTTGTTCCATGGTGCTGGTACAACCGGCCAGCAACACCGTAGCTAGGCTACCGAGCATAACCCCTTTGCACTTCATATTTCGTCCTGTAAGTACCATTGTTGATGGCATGAAAATCACGGTACTGCTGGTTTCACTACCAACAATTAACTGACACATCAATTATGAAGTAAAGAAAGGTGGCGCCGGTCACACTATCCTGGCATTTCACGGTGGTGCTCAGGCCTGCTACAGGGGCTAAAGAAAAAGGGCCACTCATTCGAGTGGCCCTTTATTTGGTGGAGCTAGGCGGGATCGAACCGCCGACCTCTTGCATGCCATGCAAGCGCTCTCCCAGCTGAGCTATAGCCCCAAATTGTGGCGTCCCCTAGGGGATTCGAACCCCTGTTACCGCCGTGAAAGGGCGGTGTCCTAGGCCTCTAGACGAAGGGGACAAAAATCAGTTTCGGCAAAAAATTATTTTGCTCTGATTTTTGCAAGGCAGACTTTGCTGGTCAAAGTCGAACGGTTACACCGCTTTGCCTTTGCATCAGTTCTAGGTAACTGACGGCTTTTAAATTATCGGGTACTAAAAAACCTACCCAATAACCGAGTTTGGTGGAGCTAGGCGGGATCGAACCGCCGACCTCTTGCATGCCATGCAAGCGCTCTCCCAGCTGAGCTATAGCCCCTGACAGCGGGGAGCGGTGCTCCCCGTCAGTGCGAGGCGCATTCTATGCACCCCATAAAACCAAGTCAATACGCTTTTTTTATTCGGCTGCGCGTTTGGCTATAAATTCAGCGGCTTGCTCAAGGCGGGCAAGGCAACGTTGCTGGCCGATAAGGTGCGCCGTAACATCCAGCGACGGTGACTGGCCGGCACCGGTAATGGCAACCCGCAGTGGCATGCCCACCTTGCCCATACCCACGGCCAGTTCGTCCGCCGTAGCCTGAATCGCCTGATGAATGGTTTCTGGTGTCCAGTCACTGAGCGCCGCCAGCTTACTTTTTACCAGCGCCAAAGGCTCTGCTGCCACCGGCCGCAGATGCTTTTTCGCAGCGGTCGGTTCAAAGTCCGTGAAGTCTTCATAGAAATAACGGCTTTGCGCCGCCAGCTCCTTGAGCGTATCCACCCGCTCGCCAAGCACCTTCACCAAGGCTGCCAGCGTTGGGCCGTTGTCAGTGTTGATACCCTGATCGGCCATATGCCAGGCCAGATAGCTGGCCACTTCTTCTGCCGGCAAGGTTCGAATGTAGTGGTTATTCAGCCAGTTGAGCTTTTCCGTATTAAAGGCACTGGCGGCTTTATTGATGGCATCCAGGCTGAATAGCTCAATCATTTCCTGGCGGCTGAAGACTTCCTGATCACCGTGTGACCAGCCCAGTCGTACCAGATAGTTGAGCAGCGCCTGCGGCAGGTAGCCATCATCACGGTATTGCATTACCGATACCGCACCGTGGCGTTTTGACAGCTTCTTGCCGTCATCACCGAGGATCATCGATACATGCGCATAGCTCGGTATCGGTGCTCCCAGGGCTTCGAGGATGTTGATCTGCCGCGGCGTGTTGTTGATGTGATCTTCCCCGCGCACCACATGGGTAATGCCCATGTCCCAGTCGTCCACCACCACACAGAAGTTGTAGGTGGGGCTGCCGTCGGTACGCTGAATAATCAAATCGTCCAGCTCCTGATTGGCAAACTCAATCCGGCCCCGAACCTGGTCATCAAACACCACCGAGCCCTGCTGCGGGTTCTTAAAGCGGATCACAAAAGGGGCATCAGCCGCCGGAGCTTCACTCAGGTGCCGGCACTTGCCGTCATAGCGGGGCTTTTCGCCATTGGCCATTTGCTCTTCGCGCATAGCATCCAGGCGTTCCACCGAGCAATAGCACTTGTAGGCCTTGCCTTCTTCCAGCAACTTGGCCACCAGCTCACGGTAGCGGTCAAAACGCGCGGTCTGGTAATAAGGGCCTTCATCCCAGTTCAAATCCAGCCATTTCATGCCATCGAGAATGGCTTCAATGGCTTCCGGCGTCGAGCGCTCCAGATCGGTGTCTTCGATACGCAGCACAAATTCGCCCTGATTGGCGCGGGCATAGAGCCAGGAATACAGAGCGGTGCGGGCACCACCAACATGCAAAAAGCCGGTTGGGCTGGGAGCAAAGCGGGTTTTTACGTTCATCAATACACTTGTTCAGTTAAGGCAGGCCAGATAAGTGCGACATTCTAGCACCGCTGTGAAAGCGCCCCAAGCAGGCTGAATGCCGAAAAATCCAGCACTCAGACAGCGTTGCGGAAAATTGGGTTGACACCCCAATCGCCCCACCTATAATACCGCTCCACATGGCAGGGGTGATTAGCTCAGTTGGGAGAGCACCTCCCTTACAAGGAGGGGGTCACTGGTTCGAACCCGGTATCACCCACCATTTTCCTGCTCATGTATGACAATGTGGCGTCATTATTCCCAAGACGACACTACAGCTTTAGGGTGATTAGCTCAGTTGGGAGAGCACCTCCCTTACAAGGAGGGGGTCACTGGTTCGAGCCCGGTATCACCCACCATTTTGACAACGTGACGTCATATTCCCAAGACGGCACTACAGCTTTAGGGTGATTAGCTCAGTTGGGAGAGCACCTCCCTTACAAGGAGGGGGTCACTGGTTCGAGCCCGGTATCACCCACCATTTTGAAAAAGGTCGCAGCAATGCGGCCTTTTTTGCTTTAAGACGCTCAGCCTGCTCAAAACTCTTGTCGCCGTGACCAAACGGCTTACAGGCCAAGCCGGCAACCTCCATGAAAATGCCGCAATGGAGCCATCCGCCCTGTCACTGGTTTTGACAGCACTATGATATTCGCCGATACCGCCGGTGGTATAATGCCCGCCTTGTTATGACAACAAAGCACACGCAGGTAGTTATCATGGATATTGCGTCACTTTTTCCGCTGGGGGTCTTTCACTACATTGCCGGCGGCATCTGTATTGGTCTGGCGACAAGCCTGATCTTTATCTTTACCGGCCAGGTAGCCGGTATGAGTTCTTTTTTGACCACCAGTTTGTCGTGGGTGTCACGCCATCATTACTTTCACCAGCAACAGCATCTTGCCTCGCGGCATTGGCGGCTGTTGCTGGCCATCGGGCTGATTGCAGGGGCGGCCTTATACTGGTTTATCTTTGCCCAGCACAGCCCCTGGCACACACAGGTACAGTGGTGGCAGCTTGCCGTGGGCGGCTTTATCGCCGGTTTCGGTGCCCGCCTCAGTAGCGGTTGCACCTCCGGGCACGGGATCTGCGGCATGGCGTCACTGCACGCCCCTTCTTTGTTTGCCGTACTGACGTTCCTGGCCACGGCCTTTATCTCTGCCAACCTGATCACACTGCTTGGAGGCCTGTAATGCGTATCGCATCCAAGGGAGTCATTTTGTTGTGCGGCATGTTGTTTGGTGCCGGCCTGGCGTGGTCCGGTATGGTCAAACCAGAAGTAGTGCTGTCGTTTTTGCGTTTTCAGGACTTCGGGCTGCTGCTGGTATTAGGCTCGGCGGTGCTCACCACCTTTTTATGTTTCCGCTTTATTCCCAAGCTGATGGGGAAGCCGGTACTGGAATCTCACTTTAAAAAGCATACCTTGGTGGGGTTGCAGCGCACCATCGGCGGCGCAGCACTGTTCGGTATTGGCTGGGGTATTAGCGGCGTTTGCCCGGGGCCCGCGATTGCAGGCCTCGGTGTGGGGAACTGGCCCCTGCTGCTAAGCCTGGCAGGGATGTTTGCCGGCGCCTATGTGCAGGGTTTACTGGCTGCCCGGCAGCATAAATAAAATGGCAAATCTGGCAGCAAGGATGCTGCCGTCGCGCTATTTCAGATCGGTAGAACGATAAACGGTTTTAATAAGGTGCCAGCCAAACTTGGTTTTAACCGGCCCGTGCACCTGATAAAGCGGCTTTTTAAACACCACATCATCAAAGGCCTTGACCATATCGCCTTTACGAAACTCGCCCAGATCGCCCCCCCGGCGCTTTGACGGGCACAGTGAGTGGCGCTTGGCCAGTTTGTTAAAGTCGGCGCCCTTGTTCAGCTGCGCCAGCAGCTGTTCCGCTTCCTCACGGGTTTTCACCAGAATATGGTAAGCACTGGCGGTGGCCATGGCTTGTCTCCTGTTGTTCATCGTTATTGTCGGCGCTAGCCACTCAGCCCACCAGTTTCAGGCAATCAAGGCCATCCAGCGCCATGTGCAGTAGCAGGCCAACACCAACCCAGCGGGTTTTCGCCAGCAACGCCAGGCCAACATACAAAGCAATGGCCCAATATTGGTGTAAGGGGTGAAAGCCAATAGAGCAGCGCAGCGGATCAAACACCGGGGTAGCCAGTAGATGATCCACATCCACCAGCATAGTTGCCCACATCACCACTGTGGCTTTTAACCACTGGCGCCGCCAGCAACACCATGCCAGCAGTGGCGGCAGTAAAAAGTGCAGCAGTAAATGCAGCTGGCTGGACAACATCAGTTATGCCCGCGATCGCGCCACAACGCTGGCAGATAGTTGGAACTGAGCAGATAAACCAGTGCCCAACCATCAATGGCCAGCTCCAGTGCCAGCCAGAAGCTGTACTGGCCGTGGGCCTGAATAATGGCGCCGATCACCATCGCCAGATCGGCAACAACGGTGAGCACCAGTAACCAGCCTTGCTGGCGCCAGGCCCACCAGAAACGCTCGGAGGCTTCGATATTACGCAGCCCGGCCAGCCACAAACAGAAAATGGCCGGTAGCGCCGGTAACATCCAGGGCCAGGCACGGTCAAAACTGGGCATGACATTATTCAAAAAGGCGCCGCCGCGCTGCCCCGCCATCAATGAGCCAACCCAGATCAGCGGATAACGCAGCAACCACCACAGCAAGAACTGCAAGGTATGGGGTAATTTCAGGCGCCCCTCGGCGTCCAGATGGGCCGGGTGCAGTTTATACATGGCGGCCGGCCGCAATCATGGCAATGACATCCTCGCGGGCATCGCGAATATGCTGGCTGAGTAAAGCCACCGCTGCTGACGTTTGCTGGCGGCGACAGCTGTCCAGAAGCGCCTGGTGCTCGCCCTGGGCACGTTGTACGCCACCATCAAGCAGCAGATGCAAACGCACATAACGGTCACAATGGGTGTTGAGGCCGGCAACCAAGGCCAGCGTGCGCGGCCGCTTGGCCGCGGCATAGAGGCTTAGATGAAAACGGCGATTAAAGCCGGCCCAGTGCTGAATAGAGCCCTGCTCCAAAGCCACATCCATCTGTAACAGGTAGTCCTGGGATTGCTGCAGTTGCGCCGGACTCAGCTGCGTGATCGAGCGCGCCAGCAAGTCAGGCTCCAATTGCAGACGAATATCAAACAGCTCTTCAGCCTGCTCCACCGACAGTGGCGTTACCCGAGCACCTTTGTGGGCCACAAAATCCACCAGTCCTTCGCCTTCGAGCTGCATCAGCGCTTCACGTACCGGGATCCGGCTGACATTGAGCCGCTCAGCCAGCTGGTTTTGCGGCAATGGCTGGCCGGCTTTGAGTTCACCACTGAGGATCAGCTCACGCAGGCTATCAAGCACAAAGGAGGTACGGGTTTTATGGTCCGGGACTACTGTGTCAGTCATCAAGGATGGCCGTGGTGCGAAAGCGCCAGTATACCTACTGACCTGCCAGAGTGTCGCGAAAACGCTGGCGTTTTTTGGTGTCGATGAAGTAATACAGCCCCATCACCGCTGCCAGCACCAGAGGTGGCGTCATTGAGGGCAGTTGCCGTAATGGCCAGCCCTGCGCCACGACATTGAACAGCAACATAAACAGGCTAGTAAACACAAAAAAGCCGAGCGCACAAAACAGGCCGTTCGCCACTGCAGATGGGGTTTGCAGTGTCATGGCCTGGCCGGTCAGGGCCACCCCATCAACCGCAACATAAAGCGCGTTGCCGTCCGTTTGCACGTCAATCAGCCCCTGATGGCTTTCCGGCCGAGCCAGCGCCCGCAACTGATGCGCCTTAAAGGTACGGAACAACACCGAGCGATCCCGTTCTTCACCGTCCACCAGTAAGCGCACTTCACTCAGCATCAGGCGCGGTAAGATCTGTACTTCAATTTGCTGTTGCTGCCACAGGCCTTGCCATTGCGTTACTTTCATCGCGCTGCTTGTTTCGGAGTCCAGGGAGTGATGAGGCGAATTTTACTGTGCTTTTTGGGAATGGAAATACCCGCCGGCAATTTCGGGAAGTACTGGTAAATCTGCTGCACAAATTCAACGCCGGCGCCATCAATAAAATGCCATGAGGTGCCCTTTTGGGCGCGTACCGCAATCAAATACCCGTCCGAAACAATGTGCTGGCTCGGGCTCTGGTACTGGCTGTGGGTGGTTAAAAACGTCACCCAGTCATCGCCCGCCGCATAGACCTTGCCGGGTTTGTCCACTGTAAAGCGGGTCTGCGTCATGCCACTGGCCTGGAGTTCCTGAAATGCCGTCTGCGCATTGACCAGTGCCTGCTGCTTGCCCCCTTGTGCGGCAATGGCCTTGGGGTGCGTCATCGCCACCAGGGTTTGATAATCCCCTTTGAGGGTGGCCTGACGCAGCTGTGCGATGGCCGCTTGCAGGCCCTGCGTGCGATCATCTCCAGCGCTGGCCGACCAGCTCAGCAAGCTGCTGACAACCAGCAGCAGTGCGGTTATTCCCCGTCCCAATAGTTCACTCCCTGATCTTCGCGGCCAAAAATGGCAAAACTACGCTGCTGGCTATCTCCCCCAGGGGCACAACCGGCAATAACCCCATATTTGCCAGAATCGGGGTACAGCATGACGTCCGGCTGATGCATGGTCGATACCGCCAGGTAGACCAGCTCTTTGTCACCGCTGTTTTCAAGCTGATGGGCATGCTCTTTACCCGCCGGGCAGGCAATAAAATCCCCGGCAGCTACCGCGAACTGTTGCTCGCTGTAGTACAAGGTGCCCCGCCCTTCGAGTACAAAAAACATTTCTTCATTATTCAGGTGGCTATGCCGTGGCCAGGCTTTTTTGCCCGGCGGCAACCTGACCACCCGATACCCCAGCTGCTGGCCACCAATCTGCGCCGCCACCGGTGCCACTCGGGCAAAATAATCCTCGCCGTGGCCATGGCTACGGTAGGTCAGCTTCTGAATATTGATGACGGGGCTATCGGCCATTGTTTGCCTCTCCACGATGAACCCCCATTCTAGCAATGAACAGCCGCTTTATAACAAGCGTCATAATACTTTGATATTCATAATAAAAACGGCGCCATCAGGCGCCGTCGTTCAAATCGCTTTATTTAACAGCCGGTGTAACCGTACCTGTTTGAGCTCAACACCATCACGCTCTTCACGGCGGTGACAACCATCGGCCTTAAAGCCGTGCTTGAGCCAGAATTTGATGCCCTGCTCGTTATTTTCCAGCACCCACAGATTTAATGACACAAAGCCCTGCTGGCGCAGCGCCCGCAGAGCCTTGTCCAGTAACTGCCCCCCCAGGCCACCACCGGTCATATCAGGATCAAGGTACAGCGCCCGTAATTCAGCAGTGGTGCGCCTGGGCACATCGGGATCGCGGCTACGGCCGGTATTAACGAAGCCAATCAGTTGTTCTTGATCGTGCGCCAGCCAGGTTTGGCTCTGGGGCTGACGCAGCAGGTTTTCCACCAGCCCGACCCGCCCTTGGGTGGTGAGTTGTTCAAGAAATTCGGCCGGCAAGAACTGGCGATAATTTTGTTGCCATACACGAACCAGCAAGGCAGCGATGTCAATGGCATCACTGGGCTGGGCTTGGCGATACTGCGGCAAAACGGGCAAGGTCGTGATCTCACACAGGAATATGACTGTGAAATTAACAAAAGCTTCATCCACTCGGCAATCCCTTAGCTGGTCTGAACTGTAAGTTCTGACACACCAGTCTTGGCAAAACGTCGTTAAGAGCAGCGAACTTTGCTATCCTTGCCCGCCATTTTCATTCGTACTCAACCAGTGGAGGTGACATGGATCAGCAGGTTCATATCCAGCCCCCTTTATCAAAAGCGCAGCTTGCAAAACGCCGATTTCAGGTTTACCAACAGCGTCAGCTAAATAACATTGAGGCACTGTCACTACTCCCTGAAGATATTCGCTTTGAAATGAAAGTTGTCGCCAGTGTGCTGCCCTTTCGGGTCAACGAATATGTGCTCAATGATCTGATTGACTGGGCAAAGGTACCGAATGATCCCCTGTTCCAGCTCACCTTCCCGCAAAAGGAGATGCTGCCACCCGGCGCTTATGAGCGCATGGCGCAGCTGCTTAAGACCGACCCAACACCGGAGCAGGTGATGGCGCTGGCCAGCGAGTTGCGTCAGGACCTGAACCCGCACCCGGCAGGTCAGATGCAAATGAACGTGCCGCACTTAGATGGCGAACCGCTGCCAGGGCTACAGCACAAGTACAATGAGACTGTGCTGTTTTTCCCGGCTCAGGGGCAGTATTGCCACTCCTATTGCACCTTCTGCTTCCGCTGGGCCCAGTTTGTCGGCAAAGCCATGCGTTTTAATTCCAATGACGCCGACGGCCTGCACGGCTACCTGCGCCAGCACACCGAAGTCACCGATCTGCTGGTAACCGGTGGCGACCCGATGGTAATGCGCACCAAAAAGCTGATGGAATACCTGGAAGCCTTCATTACCGATCCGACGCTGGCGCATGTGCAGACCATCCGTATCGGCACCAAGGCCCTGACCTTCTGGCCTTATCGCTTTGTTACCGATAGCGATGCTGATGAACTGCTGGATCTGTTCAGTCGGCTGGTACGAGCCGGCAAACATGTTTCCATCATGGCGCACCTGAACCACCATCAGGAGATGTCCACCCCCATTTTCGCTGAAGCCGTTCGCCGGCTACGGGCGACCGGCGCCAACATCCGTGCCCAGGCCCCGCTGCTCAAGCACATCAATGATGATCCGGCCGTGTGGCGCACCATGTGGCAACAGCAGGTCAAGCTCGGCATTATTCCCTACTACATGTTTGTGGAACGTGATACCGGCGCCAAACGCTACTTTGAACTACCGCTGGCGCGCGCCTGGGAAATTTACCGGGAGGCCATTAAGGGTACCTCCGGGTTGGCCCGCACCGTGCGAGGCCCCAGTATGTCAGCCGGCCCCGGCAAAGTTGAAGTGCAAGGGGTGAGTGAGATAAACGGTGAAAAGGTATTTGTGCTGCGTTTCATTCAGGGCCGCAACCCGGACTGGGTACAGCGCCCCTTCTTTGCCAAGTACGACGAACAGGCAACCTGGCTGCACCAGTTGCAACCGGCCTTCGGCGAGGAAAAGTTCTTCTTCGAAGACGAATACAACGCCATGCAAGCCTAATAAAAAAGCCGCCCTTGAGGCGGCTTCTTTATTAGGCTGAAAACCCCTGACGGCGACGGCGCCAGCGTAACCAGAGCCACGTCCATAGCGGCAGGCTCAACAATTCAAAGGCCGGTTCCAATACATAGCCCATAAAGCTCAGCTGGGTTTGCCAATCCGGCAGCAACAGTGCCAGCGGCCCCGGTACAGCAATCATGAACGCCATCCACAATGGCATTTCCTGTTCCAGCCGGGCAATGGCATAACCGGCAGGCACGGCCAGCAGTTGCATGCCGGTTGCCACCAGCAACAGGCTCCAGGGTTGTACCGGATCGCCCAACCAGTGCAGGTAAGGCAATTTCGGCACACTGATACCGACCACATACATCACTAAACCCACGCCATAGGTATACAACAGCACCATTACCAGCAGGGTAAAGAGCCGGACCAGCCAGTTATGCATCTGCAATCACTCCGTTCTCTCGTAAAAATGTCATTAATGCCTCATCGTCCCAAACGGTTACCCCCAGTTGCTCTGCTTTTGCCAACTTCGAGCCCGCTTTTTCACCGGCCACCAGTACGTCGGTATTTTTCGATACCGAGCCGGCCACTTTTGCCCCCAGCTGTTGCAGGTAGGCTTTTGCCTCGTCTCGGGACAGGGTCGACAGGGTACCGGTGATCACCATGGTTTGGCCAGCCAGCACCTGGCTGTCTGCGGCCGGAACGGCCACCTCCGGCCAGTGCACAGCGCCTTTTTCCGGGTCCAGCAACGCCGTTAGCACCTCGATGTTATGGGGCTGGCGAAAAAAGGTATGAATATGCTGCGCCACCACCGGGCCAACATCGTCGACAGCTTCCAATGCTTCGATGTCAGCAGCGCGGATCGCCGCCAAGTCACCAAAGTGGCTGGCCAGTATTGCGGCCGTGGCCTCGCCGACTTCACGGATCCCCAGGGCATAGAGAAAACGCGCCAGGGTGGTTTGCCGGGCCTGGCGAATATGCGCCACCAGCTTAGTCGCGGATTTATCCCCCATGCGTTCCAGGCGCATCAGTTGGCTGGCGGTCAACTGAAACAGATCAGCCGGCGTTTCGACCAGTTCACGTTCCACCAGTTGATCGATAACCTTGTCGCCCAGGCCTTCGATATCCAGCGCTTTACGGGACGCAAAATGCCGCAATGCCTGCTTACGTTGGGCCGCACAAAACAAGCCCCCGGTACAACGCGCTACGACCTCGCCTTCGAGGCGTTCAATCGCCGAATCACAGACCGGGCAGCTGTCAGGAAAAACAATCTCGCGGGCATCGGCTGGGCGCCGTTCCGGCAGTACCGAAACCACCTGTGGAATGACATCACCGGCCCGGCGAATAATCACCGTGTCACCGACCTTGACGCCCAAACGGGCAATTTCGTCACTGTTGTGCAATGTGGCATTGGACACTGTGACGCCACCAACAAACACCGGCTTGAGCTTGGCTACCGGCGTAATGGCGCCGGTGCGGCCGACCTGAAACTCCACTTCTTCAAGCACGGTCAGCTCTTCTTGGGCCGGGTACTTCCAGGCAATGGCCCAGCGTGGTGCCCGCGACACAAAGCCCAGTTGCTCCTGATCAGCCACGGCATCGACCTTGATCACCGCGCCGTCAATATCAAAATCCAGCTGCTCACGGCGCGCCAGTACGTCGCCATGATAGGCCACCACTTCAGGCAATGAAGTGACCAAGCGGATCTCTGACGACACCGGCAGGCCCAGGGATTTTAGCCACTGTAGCCGCTGGTACTGGCTGTCGGGCAGTTCAGTACCGTCCACCACGCCGAGACCATAGGCATAAAATGCCAGTGGCCGGCGGGCAGTGATCTGTGGGTCCAGCTGCCGCAGCGAACCGGCGGCGGCATTACGGGGGTTGGCAAACATTTTTTCACCGCTGGCCTGCGCCTGGTCATTCATGGCGATAAAACCGGCCTTGGGCATAAAGACTTCCCCGCGCACCTCAAGCCGGGCCGGCACATCACCGCGCAGTGTCAGCGGAATGGCGCGAATGGTTCGCACATTCTGGGTGATGTCTTCACCACTGCTGCCGTCACCGCGGGTGGCACCACGCACCAGCTCACCATGCTCATAAAGCAGGCTCACCGCCAGGCCATCAAGCTTGGGTTCACAGCACCAGGCCGGGCTATGGCCCAGGGCTTTTTCCACCCGTTCGGCAAAAGCCTGGAAGTCGTCGTCGGTCATGGCATTGCCCAGCGACAGCATCGGTACTTCGTGCTGCACTTGTGTAAAGCCATTGGCCGGCTTGGCACCTACCCGTTGGGTGGGTGAGCTGGCCACCACCAGCTCCGGATGCTCGGCTTCCAGCTGCTGTAGCTGGCGCATCAGCCGGTCATATTCGGCGTCAGGAATGCTGGGGTTGTCTTCGACGTAGTAGCGGTAGTTGTGATCGTTTATTTGGCGCCGCAACGCGGCTACTTGCTGGTTGATATCACTCATAGCGTAAGCACAAGAAAAAAGGCCCGGCGGTGCCGGGCCTGAACATTACTGACTGCCGGCGGCGATAAGCTGTCGGCGACTGAATTCGCGAATTTGCCCCTGATAATGCTGCACCGTTTGCTGGGTCACCAAGTTACGGTCACCGTCCAGCACCTGGCAGCCAAACTCTTCTGCCAGCTTCTGGGCGGCGCTGAGCATCATCGCAAAGGCCTTCATGGCATCGCCTTCGTTGGGCAGGGTCATAAAGAGCGCCAGGCCACGGCTGGTAAACTGCTCCATGTTATCGAGATCGAAAGTACCGGGGTTGACCATATTGGCCAGGCTGAACAGTACCGGGCCTCGGCCGGAGGCTTCCAGGTGGCGGTGGAAAATATCCATGTCACCGAATTTCAGCCCCAGCGACAACAACAACGGCAGCAATTCTGCGCCATCAATAGGTTCCTGTTCACCGGCCACCACATGCAGCACCAATACTTGCTCTGGTGCTGGTTTTTCCACGTCTTGTTCAGCGGCTGGTGTCGTGTCAGCCACAGCTGCATCCGGTAACGGTTCAGACGGTGCTGCGCTAACAGGGTCTGCGGCAGCTGCCGGGGCCGCAGGTTCATCAGGCAGGTTTAAGTCCATCTGTTCCATTTTCGGCTCCTGGCGCTTTTTCGCGACCACCCGTACTTCACCAATGCCGTCATCATCAAAGCCGGATGGGGGTTTGGCTTGCGGGGACACCGGCTTGATATTGCGGGTTTTCATTTTGCCCTTGCCCTGACGACGAATGGTACGCAGGCCATGGACGAAAATGCCGCCGATCAGCACGATCCCCAAAATCAGTATTACGATATCCATCTGGCTTCCTGTCTGGTTGTTCTCTAGCCCGCTTCGGCCAGGGCTACGGCCTCTTCAATATCAACGGCAACGATCCGCGAGACACCGGGTTCGTGCATGGTGACCCCGGTTAACTGGTCGGCCATTTCCATCGAGACCTTGTTATGACTGATGTAAATAAACTGGACGCTGTCTGACATTTCCCTGACCAAACGGCAGAAACGTTCCACATTGGCATCATCCAGCGGCGCATCCACCTCGTCGAGCATACAAAAGGGTGCCGGATTGAGCCGGAAAATAGCAAACACCAATGATAAGGCGGTCAGCGCCTTTTCACCACCGGAGAGCAAGTGAATGGTGGCATTTCGTTTACCCGGTGGCCGCGCCATGATGGTGACACCGGTATCCAGCAGGTCATCACCGGTCAGCTCCAGGTAGGCACTGCCACCACCGAATACTTTCGGGAACAGGTGTTGCAGATCGCCATTGACCTGTTCAAAGGTGTCTTTGAACTTGGCGCGGGTCTCCCGGTCGATTTTGCGGATGGCATTTTCCAGGGTTTCCAGAGCGTCGTTGAGATCGGCATCCTGTTCGTCCAGGTAACGCTTACGCTCGGCCTGCTGTTCAAATTCGTCGATGGCTGCCAGGTTAATGGCACCGAGCCGACTGATGGCGCTGGCCAGGCGTTCCAGCTCTTTCGCCAGGCCGTCTTCGCTCTGTTCGGTAAGACTGGCCAGTACGGTGTCAAGATCTTGCTCCAGCTCCGCCAGCTGCTCACGGGCACCGTCGACGCGCACCTTGTGGCCTTCCATTTCCATGCGGCGCCGATCAATCTCGCCCTGCAGGCTTTGTACCTTGCTAAAAGCCGCTGCCTGCCCTTCTTCGAGCAACACCATGCGTTCGTCCAGCTCGGCCATTTGCTGGTTCAGTTCGGTCAGTAAGCTTTCCACTTCCTTATGCTCAGCTAACCACAGCTCCAGTTGCTGGCGCTGGCTGCCATCGGGCTCGGTCAGTTGTTCGCGCTCTTCCAGCAACTGCTGGCACTGGTCATTAATTTCATCAGCCTGCTGCTGCGCCCGTTGGCAAGACTCAACCAGGCCATGACGGCCAGAGCGCACACTTTCCAGGCGAATAGCCAGTTGCTGATGATGCTGGCGTTGCTGTTCTTCACTGGCGCGGGCCTGTTCCAACTGCCCGCTCAGATCCGGCTCGCTACTGTTGTCATCAGCCTGTTCGGTGGCTTCTTCTTCCAGCAGAAACTGCTCTTCGAGCAAAGCTTCACATTCTGCTTGCTGCTCGGCAATGCGCTCGGCCAGTTGCTGGCGATTAGCAACAACCCGTGCCTGATGGCTAGCCAACTCATCGGCTTTACTCTGACACACCGCCAGCGTCTGGCTGGCCTGCTGGTGCTGTTGCTGACACTGCTGGTATTGCTGGCGCGCAGCAACTAGCGCCTGTTGAGCCGCGGTAGCGGCGGCGCGTGCCTGTTCAAGCTGCTCGTCGGCAAGGTTGCAGGCCGCGTTCAGCTCAGCCTGACGCCCCTGCAATTGTTCGCGATCAGTGACCAGGCTTAATCCCTGCAGTACCTGCGGTGCTGTCGATAAAAAGTGTGGCCCGACCCAGAAACCGTCGGCGCAGATAAGCGACTGTTCTGCAGTGAGACTGGCCCGTTGAGCCAGCGCCTGCTGACGGTCAGTGGCCAACAGGATGTTGTCCAGCCAGGGCAGTGGCACCGGGCTTTGCACTTTTTCGCCGAGACTGCCTGGCCGGCCCTGCCAGGGGCTGGTACGCAACAATGTTACCGCCTCGCCCTGCTCGCTCAGTTCAGCGTCTTGTTCACCGACCCGGCCTTGTAACCAGCGCCCCAGTGCTTGCTCTACCGCCAGTTGCCAACCGGGAGCAACACTGAGCTTGGCCAGCAGCGGCGGCAATGCCGCCAGTGCCGGCGGTAAGTCCCCTTGCCCTTGTGCCACAATCAGCTCATCAAGCTGGCTAATGCGTTGTTGCAGATTGTCTCGCTCCCGCTGCGCCTGATGGGCGATATCACGCTGTTGTTCCAGGCGCTCAGCAAGGCGCTGCTGCTCTGCTTCAGCCTGCTGCAAAGCCTCACTGGCGGCGGCCACAGCGGCGCTGGTTTGTGCTGCCTGCTCGGCTGCCTCAGTGGCAGCAGCCTTGGCCTCTGCCATCGCATCGTCTTGCTCATGAGTAAACGTCGCCAGTTGCGCCTGATCACGGCTGATGTTGGCCTGCACGTTGTCAATGCGGGTTGCCAGCACCTGTAGCCGGGTTTGCCACTGCGCCTGGCGCTGCAGACGAGCCTGAACGGCACGCTGCTGCTGTTGCTGCTGTTGTTCGATGTCTTCGCGGTGCAGCCGGGCTTCGGCCAAGGCCTCGGCGCGTTCTTCCAGTTCCGGCGCCAGCAGCGCCAGCTCCTGCTCGGCCTCACTCAGCCGCTGCTGATCAGCGCTCAGGGTCTGGCGAGCCTGGTCAGCACGCTGCTGCAAGCGAGCCAGCTGTTCATTGAGTTGTTGCTGACGGGACTGGACATTCACCAGATTCTGTTCTGCTCGGGCAATGTCAGAGCCCAGCCGGTAATAGCGGCTTTGTGCCTGCTCCACCTTGGCCTTGGTATCGTGCTGCTGCTCTTTGAGTGTCAGCAAGGCCTTTTCGTCACCACGGCTTTGAGCAATGAAGCGTTCCAGCTCGGTTTCGAACTGGCGAATCTCCCCTTCCAAAGTGGCAATGGTGTCAAGGTAGCGACGGCAGCGTAGCGCCGCCAACTGCCCTTTGGCGGCCCGCTCCTGTTGCCGGTAATCCCGGTAACGGCGGGCGGCATCCGCCTGGCGACGCAGCTTATCCAGTTGCAGGCCAAGCTCTTCACGTACATCGCTAAGGCGTTCAAGGTTGTCACGGGTATGGCGGATACGGTTTTCCGTTTCCCGGCGCCGTTCCTTGTATTTGGAGATACCGGCCGCTTCTTCAATAAACACCCGCAGCTCCTGCGGCCGTGATTCAATCAGCCGCGAGATCATGCCTTGTTCAATGATCGCGTAAGAACGTGGGCCAAGGCCGGTACCGAGAAAAATATCGGTAATGTCACGGCGGCGGCAACGGCTGCCGTTCATGAAATACTGGGATTGGCCGTCGCGACTGACCAGGCGTTTAACGGCAATTTCGGCATATTGCGCCACCGGCCCGGTGGCGGTGCCGTCGCTGTTATCGAACACCAATTCCACACTGGCCTGCGACACCGGTTTACGGCCTGTGGAGCCGTTGAAGATGACGTCAGTCATGGCGTCGCCGCGTAGGTTTTTGGCACTGGACTCACCCAGTACCCAACGCACGGCGTCAATAATGTTGGACTTACCACAACCATTAGGGCCAACCACCGCCGTCATCGCCCGAGGAAAGGGCACGGTAGTGGCGTCGACGAAGGATTTAAATCCAGCCAGCTTGATGCTTTTAAGGCGCATTCCGTTATGGCGCTCTCGTTATGGGTTGCTGTGCAGCGTTGATGGCAATCTACCACAGATTATGTAACAAATCTGGGCTGGGCCTGCCCGCCCCTTCTTTTTATACTGCCTGACTCATCGAATGCAATGGAGGTGTTTTTTGGCCAATACAGCATCTGGCGCCCACTACCTGCTGCGCGGCTTTTCGCTGATCCGTGAAAAGGGCCTGAAGCGTTTTGTACTGATCCCGCTGATTGTCAACCTGACACTGTTTGCCTCGTTATTCAGCTGGCTGATGGTCAAGCTTGATGAGCTGGTAACCAAGGCGCTGAATTATTTACCGTCCTGGCTGGACTGGCTGGAGTACCTGATGTGGCCGTTGGCGGTGGTCACCATTTTGGTGCTGTTTTCCTTCCTGTTCAGCGCTATTGCCAACTGGATAGCCGCGCCTTTCAACGGCATTTTGGCCGAGCGGGTAGAACTTCTTCTTACCAATGAATGTTTGCCAGAAATGGGCTTTTTGGATCTGGCCAAAGACATGCCACGGTTGTTTGGCCGCGAATGGGCCAAGTTCAAATACTACCTGCCTCGGGCCATTGGTTTCCTGCTGTTATTTTTACTGCCCTTGGTAGGGCAAACTCTGGCACCGCTGCTGTGGTTTTTATTTACCGCCTGGATGATGGCCATTCAGTATCTGGATTACCCTTTTGATAATCACAAAATCCCGTTCGACGACATGAAAATTGCCCTGCGCTACCAACGCAGTGCCAGTTTCAGCTTTGGCATAACCGCCACATTGCTGGCGATGATCCCGCTGGTCAACCTGATTGTGATGCCGGTAGCCGTCTGCGGCGCCACCGCCATGTGGGTCGATAAGTTCCGCCCACATCTGTTGAGAAAATGATGAATGGAGGCATCCCTCCATCCATTTACTTTCAACAGAGCATATGTCTAGCATTGTTCAATAGTGAGCCAATGCCCTTGAAGCTCGATAGCACGATGAATCATACGGTGGACTCCGCTATTCGCAACAGCACCACGGCGGCCGGGGCCGTGGTTTCGAGTACAGCGACACCGCCATCGAAACCGCGCTGATGCTTAAGGGCCTGTTCGGCCTGCCACTGCGCGCCTTGGAGGGCTTCATCAACTCCCTGTTCCAGTTGATGGCCCTGCCGCTGACTTCGCCCAGTTACAGCTGTATCAGCAAGCGCGCCAAGACAGTGGATATCCGCTACCGTCTGCCCAGCAAGGGCCCCGTTGCCCACCTGGTTATCGACGCCACCGGGCTCAAGCTCTATGGCGAAGGCGAGTGGAAGCAGCGCAAGTACGGCAAGGAAAAGCGGCGTGTCTGGCGCAAGCTGCACCTGGCTGTAGATACCCGAACCCATGAGACTATCGCCGCCGAAGTCAGCCTGGAAAACGTCGGTGATAGCGAGGTACTGCCCGGTCTGCTCAATCCACTACGCCGCCGCATCGACCAAGTCAGTGCCGACGGGGCTTATGACAGCAAAGCCTGCCACCGGCTACTGCAAAGGAAAGGCGCCAAAGCCAGCATCCCGCCTCGTAAGACAGCGGGCTTCTGGGAGCCAGGTCACCCAAGGAACGAGGCCGTTGCTGCGCTGAAAGCCGGGCAACTGGCCGAGTGGAAAAGGGAAAGCGGTTATCACCAACGCTCAAAAGCGGAAACGGCCATGTCGCGATACAAGCAGCTCATCAGCCCAAAGCTGAATCTGCGCGACTACAACGGCCAAGTGGCAGAAGCTTTGGCTGGCGTGAAAGTGATGAACAAAATGCTGGGCCTCGGCATGCCTGTTCGCCAGGTCAACTAAGAGCAGCAAACCCTTTAGGGGTTGGCTTTTCAAGCTCTGATTTGATCAACAACGCCAATAAAAAAGACACCAATTTGTGATATAAATGTTGCGATAAATATTTTTTTACAATTCCCATTTCATTTTCATTTCGATGGAGTGTAGATTCTATTCGAAAATATAAGTTGTATTTTTGATTTTCTAGTAAAAGGATTTAGTCTGCATGAAACACCCATTATCAAAAGTATCTTTGGCCATTTTCGCGATATTTGGTAACTTCACTGTATACAGCGACTTACATCAGGGAGGTGACAATAATATAGAAGCTTCCAGTATTTTTCATCTATCAAAAAAGGAATCTAATACCGTTAGAGAATGGGGACTAGGGATAAACCATGCTTATGCATGTAGCACAAGTGATCCGAACTGTGGATGTGCCGCTATGGAATGTGATTCAGTGTATCATAAAACTGAAGAAGATAGCTGGCCATTGGACCCACCTGAACCACCATCAAGTGTAGATGTTCAGGCTGATGGAAGTCAAGGGGTTCAAGAAAGTCCAACAGCATACGAAAATGGAGAAAAGGAACTGCCTACTGAGCAAGTTAAGGAGGCTTTAGATAAGTTGGATCAATTAGATAAAATTTTTAAGGCTGCTCTTAAAAAATCAGGTTTATCTACTTCCGAAACGGCAGCAATCAAAGAAAAATTATCATCTTTAGCTATTGTTAAAGAGGATATAATTGGTTCACTTTCGTATACTGGAGGGGCTGCTAATGCTCTTCTTGAATTACATGAAGGGAAAGATTACGAAGCATGGAGAGATGCCGCTCAGTTGATCGCTGGGTTGGCAACGGGAGTTGCTTTGACCGCTTTTGCTCCAGAGGCAATAATTGGCACCCTAATTTCCTCAACCATTACTAGTGATTTTGTTGGAAGATTGGCAGACTTACTTAAAAATGACTTTCCTAGTTTTGTCAAAGATATTGACGAAACATTAAATATAGCCTCTGAAGCTGTCTCTTCTTATAATTCTGCCAACTCTGATCCCGCCGTTGCTCATGAGGTGGCATGTAGAGTTGCTGGTGTGCCTTGTTATATTCCTCCAATAATTTTGGACTTGGATGGTAATGGTATTAGCCTTAGTAGTTTGAAAGATAGCACTGTATGGTTCGATTTTAACGATGATGGAATAAAAGAACATATAAGTTGGGTTTCAGGAAAAGATGGTATTCTCGTATACGATGCTAATGAATCAGGAGTAGTGGATAGTGCAAACGAAGTGATTTTAGCTGATTATAGCCATTCTGTCGGTGGAACAGATTTAGATGGATTAAAAGCCTTGGATGCTAATCATGATGGTTACATAAATTCTAAGGATAGTAATTATGGAAAGTTTTATGTGTGGGTAGATAAAAATGAAAATGGTATTAGCGAGCCAGGCGAGCTACGCTCTCTTTCTTCTGAAGGTATAGAAATATCCTTGAAATCTATCCCAGCCAACAGATTAGTAAATGGAAATATATTGTCGAAATATATTCGATTTAGAAAAAAAATTATCAAAGGAAATGGCTCGGCATTCTACAAGTATGGGTTTGCTGCCGACGTTCTTCTTAAAGCCAATTAATTCCTATAGGGTAGGTCATTTTGATCTACCTTTTTATCTGTGCTGAGTATTTATATGAATGGAAAAATATTTCATAGAAAATTTTCTGAATTAAGTAATCTCTCATCTTCCTACCTAGAGTCATTTTATAAATTTATAGGAGCTAGATATTCGGCTGGGGGGATTTGTCTTAGAGAGGGACGAATTTGTTCTATCCAGGGTATTTTACTCACTAAGCAGTTAGGTTTTGATTTCGATCCTATTTCGTTTGGTGTGTTAGATGAGATGAAAATTTACTCTGAATGCTTTGATGAATTAAAGTCCTGTCATTTTTTTTCAATGGAGAAAATAAATGACATTAATGCTAAAGTCCGTAAGGGTTTTTTAGGTTCAGGGGTGGTTAGAGATCATGATGTGAGTGCTCAGGCTGCAAATGGGAAAATAAATAGGCGTTACCTTTCTTGCAATGTTGTTTTTGAAGAATACGCTTCTTTTTTTAACTCTTTAAATTCCATTGATGATTATATAGAGAAAGCTTTTTTTGCCCATGTTAAATTTGTGGAGGTTCATCCATATACCGACGGCAATGGACGTATTTCGAGGTTATTACTAGAAGCTATATTATATAAGGATTTTGGTATCTATTTTCCTGCGTCATTATTTAGAATGGGAAGAAATGAAGAATATTTAAAATCCATTGATTATTTTAATGATAACTCTGTTTCATTATTTAATATAGACTTCTGGAAAAGCCATCTCTTATGGATTTTAAAATTTCATTCGTTTGCAATTGACGTTTTTAATTCAAAGGTTTCTTTTTTCAAGTCAAAGTCCGCGCTTTACTTAATTGACCCCAACGCTCAAGGTAAAATAGAATCTACTTTAATGGAACCAATAAAAGTCCTTAAAACTAAATCCAAGGAGGCAAAGTTTTATGACGAAATTTCTGAAATGAATCTTGTCTCAAAGAATGAAGATCTAAATATCCCAGGCGTTAATGTATATATTAATAAGGACATCCTTGAGGCATGGTTGAAAGTTAATAGATTTTTAATTTCTGGGTGTGTGACCCCTTAACCTCCAAATTTACTATTTTTAGTTTTTCATGACGTTGTTTCCCAAATACATTGAACCATTCCGCTTGGCCGTGATCCGATCACCCGACGTATCGGAGGAGAAGCGCAGATGGGCAAGGCCAAGCACAACATCAGTAACTGGGCAGAGTACAACCGGGCCTTGGTCAATCGAGGCTCATTGACCTTCTGGATAGATGACGCCGCTATCCGCCATTGGCATTGCCAGCACCACCACGGCGGCCGGGGCCGTGGTTTCGAGTACAGCGACACCGCCATCGAAACCGCGCTGATGCTTAAGGGCCTGTTCGGCCTGCCACTGCGCGCCTTGGAGGGCTTCATCAACTCCCTGTTCCAGTTGATGGCCCTGCCGCTGACTTCGCCCAGTTACAGCTGTATCAGCAAGCGCGCCAAGACAGTGGATATCCGCTACCGTCTGCCCAGCAAGGGCCCCGTTGCCCACCTGGTTATCGACGCCACCGGGCTCAAGCTCTATGGCGAAGGCGAGTGGAAGCAGCGCAAATACGGTAAGGAGAGGCCAAGCCCGCCAAGTGGCGGGCTTTTTATTACCGGGTCAGTGATTATCGTGCGGAACAGCCGACGGCTTGTGATCCCGGCCGGTTAACCAGTGCCAATACCGGCTTATCGTCGCTTTGATGTCTTCCAGCACAATGTACAGCGCTGGCACCAGAATCAGCGTGATCACCGTGGCAAAGAGGATACCGAAGGCCAGTGACACCGCCATGGGGATCACGATCTGCGCCTGCAAACTGGTTTCGGTGACAATCGGCACCAGCCCCAGGAAGGTGGTCAGGGAGGTCAGGATGATAGCGCGGAAACGCCGCACCCCGGACTCTGAAACTGCCCGACGCAATGGCACCCCTTCGGCCCGCGCCTGGTTGACAAAGTCCACCATCACCAGCGAGTCATTCACCACCACCCCGGACAGGGCAATGATGCCAAACAGCGACAGTACTGAAATGGACAACCCCAGCATCCAGTGCCCCAAAATGGCCCCGATGATACCGAAGGGGATCACCGACATGATGATCAGCGGCTGCAAGTAAGACTTCAGCGGAATGGCCAGTAGTGCATAAATCACGAACATCGCCGCAAAAGCGCCTAGAGCCAGCTGTTTGTTGTTGTCAGCCTGATCTTTCACTTCACCGGCCATGCGGTAGCTAACCCCTGGGTACTTGGCAAGGATCTTCGGCAGCGCCGTTTTCATGATCTCGCTAACCACCTTGCCGGGTTCCACTTTGTTTTTATCGGCATCAGCACTGATGGTCACTGCCCGCACCCCATCAACACGGGTGATACGAGAATAGCCTTCGCCCAAAGAGATATCGGCTACTGCCGAGAACGGTACTTCCTGGCCGCTGGCCGTACGAATACGCATGTTCTCCAGGTTAGCCAGGGTACGACGCTGCGCCAGTGGATAGCGCACCATAACCTTGACTTCTTCATCGTCACGCTGAATGCGCTGCACTTCAGCGCCATAGAAGCCTTCGCGTACCTGCCGCGCCAAGTCAGACAGCCGCAGCCCCAGGGCCTGAGCGTTAGGCTTGAGCTTGAGCCGCACTTCCAGATTACCGGAGGACAGACTGTCCTCGATATCAAAGACGCCGTCATAACTGGCCATAACTTTTTTCAGGTCATCGGTCGCCTTGGTCAGTTCCTCAAGGTTCTTGCCGCGCAGGGTAAAGGCAATAGCGCCACCGCCAGCACCACCGTTAATTGAAGCGTTGAGCTTCAGGGTTTTCACCCCCGGTAGCTGGCCGATGGCTTTGCGCCAGCGCGCGGCCAATTCAAAGGCTCCCAGTTTGCGATCTTCCGAACTGGTCAGTTCAACAAAGATACGCCCAGCGGTGGTGGATTGATTCCACACAAAGCTGTGCCGCACCGCTCGCTGGCCGGTTTCCTGTTTGACCTGATCATCGACTTTCCACAACGCGTCCTGAATTTTTTCCAGGGTTTTATTGGTTTGATCAGACGGCGTACCACTGACCATCTCCACCGAACCTTGAATAAAGTCAGAGGGAATATTGGGGAAAAAGACGCTCCGTACAATGCCACCTTTGACCATCGCAAAGACCAGCACGATCATCGCCAAAAAGATTGCCAGCGTGATATAGCGATAATGAATGCAGCGTTCCACAAAGGGCTGGTAGCGATTACGCACAAAGTTATCAAAACCATTATTAAAGGCGACTTTAAAACGCCCGAGGGCGGTGCGAGGAGGCCGCTTACTGATGCGCACATGACGCAAATGCGCCGGCAAAATCAGCTTCGATTCAATCAGTGAGAACATCAGGCTGAGGATCACCACAGCGCCTATAGCTTTAAATACCGCGCCCATAAAGCCGGTAACCAGCAACATTGGCAGGAAGGCCGCTACTGTCGTCAGCACCCCGAAAGTGGCTGGCAACGCCACCCGTTTGGCACCGCGAATAACGCTTTCTTCGCCCTCACCACGTTCTTCAATTTCCGAGTGAATACTCTCGCCGATAACAATGGCGTCATCAACGACTATCCCCAGCACCAGGATGAAGCCAAACAAGCTCATCATGTTGATGGTGATATCCAAAAACGGCATGTGCATGAACAATAAGGTGCCGAGAAAACACACCGGAATACCCATCATCACCCAGAACGCCAAACGAAACTGCAGGAACAGGCTCAGCACCAGCAGTACCAGCACCGCTCCCATCAGCATGTTGGAAAGCATCATGTCCAGGCGGTCTTTAAGGAACTTGGAGCGATCGCCCCAGTAGGTCAATTTGACGTTAGGCGGCAAAGACTGCTGCTTTTTTGCCACATACTGCTTCACCGCGTCGGCAATTTTCAGGTCATCCTGCTGGCCAACGGCAATAACGCCAATCGACAAGCCACGCTTACCATCAAAGCGGGAAAAAGCATCCTGCTCAACAAAGCCATCCACTACTTTGGCGACATCTCCCAGCAATACCCGGGTACCGTCCGGGCGCGTGACCAGGGCAATTTTGTCAAACTGGTAGCCACGATAAGCCTTGCCTTTGACCCGCAACATGACATCGCCGGTAGGGGATTTAATAGACCCGCCGGGCATATCGACGGACGTACGGCGTACGGCATTGGCGACTTCATCCAGCGTTAGGCCATATTTGCGCAATTGCGCTTCTGACACTTCAATGCCCACTTCATAGTTGCGTGCGCCCTGTACATCGGCACGAGTCACTGCCGGCAACGCCTTGATTTCATCAGCGATTTCCTTGGCGTACTCTTTAAAGCCGCGCTCACTTAAATCACCGTACAGCTGCAGATGAATCACCTCACGGGTGGGCCGCACCTCATAAATAACCGGTTTTTCCGCTTCTGCCGGCATGGAAGGGATAGCATCGACACGGATCTTGATTTCATTAAGAACCTGAGTGGTGTCATAGCCCTGCTGCACTTCTACAGTAATACCGGCAGACCCTTCATTGGCATTGGAGGTCACCTGCTTGATGCCCTCGATATTCTCGATGGCCTCTTCAACCTTTAGGACAATGCCTTCTTCCACTTCCTGTGGCGCCGCCCCCGGATATGGAACCTGAATAGAAATGTAAGGCAGATCCAGCTGCGGAAACATTTCCTTGCGGATGCTAAAAGCTGCAATGGCCCCACCCACGATGATCAATATCATCAACAGGTTAGCTGCCACCGTATTACGGGTGAACCAGGCAATAATGCCTTTTTGCTGCTGTTCCATTAGTGGCCACCCGCTGTCAATTGCGCATTAGCCTTTTGCTCTTTTTCTGCCGGCGGTGGCGCTATGGCCACCTGGGTACCATTGACCACACCAGGCAAAGCGGTTTGGGAAATACGCTCACCGCCTTGTAACCCTTCAGAGATATAGGCGTATTTCTCGTCGGTACGGGCGACACTGACTTTCTGGTGGTGAATGCGGTTGTCTTTACCAACCACAACCACTTCGTCACCACGCAGGGTTTCAACGGGCACCACCACCAGTTCACGACTGACATCCGAAACCAGCTGCGCCTCGACAAAAGTACCGAATTTCAGCCATTGGCCTTCGGCTTTGCGGCGCTGATAAGGATCCGGCACATCGGCAATGATAAAGCTCATACGGGACTGGTCATCCAAAACCCCGGCACCGTGTACCAGCCGCGCTGACCACTGATAGTGCTGGCCTGCCACATCATGACTGAGGGTGACCCGGGCGCCAGAGCCATCGTTGTCGTTCAGCCCCAGCCAGTCCAGCTGCTGGTCTGAAACCGGCAACCGCACTTCTGCCATCGCCGTATCATCGACACGGCCCAGTTTGGTGCCAGGAGCAACATATTGGCCGGGGTTAATATCGCGGCTGCGCACCAAGCCGTCGTAAGGCGCCCGGATTTCCGTGCGGGCCAGGTTACGCTGGGCTTGCTCCAGACGCGCCTGCATGGACTCGACTTTCGCTTTGGCACTGGCCAGTTGCGGCTTTCTCAGGGCAATGGCGGTGACTTTATCCGGTGACACGCTACGCCATTCTTTTTTGGCGACCTCGCTCTGTGCCTTTTCCTGCTCATAAGCCGCTTTGGCCTGCGCCAGATCGGCACGAGCACTTTCCAACGCTGTGCGATAGTCCGCCGGGTCAATCTGCGCCAGCAAATCGCCCTTGTGCACCCAAGCGCCGGAAAGGAATTTATCAGACACTGACACTACCCGGCCGCCAACTTCGGCCACCAGCGTGGTCGACACCTTCGGCTGCACCGTGCCTTGCGATGTCACCTGATAGCGCACCGCTTCTTTTTTCGCGGTAACCACATTAATCAATAACGGCGGCTTGGCATTACTGACGCGCTTGGGCGGCGCCTTCGCGTGGATGATAAACCACGCAACAACAACAACGGCAACGATGATAATGGTTGGGATAAGACAACCGACGGTAGCTCTTTTCACGGCAAGCGTCCTGGCAAATTCACTTTTTCTACTGGCTTTATATCGTAGCGCCTCAGCAGCATATACAGCCGAAACGTTTAATTGTTTTACAAAGTGTGTATTACGGCGTTATCACAAGAAAAAAGGGCCTTAAGGCCCTTTTTTCAACGCTTTTTTACCGTAATGCAACCGGCAGAGTAGCCCGCCCCGAAGGAGCAAATTACACCAACAGCCCCCGGCGCCAAGCCGGCACGGTGTTTGTGAAAGGCGATGATGGAACCGGCACTGGAGGTATTGGCATATTCATCAAGGATCACCGGCGCTTCTTCTGGCGTCGCATCTCGCCCCAGTACCTTGCGGGCAATGAACTGGTTCATGTTGATGTTGGCCTGGTGTAACCACAGCCGATCAGCTTGCAGGCCCTGACGTTCCAATTCGGCACTGATCAGCTCACTGACCAGCGGTACCACTTCCTTGAAGACTTTCCGCCCTTCCTGCACAAACAGTTTGTCGACATCAAACTGCTGCTGCGGCGCAGCGCGGTTAAGAAACCCGAAGTTATTACGAATATTGTTGGAAAACTGCGTCACCAGCTTCTCACCACAGATTTGCCACTGTTCAACGGCGCAGGCCGTTTCAGCCCGTTCCAGCACCAGGGCGGTACAGGCATCACCGAAAATGAAATGGCTGTCGCGGTCACGAAAGTTCAGGTGCCCGGAGCAAATTTCCGGGTTAACCAGCAAGGCCGTTTTGGCCTGGCCGGAGGCGAGCAGTGCAGCAGCACTGGCAATGGCAAAAGTCGCCGACGAGCATGCCACATTCATATCAAAGGCAAAGCCACTGGCACCAATAAAATGCTGCAATTCCACCGCCATGGCCGGATAGGGCCGCTGCATGTTGGAAGCGGCGCAGATCACCAGATCAACGTCTTGCGGGTCGCGGCCCGCAGCCCGCAGTGCCTGGTCGGCGGCATGCATGGCCATTTCCACCATCACCGATGGCTTGTCGTTGCTGCGTTCAGCGATGCGCGGCGTCATCACTTCCGGGTCCAGTATGCCGCTTTTGTTAAGTACATAACGGCTTTTGATACCCGAGGCCTTAACGATGAACTCACTGCTGGAATGGGCCAGTGGCTGTAACTGGCCGGCGTCAATGGCGGCTTTGTTTTCGTCGTTATAGTTATCAACGTACTGGTTAAAGGCCGCAACCAGTTCGTCATTACTGATGGCATCCGGCGGAGTGTAGAGGCCGGAGCCGCTGATCACGATATTGTTCACGCCTTATCCTCTTGTTGTCTGGCGCTGTCAGGTTGCTCGCCATTATAGCGAACAACTGGTCGGTCCTGAATAACCACGGTTTCCCCGATCTTGTCCTGAATACACTGGCGGTTGTTGTCCCAGTAGACCTGTAAAAAACCCAGTAAGCCGGTGGCCAGGCCGGCGCCATAGCCACCATAGCGACCAAAGGCGTCAGCCAGGGTAATGGCGTCACCGTTAAGCCGTACCACGCGCAATTTCAGTAAACGCTTACCGGGAGTACGGCCTCGCCACAGGGCAGTGAACAAGGTGAAATACAAAGCCGCCCAGCTGAGCCCCAGCCCCAGGTCGTTGATCAGGCTTTTACCCCAATCCAGCAGTGACGTGGTCGACTCTTTAGGTAGTTTACGGGCCTTGGCCAGCTGGGCATCACAGCGGGCCAGCTGTACCGGGCAGCTCAGCGGTTTGTCATCTTTTGGCGTGGCCAGCAGTTGCTGGCGAAATGCCTGCTTGTCGGCATCAGACAAAAAATCCATGTTCCGAAACAGCTCCCGGGCCATTTCCCGGCGGCTTTCTGGCCGGTCGGCAAAACGGTCATTCAGCACCGTTGCCAGCTCTGGCGTCAGCCGCGCGACACAGGCTTTGTCCTGACAGCGATTAAGGGCCACCGTAACCGCGCCCAATGCCACAACATCGGTGGCCTTCACCGCTTTTTTCGGGGGACCATCGCTAAACTGCTGACCGGCCCATTCCCCGATGCCTGCCACCGACACAAAAATGACCACCACCACCACAAGCCGCAACCAGCGCCTGGCCCAGCCGTGGACAACCTGATCGTGCCGGCCGGCGATGACCCAGCCGGCGATAGCTGCCACCAGCGCCACCGCAGAGCTGGGTACGGCGGTCAGCAGGGACACCAAGATCAGGTCAATGGCCATGGCCACTCCTCGGCGAAAAGGCTTGGCTAGTGGCGTTCCCAGCAGGGTTTCGTCAACGTTAAAGGCAAAGGGCGTCACAATAGCGCGGGTTTCCTTGCCTTCGCGCCAGGCCTCCAAGGCCGACTGGTGCTCTGGGTCGTGCGGGTGTTCAGACATGGTGCTTATAACCATATAACCAGAAAATCCTTAACAGACTTTTGCCTGCTGGTTACCTTGTCGTCAAGCAACAAGGCAGCCTGAGGGTGTTATGAGCACAATTTTTTCCGACAATTCCCAAACCATTGGCCACACACCACTGGTGAAACTGAACCGTGTCAGCGGCGGTAACGTCTATGCCAAAATCGAAGCCCGCAACCCCAGCTTCTCCGTGAAGTGCCGTATTGGTGCCAACATGATCTGGGATGCCGAGCAAAAAGGCCTGCTTGGCGACGGTAAAGAGCTGATCGAACCAACCTCCGGTAATACCGGTATTGCCCTGGCCTTTGTCGCCGCCGCCCGGGGCATTCCCCTGACGCTGACCATGCCCGAGTCCATGAGCCTGGAGCGGCGTAAGCTGCTCAAAGCGCTGGGCGCCAAACTGGTGCTGACTGAAGCGGCCAAAGGCATGAAAGGCGCCATCGATAAGGCGGAGGAAATCAAGCAAGGGGCACCGGATAAGTACGTACTGTTGCAGCAGTTTTCCAACCCGGCCAACCCGGCGATTCACGAAAAAACCACTGGCCCGGAGATCTGGGACGCCACTGACGGCAACATTGATGTATTCGTGGCCGGCGTCGGCACCGGTGGCACCATTACCGGCGTATCCCGCTATTTGAAACTGACCCGTGGCAAAGCCGTGGAATCGGTGGCCGTAGAACCAACCGACTCACCGGTCATCAGCCAGCACCTGGCCGGCCAGGAAATCAAACCCGGCCCCCATAAAATTCAGGGCATTGGGGCCGGTTTTATCCCCGGCAACCTGGATCTGGAAATGGTCGACCGAGTCGAACAAGTCAGCAACGACGACGCCATGGCCATGGCTCACCGGCTGATGAAAGAAGAAGGTATTTTGGCCGGTATTTCCTCCGGCGCGGCGGTGGTGGCCGCCAAACGCCTGGCCGAAGATCCGGCCTATGAAGGCAAGAACATTGTCGTGATCCTGCCGTCTTCTGCCGAGCGCTACCTGAGCTCACCACTGTTTGCTGACACTTTCAGCGATCAGGAACTCAGTCAGTAACCACTACCCCAGCCCGCTTAGCAAAGCGGGCTTTTTTCTGTTGCTCGCCAATAGCCCCAGCAGCACATCATCTTGCCAGGCGCCATCAAGCCAGGCTTGTTCGCGCAGCAGGCCTTCACGTTCAAACCCCTGTTTTTCCAACACCCGCAACGAGCCAGTGTGCACCGCAGCCACCACCGCAGTGAGTTTATGCAAGGCCAGCTCATCAAAGGCATAGGCGATCATCGCCGCTGTCGCCTCGCTGGCCAGCCCCTGCCCCCAGAAATGGGGCATCAGCAAAAAGCCCAGTTCACCACGGCGATGTGCCAGACAATGCTGCAAACCGTAGATCCCCACCGGTTCACCCGTGCTACGCAGCCGCATGAGCAGGCACAGCCAGCCATCGCGATCGCGCTGCCAGGGCTGGCAAGCTTCACTAAACATGGCTTCGATAGTGTCATCAGTACGGTTTTCAGCCACATAGCGCATCACCTGTGGGTGGCGCTCAAGGGCATAGTAAAAAGCCCTGTCAGCGGCAGTGACAGGGCTAAAAGTCAGCCGGGAGGTTGCAGGCAGCATGGCTACATCCGTTCGTTAGGGAGATAGCCACTGTGCCGAAAAAAAACCGTTACAGCCAGCCTTTACGTTTGAAGAAAAAGTAGGTGCCAATGGCAGAAGCAAACATCAGGGCAATGGCCAGTGGATAGCCATAGTGCCAGTGCAGCTCCGGCATGAAATCAAAGTTCATACCGTATGACGAGGCAATCAGCGTCGGTGGCAGGAACACCACCGCCGCAACCGAGAAGATTTTGATGATCTTGTTCTGCTGCAAACTGGTAAAGCCCATGGCGGCATCCAGCAGGAAGTTGATTTTGTCGAACAAGAACTGGGTATGGGGCAGCAATGACTCTACGTCAGCCAGCATATCCTTGATTTCTTTGCGGCTTTCTTCATCCAAACGGCCACGCTGGTTGCGGGTCAAAAAGCGCAGTGAACGCTGGGTATCGAGCAGACTGAGGCGAATTTTACCGTTGGCATCTTCCTGCATGGTGATGAGCTTGAGAATGTCATCCAGCTCTTCCGCTTCGAAGACCTCCTGGCCGGCCCTGTCGAGCACGGTGTAGACGTCTTCGAGGAGGTCAGAGAGATATTCCACCTTCAAGATCAGCATTTCCACCAACAGCGAAACCGGATCCACCCCTTCCATTTTGCCCTGCCGCAGATAAGCCCGGAACAGCCGCAACAGGCCAATATCTTCCTCGCGCAGGGTGATCAGCAGTTTGTCGCGCAGCGTGAAGGAAACGTTGACACTACGCACTTCCTTGCCTACCCGGTGAGGGAACAGCGAGGTAATGTGCAGGCCGTCCTTATCCGAATAAAACCGCGCTGACGCCTCAATTTCATTGATGTCGTCTTCTTCCGGCACTTCTTCTTGAAAGTAAGTGGACATCCACTGGCGTTCGTCATCAGTGGGTTTGAACACATCCAGCCACAGAGTGTTGGCGGGCAGGCGCTGGTCGGTGGACAGTTCAAACACATCCAGTGTGTCACCGTTACGGACGTAGGCGTTGATCATAGGCGCTCCCTGACGCAGTAATGATGCGGCTTATTCTATGCCAAGGTACTTGTGCAACTGAACCGACAAGCGCCAATTGCGTGCAATACAGGTGTTGATACACAGTTCGGTGGCGCGTTTGCCCTGGCTGACCGGTTGCAGATACACGGGCTTATCACCACAGCGCGCCAACAGGGCGTCCAGGGCGGCAATATCCCGCTCGCGGGCCACCGGGTGCTTGATGTCGTCGGCCCGGGCCAAAGCTTCATCCAGCACCGCATAACCGCCTTTCATATCAACTTTTGGCGAAAGGGTTACAACAGTATCACTTGGAACCTTAACAGGAAACGTGCCGGAGGTCTCAACCTGGGTCTGGTAACCGTGCTGGTGCAATAGCTCGCACAGCGGCCGCAGGTCATACATACAGGGTTCACCGCCAGTCAGCACCACCAGTTTGGCGCGAAAACCCCGTTCACTAAAAGCCGCCAAAATGGCCTCTGCGGTAGCATAGGCCCAGTGTGAGGAGTCGGCGTTTTTGACCAGAATATCACCCAGTGGCGCTTGGTCTTCGGCGCGCTGCTCCCAGGTATGCTTGGTATCACACCAGGGGCAGCCGACCGGGCAGCCTTGCAAGCGCACAAAAATCGCCGGCAGACCGCTAAAACGGCCTTCCCCCTGCAGCGTTTCGAAAATTTCATTGACCGGATAACGCATCTTTGCCGTACCAAGGTTGAGAGCCGGTGGATGCTACCATAAAATGCTCGCCCCAATGAGGTGAGTGCAATGACCAACGCAGTCGTAATTTATTCCGGTGGCATGGATTCGTATACCGTGCTGCATCAGGCCCTGGCCGATGGCATGACAGTGCATGCGCTGTCGTTCAACTATGGCCAGCGCCACGTCAAAGAACTGGACGTCGCCCGCCGCGTGACCACGGCCCTGGGCATTGCCCACGACGTGGTGGATATCAGCGCCATTCAGGGGCTGATATCCAACTCCGCGCTGACCTCGGATGCAGATATGCCCCATGGTCATTACGCCGAAGCCTCCATGAAACAAACCGTGGTGCCCAACCGCAACATGATTTTGTTGTCGCTGGCCATCGGTAAAGCCGTCAGCATCGGGGCCGGAAAAGTCTATTACGGCGCCCATGGCGGTGACCACGCCATTTATCCGGATTGCCGCCCGGAGTTTGTGGCCGCCATGAATAACGTGGCCGGTATTGCCAACTACGAGCCGGTGACCATTGAAACGCCGTTTTTGCACGCCAGCAAAGGCGATATTCTCGGGGTAGGCCTGAAACTGGGGCTGGACTACAGCCAGACCTGGACCTGCTACGAAGGTGGTGACGCCGCCTGTGGCCGCTGCGGCGCCTGCCAGGAACGGCTGGAAGCCTTCCGTGAATATGGTCTGGATGACCCCCTGCCCTATCTGAGCCGTGAGATCCTATGAATACCACCCTGTATAAAGAGTTTTCTTTTGACTCCGCCCATCGCCTGCCCAACGTACCGGCCGGGCACAAGTGCGCCAATCTCCATGGCCATACCTTTGGGGTGCGTATTGAAGTGACCGGTCCGGTTGATCCGCACACCGGCTGGGTAATGGATTTTGGTGATATCAAAAAGGTGGTTAAGCCGCTGATTGACCAGCTCGACCACTGCTACCTCAATGACATCGCCGGCCTCGAAAACCCCACCTCTGAGGTACTGGCCAAATGGCTTTGGGACAAAGTGAAGCCCCAGTTGCCGCTGCTCTCTGCGGTGTGGGTCAGGGAAACCTGTACCGCCGGGTGCTTGTACCGAGGTGAATAAAAAAGGCCGCTGTTGCGGCCTTTTTTATTACTTGTCGCCAATATAAACCCGGTAACTCCAGGCCGGAAGTGTCAGGCTATCGTTCCCCTTGAACGACACCGCTTGGCCACTGAAATACTCGTGGTATTGGCCTTGATAGAGGCTTTCAGCAAAGTATACGGTTTTCGGCTGGGCCGAAAAATTCATCACCGCAAAAACCTTGTCGTGATCTTTTTGCCGTACGAAGCTCAACACCTGACTTTCATGATTATTCGGCACCTTGATCATGGTGGCGCCCCAATGGGCATTCCACAGCGCCGGGTTTTCGTGCTTGAGCTTAAACAGCTGCTGGTAAAGGGTGCCGATGGGGCTGGGCTGCCAGTGAATGGGGTCGCGTTTGAAAAACGCCAGCCGCTTGGTGTTACCGGCTTCCTGGCCGTTGTAAATCAACGGCAGGCCTTCTCCTACCACAGACAAGACAATGGCCGGTTTCAGGGCATCGCCAAAGGCTTCAAACTGCGTGCCTTCCCAGCTGTTTTTGTCATGGTTGGAGACAAAGGTCATGCGCATGGCATTTTTCGGCCAGGCACTTTCGTTTTGTGAGTAATAGCCTGCCAGCGCACCGACATTGGCTTTGCCGGTCGCCACCCGGTGCATGGCGTCGTACCAGCTCCAGGCGTAGGTCATATCGAAAGCGTGGGCGTGCAAGTCACGAGACTCCCACTCGGCCAGCATGAACACCGGCTTGATTTTATCAAGTTCGCGGCGCACTTCGTTCCAGAAATCCACCGGCACATAACCGGCCACATCGCAGCGGAAACCATCAACATCAGCTTCCTTGACCCAGTATTTCATGGCGTCGGTCATGTATTTACGCAGGCCCGGCTTGTCATAGTTGAGGTCAATGATGTCGCTCCAGTCAAACCAGGGCGTGGGGTGAAAATCACCTTTGTAGTCTTTGGCGTACCAATCCGGATGTTCGGTAGCCAGCTTGTTGTCCCAGGCGCTGTGGTTGGCTACCCAATCGAGGATCACGTGCATCCCCAACTTATGGGCCTCAGCCACGAACGCTTTGAGGTCGGCCAGGGTGCCAAATTCCGGGTTCACGCCGTAATAGTCTTTCACCGAATAGGGGCTGCCCAGCTCGCCTTTGCGATGCTTAACACCAATGGGGTTGATGGGCATCAGCCAGACAATATCAACGCCCAGTTTTTTTAGCCGCGGCAGTTGCTGCTGCGCCGCCTTGAAGGTGCCCTCAGCTGTAAACTGGCGGGTGTTTAATTCATAGATGGTGGCGTTTTTAGACCACTCGGGGTGTTTTATCTGCACATAGGGCACAGGCTGGTAAGGGTTGCTGCTGCTCTGTTGCTGAGCACAACCTGCCAGCGCCAGCAGACTGGCGGCAATCACGGCGTATCGCATAAAGGTTTCCATTTGTGTTAACGCAAAGGTCAGGCTAAGCATCACAGCTCAATGGCGGCTTCGCCAGTACTTGCAAACGTATGCAATACTGGCCCGGCCACCAGCTCCCAGTACTGTGCGACAAAGCGCCTTGCGGCAGCTGGGGTAAAAACCGGTACAATGGCGAAAAAACCGGAGTAGTTCACCATGCGTCACCTTTTCTGGCTTCTTTCTTTACTGGTTACCTCGCAGGCCTTTGCCTGGGGCTTTAATGGCCACAAGGCCATTTGTGAGGCGGCTTACGATCTTAGCTCTACCCATACTCAGCAGCGCCTTGACGCCATTGTCAAAAAGCAAGGGGGTTACCACTCTTTTGCCGAAAGCTGCACCTGGGCTGACGACATCAAAAAAGACCACCAGTGGGATTGGTCAAAGCACCTGCATTACATCAACCTGCCGCGCAGCGCCAAAGTGCTCAAAGCCAGCGATTGCGGCCCCAAAGGCTGCGTGCTGTCGGCCATCAAGCACTACCGCGCCGTGCTGACCCAAAATCCCAATGACTGGCAGGCGCTGTTCTTCCTGTCACATTTTGTCGGTGATATTCACCAGCCGCTGCATGTCAGCTATGCCGATGACTGGGGTGGCAACAAAACCAAAGGCATGTTCTTTGGCAAGGAAATGAACCTGCACGGTATCTGGGATTACGGCATGCTCGACCACATGGGTGGTGATGACTGGCTGCACTTTGGCGATCAGCTCGCCAAGCTGGCCTCGCCCAGCATGCAAGGCGGTACACCGTTGCAGTGGGGTAATGAGTCTTATCAGATAACCCGCCAGGTTTATCGCTACTACGGCCAGCACCACGATATGGGCCAGGGATATGTGGACCACTTCGGGCCTATCGCCAAGGTACGCATGGAAAAAGCGGCCGAGCGGCTGGCAGCTATTCTCGATAAAATTTACCAGCAGCACTAACAGCAAAAAGCCCCGCTTAAGCGGGGCTTTTTCTTAGTGGGCTTTGCCCAAGGCCTGACTGATAGCCGCTTTGTCCTTATCGCTAAGCTTACTGTGGCGAATAAGGTCGATGATCACCTCAGCATCCGATGCGCCCGGCGGCAACGGTGGCCGCGGCGCCAGATGAGTGTCATGTTCATGTAAGGTGATCGCCACCCGGCGCAACTCGGCATTGGCTTGTTCAATAGCCTCCCGGGCCTGCTGCTGCGCCTGGATGCGGATCACTTCAACCCGCTGACGCTGGCGCTCAGCATTGGCTCTGGCTTTGTCGGCCTCGGCCATTTGCTTTTCAATTTTTTGGGCTTGTTCTTCACTACCGAGCTGTTTGACCAACGCTTTGTGCAGCGCGGCTTTTGAGTGAGCAGACACATCAAGGTGCTGGTCGTCACTGTCAATCACCAGGTGATAACGGATTTTTTGCTCTGCTGGCGCTGGCGCCGCCGGGGCTGGAGTATCACCGGCATGGGCAGCACAAGACAGTTGCAAAGTGGCCGGCAGCAGTACTGCCAGCAGCGTTAATGGTTTCATGGTCTTCCTCCTTAATGGGTGTCGCCAGCAAGGATGGAAGTCTCATGCCAAAACGTAATCATTTGTTTTTATTTGCTTTTCATAAATCGGTTGAAAAAAAATGTCCCCATTTGGGGATCTTGCCCGCAAATCGGCACAGCCACTGTGGCCCTTGGGCTGGTCGCCGCTGGCGACAGCCTCTGTTAGCCTCATAACACAGGAGGGCATATGGCCGTTAAATACACCTTGCTGGCCGTTTTCGGGCCACTTTTTTTACTGCTGGCAGCCGCGCAGCTATGGCTACTGCATAGCCTCAAAGATGACATCAACCTCGAAGTGGTCAGTGTCAGTCGTCATGCGGTCAGCCACGCACTGCAAGAATTCAATCAACTTCAAGAGCCGGCGCCGCCCTTACCAGCTATCACCATTCCAAACGACCTGGCCGGCCTGGCGCCCCACGAAACCGCACGGCTGCGTGCCGAAGTCCGGGTGCTGACACAACGGGCCAAAGCCGAGCAGCAACGCCAAGCCGCCGAACTGGCCCGCCAGGCCGAACGCTCGGCCATCGCCGCCATTGAACAGCGCCGTGATACCCCGGCGATGCCCGCCGTGCATGTGGTGCGTGCCGCTAACACCAAGCTATGGGCCAGCCTGGCCATTACCTGCTTGCTGGCACTGCTGGCCATTTACCTGCTGGCCCGAGCGTTATCACGGCCACTAGAGCAGCTTAGCCAGGGGCTGCATCAGGTGGCCTCCGGCCACTTGGGAGTACATATTACGCCACGCGGCATGGGCGAAGTGAAAAGCGCCATTAACAGCTTTAACCAGATGAGTCGCGAGCTGGGGCAACTGCGCGAACAAGAGCAGCGCATGCAGGCTCAGGCGCAATTGGCTGAGCTGGGTGATGTAGCCCGGGGCCTGGCGCACAGCTTACGTAACCCCTTACATACCATTGGCCTGACCTTGGAAGGCCCCTGCGACGAGGCCCAGCGCCAGGGCATTCGCCAAAAACTGCAGCAGATGGACAACACCATCAAGGCGTTACTGACGCTGTCAGCACAGGGAGTCAACCGCCAGCAGGCGCTGGTGCTCAGTGAACTGCTGGCCGATATCAGGCTCAGCATTGGTGGCCAATGGCAGCTGACACTGCCCCCACACTGCACCATGCTGGCTGACGAAGCCGAGCTGCGGGCCATGCTGCATGCCATCATGAGTAATGCTCTGGAAGCGGCGCCCGGGCAAAGGGCAGAGTTAACCGTCAGTCAGGACGACAACGGCACCACCATTCGTGTGCATGATCAGGGGCCGGGGCTCAGTGATGCTATCAAAGCGCGGCTGTTCACCCCACACGCCACCCATAAAGCCGATGGCGCCGGCATGGGTTTGTATATTGCTGAACGCCTGGCTCGGCTACGTTACGGTGGCAGCCTGAGCTTGGCTAACCACCCTGATGGAGGCGCCGAAGCGGTTTTATTTTTACCTGGAGAAAAGCCTGATGCGCCTGTTGCTGGTTGAAGATGATGCTGAACAACGGCAACTACTTAGTGCCCTGCTGGGGGAGTATCAGCTCATCAGCGCCGCCAGCGTCGCACAGGCAGAGCCGCTACTAACACAAGTTGACCTGGTGCTATCTGACTGGAAACTCGGCGATGGTGACGGCCTCAGCCTGCTCCGCCAATGCCAGCGGCTCAGTAACCCGCCAGCCTTTGTGATGATGACCGCCTACGGCACCATCAGCCATGCGGTGGAAGCCATGCGCCTGGGCGCAGATGACTACCTGTCCAAGCCCTTTTCCCGGCAGGAATTACAACTGACCCTAAGTAAAGTCAGCCGCGCTCAGCAACTAAAACAGGATAACCGCCGCCTTAATGAAGCCCTGACTGACCAGCATAAGCTGACCGACATTATCGGCAACTCACCGGCCATGCGGCAATTGCACAGCCGCTTGGCCAGAGTCAGCGATACCGACGCCACAGTGCTTATCGAAGGGGAATCCGGTACCGGCAAAGAGCTGGCCGCCCGCGCTCTGCACCGCTTGTCGCGGCGCAGCAACAAGGCCTTTATTGCCGTTAACTGCGGCGCTATTCCGGAAGCCCTGGCCGAAAGTGAGCTGTTTGGCGCCGACAAAGGCGCTTTTACCGGCGCCAACCAGGCCAAGGCCGGTAAATTCGAAGCGGCCAGTGGCGGCACCTTGTTCCTTGACGAGATCGGCGAGTTACCACTGCCACTGCAAAGTAAACTGCTGCGCGTCTTACAAGAAGGCCGGGTGACCCGGCTTGGCGAACACCAGGAACGGCCGGTGGATGTTCGCATCATTGCCGCAACCAACCGTGAGCTGAAAAGTGAAGTGGCCGCGGGTCGCTTTCGTGAAGATCTCTACTACCGGCTGAATGTGGTACCACTGACGCTGCCACCGCTGCGTGAGCGTAAAGACGACATTCCAGCCCTTTGCCGGCATTTTCTTGATCAATACAGCCGCCGCCACCAACTGCCGGCACCGCCTCTGGATAGCGCCTTGCTCAAGCGTTTTCTCGATCACCACTGGCCGGGCAATGTCAGGGAGCTGGCCAACCGTCTTGAGCGGCTGGTATTACTGGGAGAAGACATGCCCGGAGCAACGTTGAGTACGCCGCAGCAGGCAGATTTTGAGCTGACCTTGCCTCCCGGCGGCCTGGACTGGGATAGCTTTGAGCGCCACTGCTTGGATAAAGCTCTGGCGCTCAACGGGGGAAACCGCCGGCAAACCGCCCGTTATCTCAACTTGGGTTATAAGGCCTTGTTATATCGACTGGAAAAACACGGCCTGTCAAAAAATCATTAACATGGCCGATACAACTGGGTAGAGTGGGGAAAAACGCGGATTAGGAGGTTGCATGAAGCGTTGGTGGCAGGCCTTGTTGCTGATCCTGATCACCCTGATCATGTTGGCAGCTTATTACTACGCCAGCACCTTACCTGATTAAAACCCCGCCTCGGCGGGGTTTTACAGGGTTTTAAGCTGTTCGTTGAGCGCCGCCAGCTGATCCCGCAGCTGCGCCGCCTGCTCAAACTCCAGGTTCTGGGCATGGCGGTACATGGTTTTTTCCAGTTCACTGATCTGCGCGGCCAGTGTTTTGGCGTCTGTCGGCGCGGCGCTACCTTTAATGCGCCCTTTGCCTTTGCCGGTGTTCGCCACCACTTTACCCAGCTGCAGAATATCCCCGACTTTCTTGTTCAGTGCCGTCGGCACAATGCCATGCTCGGCATTGAAGGCTTCCTGCTTGGCCCGGCGCCGGGCAGTTTCATCCATGGCCCGGCGCATCGAGCCGGTAATGCGGTCAGCATACAAAATGGCCTTGCCACGCACGTTCCGGGCGGCCCTGCCCATGGTCTGAATGAGCGAACGATCAGAGCGCAGAAAGCCTTCTTTATCGGCATCAAGAATAGCCACCAGTGAAACCTCCGGCATATCCAGGCCCTCACGCAGCAGGTTAATGCCCACCAGCACATCAAACTTGCCCAGTCGCAGATCGCGGATAATTTCCACCCGCTCAACGGTATCCACATCCGAGTGCAGATAACGCACCCGAACCCCATGCTCATTGAGGTATTCAGTCAGATCCTCAGCCATCTTTTTGGTCAGTGTGGTGATCAGAACCCGTTCGTCCAGCGCCACCCGCTCACCAATTTCCGACAGCACATCGTCAACCTGAGTCGCAACCGGCCGCACTTCCACCAGCGGGTCGAGCAAACCGGTAGGCCGCACCACCTGTTCCACCACATCGCCACTGGAGCGCTCCAACTCATAGTTGCCCGGCGTTGCTGAGACGTAGATGGTCTGTGGCGTAATGGCCTCAAACTCGTCAAACTTCAATGGCCGGTTATCCAGCGCTGACGGCAACCGGAAGCCATACTCCACCAGGGTTTCCTTGCGGGAGCGGTCACCTTTGAACATGGCGCCGATCTGCGGCACCGTGACGTGGGATTCATCGATGATCAGCAAACCGTCAGCCGGCAGATAATCAATCAGCGTCGGCGGCGGCTCACCGGGGTTACGGCCCGACAGGTAACGTGAGTAATTCTCGATTCCGGAGCAATAGCCCAGCTCAACCATCATCTCAATATCAAACTGGGTACGCTGGGCCAGCCGCTGCTCTTCCACCAACTTATTGGCACTGCGCAGCTCGGCCCGCCGCTGTTGCAGCTCCTGTTTGATGTTTTCGACCGCTTCAAGCACCTTTTCCCGCGGCGTCACATAGTGGGTTTTCGGGTATATCGTAACCCGCCCAAGACCGGACCGCAGTACCTGGCCGGTGAGCGGATCAAAGGTGCTGATGCGTTCCACTTCATCATCAAACAGTTCAATACGAATAGCTTCCTCGTCGCTTTCGGCCGGGTGAATATCAATCACCTCCCCCCGTACCCGGTAGGTGCCACGGCTAAAGGCCGCTTCGTTACGGCTGTACTGCAGTTCCGCCAGACGGCGTAAAATTGCACGCTGATCGATGATGTCGCCCTGGCGAATGTGCAGCATCATGGACAGGTAACTCTGCGGATCTCCCAGGCCGTAAATGGCCGAAACCGAGGCCACTATCACCACGTCACGGCGCTCCATCAGAGCCTTGGTGGCCGACAGCCGCATTTGTTCGATGTGGTCGTTTATCGAGGCGTCTTTTTCAATAAAGGTGTCTGACGCCGGGACATAGGCTTCCGGCTGATAGTAGTCGTAATAGGAGACAAAATATTCCACCGCGTTTTGTGGAAAAAACTCTTTCATCTCACCATAAAGCTGTGCGGCCAGGGTTTTATTGTGGGCCAGCAGCAAGGTTGGCCGCCCCTGCTGGGCAATGACGTTGGCCATGGTGAAGGTCTTACCGGAACCGGTCACGCCCAGCAGCGTCTGATGCGCCAGTCCGGCTTCCAGGCCCTCGTTCAGCTGGCTGATAGCCGCCGGTTGGTCACCGGCTGGCTGATAATCCGATTTCAGCGTAAAGGGCTTGCTCATGACGGCTCCCTGGTAAACCAACGGTAAGCAACAGTGGCACTGAAGGCGTTAGCGATGACCATGCCAACAAAAAATCCCGGCAGGCCAAATAACCAGCCACCGGCAAATGCCAGCGGTACTTTTGAGCCGAAAAAACGCAGTATCGACAGCCCCAACGCCCGCCCCGGCTGATGCAGGGCGTTAAACGAGGAATTGGTAAGGATAACCACCCCCTGCAACCCGTAGCCAAGCGGTACGATAAAGATAAACAAGCGGATCAGGCTGGCAACAGCCGGATCTTTCCCAAACAATATGCTGATCGGCCACGCCAGCAGCAGTAGCAAAACATAGAGACCGCCCTGCCAGGCCAGCACAAAGCGCACCACCAACCGGTACGCCTGGCGAACCCGGTCCATTCGCGCCGCGCCCATATTCTGGCTGATCATCGGGGGCAGGCTCATTGACAGTGCCAGCACCACCAAAATAGCCATGGATTCCAAGCGGCTGCCAACCCCAAAGGCGGCTACCGCCGCAGGGCCGAAATGCGCCACCATCGCCGTCAAAGCGCCCATAGCCAGTGGCGTCATGATATTGGCTCCGGCCGCCGGCAAGCCAATGCGCAGCAACCGCCGCCAATCAGCAAACATCACCGGCCCCGGTAAGGCCAAACGTGCCAGGTGGCGCCGGTACAACAACCACAACACCCCCACCGAGCCTCCCAGCCAGGCCAGTACCGTCGCAACGGCGGCCCCCTTCAGGCCCATGGCCGGAAAAGGCCCAAGCCCGAAAATCAGTAGCGGATCCATCACCGCATTGATAAGCCCGCCCAGCATCATGAAGCGGCTCGGTGTCACGGTGTCACCATTGGCCCGCATCACGGCATTGGCAATCATTGGTACCGCCAGCAGCGGGCTGCCCAAAAACCAGGTGTGCATATAACTGGCAATGCGCTGCTGTTGGCTGTCATTGGCGCCCAGCAAGGCAAAGATGGCATCGTGAAAGTGCCAGCCAAATAACGCCAGCAGTGCCACCAACAAGACCCCCAGCCAAAGCGCTGCGTTACCCTGGCGTAATGCCGACTCCGCGTCCTGGCGGCCAAGCGCATGGCCAATAACGGCAGAAGTGCCGATCCCCAGGCCGATGGTCAAGCTGATCAGCGTAAAGCTCACCGGGAAGGTAAAACTGATGGCTGCCAGTGGCTCAGTACCCAGGCGGCTGACAAACAGGGTGTCGACCAGGTTAAAGGTCATCATGGTGGCCATGCCCCACAACAATGATACCGTCATCTGTTTCAGTGTCGGGCCGATTTCCCCATTGACTAGATCTACCTTCGCGCGGGCCATGGCTCCCCATCTGTTGTATAAAAATGAAAGTCGCCAGTTTACGCCCCTTAAAGCCCAACAGTCACGTTTACCCGTGTTTTTAACAACTTTGTATCGCCCACTGTTGCCAGACC
This sequence comes from Gallaecimonas aegicerasi, assembly GCF_045291545.1. Taxonomy (GTDB): domain Bacteria; phylum Pseudomonadota; class Gammaproteobacteria; order Enterobacterales; family Gallaecimonadaceae; genus Gallaecimonas. The sequence continues at coordinate 1,860,674 of NZ_CP149514.1, forward strand.
ACGATACAAGAGGCTCTGACGCTGGCAACCCAGGTTAGCGCACGCACTTTTCGTGAAGATAATTCACAACGTCAAGTCCTCATTACTAAACTGCAACAATTGCTACCAAGGGCTTTTGTAATAAACACACAAAAACCATAACCATTTGATTTAAAATAAAAAAATAACTTGTAGCTGAAAAGCGTTCAAAAACAGTAATTCTGACTGAGGCCACGTGTTTTGAGGCATGTACGGTTTTCCCCACAGAGTTATCCACAAAAAAAGTGGATAACTGCGCCCAGCCCTTACAACGCAAGCTGTGAACAAGTTCATCACCATCTGCGCGCTTTCCGGTAACGAAAACTGTCAAAAAACGGCCGCTTCGCTGTGCAATGCCCCGACTTTTTTGTCCTCCTTCACTGGTTGAGCAAAAGGCAAGCAATCAAGCGCCCTGCAGGGCTTTTTCTGTTGACAGTCCAAAGGGGCATGGATAACATTCGCCACCGTTGTTCCCCCGTAGTTCAGTTGGTAGAACGGCGGACTGTTAATCCGTATGTCACTGGTTCGAGTCCAGTCGGGGGAGCCAATTCAACTGACGCATAGCTAAAGCTATGTGTTGTGTCAGGCCAAGTCAGCTGTAAATGATGCTGATGAGCCTGAGCGAAACAACAATTTATTCCCCCGTAGTTCAGTCGGTAGAACGGCGGACTGTTAATCCGTATGTCACTGGTTCAAGTCCAGTCGGGGGAGCCAATTTTAAGCACAGCCGTTTTTGGGGTGTGCGAGGTAGCCTTGACTACCACGACAAATTATTCCCCCGTAGTTCAGTTGGTAGAACGGCGGACTGTTAATCCGTATGTCACTGGTTCGAGTCCAGTCGGGGGAGCCAAATAAAAAGGCCTGCACAGATGTGCAGGCCTTTTTATTTGGCTTCGTGCAGTACTCGGCGGTGATCCGAGAAAACGCCGACCTTTCACCTCGTAGTGCCTCTGGATTATGAGCATACCCAACGCTTATAAGGTGGCGCCGGTAATAATACAGCTCTCGTTGATATAGCCTGATTGTCAGCCATAGCGCCGGACTTGCTCTCGCCCGAGCCGACCGCCCACATAAATTATCGGCTATTTCAATGGCTTGACATTGATTTTCATGATCAACATCAGAGCCATCGTCTACACTTTAGTGCTTTATTGTCGTGCTCAACACGTCTCACCGTAATGGCCTAACCCATAACATCTTGTTTGACAGGTTAAACTCGCGACGTTGTTGGTCGATGAAACGCTAATAGGTTATCTTTTTTGCTAGGGGAAATCGTGGGCCTGTCACTATGAAACTGAGCGCTAAATTGGCCATTGGCGGGATCTTGGCGTCATTGCTGGTGGCTGCCGCCCTGATCATTGCCAGTACTTACTGGGCAAAAGAGACTGTTGCCCAACGCTATGACGAAGTAGAGCAGCAGGTTTCACTCTGGGTGAGCCAGGGATTCACCGAGCCGGTACCCGCGGCCTGGCTGCAATGGCAGTTTCAAGGACAACCACAGCACAGCCACAGTCAGGCCTATCACCCGGCACTGACCGGCTGGCTGCAGCAAAGCTGGAGCCAGCAGCCGATAAGCGTACGTCATCAGCAACAACAACTGACCGTTACCCCCGACATTTCCGCCATTTTGCAGCAGCTGCAGCAGTTCTGGATACTGAGTCTGCTGGCGGCACTAGTGTGGAGCCTGGCCAGTGTACTGGCTTCCCGCTGGCTGAACCGCCAGTTACATGACAGCAGCGAGGAGCTGCGTGACCACATTAGCCGCGTAGACGAGCTGGACCGCACGCTGCCGGCGCCGGCTATGCGTGAACTGGCCAATGCCTATGAGGCTCTGGCCAGTGTCCAGGAAAAGCTGCGGCTGACCCAAGGTCATCAGGACAAGCAGGTTAAAGCGCTCAGTGTCAGGGTACTGACCGACCCTCTGACCGGCCTGCCCAATCGCCGCGCCCTGACTGAACGCATGAGCCAGATGCTCAGTAGCGGTAAGGCTTTGACCCTGGCGCTGGTACGCGCTTCGTCGTTGAAAGTCATCAACGATCAAGATGGCTACCAGGCTGGTGATGATTACATCAAGCAACTGTCAGACATCCTCAAAAACCGTGGTTCAAACCAGCTCAGCGTCCGTGCTTTTCGACTGTCCGGCAGCGACTTTGCGTTACTTATCAGCAGCAACGATGCCGCCACCATCAGAAAGTTCACCGAACAACTGATGGGCGCTTTTAGCGCTATCCGGGTACCCCAAGAACAGTTGGCGGCCTATATCGGACTGGCTATTGCCCACAAGGATACTCCCGGCGATTTACTGGCCCGGGCTGACAATGCCCTGGCCATGGCCATGGCCGATGCCCTACCCGGCTGGTTCCTGACCGATACCCTGAGCCAGCCAAACGGCCTGGAGCATAATTCACAACGGGAATGGCGCGAGCACCTGCAATACCTGCTAAGTGATCGCGGCCTGGAGTTGCACTCTCAGCCCATTCACGCCATTAACCGCAGCGATATTCATTACTCGGAGATCCTCGCACGCTGCTATGACAAGCAGGGCCGGCGCTTGCCTACTGCCACTGTCATCGCTATGGCAGAACGGCTGGGGATGGTACAGCAGCTGGATCAGTTGGTAGTAAAAAAGGCCCTGGCGGAATTGTCGGGTAAACCGCACGGTGATTCTTTGTATGCCATCAACCTCAACGCCCTGACGGTACAAGATCCGGTGTTTGTACAGTGGCTGGAGCGCAAGCTGTTAAACCACCCGGAACTGACCGGGCACTTGGTTTTTGAAGTTCCCGAGGCAGGTCTGGTACGGCATATCACCAACAGTCAGCGTTTTATCGACGTGGTGCACAAGATGGCCTGCCGCATCACCATTGAACGTTTTGGTTACGGCCTCGGTGCCATCCGCTTTTTCCGTGCTCTCAAGCCTGATTTTGTGAAACTGGATGCCTCGCTCAGCCAGGGTATTGATAACGATCAGGACAGCCAGTATTACCTGCGTATTCTGGTGGATATCGCCCACCGCCTGGGCGTTAAAGTGCTGGCAGAGAATGTAGAAACACCAGAAGAAAGGATGGTGCTGACCGATCTGCGCTTAGACGGCTTGCAGGGCTATTTTCTGGCCAAGCCGCAGCCTTTTGGCCCCTCAGCTCTGGCGCTCAGCCACTGACTCGGTGTTTTGCTGGCTGAACATGACGCCAGCTAACACCAAAGCACAGGCCAGGATTTGCTGCATGCTGAGCCGTTCGTCCAGCCACAGCCAGGCCAGCAGCAGCGAAAATAGCGGGATCAGGTTAACAAAAACCGCCACCCGCGCCGCCGGCAACCGTGCCATGGCAAAGTTATAGAGGCCATAGGCGCCCAGTGTTACTCCCAACCCCAGGTACAGCATCGCCAGTGCCACTGGCAGCGTCAGTTGCCCTGGTAGCGGTGTGCTAAACCAGGCCAGCGGTAGGAAAAACAGCGCCCCTGCGATGGCCTGAATGGCGGTAAGCCACAACGGCGAATAACGGGTCGACAGCCGCTTTAGCGACAACGAATACAGCGCCGCGCAAAGCATCGCCAGAAACTCCAGACTATTGCCCAGCACCGGGTTGGGTGCCGCCGCTGTAGCAACACTGTCGGCGCTCAGCCATATCACTCCGGCAACGGCCATGCTCAGCCCGAGCCAGAGCCGCCGGCCGGCTTGTTCACCGAGAAACAGTACCGCCCCGGCCACGGTCAGCATCGGCAATACCGCCGTCACCATGCCTGCCTGGCTGGCAGAGGTATACAGCAGCGCCTTGGCTTCAAAGACAAAATACAGGCAAGGCTCCGCCAGCGACATCAACACAAACAGCCGCCAGTCTCCGGCCCGGTAATCCGCTTTACCCCAATATTTACGCAGCGCTAACAGCGCCAACGCCGCTATCCACATCCGCGCGCAAATCACCCACAGAGGTGCTACAGCGACAAAAACCCACTTCAAAATCACGAAAGTACTGGCCCACAAGGCCATGGCCATCACCAGCGCCAATAACGGCATAGAAAAACCCCACCCGGCGCGTTGTTGTTTAGGGCGCCATAAACCACGATAATACGGCGTTGATTTTACGGCTTTGACAAGGGAAAACGCCACCGATGGGCGATTATCTGCTGCTGCTGATAGGCACAGTGCTGGTGAATAACTTTGTACTGGTGAAATTTCTGGGCCTGTGTCCCTTTATGGGGGTCTCCAACAAACTGGAGAGTGCCATTGGCATGACCATGGCCACTACCTTTGTGCTGACCCTGGCCTCAGTGTGCAGCTATCTGGTCAATACCTATTTGCTCGAACCCCTGGGTATTGAATACCTGCGCACCCTGTCATTCATTCTGGTCATCGCTGTGGTAGTTCAGTTCACCGAGATGGTGGTGCAAAAAACCAGCCCGATGCTGTATCGGGTGCTGGGTATCTTTTTGCCGCTGATCACCACCAACTGCGCGGTACTGGGCGTAGCACTGCTGAACATCAATGAAAATCACAGCCTGATGCAATCGTTGATTTACGGCTTTGGTGCCGCTCTGGGCTTTTCACTGGTGTTGATCCTGTTTGCCGCCATGCGCGAACGGCTGGCAGCAGCCGACGTACCACTGCCATTTAAGGGCCCGGCCATCGCGATGATCACCGCCGGGCTGATGTCCCTGGCCTTTATGGGCTTTACCGGCCTCGTTAAACTCTGACCATGACCATTATTTTTGCTGTATTTGCTGTTGCTGCTCTGGCGCTGATTTTTGGGGTTATCCTTGGCTTGGCGTCAGTTAAGTTCAAGGTAGAAGCCGACCCGGTGGTCGATCAGATAGACAATATTCTGCCGCAAACCCAATGCGGCCAGTGTGGTTACCCTGGCTGTCGCCCCTATGCAGAAGCCATCGCCAACGGTGATGCCATCAACAAGTGCCCCCCTGGTGGTCAGGCAACCATCGAGCGCCTGGCCGATTTGCTGGGCGTCGATGCCAAACCACTGGACGCCGCCCATGGCGCCGAAGACGTCAAAAAAGTCGCGTTTATCCGTGAAGATGAATGTATCGGTTGCACCAAATGTATTCAGGCCTGTCCGGTCGATGCCATAGTCGGCGCCGCCAAGCATATGCATACGGTGCTAAGCAGTGAATGCACCGGCTGTGACCTTTGCGTTGAGCCTTGCCCGGTTGATTGCATTGAAATGCGGCCGGTGGCCACCACGGTGCAAAACTGGCAGTGGCAATTAAACCGTATTGCCGTCAAGGAACTACCTCAGGAGCCCCGTTCATGAGCCTCCTGCAAGCGCTGAAAAGTCCGGTTATTTTCGATTTTCATGGCGGTATCCACCCGCCGGAACACAAAGGCCTGTCCAATCACAAACCGATCGGAACGCTACCGCCTTGCTCCCAGTATGTGGTGCCACTGCGCCAGCATTTAGGAGAGTTGGGGGAGCTGTTGGTCAAGGTGGGTGACCGCGTCGATAAAGGCCAGCCGCTGAGCCGGCCATTGTCGGTCATGGGCGTAGCCGTACACGCCCCGACCTCCGGCACCGTCAGCGCCATCGAACAGCGGCCTCTGACCCACCCTTCCGGCCTGGACGATCTGGCGGTTGTCATCAACGCCGATGGCGAAGACCGCTGGGCTCCCTGCCAAGGCATCGAGCTACCCTTTGACGCCGATCCCGTCGAGCTGCTCAACGCTGTCAAAGCGGCTGGTCTGGCGGGTATGGGTGGCGCCGGCTTTCCCACCGGCGTCAAACTCGGCGGCAGCCGCCCTATTGAAGCACTGCTGATTAACGCAGCCGAATGCGAACCCTATATTACCGCCGATGACACCCTGCTGCGCGAAGCCGCCGAGCAAGTGGTCACCGGCGCCCGACTGATGGCTCGTATTGTCGGGGCACCGCTGGTTGTCATAGGTATTGAAGACAATAAACCAGAAGCGATCAGCGCTCTGGAAGCGGTGCTATTAGGCCTAGACGATGTCACCTTGAAGGTAGTGCCCACCAAATACCCGTCCGGCGCCGAACGCCAGCTCATTAAATTGCTGACCGGCCAGGAAGTGCCCGCTGGTGGCATTCCTGCCGATCTCGGTCTGGTGGTGCAAAACGTCGGTACCGCTTATGCAGCCTGGCGGGCCATTTGCCATGGCCAGCCATTGATTGAGCGGGTGGTAACGGTAACCGGCCAGCAGGTTAGCCGCCCCGGTAATTACTGGCTACCGATCGGCACCCCCATTAGCCATGTCCTCAGCGAGTGTGGTTTTCAGGCCAGTAAACAGCAGCGTTTGATTATCGGTGGGCCGATGATGGGCTTTACCCTGCACAACCCGGCAGCACCCATCAGCAAAACGGTCAACTGCCTGCTGCTGCCCAACCATAAAGAGCTAAGCCCCGCCGGCCGGGAAATGGCCTGTATCCGCTGTGGGGAATGTGCCAATGTCTGCCCGGCGGAGTTGCTACCACAGCAACTGTATTGGTATGCCAAAGCCCAGGATCACGAAAAACTGGCCGAATACCAGCTGTCGGCCTGTATTGAGTGCGGCGCCTGCGCTTATGTCTGCCCCTCGCAAATTCCGTTGGTGCAATATTATCGCGTGGCCAAATCGGCTATCCGTCAGGCGGAACAAGACAAACGAAAATCGGACAAGGCCCGGGAACGCTTTGAGGCCCGCAAGGCCCGTCTGGAACGAGAAAAAGCAGAGCGCGAAGCCCGTCATAAAGAAGCTGCGGCCCGCCGCAAAGCCGCCACCGCCGAGCGCCAGCCCAACCAGGACGCTGTCGCTGCCGCCCTGGCCCGGGTCAAAGCCAAACAAAATGATGCCATCAGCGCCGCCCAACAACAGGCGGCCAGCAATGCTTACCAGCAAGGTGCTGAGCAGCTGCCCGATAACAGCGAAATGGCCCGGCTGCGCGAAGAACGTAAAGCCCTGGCCCGGCAACGTAAGGCCGAACAACAAGGCAGCGCTCCTACAGAGGATAAAAAAGCCGCCGTAACCGCTGCCATCGCCCGCGCCAAGGCGAAAAAGGCCGAAGCAGCAGACGCTGACGCCAGCACCGATACCGCCGCGGATGACAAAAAAGCCGCCGTCGCCGCAGCCATCGCCCGTGCCAAAGCGAAAAAGGCCGAAGCAACAGGCGCTGACGCCAGCACCGATACCGCCGCGGATGACAAAAAAGCCGCCGTCGCCGCAGCCATCGCCCGCGCCAAAGCTAAAAAGGCCGAAGCAGCAGGCGCTGACGCCACTGCCGATAACAGTGCCGCCAAGAGCGACTCTGCGGCGTCCCCTCAAGCCGCAACCGATGACGCCGCGGCCCGTAAAAAAGCCGCTATTGCTGCGGCAGTCGCCCGCGCTAAAGCGAAAAAAGCCCAGGAAGGTCAGGACTAATGTTAGGCATCGCCAGTTCTCCCCACAGCCACCAGCGGCGCACCACCGGTCAGGTTATGCGCCTGGTGGCCTACGCCACCGTGCCCGGCGTGGCAGCTCTTTGGTACTTCTTTGGTTACGGGGTGTTGATCAACATCGCCTTTGCCAGCCTGGTTGCCCTGTGCACTGAAGGCGCCATCTTGGTACTGCGCCGGCGCAGTCTGTGGCAGCTGACGGATTGTTCAGCCCTGCTGACCGCCATCCTGCTGGCCATAGCCCTACCCCCCACAGCACCTTGGTGGCTGCTGCTAATTGGCACTGTGTTTGCGATTCTGGTGGCCAAACAGCTCTACGGCGGGATCGGCCAGAACCTCTTCAACCCGGCCATGGCCGCTTATGTGCTGCTGCTGATCTCGTTTCCGGTACAAATGACCAACTGGTTGCCGCCACAAAGCCTGGCTGCTAACACCCCGAGTTTTGCCGACAGCTTGAGCCTGACCTTTACCGGCCAAACCACTGACGGTTTTGCCGCCCATCAACTGGATCAGGGCCTGGACGGGCGTAGCCAGGCTACGCCCCTGGATACCCTGAAAACCGATTTGGGCCGGGGCCTGACTGCCGAAGAGTCGATGAAAAAACCGCTGTTTGGCGGCATTGGCGGGTTCGGATGGAACTGGGCCAACCTCGGCTTCTTGCTGGGCGGCCTGCTGTTGCTATGGCAACGGGTGATCACCTGGCATATCCCCGCCGGGGTGCTGGGAGGGCTTTTTGTCAGTGCCCTGGCCGGCTACCTGCTGCACCCGGATGCAGCAGGTTCACCGCTGTTTCACCTGTTCAGTGGTGCCGCCATGTTCGGGGCTTTTTTCATTGCCACAGATCCGGTAACCGCCGCCACCTCCGCCAAAGGGCGACTGATTTTCGGTTTGTTGATCGGGGTGTTGACCTACCTCATCCGGGTACTGGGCGGCTACCCGGACGCTATCGCCTTTGCCGTACTGATCGGCAATATGGCCGCACCGCTGCTCGATACTGTCACCCGGCCCCAGAGTTTTGGTGAGGAGAAACACTAATGTTGCTGAGTGCCGCGCGAAAAAACGGTTTGATCCTCGGTGCCTTTGCCCTGGCTGCCACAGCCTTGTTGGCGGGCACTTACCAGCTGACCAAAGGCCGTATTGCCGAGCAAAAAGAAGCGCAGAAGCTGGCTATTCTCAACGCCCTGATCGCCCCTTCATCCCACGACAACAGCCTGTTCAATGACTGCACTTTGGTACATGACCGCAGCGCCCTGGGCAGCCGTGATGCCATGCCCGTATATCGCGCCCGCAAACAGGGGGCGCCGGTGGCCATCGCCATGCAAACGGTCGCCCCTGACGGCTACAGTGGTGCCATTTCATTGATGGTTGCCATGCAATATCCCAGTGGCACCCTGCTGGGTGTTGATGTGCTTGAAGATCAGGAAACACCCGGGCTGGGCGACAAAATCGAGAAACGTAAAAGTGACTGGCTGACGCATTTTGTCGGCACCGCACCTGCCGGCCCCAACGATCCGAACTGGGGCGTCAAAAAAGACGGTGGCCAGTTTGATCAATTCACCGGTGCCACCATCACCCCCAGAGCAGTGGTAAAAGCCGTCGGCAAGGCAGTATTGTATTTTCGCCAGCATAAACAGGCACTTTTTGCCGCACCCAGTGATTGTGGAGGCAGCCAATGAGTCAGTATAAAGACATTGCCCAGATGGGCCTGTGGAAGAATAACCCCGGGTTAGTTCAACTGCTGGGGTTATGCCCGCTGCTGGCGGTCAGTAATACCCTGACCAACGCCCTGGGGTTGGGTATTGCTACCCTGATGGTGCTGGTGGCCTCTAACGCCACGGTGTCGCTGGTACGCCACTGGGTTCCCAAAGAGATCCGCATGGCGGTGTTTGTGATGATCATTGCCGCCTTTGTGACGGCCGTAGAATTGGTGATGACCGCTTTTGCTTACGGACTTTATCAGTCACTGGGGATCTTCATTCCGCTGATTGTGACCAACTGTGTGATCATGGGCCGGGCTGAGGCCTTTGCCTCAAAAAACGCAGTCGGAGTTGCCGCTTTCGATGGTCTGATGATGGGCCTTGGTTTTACCCTGGTGCTGGTGGTACTGGGCGGACTGCGGGAAGTCATTGGCCAGGGTACCCTGTTTGACGGCGCGGATTTGCTGCTCGGTGACTGGGCCAAAGGGCTGCGCATCGAAGTGTTCCATTTTGACAGCAAGTTCCTGGTAGCTCTGCTGCCGCCGGGGGCCTTTATTGGCCTGGGCTTTCTCATTGCTTTGAAAAAGACCATTGATATGCAGCGGGAAAAACGTCAGGTGGCGGCGCCGGTTGCTAAAAGTCAGCGGGCACGTGTTACGGCCGAGTCATGAATAAACAAAAACGTCTGGCGATTTTTACACGGTTGCGGGACGCCAACCCGCACCCGACCACCGAACTGCACTTTTCCAGCCCCTTTGAACTGCTGGTGGCTGTTACCTTATCGGCTCAGGCTACTGATGTCGGCGTTAACAAGGCTACCGCCAAGCTCTTCCCGGTGGCGAATACGCCGCAGGCCATCTGGGATCTGGGAGTCGATGGCCTGAAGGAATACATCAAAACCATCGGCTTGTTTAACGCCAAGGCAGAGAACGTTCATAAGATGTGCCGTATCCTGCTGGATAAGCATCAGGGCCAGGTACCCGAAAACCGTGAGGCGCTAGAAGCGCTACCCGGTGTCGGCCGCAAAACCGCCAATGTGGTACTGAACACGGCTTTTGGCTGGCCTACCATCGCTGTCGATACCCATATTTTCCGGGTATCAAACCGTACCAAGTTTGCCGCCGGCAAGGATGTCCGGGCGGTGGAAGACAAGCTGGAAAAAGTAGTACCGAAAGAATTCAAGGTGGATGTCCACCATTGGTTGATCCTCCATGGCCGCTATACCTGTATAGCCCGCAAGCCGCGCTGCGGCTCCTGCATTATCGAGGATCTGTGTGAATACAAAGACAAAACGGAAATCTAGCGAGGTTTATTATGCGCATTTTGCACACCATGCTCCGGGTTGGCGACCTTGACCGCGCCGTTGCCTTTTACACCGAGGTACTGGGCATGAAGCTGCTCCGCCAGTCTGACAACCCACAATACAAGTACACCCTGGCTTTTGTGGGCTACGGTGACGAAAAAGACGAAGCCGTGCTGGAGCTGACCTACAACTGGGGCGTTGATAGCTACGAGCTGGGCAATGCATACGGTCATGTAGCCATTGAAGTGGACGACATTTACGGCGTGTGCGAGCAGGTCAAAGCCAAAGGCGGTAAAGTGACCCGCGAACCCGGCCCGGTAAAAGGCGGCAGCACCGTCATTGCCTTTGTCGAAGATCCCGATGGCTACAAAATCGAGTTCATCGGCAAGAAGGACGCTGGCCAGGGCCTTGGCAACTGACCATAAAAAGGCGCCGTACGGCGCCTTTTTTAGTTAGCGTTCAACGTGGATCACCACTCGCCGGTTAAGGGCTCGGCCCTGCTCGGTCTCGTTGGAGGCAATGTGGCGCTTCTCACCATAGCCTGCGGTGCTGATACGCGCTGCCGGTAAGCCCTTACTGACCAGATAGTCTTTGATGGCTCTGGCCCGCTTTTCTGACAATTGCTGGTTCAGCCAGCGGCCACCGTAGGAATCGGAATAGGCTGAAACTTCCACCTTACTAAAGGCATTGTCATTTTTCAGATACTGACCCAGCAAGTCCAGGCGCTGCCGCGAGTCGAGGGTCAGCTCGGGCGAGTTTTTCTTGTAAGTCAGCACAGAAAAGCGGATATCGTCAAAGCTGACCGGCAGCAAGCTGCTGACACAGCTCATAAACTGCTGATAGCCCTGCTTGAAGTTACTGGCAGACAAGGCTACAGACACCACATTACGACCCAGGCGATCTTTATAGGTGAAGGTGGGCAGGTAGCCGGCATCCAGCTCCGAGAGCATGTCCCAGGCCCTATCATCGTTCACTTGTGCCGGGTAATGCGGATACAGTGGTACTGTGCCCAGTGATTGCGTACTACGGCCCGGCTGCCAGGGCGGCGGCACACTGGCCAGCGTCGCTTTCACCTGATGCGATGGCGCATCACGTAACGACAGTTCAAAAAGCAGGTTTTCCTTGCGACTGGCACGGGCACTAAAGACCGCCGTGCCGTAATGCGGAATGCTGTGTTCAAGGCGGCATTGCAGGGGGTTGGCTGCGGTAACCCGCCAATCAGACTGGCCGACGCCGGCGGCGTAATAACGCATGCCCGCATCCGCTGGCAAACCCAGCAAGGTCGTCGCGATAGCAGCCAATGTCAGTGTTCGAACCATAGTTCCCCCTCTTCCATTGAAGATGTCGGCCTGCGGCCAACAAACTTTAGGGTTGCGGTGGCTTTTGTCATAATGGCGCACCTTTGACTCAGCCAGGAATACCATGTCCACCCTGTTCAGCCAGCGATTTCGCGGTTTCTACCCGGTTATCATCGATGTGGAAACAGCCGGTTTTAATGCCAGTACCGACGCCCTGCTACAAATCGCGGCCACCTTGGTTGACATGAATGACGAAGGTCAGTTGGTGGTTACTGACACCTTTTTTCATAATGTTTTGCCCTTTGAAGGGGCCAACCTGGAAGACGCCGCACTGAAGTTTACCGGCATTACCGACCCCTGGCATCCGCTACGCATGGCGGTCAGTGAAAGCGAAGCGCTCAAGGATATTTTCAAGGTAGTACGTAAAGGCATGAAAGCCGCTGGCTGCCAGCGCGCCATTCTGGTGGGCCACAATGCCGCCTTTGACCTGAACTTTCTCAATGCCACCATTGAACGTACCGGCCACAAGCGTTCGCCCTTCCACCCCTTTGTCAATTTTGACACCACCACCCTGGCGGCGCTGGCGCTGGGTCAAACCGTGCTGGCTAAAGCCTGCGAAACCGCCGGCATAGCCTTTTCCAATGCTGACGCCCACGCCGCCAATTACGACGCTGAGCGCACCGCTCAATTGTTCTGCCATATCGTCAACCGCTATCAGGCACTGGGCGGCTGGCCGCTACCTGAAGCCGGTAGCGACACGGAGCAAACAACCGGTACTTGAATTTAGCTAACGCTTTTGGAACACTGCGCCAGTCCTGAATTATTTTGGGATCAGAAGAGGCGCGTTAGCCAGGTAACCAGCAGAAGGGGCCTTTCCCGTTGCATGCTGGCCAGGGGGCCAACGCCGAGATGACCGGGCGCAAAGGCACGCCAGGTCATCGGTCAGACAGGTTGAATCCTGTTGACTGTCACCTATAGGTGGAGCGCTTCTGGTTCAGCAGCTGGTCTTTTGTCTGCCCGTGCCAAGGCGCTCTCTTTGCGTGTTTTCAAGGAGAGCTATGAACATCCCCGCTACCCGCGTACTGAAATTTGGCGGCACCTCCGTAGCCGACAGCGCCGCCCAACGGCGCAGTGCCAATATTGTTGCCCAGCAGGCTGAAACCCGTATTGTCGTGGTCAGTGCTGCCGCTGGTATTACCAATGCCCTGGTTGGTCTCAGCCAGGCCGTCGATGACGCGGCTGCCGGTGCTTTTCGCTCCCTGATCCATGAACGTCAGCAGCACTTTTTTGACAGTTTGGGCGGCCCCGACCACCTTAAGGCGCCCTTTTGGCAACTGCTGGAGGAGCTGGATGCCGCCGGCCCCTGCCAGGGGGTAGCCCGTGATCGCTTGTTGTCGTTGGGAGAGCGCTTCTCCAGTTTGTTTTTTACCGAACGTCTGCGTCAGTTAGGGCTGCCCGCCGTACAGCTGCCCGCCAGCTTTTTGATTGCAACCGATGCCAACCACGGGCATGCCGAGCCGATACTGGCGGCGACACGCCAGCAGGTGCAAGTGAGCCTGGCTGACCACCCCGAACAAATTCTGGTTACCGAAGGCTTCATCGGCGCTGACAGTAACGGCAATATCACCACCCTTGGCCGCGGTGGTTCAGATTACTCGGCAGCCCTGCTGGCCGAAGCCGCCGATGCCGACTGGGTGGAGATCTGGACCGATGTCAACGGGCTGTGCAGTACCGATCCAAGACTGGTACCCCAAGCCCAGCCGCTCGCCGAGCTCTCTTTTGCCCAGGCTGCAGAGTTGGCTACCTTTGGCGCCAAGATCTTACACCCCAAAACCCTCTGGCCAGCGATGCGCCATAATATCCCGGTGTTCATCGGCTCGACCCTCGAGGGGAACGGCGGCACCGTCATCCGCCGCGAAATCAGTGGCCAACGGCGCTATGCCGCCCTGGCACTGCGCAAAAACCAAACCCTGCTCAATATCACCAGCCCGGACATGCTTTACAGCTACGGATTTTTGGCCCGCGCTTTCAGCTTGCTGGCCAAACACCAGATCTCCGTCGACTTAGTGACCACCTCGGAGATCTCTATCGCCCTGACCCTGGATGAACGGGGCTCTGAACAAGCGCTGTCACAGGCCGTTCTGGATGAACTCAAAGAGTTGGGAACCGTGGAGGTACAGCAAGGCCTGGCCCTGGTGGCGCTGGTTGGTGACAACCTCAATACCAGCCCGAAAGTTGCGGCCGACGTTTTTGCCGCGCTCGGTGATATCAATGTCAGCCTGATCTGCCACGGCGCCAGCCCCCACAATCTGTGCTTGCTGGTTGCTGACAGCGATGGTCCACAAGCCATTAAAAGGTTGCATGCCCGGCTGTTTGAAAAGGCCAATATAGTGGCGGCCTGAACGGCCGCCGCGAGCAGCAGGATTTGTTTGAAAAGGCAGCAAATATCGCTAGGCTGACAAGGGCTTGTGCTATAAGATTCAGCACCTTTTTTCCGCGCCAGCAGCGCTATGCTGACGCCTCACGATCCAGGGAAGCACGAATGAAAATTGGCATCCTGTCGCGAAACCCCGAACTGTACTCCACCCGCCGCCTGCTGGAGGCCGCGGAGCAGCGTGGCCATGAAGCAAAACTGCTGAACCATTTGCTGTGCTACATGAGCATAGCCTCACACCGGCCCAGTATTCATTACGGTGGTAAAGAGCTGGAAAACCCTGATGCCATCATTCCCCGTATTGGTGCTTCTGTAACCTTTTATGGTACGGCAGTGGTACGCCAGTTTGAGATGATGGGGGTCTATTGCCTGAATGAGTCCGTAGCCATTTCCCGCTCCCGTGACAAACTGCGCAGCCTGCAACTGCTGGCTCGCAAAGGTATTGGCTTGCCGGTTACCGGTTTTGCCCACTCCACCACCGCTACCGATGACCTGATCAGCATGGTTGGCGGTGCGCCGCTGGTGGTAAAACTGCTGGAAAGCACCCAGGGCAAAGGGGTGGTGTTAGCAGAAACCCGCAAGGCAGCAGAAAGTACCATCGAAGCTTTTCGTAGCCTCGGTGGCCGCTTTTTGGTGCAGGAGTACATCAAGGAAGCCGGCGGCGCCGATATCCGCTGTATTGTGGTGGGCGATAAAGTCGTGGCCTCCATGCAGCGCCAGGCAAAAGACGGTGAATTTCGCTCCAATCTGCACCGTGGCGGCAGTGCCAGCGCCATCAAAATCACCCCGGAAGAACGTTCCACTGCCGTGCGCAGCGCCAAGATCATGGGCCTGGGCGTAGCCGGTGTCGATTTGCTGCGCTCCAACCATGGCCCACTGGTTATGGAAGTGAACAGCTCGCCAGGCCTCGAAGGCATTGAAAATGCCACCGGCGTCGATGTCGCCAGTGCCATCATCCGCCACATCGAAAAGAACGCCAAACCCAATGCCACCAGTACCCGGGGTAAAGGCTAAGGTGCAGATCAACGGCCAGTTCATTGCCCCTGGTAGCCGCGTCGAGCTGAAGCTACCGCTGCCACCGCTTTATACCGGTGCTGCCATGGGGATGCCGGTTACCGTGATCCGCGGCAAAAAAGACGGGCCGAGGCTATTCGTCAGTGCCGCCATTCACGGTGATGAAATTAACGGTGTGGAAATTATCCGCCGGTTGCTGGCCAGCTCTTTTGTCAAACGCATCCGCGGCACTTTGATACTGGTGCCGGTAGTGAACGTTTATGGCTACGCCAGCAAAAGCCGTTACCTGCCAGACAGGCGCGACCTTAACCGCGCCTTTCCAGGCTCTGCCACCGGCTCGATGAGTGCCCGGCTGGCCCACACTTTCATGACCGAAATTGTCGCCAATGCCAGCCATGGTATTGACCTGCACACCGGTGCCAAACACCGTACCAATCTGCCGCAAATTCGTACCAGCCTTAACGACACCGAAGCCCTGGCCATGGCTGATGCCTTCCGGGTGCCGGTGATCCTGAACGCGGAACTGCGCGACGGTTCGCTGCGCGCTACCGCCGCTGACGTAGGCTGTAAGGTCTTGCTGTATGAAGGCGGCGAAGCCCTGCGTTTTGATGAATTTGCGATCCGTGCCGGCTTACGCGGTGTGGTGAATGTGATGCGTTACCTTGGCATGCTACCGGCCCGTGCCCTTTCCCGAGCCATGCTGCCGCAACTGTCGCAGCAAAGTTGCTGGGTGCGGGCCAACGGCTCCGGTATTTTGCTGACACCTTGCAAGCTCGGCGATACCGTTAAAAAGCAGCAACTGATTGCCCAAATCAGCACGCCACTGGGAGATAAAAGCAAGGCCATTTACAGCCCGGTTGACGGTGTCATCATCGGCCAGGCCACCCTGCCGCTGGTACATGAAGGGGAAGCCCTATTCAACATTGCGCATATTGAAGCACCGGCACGTATGGAAGCCAGCTTGCCGCACTTTTATGACAATCTGGAACGCTTGGACGAAAGCGACTTTGCGCCGCTGTAATTTGCTGTGCTACCGAGCGCGGTTATCACATATAAAAAAGGGGCTTTACAGCCCCTTTTTGTTTAATGCCAGAAGTGGCTCAGCCACCGCCAGAAGTGCGCCCAGGGCGGACGCGGGCGGGTGTCATCGACAATCGTCAACGCCACTACCTGTTGCTGGCCCTGTTCATCGGTCAGCACCAGCTCAGCCTTTTCCGGACGTTCATGGCGACGGTCCATCAGTACTGTCAGGTTAATGGCCTTCTCGCCACCTTCCCCGTCAGCAAAGCTCAGCTCGTGATTTTCCAGGCGAATGTCACGGCGATCAGCATAGAAGTGACCATGACGGCTGTGGCCGAAGAAACGCAGTTGCGCCGTCAGGTGCAGCGAACCATCAACACCGCCAACACGGCGTACCATCAACTGACCGCTACCGGCACTTTCCTTGAGGGTCAGCGCCTGCGTCTGGGCCACCAGTTGCCCTGGTAATGGCCATTTCAACTCAATTACCACCGGGTCGTGATCAGAAGCACTGAAGGGATTGTCAGACTTGACCAGATCGCCAGTGTAACGGCTGTCATAGTGGAACAGATTGCTTTCTGCCGCATTGATATGCCAGTCAGTGACCTGTGCCACCTTATCAGCCATGTTGGCGGTGGCCAGCGCCTGATCCAGGCGACCGATCATGCCGTCATACTGATAGGAGTAACTGTCTTTGTTGACCAGGCTCACCAGGCCATAGCCCTGGCTTATTACCCGTGCCGGACCATCCAGCTGCGGCGCCGCAGTGGTATCACCGAAGTAGGTGTCATGGGCGGTTTTCAGGGTTCTGTCGAGCGGTGGGATCTGGGTCATCACCAGAATCGGATCTTCGCTGGTATAAGCGTTAAAATCCCCCAGTACCAGCGTCGGGGTATCACTGGCCAGCACATGCTCGGCAACCAGCGCCGCTTCACTGTTACGCAGTTCATTACAGCTGCCCTGGCCATCCTGCGGCTTGCCTTCGAGATCTTCGGCACACTTGCTGCCCTTGGAGCGCAAATGGTTAATGGCTACCCGGAAGCTGTCACCGGTGGCTTGGCCATCAAATACCCGTTTGAAGCTCTGCAACAGGCTTGGGCGGCCACCATGGTGAATATCTTCACTACCATCAGCAGCAACGGTGATCTGATTCGGCATCTGCAGAATATCCAGCGGCCCAACTGGTGTTACCGTGCTAGGGCGATAGATGATCATCGAGGTAATGGCATCACCGCCAACGGTACCGGCCTCAGCGGGAGTGACCACCGCATATTGCTTGTCGGCTGGCAACTCGGCGTTTAAGGCGCTGAGCAGGCTGTGAATAGCCGAGTCGTCACCGAAGCCATTGTTTTCTACTTCGACCAGACCCACTACATCAGCATCGATTTTCAGCAAAGCATTGACGGTTTTTTGCTGTTGCAGAGCAAAATCGGCCGCGGTGGTGGCACCACGGTTTTGCCCCAGCGGATTAGGTGCACCGCCGACCGCCGTATTAAAGAAGTTCTCAATATTAAAGCTGGCTACCCGCAACTGTCCTTTGGCGGTGATCGCCGGCGCACTGCTGCGATCACTGAGGTGCACAAAGTCCGCGGCAGTGATCTGGTTGTCAGCCACCAGTCGGTAGTTGCTGTAGGAATAGCCAATCACCCCTTCCAGGTTTTCTACCCGGTCATTGACTCGGATATACCCCTGCTGCGCATCGAGTCCCGGGAAATACGGGATCACACCGTTAGGCGCTTTTTGATCCGTTTCCACGTACAGGGTCCGGGCCTGATTGGCCGCTGCCAGTTCGCTGGCCTGACTGGTCAACGCCGGGAACAGCTGAGTCGGTTGATACAGCGGGCCACCGTGTGCCAGTTCCATATTGCTGCGCGACGCCGAGTAGTCATAGCTGAACGGGCGGGTAACCCGCATATCACTGTCGGCGGTCAATCGCACTTTCATGCCTTCAACCGCTTCGAGGGACTGGGCAACATTGTCACCAATCACCAGGTCAGTGGTGTGAACAGCCGGCAGATCGTCGGCGGTGAAGGCATAGCGGTCCATGGCCACTTCGGTGAAGCCGTAGTATTCCTTCACCAGCCCTTCAACACAGACCGAGGCACCGGGCTTGATACTCGGATCCGGCGCACTGCCGGTGAAAACGAAAATACCATCGGATGTTGCCGGGTTACCGTCACCGGCGCCATCTTGCAGGAAGAAGCCTTTGTACAGGCCGGTTGTGACTTGCGTTACCCGGCCTTCGGTGACCACTTTATCGGCACTTTGATAACTGCCAGCCGGTACCAGCGGTGAACGATCACCACTGCCCTGAATAGCCGGGATCGGCGTGATGTTGGCAGGGCACTGCCAGGCCACCGGTGGCGGCTCGGTGCTGCTGCCGCAGGCACTGACACCGGCGCAGCCCAGGCCATCAAAGGTGTCTTTTGCGAACGCTTGCCACTGGCTGAAATCAAAGCTGCCAGCAACAGAGCCGGGAATACGACGCAGGGTCATATCCTTGGTGGATTTGCCACCGTCGGTGTACGCACTGCCGGGGTCGGTACCGATGATCCCGACCAGATCCAGTACCTGGCCGTCCCGCTCCAGTGCTACGGCGTCGTCGCCATTGAAATTGATGTTGCCGGAGCTGATATCCGCCTTGATGCTGGCGTCAGCTCTGGGGTTGGCCAGAACCAGGCTCTGGCCTGCGGCCAAAGAACCGGTAAGCGGAATGCGGGCTGTTGTTGTCGTGGCACCATTGAAATAGACCGCCAGGTCGGTGCCATCGAGAGTGATAGCACTGTCGCCGGTGTTGGTAATTTCGACGGCTTTGTTATAGCTGCTGCCTTCCACATACTCACTGATCACCAGATCAGCCAGCGTGGAGGGGCTTACCAGTGCCAATGTCACCAGTAACGCTTTTTTATTGAACATGATATTTTCCTGTGTCGCCATTAATCCTTAATGAGCTGCGACCGCGGCACGGCCGCAGACCGCTTTTTAACAGAACCACATTTTATTAACAGGCTGGGCTGCCACTAATGTGATGTTCTGCGGCTTTTTCCTTTGCAGAAAAAGCCCTTAGCGTTAAAGCGGTTTCATGTTCTTAACAGCTACAGATGACAGTCTGACGACACCAGCTCGGTTTGGCCCGTCAGGCACCACTGTGCTAGTCTCAGCCCCTTACAAACCCATCTGCAATCAAAGGGGTCATTCATGACCATCAGCAAAGACAAAGTAGTGCGCATTCACTACACCCTTAAAGACGACCAAGGCACCGTTCTGGATTCTTCCTCCGGCGGTGAGCCGCTGGTTTACCTGCATGGTCACGGCAATCTGATCCCGGGCCTGGAAAAGGAACTGGAAGGGAAAACTGAAGGCGACAAGATGGATGTCAGCGTAGCCCCTGAAGATGGTTACGGCCCTTACCATCAGGAACTGGTACAAGAAGTACCGCGCAGCGCCTTCCAGGGTGTCGATGACATTGAAGCCGGTATGCGCTTTACTGCCCAGACCGATGCAGGCCCGCGTACTGTGGTTGTACAGTCCGTCAGCGACGAGACCGTTACCGTTGATGGTAACCACCCACTGGCTGGCCAACACCTGCACTTCAATGTTGAAATCATTGAATTGCGCGACGCCGAAGCCGAAGAGCTTGAGCACGGCCACGTGCACGGCCCGGGCGGCCACCAGCACTAACCTAGGTGCGATGAAAAACCCGCTACGGCGGGTTTTTTAGTGTCTGCGAATAGACAGCTGATCCAGATCACAATTTCATAACATCGGCAGCGTTAGCCTGAACTCAGTTACTCATCAGGAGCGCCACCATGAACCACTGGATGCAGTTGTTATTCGGCGATGCCGTCGGCATTGCCACCGTTGCCACCATTCTCGGCTCGGTGCTGATCATCGGCTTTTGTGTTGTCTTGTTTGTTCGCAAAGCCATGAAAGACGGTGACGCCTGAGCTGGGCTGGGCTACTATCGGCCCATGCTAAAGAAAACTATCTTACTGATCCTGTTTGTCATTTTGCCTGTGCCGCTGTGGGCGGCGCCGGCATTGTGGCAGGTAGATGTAGCCCAGGGCCGATTCTGGCTGATGGGCTCAGTGCATGTGGGTGAGCACAGCAGCACACCGGCATTGGCCGCTATTGCTCAGCGTCTGTCAGACGTTGACACCTTGGTCGAAGAAGTACCGCCCTCGGAGCTACAGCCCAGCCACATGCAACAGGCACTGCGCCAGTATGGCCTGGCCGCCCAAGGACTCAAAGCCAGCCTCTCGGCCAAGGCCTATCAACGGCTCAGCCAAGAAGCCAAGCAGCTTGGCGTGCCCATGGCGCAGCTTGAACCCTTACGCCCCTGGCTGGCAGTGATGACCCTGATGCAGGTGGCACTCAAGCACGCCGGCCTGCAACCCGAGCTGGGCATTGATATGCAGTTATCAGCCATTGCCCGCCAACATCACTGGCAGATCACCGGTCTGGAAACAGTGCAACGTCAGTTTGCTGCCGTTAGCGCCACCGATAAATACGCAGATGCCATGGTCAACGATGGTGCTGACGACATGAAAACCTTAAGCAGTAAGCTCAAGCCGGTGCTGAAGGCCTGGCAGCAAGGGGACATTCAGCCGATGCGGCAGTTATGCCCACTGTCTGAAGGCCAGGGGCCGGCTTATCAATACATGCATGATGTCACCCTCAAGGCCCGCAACCTGGAGTGGTTGCCGAAACTCAAAGCGCTGGCCGAGGGAAACAACAAGCTGGTGGTGGTTGGCATGGCTCACATTATCTGTACCGATGGCCTACTGAGCATGCTCAAGCAGCACGGGGCCCATATTCAGCGCCTGCAATGAGTGAACGGATAAGACTTCTGCGTGAATACCGGCCGCTGTGGGCCGCTTCTCCGGCTACCTGGAAAGCCGATTACCCGCTGTTGTACCAACGCCTGCAACAAGAAGCCCGGCACCCGCTATTTAGCCAGGGGCGGTTGTCGGTTAGCCCTTTTCAGGATGAGCTCCCCTGGTTTCCCCGCTTGGTACGGCAATTAGCCCCAGAGTGGCCACGCTTGACCGACCTAGCTACGGCCGCGGTACCGCTACTGGCGGCCACACCACCGGTTGTTATCGAATGGGGGCAGTTGCTACCGGCACCACCGGCGAACTTTCAGTGCCTGACAGTCAGCCCCCAGCCACCTCCTGCTGATGAAAACCGCCAGTGGATCCGGGCTGATGCTTTTAGTGACGAAGCCTTGCAACCCCTACGCGGGCGCCGGCAGTTACTGGCACTGGGTATTGGCTTGGCAGAAGCACAGGCCTTGCTGCTTAAAGGTTGTGAACGGCGTCTGCCGCTAATGGTGCTGGGGATCACCGGCTACCACCTGATTGACACTTCGCTCTACAGCCCGCTGCAGTTGTCACTGCCGGCCATTCCCATGAACACCCTGAAGCTGCTGTCGATGACGCAGCAGGAAGCTGCCAGCAACTGGCCGGAACGCTTGTTGCGCTGGCTATTTAGGCCCGCCATACGGCAAATGATTTTCGATGACTTGAGCGCTTATGCGCAGCTCGAAGGCTATCAGGCACAAGTGCAGCCACTGCCAGCCATCAACGGCCGTCAGCAGCATGCCTTGGTGTTAATGGCTAAAGAAGGCCAGTAGCGCGTCCAGGGTTTGCTGGCGCTTATCATCGCTTTCGAGCAACAGTTCATGCCAACCGCCATCAATCAGTATTAACCGGCCATCAGGCAGAGCCTGAGCAAACTGTTGCTGCGCTTTGCGCGTTACGATCGGATCGGCTTCGGCGACAATTACCAATACCGGAACCCGGATATCCTTGGCAACCGCCAAGGCTTGCTGCATCGCCTGGAAAGCGGCATTGAGCCATTGCGCCGAAGGCCCACCCAAACGGCTCTGGGGCTGTTCCTGTAAATACTGTACAGCACGCTGATAGCGCAGCGGACTGTGGGTTAACCCATTATCAGCAAAAGGGGCCGGCTGATACGGGCCAGTCGTAGGCAGATAGCGGGGCTGGCCGCGGCGCTGGTCAAGCCAGCTCTGTACCCGCGCCAGAGCACGGGCTACCTGCCCAGGAAACGGCTTGGTGGCAATACCAAACATCGGTGAAGTCATCACTACCTTGCTAAAAGGATGGTGATAACGGGCCAGATACAGCGCACTGATGCAGCTTCCCATGGAGTGAGCCAACAGCCAGTGCCGTGAAAAACCCAGGGGCAGTACAACCGTTGACACAAAGTGATTGAGATCGGTGACGTAATCATCAAAAGCCAGTACATGGCCAAGCTGCTGATCAGCACTCTGACGCTCGGAAAGCCCCTGCCCTCGGTGGTCCATGGCGGCAACCGCAATACCCAACTGACCCAGCTCGTAAATCAGTTCCTGATACTTACCAACGGTTTCAGTGCGACCGTTGGCCAGTACCAGCATGGTCTGCGCCTTGGCTGGCAGGAATAACCGGTAGTGCAGCCGCAAGCCATCAGCAGTGCACAACTGGCCTTCCTGACTATTGCGAAAATAGTCGCTAACTGCCTCAGCCCCATGGCCGGCAAGCTGCGTCTCGGTCATCCACATGGCACTCTCCCTAACGCAAAAAGGCAGCCGTCCGGCTGCCTTTTCTGAATGTGGTCGGAAAGACAGGATTTGAACCTGCGACCCCTACGTCCCGAACGTAGTGCTCTACCAAGCTGAGCTACTTTCCGATTGCTGCCGTCAACGGGCGGTCGTTGCATTGGTCGGAGAGACAGGATTTGAACCTGCGACCCCTACGTCCCGAACGTAGTGCTCTACCAAGCTGAGCTACTCTCCGATGCAACGGCGAGCATTATAACGGTCTGAATGCACTGTTCAAGAAAAAGCACCCGGCAGCAACGACTTCGCTGAAATTTTATGCAAGAGCGGCAAAATACCAAGAAAAGGCCCCGCACAAGGCGGGGCAAAAGTCATGATGTCAGTAATGTTCTGTAGCTCGACAATAAAAGACACTGGGTGACTTCATTGCAGCGCCACCACCGGTACTGACACCGGTGCTACGGCCCAGGGGCGTAGACGTTATCCGCCACCGGCGGAATAGTTGGTTGGTCCGCGCAACAACAGCAAAGTTCGGCCACACGCAATGTTGCTTTAACGCAATGCCTGTTAAGGTAAAAACGGGTAAAAAACGAGCCAATGGTTGCACATCCTGTATGGGGCAGTTAAACATTTACCCCAACAAATGGCAATAAAGTGCAACATTAATGACACAAGGGACAACGTCACCATGACGCCTTCATTACTCTGCTTGCTGGATCAAGAAGACAGCGCTTCCTTACCGTGGGCACTACCGGCCCTGAAGGCGTTAAGTCAGCGATGGCAGCTGCAGGTGCTTTGCCCGCCGGAACAAGCCGGGTTTCTTGATGCCCTCCCCTGGCTAACCACCCCGGTACTCAGTGCCGCATCACCCTGGCACTGGCCGGCTCTGCTGGCCACCCTGAGGCGCCAGCACTATCAGCAGTTATGGGATCTCAGCCCCGGACCATTACCGCCCTGGCGGCAACTGCTGCCCATGCTGCTCAAAGCCGACCACAAGCTGCTCCTGGCTGACAGTTCACCGTTTCGTGGCCCCAGCCGCCTACCCTGGCATGCACAGCACCATCTAGGTGAACGTTTCAGCCAGGCCCTGGCAACCCAGGCGCTTAGTCCCGATCACCACTGGTTGCCAACGGGAACAGAGCAACCACTGTTTGCCGCCATCGCCGAGCGGCCCATCCTGGCAGTCAATTTACTGGATGACGACGGCCTGGTATTCATGCCGCTGGCAGAACGATTCCGTGAGGTGCTGGCCGGGGTTGCGAAGGTCGCCGTGGTGTTATTGCACCCCAAGCCACGGCAACTGGATGACGTGCAGTCGCCCCGACTATTTGCCATTGACGAAGATGCCCCGCCGCTACTGGCCTGGCAGGTACTGGCCCGGGCGCAAAGCCTGTTCGGTGTGGATTCGGCCTGGGTGCAGCGAGCAGCGGTGCTGGGTACACCACAACTGGCCCTGTTTCCCGAAGATCAGGGCTATATTGAGCGTTGGCACCCGAACGACTTTAATGCCGTGATCTGGCGCCTGGCCGCCGGCGAGGGGTTGCCACTAAAAGATCTGCTGGCAAAACTGCGAAAGCTGCAGCGCACAATGGCCGAACCTACACTCAACCTGATTTAGGCCGCCCGGCCAGGTTGCGCCACAGCGCTTCCATCGGCCCTTGCTGGTGGCGTTGCAAATACCAGGGCGACAGCGCAATCATCACCAGAGAGTACACCAGGGCGATAGCCAATAACGCCGGCCGGGACAACTGGTTATACAGGCCCGTGCTGTAAAACAGCGTGGTCATTACCACGCTTTGCAGCAGGTAGTGACTCAAAGCCAGCTTGCCGGCAGCCTGCAAGGGCCGCCAATACTGACCAAAGCGTAACACCAACCCCAGGTAACCCAGGCCCTGCAGCGGCGCAAAGATGAGCTGAATACCATAGCCAAGCAGTGGCCAGTCCCACAGACTAAACGCCGAGCCGATAATACCCAGCAGCACCATCAGTGGGCTGTAACGCTGCACCCAGGCCAGCAGATCCTCACGTTCAGCCAGCACCGACCCCAGCAGCATCAGGCCGCCGGTAAAAGGCAGGGTAAATAACGGCCAGGAAAATAGCGTCAGTGCCAACTCGGAGACCCGGTAATACAGCTGTGCCAAATAGCTGCCATGTTGGAAAATAGCCAACGGGGTGGTATCGATATGTTGGTCAGCGCCGCCAAGCGCCGTCATCAGGGTAAAACTGATGACCGCCAGCAGTACTAACAAGCCTCCGGCCCAGCTTCGGCCGCGAGCACTGCGTTCAATAAAGGGCAACACCACCATGGCCGTCAGCGCATAGGTCAGCAGAATGTCGCCATCCCAGATCATCACCGCATGCAATAAACCAATTACCGCCAGCCAACGTAAGCGACGAAACTGATAGCCACGCCCCAACCGGGCCAGCCAGCTCAGCCCCATACCAAACAGCAGCGACAGCAAACTGATAAAACGGCCATCAGCCAATAGGCTACTTAGCCACCAGGTCAGCTCATTAGCCATACCCGGCAGGCCTTCAGGCAGGTAACGGTAATCTGGCAGCAGGCCAAAGGACTGGATATTTATCAGCAGGATCCCGAAAATGGCCAGTCCCCTGGCACTGTCGATAGCGGGCAGTCGGTTCATTCACAGCCTAGTGTGTGGAGGTCAAGATGCATGATGATGACAAAGCCTTGTTCGAAAAGGAAATGCAAGGTGTCCGGCGCCTACCCAAGGCACAGCAAGTGGCCGTCAAACCCAGTCGTCTGACCGATAGCCGCAGTCTGGCGGCGCGCCGAGCGGCGGCCGAAACCGAACTGGCCGAAGACATCAACTATCTGGCCAGTGAAGC
Source organism: Gallaecimonas aegicerasi (assembly GCF_045291545.1). GTDB lineage: Bacteria > Pseudomonadota > Gammaproteobacteria > Enterobacterales > Gallaecimonadaceae > Gallaecimonas. Next base: position 1,886,244 of record NZ_CP149514.1, read on the forward strand.
CGTAGAATTGGTGGACCCACATGATGTGCTGGCCTACAAGAAAGCCGGCGTGCAAGACGGTGTTTTTAAACAGCTACGGCAAGGCAAATATGACATTCAGGGCACCCTCGACCTGCATAAAAAGCGCTTTGTACAGGCCCGCAGTGACGTGTTCGCTTTCATTCGCGACAGCCACCGCATTGGCTTAAGAACTGTACTGATCTCGCACGGGCGCGGTGAACACAGTAAACCGGTCCCCGCACTGCTAAAAAGTTACTGCGCGCAGTGGCTGGCACAGATGCCGGAAGTGCTGGCCTATCACAGCGCCCAGCGCCATCACGGCGCCACTGGTGCAGTCTATGTTTTGCTACGAAAAAATGATGAACAAAAAAGGGAAAATTTCGAGCGCCACGCCAAACGCTAGTAACGGTACAGACGTTCGTGGTGGCTCAGCATGGCAATATCATCATGCCCCAGACGTCGCTGATAAATCACATTAAACGCCAGCACATTTTTGACATAACGGCGGGTTTCTTTGAAGGGGATGGCCTCAACAAAGGCATCAAACGGCAAGTCATTTCCCACCCAGCGCTCCACCCGGTTCGGGCCGGCATTATAAGCTGCAGCCGCAAGAATGCGGTTACCGTTAAAGCGGGTCAGCATCTGCCGTAAATAGGCGGTTCCCAGGCGGATATTGGTTTGTGGTTGGTACAATGCATCCAGCGCCAGGGTTTCACCTAACGCCTTGGCGGTATGCCGGGCGGTAGCTGGCATTAACTGCATCAGTCCACGCGCCCCAACCGCTGACAGCGCTTTGGGGTTCAGGGCACTTTCCTGGCGCGACAGTGCCATCGCGAAGCTCTTGGCCAACTGCTGGCGCTTGGCGTAGCGGTCAAACCACTTTTCAAATGCCAGCGGGAAACGCAGCTTGATCAGATCCCAGCCTTCACCGCGAATAGCCGCCGATACTGCCAGATAAGCAAAGCCTTGCTCGTTAGCCCAACCAGCCAACGCCTGACGCTGATGATCGGATAATTGCTGTAGCAGGTGGTGCCACTCAATTTGCGCCAACCGTGGTTCGTCAATGGTTTGCAGCGCCTGCACTCTTTTTAAAGCCGGGATCGCCCGCAGCCCGGAGGTCATCGGTGGTGGTGGCGCAGCATTAAGCACAAAGGGCTCACCCAACTTCTCGGCAGCCAGAAAGCCATAATAGGAGCGGTGCTGTGCCAGTTTGGCATAGCGTTGCTGGCGCGCTGCCGGGTTCGGATCAGTACGGGCCAGCCAGTATTGCCACTGCGGTTCATTTCGGGTCTGCTGATGCAACTGTTCCAGCCAGTGCCGTGCGTCCTCAAAGTCTCCCTGCGCCAGGGCAAAACGGATACGCCGGGCAGTCAGCTGATCATCACGGTAAAATCCCACCGCCCGATCGCGCCAGGCCGTCGCATCGTTGTCGCTCACAGAATACAACCGCGGCACCAGAAAACGCGCCATGTGTCGGCGCTGCTGATAATCAAAAGCCATATTTTTGCGCGCCTGCATCCATACCCGATAGGCCTTCAGCGGCTGTTGTCGAGCCAGCTTTTGCACGGCCAGCATCACCAGTTGCCGTTGCATTGCGGCACTGGCCAGCTGCGGCATACTGTGAGCGACCTGCTCTGGCTGCTGATAGAGCGCCAGCAGTGTATTGGCTTGTTGGCGGGCGCGGCCATGCAAAGAACGCCCCAGATAACCCAGCAGAGCCCCATTCCCGGCGGCAAACGCCTTTTCCATGCGCGCTAAAACCACTTTGCTGGTCAAGCCGCCAGCCCGGCGCCAGGCAGTAAATAAAGGATCGCAGGCCTTGTCTTGCGACTGCCCCACCAAATACAACGCCTTGGCACCTTGCCAGGCAATAGCCAATTGCCCCGCCGCTAGTTTGGCCCGGTAAAAATAACAGCGCTGGCGAGCACCGCGCGGTGGTATTGACTGTACGCTCAACAGCGCCTGCCATTGCTGCTGACGGCCTGCCTTGTCAATAAAACGGCTCACCAGAAAGGCACCGAGTGGCGAGTCAGGGTAGCGACGTAAAAAGCCCCGCACGGCTTTGTCGTCCAGTTCATCGAGGTGGGCTTTGAGTTGATAGTAATCCAGGTAACTGACTAGCGGGTGCTGGCCGAGGTGACGGCGCAAGGCTTGATAACCGGCTTCATCTCCGGCCTGCTGGGCTGCACGGGCAGCAAGATAATCGCTGTCTGGGCTGGCCGCCTGGCTCCAGCCGCTTAACAAGAAAAGTAACAGCAGTGACAATCGCAACATGGCCACTACTCCACACGCATAGTCAGTCCCAGCTTCTCCAGCTTAGGCTGGATCACATACTGGCAATAAGGCTGCTCTGCATGGTGCTCAAAATAATACTGATGAGCCGCTTCTGCTTCGTAAAAGTGCGTTAGCGGCGCCAGTTCTGTAACAATAGGCTGCGCATAATGCGGTTGTGCACGGCGTGTTGCCGCTTCGGCCTCAGCCCGCTGCGCGTCACTGCGAAAGAGAATTATCGAGCGGTATTGCGGCCCGACATCATGGCCCTGACGATTAAGGGTGGTTGGGTCATGAGCCAGGAAAAACAGGTCCAGTAAGCGGGCCAATGACACAATCGAGGGATTGAAGGTGAGGTTGACGACTTCGGCATGGCCACCAATACCTGCGCAGACCGTACGGTAATCAGGGTCAGCCAGGTGGCCGCCAGCGTAACCGGAGCATACCTCACCAACACCTGTAATTCGCCGGAAGATCGCCTCCAGACACCAGAAACATCCGCCGCCAAGGGTGAGCTGTTCCATTGTTGGCCTCCTGAGCACTAACTGATTGCCTGCTACTCATAGTGTCCCGAACAGGGCCAATTTGCCAGCGGCACAACCATTAAAAGGCTATTTACTCAGCAGTCTGTAGTTACCAGCATAAATACAGGCCCAACAGCCAGAGGATCCAGGGCAATGGAGGGGCGAACAACAGACGCTCCCAGCTTGCCTGACAGCGCCAGCCCACGGCATGGACGGCATTTAAAGCAATACTGAAGAGCATCAAAGAAAGGCCGCCGTGGCCTGGGGCTTCGCCCAGCACCACGCGGCTCCAAATGAAGGCCACACCTGCAACGCAGAGTGCGGCCGAAAGCAGACGCCACTTAGGATTCATCATCCTGAGAGTACTCTTTGGCTTCAAGCCACATGGCGTTGATGATACCGAAGGAACACGCCAGCAGCACACCAAGGATCCAAGCGAAATACCACATAAGTTTTCTCCTTAATAACTGCCTACAGAGTTACGTTCGATGTGTTCAGCGGTTACCCGGCCCCACAGTTTGTAATAGCACCAGAAGGTGTAAGACAACACTATGGGTACGAATACCACGGCAACCCCAAACATGATACCCAGGGTTTTGTGGCTGGACACCACGTCCCACATGGTCAGGCTGTCATTGGGTACCAGGCTTGATGGCATCACAAACGGGAACATACTGCCACCAGCGGTCATGATGATGCCGGCAATGGCCAGGGAGGAAAAGAAGAAGGCCCAGCCGGCTTTCTGCTTGCCTGCCAGCAGCACGCTCAGCAGCGCGCCGACAATACCGACAATCGGCGCCAGCCACAGCAGCGGGAAGGCATTGTAGTTAGCCAGCCAGGCACCACTTTGCACAGCCACACTCTTATCGGTGGTGATATTCAGTGCACTGTTGACGTCGCCAATACGCTCGATGACGTAACCGTCAATGCCCCAGCTCAGCCACAGGCCAGCCAGCACGAAGGTAACAATGGTTACCAGACCGGCAATCATCGATGCCTTGCGGGCACGGCTATTGACGTTACCTTCAGTACGCAGCTGCAAGTAGTTGGCGCCGTGCATCATCAACATCGACACACTGACCAGGCCACAGACAATGGCAAAGGGGTTCAGCAACTGGAAGAAATTACCTTCGTAGTAGGAATACATCAGGTTATCCAGCTTGAACGGTACCCCTTGCAGCAGGTTACCAAAGGCCACACCAAACACCAGGGCCGGTACAAAAGAGCCGGCAAACAGCCCCCAGTCCCAGGCGGTGCGCCAGCGCGGATCTTTGACCTTGGAGCGGTATTCAAAACCGACCGGCCGGAAGAACAGCGCAAACAGCACCAGCAGCATGGCCCAGTAGAAGCCAGAGAAGGCCACCGCATAAACCACCGGCCAGGCGGCGAAGATGGCGCCACCCGCGGTGATGAACCACACCTGGTTACCGTCCCAGTGTGGGCCCAGGGCATTGATGGTAATACGACGCTCACTGTCATTTTTGCCGACGAAGGGCAGCAAGGCACCTGCCCCCATGTCAAAGCCGTCGGTAATGGCGAAGCCAATCAGCAGCACGCCGATCAACACCCACCAGATCAATTTCAAGACTTCATAATCCATGATCAGGCCTCCTGAGGCTGAGTTTCGAAGTGGTAGCGGCCAGTTTCCAGCACACTCGGACCACGACGGGCATAGCGGATCATCAGGTACATTTCCGCAATCAGCAGCAAGGTATAGAAGAAGATAAATCCAGCCAGACTGCCCATCAGATCACCCTTAGACAGGGTCGAGACAGACAGGTGTGTCGGCAGCACTTCTGCAATAGACCAAGGCTGACGGCCATACTCGGCAACAAACCAGCCCATTTCACAGCTCAGCCACGGTGCCGGCAGTGCGAACAGCGCCAGTTTCATCAGCCAGCGTTTTTCACCGATACGGTGGCGGGCACTCTCATAGAAAGCCATGGCGAAGATGAACAGCATCAAGAAGCCCAGGAACACCATGATCCGGAAAGTCCAGAACATCGGCGCCACTTTCGGGATAGAGGTATCCACGGCTTTTTGAATATCCGCATCGGTAGCGTTAACCACATCCGGGGCATAGCGCTTGACCAGCAGGCCATAGCCAAGATCTTTCTCAAGAGACTTGAATTGCGCCCGGTTAGCTGGCGTGTCCTGGCCGTTTTTCAGTTTTTCCAGAACCTCATAAGCCAGAATACCGTTACGGATCCGCTTGGCGTGCTCCTGCTTGAGCTCCTTGATACCGGTAATGGTCTGATCGGTCGAGCGCGTCGCAATCAGGCCCAGTACGTAAGGGATCTTAACGGCATAGTCGGTGCGTTCTTCTTTTTGGTTAGGGAAACCAAACAAGGTGAACGCCGCCGGTGCCGGTTGGGTTTCCCATTCGGCCTCGATAGCTGCCAGCTTGGCTTTTTGTACATCCCCCACTTCGTAGCCAGACTCATCACCCAGCACGATAACGGACATGACGGAAGCCAGACCGAAGGACGCAGCGATGGCAAAAGAACGCTTGGCAAAGGGAATGTCACGGCCCTTGAGCAGGAAGAAGCTGGAAATGGCCAGCACAAACATCGCACCAGTGGTATAGCCCGCTGATACGGTGTGTACGAATTTCACCTGCGCGACCGGGTTGAAGAGCAGCTCAGTAAATGAGGACATCTCCATACGCATGGTTTCGAAGTTGAAATGGGCCCCAACCGGGTTTTGCATCCAGCCGTTGGCAATCAAGATCCACAAGGCTGACAGGTTGGAGCCAATGGCTACCAGCCAGGTCACCATCAAGTGCTGCACTTTCGACAAGCGCTCCCAGCCAAAGAAGAACAGACCGATGAAGGTGGACTCCAGGAAGAACGCCATCAAGCCTTCAATGGCCAAGGGCGCACCGAAAATGTCACCCACGTAGTGCGAGTAGTAAGCCCAGTTGGTACCAAACTGAAACTCCATGGTGATACCGGTGGTAACACCCAGAGCAAAGTTAATACCGAACAGCTTACCCCAATACTTGACCATATCCCGGTAGATCTGTTTGCCGGTCATGACATAGACCGACTCCATGATCGCCAGCATAAAGGACAAGCCCAACGTGAGTGGCACAAATAAAAAGTGGTATAGCGCTGTGATCGCAAACTGCAACCGCGACAAGTCAACGACTTCATCACTGATCATTGTCAGCCTCCTTGGACTGATGATTAGGGGAACCTAAGAGTTGGTTATCAATTGCCGTCTGACCCTGCTCAACATTGACGGCGTCACTGAAGAACAATGCCTTGATGGTGAATATCAAGGCGAGTTTGATAGCCAGAATAGCGATGATTTCTTTTTTTAGAGAGGAGCCACGAAACATCAAAGCTGACCTCCGTTTCTGAGATTGAGTGGAGTATGGTCCTTTACCCTCAGAGGGTTCTTGATCTGACGCAATTTCTCCCGTCACAGCCGCCTTGCAATGATGCAAAGGCTCACAATTCTTGCAGCCAATATGCTGATATTCGTGAAGAAATCTTGATTGAGAGTAGCCTAGTTTTTTCTAAAACAACAATTTTAAACACACCCCGGTGGCTCAGCTGCGAAAAATACCGAAGCGCGTCAAATCACAAATGTTACAAAAGAGTGAATCTATCGCGTGACATTTGTTTCAGGGCATTGTTTGATAATGTAACTGGCGAATATTTCATCACTTCATGGTGGTGCTGCTGGTCGTTACCCCCTGGGTGACAAAACGGCAATCTGACGGCGTCCCCCAAAAGCAGGCCAAACCAGCTTGCCAGCCGTCAGTGTTGACCGCATTATTGCCTCCCCCTGCAGGAGCGCACGTGCTTTTATTCAACCAAGAAGGGTTTTCAACATGAAAAAAACGCTGCTTTTGGCCATGCTGGCATCCGGCTTTGCCGTTTCCGCACAGGCAACCGATCTATCAGCCACCGTTGCCGGTGCCTCTGATTACCTTTTTAACGGCATTAGCCAGACCAGTGAAAATCCGTCACTGCAGTTGAGCCTGGACGCCGGCTTTGATCGTGGTTTTTACGTTGGTACCTGGGCTTCCAACGTCGATTTTGGCGCCGGCGACAATGCCAAAGCCGAATGGGACTTTTACGGAGGTTACAGTGCTGACTTTGGCCAGGGTTGGAACTACGACATCAGCCTCAGTGAATACACTTATGTTGGCGAAAGCAGCTACAACTATCCCGAGGCTCACGTCGCCCTAACGGCGCCGACCAATACCATGGTACGAGTGTCGTACACCTGGGATCAGGCCGGCACTGGTATTAATCATGCCTATGTCGAACTGCACCAAGGTTATGAGCTGGATAACGGCGTCACCTTGCAGGCGGCGTACACATACAGCAAAGCGCTGTCTGGTGCCGGGCATCAGGATTACTGGTATGGCAAAGACCACTACAGCAACTGGCTGGTAGGCATGACCACCAGTTACAAAGGCATCGACATCGCCCTGAACTGGCAGGACACCAACATCAAGGGTGTGCCAGAAGCCGGTGGCCGTATCTACCTGGCGGTTAGCAAAAGCTTTGAGCTGTAATAGGCTTTCCTCTGGAATAGCCCCATCATCGCCGCCGCATTGGGCGGCGATTTTTTTATTGACAAGTATTGGCGCGCGTTGCATGTTCATGCATATGAGTAGCGCAAACTTTTTCCCCGCAGTTATCAGCAACGGCCAGTTTTCTGACCGGGCCTCTTTGCGCCTGAACGCCCTCCTCCTTCTCAGCCTCATTCTCCTTCTTAGCTGCGGGAGCGGGCTTGTATTGTGATGTGACGACGTAAAAACGTTCACCATTACGAAAACCCGCTCCCTTCGAGCGGGTTTTTTTATGTCTTTTTTCAGGAGAATTATTCATGTCAGACCGCGTTATTATCTTCGATACCACCTTGCGTGACGGCGAGCAGTCTCCTGGCTGCGCCATGACTCTGACGCAGAAAGTCCGTATGGCCAGCGCCCTGGCTGATCTGGGGGTGGATGTCATCGAAGCCGGTTTTGCAGCTGCCAGCGCCGATGATTTCACGGCGGTAGCCCGCATCGCAGCAGAAATCAACGGCCCCACCATCTGCGCCCTGGCCCGCTGTACCGAGCAAGACATCAGTGCTGCCGGCAAAGCTTTGGCAGCCGCTGCTAAAAAGCGCATCCATGTGTTCATTGCCACCAGCCCGCTGCACCGCGAGCACAAGCTGAAAATGTCCAAACAGGAAGTCATTGCCCGCGCTCAAGCCGCCGTCCGCCAAGCTCGCCAACATACCTCTGACGTGGAGTTTTCCTGCGAAGATGCCCTGCGTACCGAGCATGACTTTTTGGCCCAGGTGGTCGAAGCGGCCATCGTCGCCGGCGCCACCACGATCAACATCCCCGACACCGTTGGCTACAGCACCCCGTCAGAGATGTATGACACCATTCGCTACCTGAAAACCCAGGTCGCCAACATCGAACAGGCCATCCTCTCCACGCACTGCCATAACGATCTGGGCTTGGCAGTTGCCAATAGCCTGGCAGCAATCGAAGCCGGTGCCCGGCAGGTTGAATGTACCCTCAATGGCATTGGTGAACGGGCAGGCAACTGCGCTCTGGAAGAAGTGGTGATGGCACTCAATACCCGCCGCAATCACTACCAGCTCGCTTGTTCTGTGCACACCCAGCACATTCTGCCAACGTCGCGGTTGCTGTCAGCCATTACCGGTTCCGTGGTGCCGCGCAACAAAGCCATTATTGGTGATAACGCATTTGCCCATGCCTCGGGTATTCACCAACACGGCATGCTAAGCCATCCGGAGACTTACGAAATCATGCGCCCCGAGTCTATTGGCCGGGTAAAAACCAGCCTGGTACTGGGTAAGCATTCCGGTCGCCACGCGCTTATCGACAAGCTGCAGGAGCTGGGTTTTAAAGTTTCGGATAACGACATTGACCGGATTTTCCGCGATTTCAAAGCACTGGCCGATCGCAAAAAACACATTACCGACGCCGATATTGAAGCTCTTACGTTCGGCCAGGCCAGCAGCGGCCCCTGGCAGCTAAGCCAGATGCAGGTAACCTCCGGTGCCATTGACACCATCGCCTCCGCCGCCGTGGTGCTGTTTGGCCCGGACGGTTGCGAACACCGTGAAGCCGCCACCGGCGATGGCCCGGTAGACGCTGCTTTTCGCGCAATTGAGCGCGCCATCGGCATGGATGTGCACCTTGAGGGGCTGTCGGTCAATTCCATTTCCGAAGGTATTGACGCCCAGGGTGAAGCCCAGGTCAGGGTCCGCTTTGCCGGCCAAAGCTTCCATGGCCGGGGCACCGCTACCGATATTGTCGCCGCGTCCGTCAGCGCCTTCATGGACGTTATCAACCGCATCAGCCGTCACATGGCCAAAGCAAGCTAAGGAGCCCACCATGGCACAGACCCTGTTTGACAAAATCTGGCAACGTCACATCGTCAAAGCTGCTGACAATGGCCACCCGGCGGTCATTTACATTGATCTGCACCTTATTCATGAAGTAACCAGTCCGCAGGCGTTTTCTGAACTCAAACGCCGAGGCCTGGCGGTACACCGCCCCGAGCGCACCCTGGCAACGCTGGATCATGCCACGCCGACCTCCCCACCAGATGCCCAGGGGCAGCGCTTTTTTACCAACGAACAAGCCTGGCGCCAGGTCTACAAGTTGCAGGAAAACTGCCGCCGTTTTGGCATTACCCTGCACGGTTTCGACAGCCCTCACCGTGGCATTGTGCATGTCATGGGGCCAGAGCTGGGCGCCACACAGCCGGGTATGACCATCGTTTGTGGCGATTCCCACACCGCCACCCACGGTGCCTTCGGTGCCCTCGCCTTTGGTATTGGCACCACCGAGGTGACGCATGTACTGGCCACCCAGAGCCTGCTGCAACACAAGCCGAAAACCCTGCGGGTATGGGTTGACAATCAATTACGCGCCGGAGTGTCCGCCAAGGACCTGATCCTGCACATTATTGGCAAACTGGGCATGAGCGGTGGTACCGGCCATGTGATCGAATATGCCGGCCCAGGCATAACGGCGCTGAGCATGGAAGAGCGCATGACCATCTGCAATATGTCCATTGAAGCCGGTGCCCGCGCCGGTCTTATTGCCCCGGATGAAACCACCTTTGCCTGGCTGAAAGGTCGCCCCATGGCGCCTCGCGACTTTGACGCTGCTGTCGCAGACTGGCGCACCTTGCACTCTGACGACGGTGCCAGTTTCGACAAGGAAATCCGCATTGATGCCGCAATGGTGCGCCCTACTATCACCTACGGCACCCACCCAGGCATGGTGATCGCCATTGGTGATGCCATTCCTGCCGCCAAGAATGCTCTGGAAGCCAAGGCTCTCGATTACATGCAGTTGTGCGCCGGCGCACAACTGGCCGAACGGCCAGTGGATGTGGTGTTTGTCGGCTCCTGTACCAATGGCCGACTGTCGGATATGCGGGCCGCTGCTGATGCGCTTAAGGGGCAGAAGATCGCCCGCGGCGTCCGCATGCTAGTGGTGCCCGGCTCTGAAGAGGTCAAACGGCAGGCCGAAAACGAAGGGCTGGATAAAATCATTCGTGCTGCCGGTGGCGAATGGCGTGAACCCGGCTGCTCCATGTGCATCGCCATGAACGGCGACATCGCAGCGCCAGGCCAAACCGTGGTGTCGACCTCTAATCGCAATTTCGCCGGCCGCCAGGGGCCGGGCTCCCAGACCTTTCTGGCCAGCCCCGCCACCGCCGCCCGCGCCGCTGTACGCGGCTTTGTCAGCGAACCTCAACAATGGCAGGAAAGCGCATGATTATCGAATCTTCTACGCTGGTTATCGCGGTAGATAACATCGACACCGATCAGATCATTCCGGCCCGCTTTTTGACCACCACCAGCCGTACCGGCCTTGGTCAGCACGCCTTTGCTGACTGGCGCTACCAGCAAGGGCAGGCCAGCAACTCGGAGTTAAACAGTCAGCATGGCTGCACCATACTGGTTGCGGGAGACAACTTTGGCTGCGGCTCTTCCCGCGAACATGCCCCATGGGCGCTGCTGGATTATGGCTTTAAGGCGGTTATCTCCAGCCAGATAGCCGACATTTTCAAAACCAATGCCCTGAAAAACGGCCTGGTGCCTATCGAGCTGCCAGCCGAACAACACCAATACTTAGTTGCGCACCCGGGTATGCGCCTGCGTATTGATGTAGCCGAAGCCACGGTGACGCTGGAAGATGGGCAACGCTGGCCCTTCTCTTTGGACCCTTTCAGCCGCCACTGCCTGGTGCAAGGGGTTGATCAACTGGGCTACCTGCTGAATCAGCACCGGCATATTCGTCAATTTGAGGAGGGCCGCCGGTGAAAGCCAATATTGTTATGCTTGATGGCGACGGCATCGGTCCGGAAGTCACTGCCGCCGCCCGTCATGTACTACTAGCCATCGGCCACCACTTTGGTCACCAGTTCACCCTGACCGACGCACTGATAGGCGGCGCCGCCATTGATGCCACTGGCGAACCACTGCCGCCGGCCACCCTGACCGCCTGCCAGCAGGCCGACGCCATTTTCCTTGGTGCTGTTGGTGGCCCCAAGTGGCAACACCATGCTGTGCGCCCGGAGCAGGGGTTACTGGCCATTCGCCAGGCCCTGGGGCTGTACGCCAATCTGCGTCCGGCCGTCACCCACCCCGCGCTGTATGCAGCCAGTCCACTTAAAGCCGACCGTCTGCAAGGAGTCGACATTCTGGTGGTTCGGGAGCTGACCGGAGGGATCTATTTTGGTGACAAACAAGAAGGCAGTGAGTCAGCCTGGGATCGCTGTGCCTACACGGCCTACGAGGTGGATCGGGTACTGCATCAGGCCGCCCGACAGGCTCGCCAGCGCCGCGGCAAAGTAACCATGGTGGATAAGGCCAACGTGCTGGCCACCTCGCGATTGTGGCGCCAACGCACCGAGCATATATTCGCCAGAGACTACCCGGATCTGACGCTGGAGTTCTTACTGGTGGATGCCGCCGCCATGCATCTGCTGAGCCGCCCGGCCAGCTTTGACGTGCTGGTAACAGAAAACCTCTTTGGTGACATTCTCACCGATGAAGCAGCCATGCTGGTAGGGTCGCTAGGTATGCTGCCATCCGCTTCATTGGGAGATAATAGCCCCGGATTATTTGAACCCTGTCACGGTTCTGCACCTGATATTGCCGGCAAAAACAGCGCAAATCCCTTTGCTGCAATGCTGTCGGTAGCCATGTTGCTGGACTTGGGATTGGGCTTGCACGATGAAGCCAAAATGCTGCAAAGCGCCGTTTATCAGTGCCTGCAGGCCGGTCAATGTACTGCCGACGTGGGTGGTGAACTGTCAACGACTGCCGTGATCGAGATCATACTTAATCATTTTAGTTAACCAAAATGAAACAAGGCATTATCATTTATTACAAAAATGATAATGCCTTGTAATACCCAGGTAACATAAGCCAGACTCAAGTTTCTCTCTCTCCCCTTGCCCATAAAGCAAGGAACCGGATGCCAGCAGGGCCAACAACAAAAACAGGCCCACCGCCAGGAAGGCGACCATAACAACAACCTGGTTATTGGAGGATACATGAAGAACGTGTTTCGCTTGTCACTGGTGGCGGCCGCCTGTTTGCCGCTGCTTGCGTGTAATACCGAAGAAACGCAAACACCAACACCTGTGACACAAGTTGCCCCACCGAGCCTGCGGGTTACCTCACCTGTCGACAACGGCCCGATCTACACCGGCGGGCTGATTGTAAAGTACAAGGTACCTAAAGGCCATCGTGGCCCATTGGCACAAGACGCCAAAGCCGCCATGGAAACACACATGCTTGAGCAAGCTGCCGCCGTTGGCGCTCAGCTGAGCCATGTACGTTCACTCGGTGGTAGCACCGAGCTGTACAAACTGGCCAACAAGGAAAACCTGCGCGCCGTTGTTAAGGCCCTGGAAGGTGACAGCAACCTGGCTTATGTGGAGCCGGATCGGTTGATGAAGCCTTTGTTCACACCCAATGACCCTCAGTACAGCCAGCAGTGGCATTACTTCTCTGCAAACGGCATGAACGCTGACACCGCCTGGGATACCACCAACGGCAGCGGTACCGTTGTTGCCGTTATCGATACCGGCATCCGCCCCAACCATCCGGATCTGCAAAATCAGGTCTTGTCCGGTTATGACTTCATCTCGGACAGTTGGATGGCCAACGACGGCAACGGCCGTGACAGCGATCCAACCGATCCGGGTGACTACCTGCGCCGCGGCGATTGTACAACGCAGTACGGCTATCGCGATGGTAGCGGCAATGTTGTACCCGGCCAGGACACCCCCGCCAGCTTCCACGGCAGCCACGTAGCCGGCACCATTGCCGCTGAAACCAATAATGGTATCGGTGTAGCCGGTGTAGCCTATGGCGCGAAGGTATTCAGTGCCCGGGCACTGGGCCGCTGCGGCGGTACCACCTCTGACATTATTGATGCCATGCGCTGGTCAGCCGGTTTAAGCGTTACCGGGGTACCGATCAACACCCACCCGGCCGATGTCATCAACATGAGTCTGGGTGGCAGTGGTGCTTGTGGTGCGGCCTATCAGGACGCCATCAACCAAATCGTAGCCCAAGGTACTGTGGTGGTTATTGCTGCCGGTAACGACAATCAGAATGTCTCCAATGCCAGCCCGGCTAACTGTGCCAATATCATCTCTGTTGCTGCTAATGACTACAGCGGTAACCGTAGCTGGTTCTCCAACTACGGCAGTCTGATCGATATTACCGCTCCGGGCGGCAGTGCCGACGGCACTGCCGGGCACGACATTTTGTCCACGGTGAACCTCGGCACCTTCTCGGTCGGTAGCGAAGGCTACACCACCATGGCCGGCACCTCGATGGCTACACCACATGTGGCCGGGGTTGCCGCCTTGGTAAAAAGTGTTGACCCGAGCCTGACCCCCGCCGCCATTGAGCAGGTGATCAAAAACAGTGCCCGAGCCTTCACCAATACCGACTGTACCACCAGTAACTGTGGAGCCGGTTTCCTGGATGCCGGGGCAGCGGTGGCGCTGGCTGGTAACAGCGGTGGCGGTGGTGGTGGCAGCAGTGATGTCCTGAGCGACGGCAGCGTTGTCAGCAACATTGCCCTGGCTACCGGTGCCAGCCGTACCTTCACCATTGACGTGCCAGCTGGTACGGCCAGCCTCAACCTGAACCTGACCGGCAGCAACGGTGATGCCGATCTGTGGGTGAAGCAAGGCAGTGCCGCTACCAGCTCCGCAACCGCTACCTGGAAGTCTGAGTCCGGTTCATCCAACGAATCGGTCACGGTGTCCAACCCGGCTGCCGGCACTTACTACGTGACGGTGTACGGCTACGCCGCTTTCAGTGGCGCAACCCTAACCGCCGGCCTGACCGCCAGCGCCGGCAGCAGCCCAGGTACCTTTGAGAACACCAGTAACGTCAACATCTATGATAACCAAACGGTATATAGCAACATTGATGTGACGCGCACCGGTGATAGCGGCTCGGTAACGGTCAGTGTGGATATTAAGCACACCTACCGTGGCGATCTGCGGATCAAGGTGATCACCCCCAGCGGTGCTTCTGCCACCCTGCTGAGCCCGTCTAACGACTCCAGTGACAATGTCCTGCAGTCCTGGACCATCAATGCGGCAGGCATTGACTCTCAGGGGGTCTGGAAGCTGAGTGTCGAAGATGTGTACTCCGGTGACACCGGCTACATTGACAGCTGGAGCCTGACTTTTAACTAAGCTCTGGCAGTAAAAAGCCCCGCTGATGCGGGGCTTTTTTTATTGCTGGTAACGAGGTACAAACTCCGTCATGACCGCTTTTTGCAATAACGCCGGCGGCAACAATCCCTGCTCCAGAATAAAGTCATGGAAAGCCTGCTGGTTAAAGCGCTGGCCCAGCAGCAACTCGACCCGCATCCGCAGCTCTCTGAGCTTCATGTAACCGTAGTAGTAACTGGTTGCCTGCCCTGGTGCCCGATAGGTATAACGTTCCACCTCCTGGGCAGCAAAGGGCGCAGACAGTACCACCTGATCGGTAAGTACCGTTCGAGCCTGCTCGGGGGTGATCATGCCCAGGTTCAGCATCGGGTCGAGAAAGGCCCTGGCCGCTCGCTGTAAGCGCGCCTGCAATGAGAATAACTGGCCATCCAGGGGCAGGTACTGCTTCATGATCGCTTCAGAATACAGTGCCCAGCCTTCCACGTTGGCGCTGTTAAAGGCAAAGATGGCGCGGGCCTGAGAAACACCGTTTTCCACCATTTTGGCAAATTGCAGCTCATGGCCGGGGCGCGCTTCATGGACCGTCAAAGTCCAGGAGAAGGCCTTGTTGGTAAAATCATCAAGCTTGTTCTTGGCCTTAGGATCGTTATAGGGCAGCACAAATTCGCCGTATTCACCGGTATTGCCGATCAGTCGTGGCGGACTCATGTGCGGCGCCGGCTGCGCGGCGGTTTCAGCTTGGGAGGCCAGGCGAATATTGGCCGCACGTTTAGGCAAGGTAACAATATGATGCTGGCGGATCATCTCTTCAATACTCGCCAGACGTTTCTTATAGAATGGCAAAATGGCCTTGCCTGTGATCTGGTTCTTTTTCAGTTGCCGGATCACATAGCGGTAGTCGTCATTTTTAAAGCCTTCTTTTTTGGCGATCTGACTGGCCAGCGACTGCATTTCGTCACGAATTTCGGCAAAACCGAACAGCGCCCGCTCCATCAATAGTTTCGGCGGCATATTGACGCCATAGTTTTTCAGGGCGTCAGCATAGAGTTCTTCTGGCATCACATTAGAGCTGCGCGTTCGCGGCAGCATGTTGGTTTTCAGCCAACTGTCGTACTGCGCCAGTTGCTGACTAAACGCCTTATAGGCCGGTTGCCAGCCCGTTAATTTGTTGGCCTCAAAAAGCTGCTTGATACCGGCCAGAAACTGCTGGCTGTTGCTGATGGCTTTTTCAACCTGCGGTCGATAAGGGCCAATCAGCGCCGCATCCTTCAGGCGCTCCTCGGTACGCGCCTTGGCCATCGCCACCAGGCTGGGCTTGCCATCCAAACCGGCATAAGCATTAAAGCGCGCTACCGCGCGGGCTTTGCGGGCGTCGCTGTTACGGCCATCAAGCAGGCTCTGCAAGCCAGAGAACACCGTCTCGCCGACATTATAAAAAGGCAGCAGGCGGTCATGGTGCAGCTTTTCTGAAGCCAGGCTGCGCTCAACAGCTGCAATCATGATGCCCAAGTCCTGGCGCACCTTGGGGTTCGTTTCCGTTTTCAGCTCGGCTTGCAACTGCTGCAGTACCTGCTCGCTGTCGTGGCGAGCGCGTTGATAGAGCTGCGGCCCCAGATCAATGATTTGTTTATCAAAGGCTTCCAGTCCTAAATAGGAGCCCATTTCCGGATTGTATTTGGCCATTTCGGCCAACACTGGCTTGGCATAGGCGTTGCTTTTTTCCACCCAGGCCGGTGGCGCTGCCTGCAAACAAAAGCTGGCCAGCCCCAGCACTAACAGTGACTTTTTCACTGACACTCCCCTCATTGTTATTGTTTCTATCATTGCCACCGTAGCAAGCCGGTGGCAATGACACTATGAAGTAAACGTAAATGGATATGACAACGGCGGTTACAGCAAATGATTTGATAGCTGTCGGTACAGCTCGCGCACATCATTACCCCGGCCCAGTTCTCGTGTAATGGGTTCAGATTCCGAGCCAACCCAAATTTTGATCTCCGCATCAAGGTCAAAGTGGCCTGCGGTTTCCAGTGCGTATTTAGTGATGTTGCGGTACGGCACCGATAAAACCAGCTGTTTTTTGCCGGTCAGGCCCTGCTTGTCTACCAGCAATAAACGCTTGTTGGTGAATACGAATAGATCCCTGATCAACTGATAGGCTTTATCTACCTGCTCACCATCACTTAGTAAGGGGGTCAGCAGTTCATCCAGCTTGTCGGCATCAACTTCCGAGCCCATGCCCAGCAATCCCGAGAAAAGTCCCATAGCGTTACCTTTTTATGTAATGACAGAGGTTAATGAGCAGTTGTAGCCCAAAGTCCCCTTTTGGTAAACTTACGCGCCCTCAGCCGAACCCGGTTGTGGAAGGGTCGGTTTCTTGGTCGCGGGAAATCGACAACCTATTGATTTAATTGGAGTGACACCATGTCTTACGTTTTTGAAGCAGAACTCCGCACGGACCTGGGGAAAGGTGCGAGCCGCCGCCTGCGTCGTGAGGATAAAGTGCCGGCCATCGTTTACGGTGCCGACAAAGAGCCAGTTTCCATCGCACTGGAACACAACAAAATCATCGAAGCACAGGCTGACGAAGGTTTTTACACCCACATCCTGACCCTCAACATCGCCGGTAGCAAAACCGAGGTGCTGGTTAAGGATATGCAACGCCACCCGTTCAAGCCGAAGGTCACTCACATTGACTTCCTGCGCGTTGATGCCAGCCACAAGCTGCACACCAAGATCCCACTGCACTTTGTTGGCGAAGACAAGGCTGTGAAGAAAGGTGGCGTTATTGCCCACGCTACCACTGAAGTTGAAATCAGCTGTCTGCCTAAAGATCTGCCTGAATTCATCGAAGTCAACGTAGCTGACATGAACGTTGGTGACACCCTGCACCTGACTGACCTGAGCGTGCCAAAAGGCGTGCAACTGGTTGAGCTGAGCAAAGGTGAAGACCACGATCAGGCTGTTGTATCTCTGAACGCTCCGAAAGGCGGCGCCAGCGATGACGACGCCAAAGAAAACGGCGAGGATGCAGCAGCAGAGTAAAGCGTGAGCGATATTCAACTGCTGGTGGGCCTGGGTAACCCAGGCCCCGAATACGCCCAAACCCGCCATAATGCCGGTGCCTGGTATATCGAGGAACTGGCTCGCCTGTACCGCCAGCCCCTGACGCTGGAAAGCAAATTCTCGGCTTTTACTGCCCGCATTCACATTAAAGGCAAGGATGTGCGTCTGCTCGTCCCCACCACTTATATGAATTTGTCCGGCAAAGCCGTCAGTGCATTGGCAAACTTCTACCGTATCCCGGTAGAAAGCATTTTGGTGGCTCATGATGAGCTGGACTTGCCTCCGGGCGTGGCACGCTTCAAACAAGGCGGTGGCCACGGTGGCCACAACGGCCTCAAAGACATCATGGCGAAAATGGGCAACAACCCGAACTTTCACCGCTTGCGGATTGGTATTGGCCACCCTGGTGACCGCCATAAAGTAACGGGCTACGTACTCGGTAAAGCGCCTGCCAGCGAGCAAGCGCAAATTGACGCAGCCATCGACGAAGCTGTGCGGGCAACCGAAATCTTCTTCGATAGCGGTAAAACGGCGGCTCAGAACCGACTTCACGCCTTTAAGGCATAACTTTCGAGGACACCTCCATGGGATTCAAATGTGGCATCGTGGGCCTGCCTAATGTTGGCAAATCCACCCTGTTCAATGCCTTGACCAAAGCTGGCATCGAAGCTGCGAACTTTCCTTTTTGCACCATTGAACCCAATACCGGTGTTGTTCCCGTGCCGGATATACGTCTGAATAAACTGGCTGAGATCGTCAATCCGCAACGGGTATTGCCGACAACGATGGAATTCGTCGACATTGCCGGGCTGGTTGAAGGGGCCTCCAAAGGTGAAGGTCTGGGCAATAAATTCCTGGCCAACATTCGTGAAACCGATGCCATTGCCCATGTTGTGCGTTGCTTTGAGAACGACAACATTGTCCACGTGGCGGGCAAGGTCAGCCCACAAGAAGACATCGATGTCATCAATACCGAACTGGTACTGGCAGACATGGAAGCGGTCGAACGCGCCCTGACCCGTGTCCAGAAAAAGGCCAAAGGTGGCGACAAAGACGCCAAGGCAGAACAAGACGTGCTGCTGAAAATTCAGCCGCACCTGGAAAGCGGCAAAATGCTGCGTTCAGTCGGCCTTTCTGCCGACGAAAAAGCGGCTATCGGCTATCAAAATTACCTGACCGGTAAACCCACCATGTACATTGCCAACGTCAATGAAGATGGTTTTGACAACAACCCTTATCTGGATCAGGTACGTGCCATTGCCGCCGATGAAGATGCCGTGGTTGTGCCAGTCTGCGCAGCGGTGGAATCCGATATTGCCGAGCTGGATGACGAAGAACGGGAACTGTTCATGGCTGAACTGGGCCTGGAAGAGCCGGGCCTTAACCGGGTCATTCGTGCCGGTTATGAACTGCTGAACCTGCACACCTACTTTACTGCCGGTGTCAAAGAGGTACGGGCCTGGACCATCAAAATCAATTCGACAGCGCCGCAGGCAGCAGGGAAAATCCATACCGATTTTGAAAAGGGCTTCATTCGTGCGGAAGTTGTCGCGTACGACGACTTTGTTGCCAACAATGGCGAACAGGGTGCCAAAGAAGCCGGTAAATGGCGCCTGGAAGGCAAAGACTACATCGTCAAAGACGGCGATGTGATTCACTTCCGCTTTAATGTCTAGACCCACAAGCCGCCGACAGGCGGCTTTTTTATTCCGCCACCAGTAGCATCACCGTGGCCACCAGCGCCACAAAGCCGCCAAGGAAGCCCCCGGCCTTAAGACTTTCGCGCCAGCGCTTGGGAAATACCATCAGCACCAAGGCACTGACCGTCAATAATGTCAGCCCGGCACCGGCAAATAAGATCAACGGATCACGAATACCCTCTTCCTGTTCCAAAAAAGCTACCCAGCTTGCACTGACCGCCAGCCCGCTGGCCAGGCATACCAAGAGAATAAGTGTGCTTGAGCGTTTCATGATGTCACCTGCCAAGTGTTGTCTTTGTTAAGACTAGCTCAGCGACGCGCAGCAGGTGATCACAGCCGCTTCGTATTGCGTACTGCTAACGGGAGGATGTAATGACCGATGCACAGCTTTTTTACGACGGCAGTTGCCGCTTTTGTCGCTGGGAGATCCGCCACCTGGCACCCCGCCTGCGCGGTAAAATCAGGCTTATTGATATCAGCTCGGCTGATTTCGAGGGTTTTGCCGGAGTCAGCAAGGCGGCCATGCTGCGCCAGCTACACCTGTGGGATGGGCAGCGCTTTCATCTTGGCCTGGATGCCAGCTTTTATTATTGGCGCCTTGCCGGCTGGGGGTGGCTGGTACAGCTGTTATCATTCCCTGGCATCCATTATCTTGCCAACATGGTCTACCAGCACTGGGCAGCTCGCCGTTGCCAGGGGCAGTGTGCGGTTGTATTTAAGCAGTGGTAGGATAGAGTAACATGGCGTTGATCGCTCACAGGAACCTTAGTGACTGCAAAACTGCTCTCTGGCCGCTGGCCTGATCTCCGACAGCTGCCACTGCTGCGTCCGCTGTTCTTGCTGATACTGTGGATGGGTCTTTGGCGACTGGCCAGTATTCTTGAGTACGCTCCCCATGCCAGTATCTGGTTTCCACCTGCCGGCCTGACCTTCGCGGCCCTGTTGCTACTGGGTTTCAATGCCCTGCCCTGGCTATTAGCTGCTGCCATGCTGGTGACGTTCTGGGAAACCCAGCTCTACGCCGTACCTTATCACTTGGCGGAACAGCTCAGTACCGGCGTGCTGTTTGGCCTGGCCCACAGCCTGTCCTATTACCTTGGTGCCGCATTCATGCGCCGCCGGCTCGACAGAGCTGAACAGCAGCAAGTCCCCGAGCTAGTGTTGTTATTTCTGATGGTCGCCAGCCTCTGTGCGCTGCTGGCCGCTATGGGCGGCGCCACGGTGTTACTGATCAGCGGTACCATCCATTCGTCGCAATTTCTCAACGTTTGGGTGCCCTGGTGGATTGGCGACCTGATCGGCGTGATTGTGCTGGTACCACTGTTTGTAGCGCTGTTGCAATGGCTCTATCCCAACAGTGCCAGTTGGTTACAGCAGTTTAATTTGCAGCGCTACAGCCGCGATAACCGCCCTTATCTTATAAAGTTGCTCAGTGGTCTACTGTTGCTGGCTCTGAGTATGCTGGCCAATGCCCAGATCAGTAATGAATACATGGCTTTTGCCGTCTTTTTTGTGGCGCTGCCACAAATGTGGATTGTCTATACCGAGACTGCCCTGCGCAGTGCCATCAGCCTGGCCTTGATCAGTACCCTGGCGGCAGTGGGCATCAAGGTGTTTGGTATCAGCCACCACGCCATGGTGTATGAATTTGCCGTTTGTGTGCTGGCCGCCAGCACTTATTTTGGCCTGACGGTGCCGCAGCTCACCGCCCATAACAATACCCTGCAACAACAAGCCAACTTTGACCCTCTCACCGGCGTACTGTCCCGCAGCTACTTCTTTGCTAAAGCCAAGGAAGAAATTATCCGGGCACGGCACTACCGCCAGCCCGTGTCGATGGTGGTATTTGATATCGACTATTTCAAACACATCAACGATACCTATGGCCACACTACCGGCGATCGGGCCTTGCAACAGGTGACCATCAGTATTGCTCAGCAATTGCGGCAAACAGACCTGTTCGGCCGCTTTGGCGGCGACGAATTTATGCTGCTACTGCCCGGTGATGATATCCACCAGGCTACCGCTACCGCTCGGCGGCTATGCCAGCAGTTACCACACAAAACCCTGGATAACACCGATTACCGTATCTCCGGCAGCTTTGGGGTCGTTACCGTTCAAGACAAGGAAGATTTGCCTAGTGCCTTCAAGCGTGCTGACGCTTTACTGCTCAAGGCCAAACGTCAGGGGCGTAACTGTGTGCTCAGTGAAACAAAACCGGGCAACGCAGCACCTGCCTAATAAGACAGCAAACGAACCGGCAGTTGTTGTTTAATCGTTGACGCTGTGGCGGCGGCTGGGCATAATGCGCGCCGTTCACTATGTTGGCTATGTAGCTCAGTTGGTTAGAGCACATCACTCATAATGATGGGGTCGCAGGTTCGAATCCCGCCATAGCCACCAGAACACGCGGAAGTGGCGGAATTGGTAGACGCACTGGATTTAGGTTCCAGCGCCGCAAGGCGTGAGAGTTCAAGTCTCTCCTTCCGCACCATTACTGGAGTATCGCCAAGCGGTAAGGCAGCGGGTTTTGATCCCGCCATTCCCAGGTTCGAATCCTGGTACTCCAGCCATATTCGGCGGTTGTGATAGCGCCACTATCAGAGCCGAGAAATTAACGTTCGCTCGTTAATTGAGCGAACGATTGGGCGGCAGTTGACGAACGCTATAAGGTTTTGAATAATTGCCAGCCCTAGCGATTTAGCGTGGCTATGTAGCTCAGTTGGTTAGAGCACATCACTCATAATGATGGGGTCGCAGGTTCGAATCCCGCCATAGCCACCATTATTTTGCTGGAGTATCGCCAAGCGGTAAGGCAGCGGGTTTTGATCCCGCCATTCCCAGGTTCGAATCCTGGTACTCCAGCCATAATTCGCACATAGCAATGTGCACCCAGCTTGCTGGAGTATCGCCAAGCGGTAAGGCAGCGGGTTTTGATCCCGCCATTCCCAGGTTCGAATCCTGGTACTCCAGCCACTACACCAAAAACCCGCCAGCTGGCGGGTTTTTTCTTTTCCTGGCTCAGTTGCCCGAAAGTGCCGGCTTTACAAGCCGGCAGCGTATTTCAGAACCTGCTTTTTGGCGGGGCTGAAAAGATCCACAGAGCTCAGCGCCAACTGCCGTAACCGCCCCAGTAAAGGGTTGGTGTTAGAAAAACCTTTGTAGCAAAGGTCCATCATGCTTTGCATCAGCAGGTTATCGGGCTTGCGTGCCCGTTCATAACGTTGCAATGCTTTGTCATCCCACCAGCACTCGCCACGGGCATGAGCGCCGCCCATTTGCGCTGCCAATGTCTGAACATCACGAAAGCCCAGGTTAACGCCCTGCCCAGCCAGCGGGTTGATGGTATGCGCCGCGTCGCCAACCAGCCAGACGCCATTTTGGCCATAGCGCTGGGCATGACGCCGGGTCAAAGCAAAACTGCCCCAGCTCTTGACGGTGATATCGCCGAGCATTGCCGGGTA
Organism: Gallaecimonas aegicerasi; assembly: GCF_045291545.1. GTDB lineage: Bacteria > Pseudomonadota > Gammaproteobacteria > Enterobacterales > Gallaecimonadaceae > Gallaecimonas. Next base: position 1,908,983 of record NZ_CP149514.1, read on the forward strand.
AGCCAATTTTGCTTGAGCCGTCAGCGCCTCGGCACTGAGGCTGGCCAACTGGCGAATGGTTGCGGCTTCGTCATACCAGGCCAAAACAGCCTGATTATGGGGCATAGGCAGCCAGGCACGGGGGCCATGCGGCGTGAACTGCTGCCAGGTGGTGTCTGCCATCTGGCCCTGTGTTTCAACGGTCGCCAACAGGCAATGCTGACGGTAGTCCCAGCCGGTCAAGCCAATACCGGCCTGCTGACGCAGCCAGGAATTAGCGCCGTCAGCAGCGATAGCCAACCGGGCCACGATGACTTCACCGTTATCCATGGTCAGCTCCACCCCGTTCGCTTGCTGGCGAAACTGCACCGGTGTCCCAAGACGCAGCGCCACCGAGTCCGGCATAGCTTGCCACAGCGCTTGTTGCAGCCTGACATTTTCAACAAACAGCCCCAGCCGCGGCTCTCCCAGTTCACTGGCAGAAAACTGGCAGTGGCTGTCTGCCTCGCCAACCCACAGGTGCCGGTATGGCTGGCAGTATTCACTCGGCAGAGAAACGTCCAGGCGTTGCAAAAAGCGCAGCGCCCCTTCACTGATGGCGCTGACCCGCGGATCCAGTTCGTCCCCCACTGAGGGGGCCTGACGCTCGACTAACGTAACCGCCATATCATGGCGCGCCAATGCCAATGCCAGGGCTGCGCCAACCATACCGCCACCGACAATCACCACCTCAGTGTTCATTCCTGCTCCCTCGTCGCTGTCTTACGCCATTGTACCTTGTGTTACCGGCAGAAACCTTTGCTTACCGCCTTGGGGGATTGCTTACAGTTCTGCCGGCCATCCTCGTTGCTGAGCGGCTAGTGTTGAAGGGCCTATTGGCAAAAAGGAGACACCTCATGAAACGGTTAATCTTGTTCGCCGCGGCCACCTTGCTGGCCAGTACTGCGGCCCACGCCAGGATGGATCCTTACCTGCACGACGCGCTGGTCAGCGTTTGCAAAGCCTCGGCAACGGACCGCCCTATCGTTCTTAATAACACCTTGACCAGTTACCGCCTTAGCTACCCGACAGTGGCGCAAAAGCTGGTCTGTAATGGCCAGTCAGTGTACCAGTTTGCGCTTAGTCACGGGGCTCACCGTAATGCCGAACGGCTGTTTAGTCGTGGCCGGCTGGGCGAGGTGATCATCGAAGATCTCTCACGTGCCACACCCAATACCGCCTGGCGCGTCAGTTTCTGAGACGACAAGGCCACCTCCATACTGGAGGTGGCCTGCGTCAGATCAAATAGGCAGCCAGTGGTAGCGGCTGACACCATCAGGTAGAATATGCGGTCATTTTCCTTCCCAGCAGACACGTTGCAGGTAGCAAGAACCATGGCCAAGAAGTTGCACATCAAAACCTGGGGTTGCCAGATGAACGAGTATGATTCCGCCAAGATGGCTGATCTGCTCGGCAGTACCCATGGCCTCAGTTTGACTGACATTCCTGAAGAAGCCGACGTACTGCTGCTCAACACCTGTTCGATACGCGAAAAAGCCCAGGAAAAAGTCTTTCACCAACTGGGCCGCTGGAAAGAACTGAAACAGCAAAAACCGGAACTGGTGATCGGTGTTGGCGGCTGCGTTGCTTCACAAGAAGGGGATTTTCTACGCGAACGCGCCCCTTATGTGGATATTGTGTTTGGTCCCCAGACCCTGCACCGCTTGCCAGAAATGATCACCCGGGTACGGGGCGACCGCGCGCCCATCGTCGATATCTCCTTTCCGGAAATCGAAAAATTTGACCGCCTGCCAGAGCCCAAAGCTGAAGGCCCCTCGGCATTTGTGTCGATTATGGAAGGCTGTTCCAAGTACTGCTCTTTTTGCGTGGTGCCTTATACCCGTGGCGAGGAAGTCAGTCGCCCGGTAGACGATGTGCTCTATGAAATCGCCCAACTGGCGGAACAGGGCGTGCGGGAAGTGAACCTGCTGGGCCAAAACGTGAACGCCTTTCGTGGGGCAACCCATGACGGCGGCATTTGTAGTTTTGCTGAGCTGCTGCGGCTGGTCGCGGCCATCGACGGCATTGACCGCATTCGCTACACCACCAGCCACCCGGTAGAGTTCACTGACGACATCATCGAGGTTTATCGTGATACCCCGGAAGTCGTCAGCTTTTTGCACCTGCCGGTACAAAGTGGTTCAGATCGGGTGTTAAACCTGATGAAACGCAATCACACCGCCATTGAGTACAAGTCAAAAATTCGCCGGCTGCGCGAGGCGCGCCCGGATATTTCCATCAGCTCCGATTTTATTGTCGGCTTCCCCAATGAATCCGATGATGATTTTGCCCAGACCATGAAACTTATTGCCGATGTCGGCTTTGATCAGAGCTTCAGCTTCATCTATTCCGCTCGCCCTGGCACGCCGGCTGCCGATGTGCCGGACGATGTCAGCCAGGACACCAAAAAACAGCGGCTGTATATTCTGCAAGAACGCATCAACCAGCAGGCCATGCAGATCAGCCGCCGGATGCACGGCACCATTCAACGCATTCTGGTAGAAGGGCCATCCAAGAAGAACCTCATGGAGCTGCGTGGACGCACCGAAAACATGCGGGTTGTAAACTTCGAGGGTGACCCCAATCTGATTGGCAGCTTCGTCGATGTGGAAATCACCGAAGTACTGCCCCACTCTTTACGTGGCAAACTGGTACGTACCGAAGCAGAAATGGGCCTGCGCGTAGCCATCAGTCCGGCCGCGATTATGGCTCAGCACGATGCCCGCCACGGCAAAGCCGATGCGCTGGGCGTCACCACTTTTGACCCAACTGCATAAGAGGACCTCTTGGCTAATACGCTGTTGACTGTCAGTACTTATCTTGAACCCGCCGATATGCGCCGCCTGGCGGCGCTATGTGGGCCCTTTGATGATAATCTCAAGCAGATCGAGCGCCGCCTGGGCGTGGAAATCAACTACCGGGACAACCATTTTCAGATCATGGGCAAGGCCCTGGCGGCCAAGGCGGTCGCTGATCTGCTGAAAAGCCTCTATCTGGAAACACTGCCAGTCAAAGGCCAGTCACCGCAGCTGGATGCAGAAAAAGTGCATCTGGCCATTGCCGAAACCAAGGTACTGGAAGCCGAAAGCAGTATTAACCATGGCAAAGAGGTGTTTCTGAAAACCAAGCGGGGGGTGATCAAGCCCCGCACCCCCAACCAGGCACAGTACATCCAGAACATCGTTAACCACGACATCAGCTTTGGTATTGGCCCGGCCGGCACCGGCAAAACCTACCTGGCAGTCGCCTGCGCCGTGGATGCGTTGGAACGCCAGGAAATTCGCCGTATTCTGCTGACCCGGCCAGCCGTTGAAGCCGGTGAAAAGCTGGGTTTTTTGCCGGGCGATTTGAGCCAGAAAGTGGACCCTTATCTGCGCCCGCTGTACGACGCCCTGTTTGAAATGCTCGGTTTCGAGAAAGTGGAAAAACTCATCGATCGCAATGTCATTGAAGTGGCACCGCTGGCTTATATGCGCGGCCGCACTCTCAACGATGCCTTCGTGATCCTGGATGAGAGCCAGAACACCACTGTCGAGCAGATGAAAATGTTCCTGACCCGCATTGGCTTTAATTCCAAAGCGGTGATCACCGGCGACATCACCCAGGTGGATTTACCCCGCAATACCCGCTCAGGGCTACGCCACGCCATCGAAGTGCTGGGCGATGTCGATGAGCTGTCGTTCAACTTCTTCCAGGCCAGTGATGTGGTGCGCCACCCGGTGGTGTCACGGATCATCAACGCCTATGAAGCATTCGAACAAGCCCAGGAGCGGCAAAAAGCCGAACGGCGCGCCGAGCGTGAGCAGGCCCGGGAGTCAGGGCAATGAACCTGATGCTGGACTTACAGCTTGCCACTGAGGCCTCCTCCTTGCCGAGCCAGGCCGATTTTGAACGCTGGGTCAGCAAAGCCCTGCACGATAGCGGCCGCACCGAGACCGAGCTCACCATCCGCCTGGTGGACGAAGAAGAAGGCAGGGAACTGAACAGCCAGTACCGGAGCAAGGATTACGCTACCAATGTATTGTCGTTCCCTTTTGAGCTGCCTGAAGGCATCGACCTGCCCCTGCTTGGTGATTTGGTGATCTGCGCACCGGTAATGGCCCGAGAGGCCGCCGAGCAAGAAAAAAACGAACAGGCCCACTGGGCCCACCTGGTCATTCATGGCACCTTGCATTTGCTGGGGTATGACCATATAAAGGACGAGGATGCGGCGCTGATGGAAGGCAGGGAAATCGCCTTGCTGGCCGAACTGGGGTTTGCTGACCCCTACGGCGACCGTGACAACTAAGTATTGGTTTCGAGGACTATGAGCGACGACAATCCGCACTCGAGTCAGGGCTCGTCAAAGAGCTGGCTGGAGCGACTGAGCCAGCTTTTCTCTGATGAGCCGCAAAGCCGTAATGATTTAATGGTGCTAATTGAAAGCGCCATGGATCGCGAACTCATTGATGTTCAAACCAAAGACATGATCAAAGGCGTTCTGGACGTCTCTGAGTTACGGGTTCGCGATATCATGATCCCCCGTAGCCAAATCGTGGCTCTGGATATCAATCAGTCTATCCAGGATGTTTTGCCTACCATCATTGACTCTGCCCACTCCCGCTTTCCCATCATCAACGAAGACAAAGATCACGTCGAAGGTATTCTGCTGGCCAAGGATCTGTTGCGTTATACCCTTGGCCAAGCCAATGACATTACCATCGATCTGAACAGTCTCAAGCGCGAAGCGGTGATTGTGCCAGAGTCCAAACGAGTTGATGTGCTGCTTAAAGAGTTTCGCTCTGGCCGTTTCCACATGGCCATGGTGGTCGATGAGTTTGGCGGTGTTTCCGGCTTGGTGACCATCGAGGATATTCTTGAGGAAATCGTCGGTGAAATCGAAGACGAATACGACGCCGAAGACGTCAATAGCGACGATATCCGCCGCCTCACCAATCGCACTTTTGCTGTGGCAGCACTGACCTCCATCGAGGATTTCAATGCCCACTTTGGCAGCCAGTTTTCTGATGATGATGTGGATACCATCGGTGGCCTGATGATGCATGCCTTTGGCCACCTGCCGGCCCGGGGAGAGGAAGTTACCCTTGATGGCCTGCATTTCAAGGTAACCCATGCCGGCAAACGCCGTCTGCAGCAACTGCAAGTGACCCTGCCCGAAAACGACGAATGAACAAATTGCCTTTCGGCCAGCTGCTGCTGGCCATCGCGGCTGGCGCCCTGACGCACCTGGCCTTTGCACCTTACCACCTGGCTTTCATGCCCTTGCTGACACTCCCGCTGTGGTTGTGGCTGCTGGACGGTAAATCGGCCCGCCAAGGTGGCTGGCTGGGCTTTGCCTTCGGCTTTGGCATGTTCATGAGCGGCATCTGGTGGGTGCATGTGTCCATGGTGATGTTCGGCGACCTGCCCTTGTGGCTGGCGCTGGGCCTGATGATGCTGCTATCAGCCTATCTGGCACTGTACCCGGCGCTGACCGGCTATCTGCTGAACCGGTTATTTCCACTGGCAGGCTGGCCACGGCATCTGATTGGGTTACCACTGTTATGGCTGTTGTCTGAATGGCTGCGTGGTTGGGTACTGACCGGCTTTCCCTGGCTCAACCTCGGCACCAGCCAGCTCGATACGCCACTGGGTAATTGGCTGCCGATAGGCTCTGAAGCTCTGGCCAGCTTCTGGCTGGTGATGTGCGCCGGGGCCTTGGCGCTGGCGCGCTACCAGCGCCGCTGGGCCGTGATGGCTCTGGCGGTCATTGCCGTCTCAGCGCTACTTCCCAAAAGCTGGGTCAAAGATACCGGCCACAGCCTGAAAGTGACGCTGGTACAGGGCAATATTGCGCAGTCCCTGAAGTGGGATCCGGATCACCTGGCCCCCACCTTGCAAAAGTACCTGAACCTGACCACACCGCACCTGGACTCCGATCTGATCATCTGGCCGGAAGCGGCAATACCGGACGTAGAGCCGGCTGAACAGGATTTTTTACAGCAGCTGGACGAAGAAGTAGCCCGCCACCACAGTACTCTGGTAACCGGTATTGTCGATTACCGCTACGCCACTCAGGCTTTTTACAATACCGCCATCGTGCTGGACGGCCACTATCACTATGCTGATGCGAACCGCTATCAGAAGCACCACCTGCTACCGATTGGCGAATATGTCCCCTTTGCCAAGCTGTTGCGCCCCCTGGCACCGTTTTTCAACCTGCCGATGTCAGACTTCAACCGTGGCCCGGCCCAGCAACCGAACCTGAAACTGGGCAACCTCAAGGCGGCCATGGCCATTTGCTACGAAGTGGCGTTTAGTGGCCTGGTGCGCGCTGATTTGCGCCCGGATACGCAGCTGTTGCTGACCATTTCCAATGATGCCTGGTTTGGCAACTCCATTGGCCCGCATCAGCACATGCAAATCGCCCAAGCCCGCGCCCGTGAACTGGGCCGGCCCATGCTGCGCGCCACCAATGACGGTGTCACCGCCATTGTTGACGCTCAGGGGCATATTCAGCAGCGCTTGCCCCGTTTTGTGGCCGCCAGCCTGACCGGCAAGGTCAAGCTGGTCAGCGGCCAGACCCCTTATGCCCGCTTCGGGCTGCTGTGGTGCTGGCTGCTGTTACCGCTGGGCTGGCTTGGATGGCGCCAGCGCTATCACTGAGTGGTGTTGCTCGGCTCCCGCTGGAAGTGATCATTACCGCACTGCGGGCACAGTGGGATGCTGCCGGGATGATAAAAATGCATGACAAAGCCGCAGCGGCGGCAACGCAGGGCACCAAAACCGATGACATCATTAGTCCGGTAGCCCTCCGGGTGCGCCAGATCACGGGCAAAACTCTGCCAATCCAGCTGTGTGTGGTCGGCGGCATCGTAAAGTAGCTTCCACAGTTCTTCGATACGAGGGTCCACACCCAGCTCGCCATCATGATCGGCCAGCGCATGCAAATCATCGCGCAGTTTGGCTTCAATCAGCGCCCACTCATCTTTACTGAGTTCACCGGCGGCATGCAGCAGTGCCTTAGCCTCCTCTACCAACGCCGTAAAGTGCGCTTCCACATCGCCCTCTTTGAGGCGTTTTTTCAGTTCATCAATCAGCGCTTGGTAACTTTTCAGGGGCATGACCCGTCTCCTTGTGTTTTTTTCTGTGATACGCCGGCTAACAACAGAATGCAAGGATACTGTCAGGTGGGTGGCAGGGGCCGACGCTGCAAGGTATCCTATGGCGATTATTTCCAGCCTTCGCAGACTGCGGTACCCCATGCAAGAACAATACGATCACAGTGTTATTGAGCCCCAGGTGCAAAAGCACTGGGAAGACAACCAGACTTTTGTTGTCACCGAACAACCCGGCAAGGAAACCTTCTATTGCCTGTCCATGTTCCCCTACCCCTCGGGCCGCTTGCACATGGGCCATGTGCGTAACTACACGCTCGGGGATGTGATCGCCCGTTACCAGCGCATGCAAGGTAAAAACGTGCTCCAGCCAATGGGTTGGGACGCCTTTGGCCTGCCGGCAGAAAATGCCGCCATCAAGAATAAAACCGCCCCGGCCAAGTGGACCTACGAAAACATCCAGTACATGAAAAACCAGCTCAAAACCCTGGGGTTTGGTTATGACTGGACCCGTGAAGTGACCACCTGTACTCCCGAGTACTACCGCTGGGAACAGTGGTTCTTCACCAAGCTGTTCGAAAAAGGCCTGGTCTACAAAAAAATGGCTACCGTTAACTGGGATCCGGTCGACCAGACCGTGCTGGCCAATGAGCAGGTGGTAGATGGCCGCGGCTGGCGCTCCGGCGCACTGGTGGAACAAAAGCAGATCCCGCAGTGGTTTGTGAAAATCACCGCCTACGCCGAAGAGCTGCTGGCCGACCTGGACAAACTGGACGGCTGGCCGGACACCGTCAAGTCCATGCAGGCGCACTGGATTGGCCGCTCCGAAGGGGTGGAGTTGAGCTTTGCCGTTGACGGCAGTGAGCGCACTTTGGATGTCTACACTACCCGCCCTGACACCCTGCTGGGGGTCACCTATGTGGGTATCGCCGCCGGCCATCCGTTGGCCACGCAGGCCGCCACCAACAACCCGGCACTGGCCGCTTTTATCGACGAGTGCAAAAACACCAAAGTCGCTGAAGCCGAAATGGCCACCATGGACAAAAAAGGCATGGACACCGGCCTTAAGGCCATCCACCCACTGACAGGTAAAGCGGTACCGATTTGGGTGGCCAACTTTGTGCTGATGGATTACGGCACCGGCGCCGTCATGGCCGTTCCCGGCCATGACCAGCGGGATTTTGAATTTGCCACGAAATACCAGTTGCCTATTGTGCAGGTGGTGAAACCAACTGATGGCGACGCCGACATCAGCGAGGCGGCCTACACCGACAAAGATGGCATACTGATCAATTCCGGTGAATTTGATGGCCTGAGCTGCACCGAGGCCTTCGGCGCCATTGCCGACAAACTGGAAAGCCTCGGCCGTGGTAAGCGCCAGGTAAACTACCGGCTGCGTGACTGGGGCGTATCACGCCAGCGTTACTGGGGCGCTCCGATCCCGATGCTGCATCTGGAAGACGGCCGTACCGTACCGGTACCGGAAGACCAGCTGCCGGTGCGCCTGCCAGAAGACGTGGTGATGGACGGCATTAACAGCCCCATCAAGTCAGACCCGGAATGGGCCAAAACCGAATATGAAGGCATGGCCGCCGAGCACGAAACCGACACCTTCGATACCTTTATGGAATCGAGCTGGTACTACGCTCGCTATGCCAGTGCCCATACCCATGACGCCATGCTGGACCCGGAAAAGGCCAATTACTGGCTGCCGGTAGATCAGTACGTTGGTGGTATCGAGCACGCGGTAATGCACCTGTTGTACTCACGCTTTTTCCACAAACTGCTGCGTGATGAAGGCCTGGTGAACTCCGACGAACCCTTCAAGCGCTTGCTGTGTCAGGGCATGGTGCTGGCCGACGGCTTCTACTATGTCAACGACAAAGGCGGCCGCGAGTGGGTCTCGCCGCTGGAGGTCAGCGTCGAACGTGACGACAAAGGGCGTATTGTCAAAGCCACTGACCAAAGTGGCCGTGAGCTTATCTATGACGGCATGTCAAAGATGTCCAAGTCCAAAAACAACGGCATCGACCCGCAAGTCATGGTGGAACGCTACGGCGCTGATACCGTACGCCTGTTCATGATGTTCGCCGCACCGCCGGAGCTGACCCTGGAATGGATTGAATCCGGTGTGGAAGGGGCTAACCGCTTTATCAAGCGCCTTTGGAAGCTGACTCACGAGCATCTGGCCAAGGGCCCGGCAGCCACGCTGGATAAAGCCGCCCTGAATGCAGAGCAAAAAGCGCTGCGCCGGGACGTGCACAAAACCATCGCCAAGGTGGACGACGATCTGGGCCGCCGCCAGACTTTCAACACGGCCATCGCCGCGGTGATGGAGCTGCTCAACAAGCTGGCCAAGGCACCACAGCAAAGCGACCAGGATCGCGCCCTGCTGCAAGAAGCACTGGTGAGCGTCAGCCTGCTGCTGCACCCCATCATTCCGCACGTAACCTGCAAGCTCTATGAAGCCCTCGGCGGTGCAGGGGATATTGTCGACGCCCCCTTCCCGAGCGCGGATGCAGAAGCACTGGTGGAAGACGAAAAGCTCATCGTGGTGCAGGTCAACGGCAAGGTACGTGGCAAAGTCACAGTGCCGGCTGATATCGCTAAAGAGACGCTGCAAACCCTGGCGCTTGATGAGGAAAACGTCAAACGCTTCCTCGATGGCATGACCGTACGCAAGGTGATAGTGGTGCCAGGCAAGCTGGTGAACATTGTTGCCAATTAAGGAGACGCCATGCGCTGGCTGGTTTATTCACTGCTGTTGCTGCTAAGCGGCTGCGGTTTTCATCTCAAGGGCAGCTACCAGCTGCCCGAGCAGTTCCAGTCGGTCAGTTTCAGCAGCTTTGACCACTACGCTCATATCAGCCGCCTGGTACGCCAGGCGCTGCTTGATAATGGCATCAAGCTTGATAGCCATGGTCCACAAGTGAAACTGCTCAGTGACAAGCTTGATCGTCAGACGCTGAGTCTGTTTAGCACCGGCCAGGTGGCAGAGTATGAACTGATTTATACCCTCAACTGGCAGCTAACCTTGCCCGACCAGGCACCGCAGCAGCGCAGCATTGAAATCCGCCGCGATTACCAGGATGACCCAACCCGCACCCTGGCCAAAGATCGCGAACGGCAACTACTGCTGGACGAAATGCGCAAAGACGCGGCCGAACAGCTGGTCAGGCAACTGGCCAAAGGCTGATATGCAGATCCGCAGCCCGCAACTGGCTCAGGCACTGAAAGCCACTCCCCCCTGGGTGATGGTGTTCGGTGATGACCCGCTGCTGGTCGAAGAAGCGCTGGACAAAGTGCGCCAACATGCCCGCCACTGGGGCAGTGAAGAACGGCTGCGGCTGGTCGCTGATGGCCAGTTTGACTGGCACCAGCTGCTGGATGACTACCAGAGCCTGTCGCTGTTTGCCAGCCGCCGTCTCATTGAAGTGCAGTTACAGCAAAAACCCAACGACACCGGCAAAGCCATTCTTAGCCAGCTGCTGGCAAACCCCAACCCGGACGTATTGCTGTTACTGCACGGCCCTCGGGCAGAAAAGAGTCTCAGTAACGCCGCCTGGTTCAAGGCCATGTCCAGCCAGGGACTGTACCTGCCGATTTACCCACTGGCTGACCATGAATTTCCCGGCTGGCTGGCCCACCGCCTGCAACAGGCAGGTTTTCAGGCCAGCCCGCAAGCTTTGCAGGCCTTGGCTCAATTCACCGAGGGCAATCTGCTGGCGGCAGTGCAGGAAGTGGAAAAACTGACACTGATTTACCCCGCCGGTGCTCTGGACGAACAGCAGGTCGCAGCCGCCGTGCTCGACCATGCCCGCTTCGATCTGTTCCAGTGGACTGACACTCTGCTCGGTAACGATGCCAATAAAGCCCTGCGAGTGTTGGCCAGAGTGCTCGAAGAAGGTATCGAGCCCCCTTTATTGCTGTGGGCACTGGGCCGGGAAGTGGATACTCTGTTGGCACTGACCACCACCGGCGACCCACAGCGGGAACTGGCTAAGCGCCGTTTGCCGCCGCAGCGCAAAAAGCACTATCTCAATGCCATCAATAAGCTCTCGCCCGGGCGGCTGCGTCAAATAGGCCGCCACCTGGCCTGGCTCGATCAGCATTTCAAGCGCCACGATGATGGCCTTATCGAACAAGGCTTTGCCGATCTGACCCTGGCCTTTTTCCCCGGCCAGCGGCCACCGCTGCCGGTGATCCGCCCGGAGTATGACGCATGAAGCCGCTGGGCATATTTGGTGGCACCTTTGACCCTATTCACTACGGCCACCTGCGCTTGGCGGTGGAGGTGTTGGAACACTTTGACCTTGAGCAACTCGTACTCCTACCCAATAAAGCGCCGCCACATCGCACCCAGCCACTGGCCAGCGCTGCGCACCGCCTGGCCATGACGCAGCTAGCCGTTGCCGGTGTCACAGGCCTGGCAGTGGATGGCCGGGAGTTACAGCGTGCCGGCGCCTCCTACTCGGTCGATACCCTGCAAGAGCTGGCTGCCGAGCACCCCGGTCAGCCGCTGCTGTTTGTCATGGGTATGGACAGCTTGCTCAGTTTCACCAGCTGGCACCAGTGGCAGCAGATCCTGGCTCTGGCGTCATTGGCGGTATGCTGCCGGCCAGGCCACTGTCTGGATCCGGCAACCTTGCACCCAGCGCTGGCCAGCAGGCTTAGCGAGCAGGCAATTACCGGCCCCGGGCAAATCGTGACGGTAACCAGCACCGAGCTGGCCATTTCTGCTACCGATATCCGCCAACGCATTGGCGCCGGGCAGCGCAGCGATTTTTTACTGCCGCCGGCAGTAGCCGATTACATTAGGCACCACCGGCTGTACCGGGCGCCTGCGGCTTCGTGATAGAATCCCGCCTTTGTTTTTTCACAGGTAATAAGATGAACGGCGAACAATTACGTGATTTTGTGGTCGATAAGGCCGATGACCTCAAGGCCGTCGATATTAAGGCCATTGATGTGCGGGGCAAGTCCTCGGTTTGCGAGTTCCTGGTCGTGTGTTCCGGAACTTCCCGTACCCATGTGAATGCCATCGCGGAAAACGTCGTGACTGAGGCTAAGCATGCCGGCATGAAGCCGCTGGGCGTTGAAGGTAAAGCCAGTGGCGAATGGGTTTTGGTGGACTTGGGTGACGTGGTACTGCATGTCATGCAGGAGCAAACCCGCGATTTTTATCAACTGGAAAAACTCTGGAGCTGATGAAGCTCAAACTGATTGCTGTCGGCCAGAAGATGCCAGCCTGGGTGACACAAGGCTTTAGCGAATACCAACGCCGCTTTCCCCGCGACTGCCCGCTGGAACTGATTGAGGTGCCAGCAGGAAAGCGCGGCAAGAATGCCGATATTGCCCGCATCCTGCAAAAGGAAGGGGAGCTGATGCTGGCCCAGGCTCAGGGTTGCCGTATCGTAACCCTGGATATTCCCGGTAAGCCCTGGGACACCCCGCAGCTGGCCCAGCAGTGGACTCGCTGGCAACAGGATGGCCGCGATCTAGCAATTATGGTGGGTGGCCCGGAAGGGCTAGCACCTGACGTCAAGGCCGCCGCTGAACAGAGCTGGTCGCTGTCCAAGCTGACCCTGCCGCACCCACTGGTGCGGGTGGTCATGGCCGAGGCCCTATACCGGGCCTGGAGCCTGAACAACAACCACCCTTACCACCGGGAGTAACATGTTCCGCAAGCGCATTCCCATCCGCGACCATGGCTACGAAGCGTCACTGTTCTGGCGCCGCACGCTGGTGGCAATGCTGATTGTGGTCGTGGCCTTTGGTGCTCTGCTGGTCAACCTCTATCACCTGCAGGTAACCGACTACACCCAATACCAGGTGCGCTCCAACGAAAACCGCATCAAGCTGGTGCCGGTGGCTCCTAACCGCGGCATCATCTATGACCGTCACGGTGTGGCGTTGGCAGAAAACCGGCCGGTGTTTGCTCTGGAGGTGGTGCCAGAGCAGGTTAAAAACCTCAATGAAGCCCTCGGGCAGCTGGCAAAACTGCTCGATATCGATGACGACACGCTGGATGATTTTCGCGAGTCCTTACACGGTGTGCGCCGCTTTAAAAAGCTGCCGGTACTGGACGAAATGACGGAAAAGCAGGTGGCGCAGTTTTCAGTTAACCAGTACAAATTTCCCGGTTTCAGTGTCGAAGCACGGCTGAAGCGCTTTTACCCCTATGGCAAGGCTCTGACCCATGTGTTGGGCTATGTTTCGCGCATCAATGACCGCGATCTGCAAGCAATTGACAAGGAAGGCGAGACTTCCAACTACGCGGCTACTCATGAAATTGGCAAGCAGGGTATTGAAAAGTACTATGAGAACCTGCTGCACGGCACCGTTGGCTACATGGAAGTGGAGGTGAACAACCGTGGCCGGGTGATCCGCACCCTGCACTTCAAGCCGCCGGTACCTGGCAAAGACATTTATCTTAACTTGGATCTGGCGCTGCAGCTCAAAGCCCATGATCTACTCAAGGGCCACCGCGGCGCCATTGTCGCTATCGATCCCCAAGACGGCGGTATTCTGGCCATGGCCAGCGCCCCCTCCTATGACCCGAACCTGTTCGTAAAAGGCATTTCCAGCAAGAATTACAACAAACTGCTGCACTCACCGGACAAGCCGCTTATTAACCGGGCCACTCAAGGCCGTTACCCGCCGGCCTCTACCGTCAAGCCCTTCCTAGCACTAGCTGGCTTGGAAGAAAAAGTAATCACCCCGCAAACCACCATCTGGGACCCTGGCTATTTCGAGCTGCCGGATGTCAAGCACAAATGGCGCGACTGGCTGCCCTGGGGCCACGGCCGGGTAGATCTGAAACGGGCCATTGCCGAGTCCTGCGACACTTATTTTTACGAATTGGCCCTGAAGCTGGGGATTGATCGCATCCACAACTGGATGAGCAAATTTGGCTTTGGGCAGTTATCCGGCATTGATATACACGAAGAAACCCAGGGCATCATGCCGTCGCAGCAGTGGAAGGCAAAACGCTTCCACCAACCCTGGTATGCCGGCGACACCATTCCCATTGGGATCGGCCAGAGTTACTGGACCGTCACACCGGTACAGCTGGCCACCGCCACCACCATCATGGCCGACGCCGGCCGTTACTATGTACCACGGTTGCTGCGAGCCATTGGCGATCATAAAAACATCAAGCAAGTGCCGCCGGTGCAGCGTCAGGCTGTCAATGGCAGTGCCGCCCACTGGCAAGACGTGGAAAACGCCATGCACCGTACCGTTGCCAACCCCTCTGGTTCTGCGCACCGGGCTTTTCTGGGGACGCCCTATCAGGCCGCCGGTAAAACCGGTACTGCGCAGGTGATAAGCATCGGCCAGGGTGAAAAGTACGACGCCCACAAGGTCGCCGTGCGCCACCGCGATAACGCCATGTACATCGGTTATGCGCCATTTGCCCACCCGGAGATTGCCGTCACCGTGGCACTGGAAAACATCATTGGCGGCGGCGGCTCGGTAGCGGCGCCACTGGCCCGCCAGGTCATGGACCAATACCTGATCAAAGAAGGAGGCGGCAAATGAACGATAACCGTAGCTGGCTCAACCGCCTGCACATTGATGGCTGGTTACTGCTGTTTTTGCTGTGTCTGATGGGCGTCAGCCTGGTGGTGGTGTACTCCGCCTCCGGCCAGGATATGGCGATGATGGAGCGACAGCTTATCCGTTTGTGCCTGGCACTCGGGGTGATGTTTGTGCTGGCGCAGATCCCCCCTGATGTTTACAAACGCTGGGCACTGCCGCTGTATCTGGGCGGCACATTGATGCTGGTTATCGTGCTGGTTGCCGGTGATGTGGGCAAAGGCGCCCAACGCTGGCTGGACTTGGGCTTCATGCGCTTTCAGCCTTCGGAGGTGATGAAGCTGGCAGTGCCGATGATGGTGGCCTATTACTTGGCCAGGCACCCTCTGCCGCCCACTTTTATGCAACTCTTCAAAGGCTTGGTGCTGGTATTGGTGCCAACCCTGCTGATCGCCAAACAGCCCGATCTGGGTACCGCTATCCTGATTGCCGCCTCCGGGGTTTTTGTGCTGTTTTTATCCGGTATGCGCTGGCGCTTGGTAGTGGCCGCCATGGCTGCTGTTGGCGCCTTTTTACCGGTATTGTGGTTCTTTTTGATGAAAGACTACCAACGCCAGCGGGTACTGACCTTTTTGAATCCGGAGTCCGATCCGCTGGGGGCCGGTTACCACATTATTCAGTCAAAAATCGCCATTGGTTCTGGCGGTCTCTGGGGCAAGGGCTGGCTGCATGGCACCCAGTCACAGCTGGAGTTTTTACCCGAACGCCACACCGACTTTATTTTTGCCGTACTGAGCGAAGAGTTTGGTCTGGTTGGCGTGTCATGCCTGTTGCTGCTGTACCTGGCTATCATCACCCGTGGCCTGTATATCTCGACGCAAGCACAAACCGCATTCAGCCGGCTGTTAGGTGGCGCCATTATGCTGACCTTCTTCGTGTATGTGTTTGTCAACATCGGCATGGTGTCAGGTATGTTGCCAGTAGTAGGGGTTCCCCTGCCGTTGGTCTCGTATGGGGGTACTTCCATGGTGACGCTGATGGCCGGATTTGGCATGCTGATGGCCATACACACGCACAAACGTCTGCTGCACAGTTAACGGAGTTGCAATGGCAAAATGGACCTGGCTGCTACCGGCCCTCGTGACCTTTCCGACCCTGGCGGCATTGCCTCAGGACAAAGCTGCTGAACTGGCCAAACTGTCCGGGCTCAGTGCAGCGCGGGTGCAGCAGATGATGACCGGCGTACAAAAACGCCCGGCCATCCTAAAAGCCATCAGCACCCCCTGGGAAGCCAAACCCTGGTATCAGTACCGAGCGCTGTTTCTGACCCAAAAACGGATCAACGAAGGGCTGGCTTTCTGGCAACAACACCAGGCATTACTGGCCAAGGCACAAGCCACCTATCAGGTACCGGCCTCGGTTATCGTCGCCATTATTGGTGTAGAAACCTACTATGGCCGCCACATGGGCACCTATCCGGTGCGCGATGCACTCTATACGCTGGGTTTTTATTACCCCAAACGCAGTGCCTTTTTCTTCAAAGAGTTGGGTCAATACCTGAAACTGGCTGACCAGCAACAGTGGCAGCAAAGTCCCAATGGCAGTTACGCCGGCGCCATGGGCATGGGGCAGTTTATTCCTTCCAGTTACCAGCATTACGCCGTCGATTTTGACCATGACGGCAAACGCGATCTGTTCTCCAGCCCCGCCGATGCGATTGGCTCTGTTGCCAATTACTTCCATGAACACCACTGGCGCATGGGCGAGCCGGTACTGGCGGCAGCAACAGTACAATCACCACCAACGCTCGATAACAAGCTGGAACTGAATAGCACCCTGGCAGCGCTGAAAAAGCAAGGTGTCACCGCCGCGATCGCAGTCAACGACAGCACACCGGCACGGCTGTTTGCCTTTAAAACCGCCAACGGCACTGATTACCAGTTGGGCTTTCATAACTTCTATGTGATCACCCGCTACAACCGCTCACCACTTTATGCTCGGGCAGTCTGGCAATTGGCTCAGGCCCTGGAACAACACCATGCTGGCTAGAACGCTGCTGGCACTGGCGGTACTGCTGTTGGCGGGCTGTGCCAGCTCTGGCAGCAGCGGCGGCCGCTACGCCCAGCGTCACGACGCTTACCCGGCTACCGCGCCGGATGTCAGCACCGTGCAAAACGCCACCGTGACGGACGAGCCTTACAGCAAACAAGGCAACAAGGACTATCGGCTGCGAGGCCAGTCCTACAGCATTATTCGCCACCCCATCGGCTTTACCCAGGTCGGTTACGCTTCCTGGTATGGCACAAAATTTCATGGCTACCATACCGCCAATGGCGAAACCTATGACATGTACGCCATGACCGCCGCCCATAAGCGGCTGCCATTGCCCAGTTTTGTGCGGGTAACTAACCTCGCCAATGGCAAACAGGTGGTGGTGCGCGTCAATGACCGTGGTCCCTTTCATCCCGGGCGGATCATTGATTTGTCTTATGCTGCCGCTTATAAGCTCGACATGCTGAAAAGTGGCACCGCCAAAGTGCGTATTGAGGTTGTTAGCGCACCGGAAAAAGAAACGGTACTGGCGCCTATCAAAGCGCAGCGGCCGATTTTTGTGCAGGTCATCGCCAGCCGTGACCGCCAGCGCGCCAATGCCCTGGGTAGCCGCTACGCCGACTTGGTACACAGCCGCTACCAGCTCAGCGAACAAGATGGTCTGTACAAGGTGCAGCTCGGGCCATTAAAAGACGAACTGGCGGCTGAGCAGTTGATCGAAAAGCTCAAATCCCTGGGGATCGGCAAACCCTTTAAGGTTTATGCGGAACCTCAAAGCACCACTGGGGTCAACAACCCTTGATGGCTTTGCTACCCTAATCCCATTTGAAAAAAAGAAGACGATATCACTCATGCGTAACGCGTTGCTCTCTATTGGCCTCATTGCCGCTTTTACTGCTCAGGCAGATGTGATTATTCCCCAGGCGCCGAAAGTTGACGCCAAAGCCTATGTACTGATGGATTACCACACCGGTAAAATTTTGGCCGAATACAATGGTGATAAACGTCTGCCACCGGCCTCATTGACCAAAATGATGACCAGTTACGTCATCGGTAAGGAAATCAAGGACGGGCGCATTCACCGCAGTGACATGGTGACCATTTCGAAAAACGCCTGGGCCAAGAACTTCCCTGAGTCTTCCAAGATGTTCATTGAAGTGGGCACCCAGGTCAGTGTTGGTGAGCTTAACAAGGGCATCATCATCGACTCGGGTAATGACGCCTGTGTGGCCATGGCCGAATACATTGCCGGCACCGTCGGCGGCTTTGCCGACCTGATGAACGCTGAAGCCAAGAAACTGGATCTCACCGAAACGCACTTCGTCAACCCACATGGCCTGCCTGATCCGCAGCATTACTCGTCAGCCCGTGATATGGCCCGCCTCGGTGCGGCATTGATCCGTGACCTGCCAGACGAATATAAAATCTACTCCGATCAATCCTTTACCTACAACGGCATCAAGCAGTACAACCGTAACGCACTGCTCCATGACCCGTCGATGAATGTTGACGGTATTAAAACCGGGCACCTTTCTGAAGTGGGGTATTCACTGGTCGCTTCCGCGGTTAAAGACAACATGCGCCTGGTTTCTGCCGTCATCGGCACCCCGTCCAATGACGCTCGCCGGGATATTTCCAAAGAGCTGCTGAACTGGGGTTTCCGCTTTTTTGAAACCGTAACCCCCTTTAAAGCCGGCCAGCAGTTTGCTGAACAACCGATCTACATGGGTGACAAAAACAGCGTCAAACTGGGTGTACTCAAAAGCGCCATGGTGACAGTGCCTCGTGGCAGCGCCAAGGATCTGAAAGCCGACTTCAAACTGGACAAGATCCTCAAAGCGCCGCTGGCCAAAGGCCAGAAAGTTGGCACCCTGTACCTCAAGCTGGATGGCAAAGACATCGGCCAGTACCCGCTGGTGTCACTGGAAGAAGTCAAACAGGGCAGCTGGTTCTCACGACTGGTGGATTACTTCAAGCTGCTGTTCAAGAGCTGGTTCAACTGAACTTGAATTTCACTGCTCCGACCCCATCTTACAAGGCGCCTACGGGCGCCTTTTCGATGAATTTCTGATACACTGTGCGCCCTCGCACGGCCGGGAGTAGTAGCATGCAGACCGAATTTGATAAATACCTCGAGTTTCCCTGCCAGTTTCCTTTCAAGGTACTGGGACAGGCCCATGACGAGCTGGTCGATACGGTGCTGGCGGTGGTGCAACAACACGCCCCTGGTGACTATTCCCCCACTGTGCGCCCCAGCGCCAAAGGTACCTATTTTTCCGTGACCGTACAGGTAACGGTAACCTCCAAAGAGCACGTTGAAACCCTTTATCAGGCACTGGGCGATATTGAGAGCGTCAAATATGTGCTCTGATTTGCGTGTTCGCCGCCTCGGGCGCCAGGGTTATCAGGGCGTCTGGGATGCCATGAAGCATTACACCGACCATCGCGGCCCGGACAGTGCTGACGAGCTATGGCTAGTTGAACACGAGCCGGTATTTACCCAGGGCCAAGCCGGCAAAGCAGAGCACCTGTTGATGCCTGGTGATATTCCGGTGGTGCAAGTTGACCGTGGTGGCCAGGTAACCTACCACGGCCCTGGCCAGCAGGTATTGTACGTACTACTGGACTTACGCCGGCGCAAACTTGGTGTGCGCGAGCTGGTCAGTCATATCGAAGAAGCAGTAGTGGCAACATTACGCCATTTCGGTGTCGACAGCGCTCCCCGTGCCGATGCCCCCGGCGTTTACGTTGGCGAGCAAAAAATCTGTTCGCTGGGCCTGCGGGTACGCCGTGGTTGCTCCTTTCATGGCCTGGCACTGAATATCAACATGGATCTGAGCCCCTTTTTGCGCATCAATCCCTGCGGCTATGCCGGCATGGAAATGACGCAGCTCAGCGCCTTTCATCCTTCGGCCAGCCTGAATGAGGTTGAGCCGGTTCTGGTGGCCGCCCTGGCCGAACGACTGGGCTTTGACCACTGGACCTACACTGACGGACTGGACCACCTGTTATGAGTAAAACCGTACGTATCGAACCGGGTGTCAAACTCCGGGACGCCGACAAAATGGCGCTGATCCCGGTGAAGGTGATGCCATCCGAACCCAAGCAAATGCTCAGAAAACCGGACTGGCTGCGGGTCAAACTGCCGGCCAGCACGCAACGTATCGAAGACATCAAGGGGGCTATGCGTAAGCATGGCCTGCACTCGGTGTGTGAGGAAGCCTCCTGCCCCAACCTGTCTGAGTGTTTTAATCACGGTACTGCCACCTTCATGATCCTTGGTGCCATCTGTACCCGCCGTTGCCCGTTCTGCGACGTGGCCCACGGCCGGCCACTGCCCCCGGATCCACAAGAGGCTGAGAAGCTGGGCCAAACCATCCGTGATATGAAACTGCGTTATGTGGTGATCACCTCCGTTGACCGTGATGACTTGCGTGACGGCGGTGCCCAGCATTTTGCCGACTGTATCAAGGCCATTCGCAAATACAGCCCGGATATTAAAATCGAAATCCTGGTACCGGATTTTCGTGGTCGTATGGACGTGGCACTGGATATTCTCAGCGAAACACCACCGGATGTGTTTAACCACAATCTGGAAAACGTGCCGCGCCTATATAAGCAGGTACGCCCCGGCGCCAACTATGAATGGTCACTGGAGCTGCTCAAGCGCTTTAAGGAACGCAATCCGGATATTCCGACCAAGTCAGGGCTGATGATGGGCCTGGGCGAGGAAAATGACGAAATTCGTCAGGTGATGCAGGACTTGCGTGACCACGGCGTAACCATGCTGACCCTTGGCCAGTATCTGCAACCGAGCCGCCACCACCTGCCGGTTGCCCGTTACGTACCTCCGGCAGAGTTTGACGAGCTGCATGACGACGCCATGGCCATGGGCTATGAGCATGCCGCCTGTGGCCCGCTGGTGCGCTCCAGCTATCACGCTGACAAGCAAGCCGCAGGCGAAGAGGTTAAATAACCCAAAAGGTTACCATCTAGAAGCAGTAAAAAAGCGCCCCAGGGGCGCTTTTTTCGTTAGGTAGTTTATCAACGGTGGCTTTCATCAAACTCCGGTTTTACGTCTCCGGCATGATGTTGGCCATCAATGGCTTCTGCCTTTAAGGGCTTAACCGGCTGCTTGGCCTGCTGTTGCTGCAGATAATGTATCGCCGCCGACAGCTGCGCATCTTTGCCTTCATAAGTGGCGTGAGGCAGGTTGTTGACCTTAATATCCGGGGTTACCCCATGGCCTTCGATGATCCAGTTGCCACCGGTCTCAAACTGCGGATATTCCGCCACCCGCGCCATACCAAAGTCGCTCAAAGAATTACGGCCACTGAGCCAAACTCCGGCACCAGCAGTACGCATACCGATGAGCGGTGCCAGTTTCAGCGCCTTGATACCCGCCGAGAAGGTTTCACCGTCAGAGTAAGTCACCTGATCTGTCAGCACGGCCAGATGGCCCCGATAGCTCTGCTGCATGTTGGTGTTGATGGCACCACGGGTTGGTTGCCAGAACATCCACACCCGGCGCAGCAGTTTCTCGATGATCCACGAGTCAATGTTGCCGCCACGGTTTCGTCGCACATCGATGATCAGCCCCTGCTTATTCAGGTTGGCATAAAACTCCCGGGCAAAGTTTTCGATATCACCTTTACCCATGGCATACAGGTGCAGGTAACCAATTTTGCCATCCGTCGCCTTGGCTACTTTGTGGGCATTGCCATTGACCCAGTCCAGATAACGCAACTGCATATTACGGCGAATACTGACCGGATAAACGATGGTTTTCAGAGCATCCCCGTCCCGCTTCAGCCCCAGCAGTACTTGCTTGTCGGCGGTGTTACGCAGCGCCTCAGTGACATCCGCCAGGGTTTTCACTGGCCGGCCATTGACTGCGCTGATCAGATCCCCTTGCCGCGCATTAACGCCTGGGCGCGCCAGGGGCGCCGCCTCATCCGGCAACTCAGGGTCGGTTTGGTAGATGTGGCCTATCACCACGCCATCGTTGGTTTGTTGCAGGCGCGCCCCCAGGGACGCCGCACTGGCCGCTTCTGCATCGCTGGGGGTGTCACCCGGGCGCACCTGTGAGTGCAAGGCGTCCAGGCCACTGATCATCTGTCCCAGCAAGTCGCTCAGTTCATGGCGGTCAGTGAGCCGGGCCAGCAGCGGCGTGAAGCGCGCTTTGACCGCATCCCAGTCAACACCGTGCATATTGACGTCATAGAACGAGTTCTTATGCATCAGCCAGGCATCGTTGAACATCTGCCGCCATTCATCCATCGGGTTAATGGCCAGCTGCCACTGCCCGGCTTGGACCTGCTTATGGCTGAGATCCTTGGGTAGGGTGTTGGCAGCATCGACAATCAGCATTTCTTCGGGCTTGCTCTGCTTGCGTACAAACAGTTTCTTGTTGTCGGCAGACAAGCTGTAGTCAGCGATGTCAGGCGCTACCGTATGCACCTTCGCCCAGGGGCCGATACTGACCGTTTTGAGGCTGGAGTTACCCTCAGCGGTGCTGTCGAGCATCCACAAATGCTTGGCTGTAGCCTTGAGCTGCTGATAGTTACCGGCGGGTACCGGCACTTCCCAGAGGCGCTGTGCCAGCCCCTGCCAGTTTACCTTCAATGAAACCTTACCCTGCTCTTTACTGTCATCTTGAGCGGGCTTTTGCAGCTCATTGGGCTTTTCGAACGGGAAGGTACCCTGGTTATCCAGTGACAGGGCATAAATCTGGGTACGGTGGTTGAATACCGGGCCCAGGTTACGGTCACCCCAGGGCGAGCTTGGCGTTGCATTAAAGTGACGATTGGACAGGAAATACAGCCAGTGGCCATCTGTACTGAAGGCCGGCGAGAAGGATTCATACTTGTCGCTGGTCAGTACCTGATGGTGGCCATTACGAATATCGATAAGCTGGATCTGGGGCCGCATGTTGTTGATCAGAGCCGAGCCAACGGCCACAAAGCGGCTATCAGGCGACCAGGCTATATCACCAAAGGCCCCCAGACCATTGCCGTTTTTCAAGAGCAACCGGTTATGGTCACGTTTTAGATCCAGCAGCCACAGCTTGCCGTCATTATCAGAATGCAGCAGATAACGACCATCCGGTGACAAATGCAGATCAAAGCGCAGCGTGTGGCCATCATGTGTCAGGGCCTTGGCACCATCACTGCCGTCTGCCGGAAAGCGCCAGATCTCCTGCTGCCCGCTGGCATCACAGATGGCGTAAACCCATTTGCCGTCTTTACTGAGTACCGCATCACGCACCCGGCTGTGAGCCGGCGCGGCAACGCTCACCAGACGCTCGCCCTGAGTACCGGCAATGGCCACCTGACCACGGGCGGTAATGGCAACTTTGGCTCCATTGGGGGCCAGCGTTGCTGAAGTTGCATATTTCAGCGGATCTTTGAGCCAGCGAGTCTGTCGGTAGGGAAAGTCTGATTGCAACAGAATATTCAGCGGCTGGGCTTTACCGGATGCCAAATCCAGCATCACCAGATCAGCGCCCAGCTGGAAGACTATACGCCCCTGATTCAGTACCGGCGAACGTACCGGCCAGTCGGTGTAATGGGTTAACTGCTTGCGGTCACTGCCATCAGCGGCCATAGACCAAAGGTTAGGATTACCGTCCGCGTCAGAAACGTAATAAACCCGACCCGCGTAGGCCATTGGCTCGCTGACCGAGCCCGGGTCGCTCAGATGTAACGCTTCATCATTGCTGCCGAGGGTATAACGCCACAGCTGCCCCTGCGCACCACCGCGGTACACTTTGAGGTGATCGCCAGTCACTTGCAGGCCAAAGCGGGTGAAATACAGGTACTTGCCATCCTGACTGACCGCCCCTTCCGAGGCATCGGCCAGCGGAATATCCTGGGCTTTTAAGGTCTGTGGGTCGACTTCCCGAAGAATAAAGTAACTGGACGGCCCCACGGCATTATCAGTGGCATAGAGAATTTTGCCGTTTTTGGTCCAGCCTTGCAGCCGGACCCGGCTGTTTTCAAAGGTCACCCGGCGCGGCACACCACCACTGATGGGCATCACATAGACTTCAGGAGCCCCTTCATAACTGGCGACAAAAGCCACGGTTTTAGCGTCGGGCGACAACGCCGCCTGGCTTTCCTGATCCGGCTGAGACGTCAGTCTGCGGGCGTGCTTGTCGCCAAGGTGCTCTACCCATAAATCACCTTCAGCGGTGAATACCAGTGTATTTGCGGACAATGCCGGATCACGATAATAGCCCTGGCCGCTGCTGGCAGCGGTTGCCATCGAAGACATGGCCAGCAAACAGCAAGCCATGGAATAACGCAGTTTCATCACGGACCTCTTTATTGTTGTCTTTCCTTGATTAGCTGGCGTTCACGCTAGTCTGTACGGCTCGCCAGTGGAACCTCTCTGGGATGAACGGTGTGCAGACACCGACTAATATCTATTCATGTTGTGATACCAGTCTGCCAGTAAGCAGTTGACGCTGCCAGTAAATGCAACCACAGTTATACTGATTAAAAAAGCCACAACATGGATACCATGGCCCAGCATCGAGCGAAGTTAAGCAGACGCCTTATTATTCAGACCGTCGGTCTGAGCTTTGTGATGATGCTACTGATCATCCCCATCCAGTATCTGCGTGATAAACACAGTGCCGAACAGCAGGTTCAGGCCAGCATGACCCAGATCCGCGATGGCTACATGCCGGCATTAGCAGCCGGGATCTGGAACTTTGATCGTGAGCGGGTTGCCTTGAGCCTAAAGGGCCTGATCCAGCGGCCCTTTGCCAGCTACGCCGAAGTAACCGGCGACATGACCTTATCGGTTGGCCGGAAACCCCGCAGTGCGCTGCAGGTGCTCTACCCTATTCGCACCACAGACGGCAAACACCTGGGTAACCTGGCTGTGGCCTTTGATGAAACCGCCATTGCCGACGCCGCCTGGAATAATGTCCGCAGCTCCTTTGTGACACTCAGTATTTACACACTACTACTCTCTGGCTTGCTGCTCTGGCTGGTACAACGGACAATTACCAGCCGCCTGTTGCGGTTGTCTAATTTTGCCCAGGGCTTACGGTTGGAGAACCTGGAAGAAGGACCAAGCCTGTATTTGGAACGCAGCGCCGACGAGCTCGACCAACTCACCAAAAACCTGCTGGATATGCGTAATCAGTTGGCAACGGACCGGGACGCCCTACGCCGCTTCGAGCAAGAACTGGCCCGTAAAGCCAACGAAGACCAGCTGACCGGCCTGCCAAACCGTTTCAGTTTTCTGGAAAATCTTTACCCGGCGATGGATCGCCAAACGCCGTTTGCGCTGATGTTCATCGACCTCGATGGCTTTAAAAAAGTCAACGACAGCCTCGGCCACAGTGTCGGTGACGAACTGCTTAAACAAACAGCAAGACGTTTACGCGAGCTAACCGGAGACAGCGTCTTTTTGGCCCGCTACGGTGGCGATGAGTTTGTGCTGCTGTTTCCCAGGCCACAGCTGGACGGCGTCCGGCTCCTGGCAGATAAACTGACCGCCGGTTTTTCCCGGCCTTTTAAAGTCAGTGGTAACTTACTGTACCTGTCGGTCAGTATTGGTATTGCCCGTTACCCGGAAGATGCCGACTCCAGCGAGGAGCTGATCAAACGGGCTGATGTGGCCATGTACCAGGCCAAAGCCATGGGCCGCTCCCGCTATTTGTTCTTTGACCAGCACCTTTACGACAACATGCTCAAGAAAATGGTCCTGGAAGACAAACTGCGCGAATCAGTACGCAGTAAAAGCTTCCAGTTGGTCTATCAACCCATATTCAGTGTGCAGCGCCAGCGTATCAGTTACGTCGAAGCGCTGCTGCGCTGGCCTCACGCCAGCCCCGATCGCTTTATTCCGCTGGCCGAAGAAACCGGGCTGATTTTGCCGCTGGGGCTGTGGGTGCTAGAGCAAAGCCTGGCGCAGCTGGCACAGTGGCACCAACAGGGCGAAAAAATTCGCTTGTCGGTCAATGTATCAACAGAGCAGCTACACCAGCATGACTTTGCCGAACAGGTCCTTAAACGTATCCATGAGGCTGGTGTGTCGCCGGTCTTTATTCAGCTGGAAATTACCGAAACGGCCCTGCTGGAAAAACCGGACATCAGCCTGAGTAACATCGAAGCACTGCGTGAACAGGGGATACGCATTTCTTTGGATGATTTTGGCACCGGCTACTCGTCACTGTCGCACCTGCAACTGATGCCCATTGACAGCCTGAAAATAGATAAGAGCTTTGTGGCCAGAATAAGCGAGTCGGCGCGCGACAAAGCGTTGTTCGAGGCGGTAATCAACCTGGCCAAGGCCATGGACTTGGAAATCACCGTTGAGGGTATCGAGAGCGCCGAACAAGCCAGTATGGCAATAGCCCTGCAAACGGAGTATCTGCAGGGCTATTACTTTGCCAAACCGGTGCCGGCCAGTGAGTTAGTGCTTAGTCAGCACGCTGCGCCAGTTGGCGGCGGATCTGCTTTAACTCCAGACGCGAATAGCGGTATTCAATAAAGTCCTGCACATTGGTCGCCAGAGACAGCTTGAAGAAATTAATCGCTTCGCCCAAATGGCCACGAGCCTGCTGCCATTTACCCAGATAGAAGTAAGCCTCACAAAGCCGCTCGGCCAGTTCCCGGTTGGTACGAACGCCTTTTTTCAAGCCCGCCAGTAACTCCGGCTCGGTGATTTTACCGAGATAAAAATCCACTAACTGATTGGCCCAGGCGTTGGTATCAAGACGGGTGGCATTGTAGGCCAGACGTGGCCCAGCTTCTTTCGGATGGGCCTTGGCATCAGCCAGATACAACCATAACACCCGATAAGGATCGCTGGGTTGGTGCGATAAAAACGTTTCCAGATCTTCGACCGCTAAAGCCGGGCGATTACCGTAATAAAGTGCAATACCGCGATTGAGATAGGCATAGTCATGCTTGGGATCAAGCTCGATCGCTGCATCCAGGTTTTCGTAAGCCTTTTCATACTCTTCTGCCGAGGTGGCCTGGATCCCCAGAAAGTTATAGGCGTCTGCCATAGTCGGTTGCAAATGCACCGCCTGGTTAAAGTCACGTCGCGCTAAAGCGCCTAACCCCATGGCATCAAACACCACGCCGCGACGGTACAACAGCTCTGCCCGCTGCTCGTCTTTGAGCTTCGCACGAGTCAGTATTTCATCGAGCCGGGCTAGCTCGACTTCGGCCTGAAAAGGCACGGCAACCGGCTCAGCCATGATCAGCTTGGCGGAGTTCTCACTCTGCTGAGCAGGTTTCGGCGTATTGGCACAACCGGCCAACAACAGCGGAATGACTACCGCCAACGTTTTACGCATATCCATTGTTCTCATGTTCCGCAGACCTTACATCCTGCCAGAAGCCCAAACAAAAAGGGAGCACAAGGCTCCCTTTTTCAGTCACACGGACTGACTCAGTCCTGCTCTGATTCGCTCACTTCAGCGTTGTCAGCAGTTTCAGTTGCAGCCACTTCTTCTACCGCCGGCTTTTCAAGCGCTTCTTTGATGGACAAGCGCACACGACCCTGACGGTCCACTTCCAGGCACTTGACCTTCACTTCCTGACCCACTTTCAGGTGGTCAGCAACGTTCTCAATGCGCTCTTCAGCGATCTGGCTGATGTGAACCAGGCCTTCTTTGCCCGGCAAAATCGCTACAAAGGCACCAAAATCAACGATTTTGGTCACTTTACCGTCGTAGATCCGACCTACTTCCACTTCGGCAGTCAGATCTTCGATACGGCGGATAGCCGCTTTCGCCTGCTCACCGTCGGTGGCGGCAATTTTGATGGTGCCGTCGTCATCAATCTCAATGGTGGTACCGGTTTCTTCGGTCAGGGCACGGATCACGCTGCCGCCTTTACCGATAACATCACGGATTTTCTCCGGATTGATTTTCATGGTGTGAATGCGCGGCGCGTAATCGGAAATATCGTCACGCGGCATAGCAATGGCATCGTCCATCACCTGCAGGATGTGCACCCGGGCACTGTAGGCCTGTTTCAGCGCTACCTGCATGATTTCCTTGGTGATGCCCTCAATTTTGATATCCATTTGCAGCGCAGTCACACCGTCACGGGAGCCGGCTACTTTGAAGTCCATGTCACCCAGGTGATCTTCGTCACCGAGGATGTCAGACAGCACCACAAAGTTGTCGCCTTCTTTGACCAGACCCATGGCAATACCAGCCACAGAGCTCTTGATCGGTACGCCCGCATCCATCAGGGCCAGTGATGAACCACAGACGGAAGCCATGGAAGAAGAGCCGTTGGATTCAGTGATTTCTGATACCACACGCACGGTGTAGGGGAATTCTTCAGCAGACGGCATTACCGCCAGAACACCACGCTTGGCCAGGCGGCCATGGCCGATTTCACGGCGTTTGGGGCTACCGATCATGCCGGTTTCACCCACGCAGTACGGCGGGAAGTTGTAGTGGAACAGGAAGTTGTCGGTGCGCTCACCGGTCAGCTCGTCGATGATCTGGGCGTCACGCTGGGTACCCAGTGTAGCTACAACCAGCGCCTGTGTTTCACCACGGGTGAAAATAGCGCTGCCGTGGGTGCGGGGCAGTACGCCAGTGGCCACATCCAGTGCCCGTACCATTTGCGGGTCACGGCCATCGATACGCGGCTCACCAGCCAGAACCCGACCACGAACCAGGGTTTTCTCGATTTTCGAGAACAAATCACCGGCTTCTTTAGTGTTCAGTTCCGGATCATCAGCCAGCAGCTGCTCCATCAACTCCGACTTGATGGTGCCGATTGCGGCATAACGCTCCATCTTGTCTTCGATACGGTAGGCGTCGCCCAGCTTATCCCAAACAGCTTCTTTGATTTTGTCTTTGAGGACGGTGTTTTCTTCTGGAGCACTCCAGTCCCACTTGGGCTGGCCTGCTTCAGCAGCCAATTCGTTGATAGCGTTGATAACCGTCTGCATTTGCTCGTGGCCATACATGACCGCGTCCAGCATCACTTCTTCTGGCAGCAGTTCGGCTTCGGATTCCACCATCAGTACCGCACCGGCCGTACCGGCAACAACCAGGTTCAGTTTGGAGGTTGCCAGTTCTTCGGTAGTGGGGTTGAGTACCAGATTGTCATTGATATAACCAACGCGGGCAGCACCAATGGGGCCAGCAAAAGGAATACCTGACAACGCCAAGGCGGCTGAGGTACCGATCATCGCGACGATATCCGGGCTCACCTGCGGGTTGACCGAAACCACAGTGGCAACCACTTGCACTTCATTCTTGAAGCCGTTCGGGAACAGCGGGCGAATAGGCCGGTCAATCAGGCGGGCGGTCAGGGTTTCGCCTTCACTGGGGCGCCCTTCACGTTTGAAAAAGCCGCCCGGGATCTTACCAGCGGCATAGGTGCGCTCCTGGTAGTTCACGGTCAGCGGAAAGAAATCTTTGGATTGGTCGGCTTCTTTTTTGCCAACAACCGAAACCATGACAACGGTGTCGTCCATGGAGGCAATAACAGCGGCGGTAGCTTGACGCGCAACAGCGCCGGTTTCCAGAGTGACGGTGTGTTGACCGTACTGGAAGGTCTTGATGATAGGTTTCACGAAATTTCCTTAGGATCAGCCGATCCTTGCTTTTTTGGTCGTTTTACAATGCGCGCCCAAGTATATAGCAGCCAGCCAGGCAGAGGTAGTGTTTGCCTTTGAAACGCAAAAAAGGGAGCAAGCTGCTCCCTTTTTCTGAAACCCTGGCAGATCTTAGCGACGCAGGCCAAGTTTACCGATAAGGTCAGCGTAACGTTTAACGTCTTTCTTCTTCAGGTAGTCCAGCAGCTTACGACGCTGAGAAACCATACGCAGCAGACCACGACGGCTGTGGTGATCTTTTTTGTGCTGAGAGAAGTGACCTTGCAGGTGGTTGATCTGAGCAGTCAGCAGGGCAACCTGGACTTCCGGGGAACCGGTGTCATTCTGGCCACGGCCGTGTTCAGCAACGATCTGAGCTTTGATTTCTGCATTTAGTGACATGATTTACTCCTGATTGATAAGGCGTAGCCGATCACTAATTCAGCTACGCAAGAGGCGCGCAGTTTACCCCAATGACAAGCAGCTGCCAAGGGTCAACTGACCACCATTCTTTTCGGGGCGATATTGCCATCGTCGTCCACTTCACCGACGCCAATAAACTCGCCATCGGCCATGATCCGCACCAGGCCATCGACCGGTGCTCCGCTGGCCTGTACCGGCTGGCCCTGACGGATATAAAAAGCACTGGCTTCACCCAGCGTTACTACCGGTAGTGAAGCGACCGCTGTGTCAGCCGGTAGCAGTAAGGCATCCAGATATTGACTAGGCGGTACTTCATCGCGATGGGCTTGCTCGAGCATCGCTTCCAGGCGCTCCAGTGTGACCATGCACTCCGCTGGGTAATCTGCCACCTGCAAGCGCCGTAACATGGTTACATGGGCGCCACAGCCAAGCAGCTCACCAAGGTCATCGATGATAGTGCGAATATAGGTGCCTTTCGAGCAGTGTACTTCCAGTTCCAGCTCATCATCGTCAAAGCGCTCCAGCGTTAGCTTATAGACAGTGATCGGCCGGGCTTCGCGGGGCACTTCAATGCCTTCGCGGGCATATTTGTACAGTGGTTTACCCTGATATTTGAGCGCCGAAAACATGCTCGGTACTTGCTGGATATCGCCACGGAAGTGATCAAGCGCCTCAAGCAACTCGCCCGGGGTAACTGCTACAGGCCGGGTACTGACTACTTCGCCATCGGCATCGGAGGTATCGGTACGCACCCCCAGCTTGGCAATAACCCGGTAGCTCTTGTCAGAATCAAGCAGGTACTGGGAAAACTTGGTCGCCTCACCCAGACAGATCGGCAGCATGCCGGTTGCCAGAGGATCCAAGGCACCGGTGTGACCAGCCTTTTGCGCAAAATAGATACGCTTAACCCGTTGCAAAGCATCGTTAGATGACAGGCCCTGGGGCTTATCTAGCAGCACGATCCCGTTGACCGGCCGCCCTTTTGCACGCCGGCGGCTCATTCACCGCCCTCTTCATCACTACCGTATTGGGCCTTTTTCGCCTGATCACTTGCCACGGCCTGGCTGACCGCATTGGATATGCGCATGCCGTCAATCAGCGATGTGTCGTGTACAAACTTCAACTCAGGTACAACGCGCAGGCGAATGCGTGAGCCAATCAGGCTGCGAATGTAAGGTTTGGCCTCTTGCAAGCCCTTGAGGGTTTGCTGCACCTTGGCCTCGTCCTGCTCAAACAGGGTAATAAATACTTTGGCGTGCGACAGATCGCGACTGACTTCCACCGCTGACACGGTAACCATGCCAATGCGCGGATCTTTCACTTCCCGCTGCAAAATCACGGCGATTTCCCGTTGCAGCTCCTGGCCGACCCGGCGGGTGCGGCTAAATTCATTTGCCATAACTGCATCCTCAAGACAAAGACGGGGGCCACTGGCCCCCGTCTGTTGGTGCCTGGCGCTCTTACAATGAGCGCGTCACCTCGACGGTTTCGAAGACTTCAATCTGGTCGCCAACGCGAACATCATTGTAGTTCTTCACACCGATACCACATTCGTAACCGTTCTTGACTTCCGGTACATCATCTTTGAAGCGGCGCAGTGACTCCAGCTCCCCTTCATAGATAACGACGTTGTCACGCAACACGCGGATAGGCGCGGAACGCTTGACCACCCCTTCGGTGACCATACAGCCCGCAACTGCGCCGATCTTCGGTGCTTTGAACACGTCCCGTACTTCCGCCAAGCCGATGATCTGTTGCTTGAACTCCGGAGCCAGCATGCCGGTCATGGCCTGCTTAACCTCTTCGAGCAGTTCGTAGATCACGCTGTAGTAACGCAGATCCAGATTCTCGGTCTCAACCACCTTACGGGCCGAGGCATCGGCACGAACGTTAAAGCCAAGGATGATGGCATTGGACGCAGCCGCCAGGGTGGCGTCGGTTTCAGTAATACCACCAACACCGGAGCCAACAATCTTGACCTTGACCTCATCCGTAGAGAGCTTCAGTAACGAATCGCTGATAGCTTCCACAGAGCCTTGTACGTCCGCTTTAAGTACCACGTTAAGCTCAGCCACTTCGCCTTCAGTCATGTTGGCAAACATGTTTTCCAACTTGGCTTTTTGCTGACGGGCCAGCTTCACATCACGGAATTTACCCTGACGGTACAGTGCCACTTCTCGGGCTTTTTTCTCGTCCCGAACAACAGTGGCTTCATCACCGGCTGACGGTACCCCAGACAGGCCAAGGATCTCCACCGGAATGGACGGGCCGGCTTCTTTGACTTCATTGCCGTTTTCATCACGCATGGCCCGTACCCGGCCATATTCCAGGCCACACAGCACGATGTCGCCCTGCTTGAGAGTACCGGACTGCACCAGAATCGACGCAACCGGACCACGGCCTTTGTCCAGGCGGGATTCGATAACCACACCGGAGGCCATACCGTCTTTCACGGCGGTCAGCTCCAGTACTTCAGACTGCAGCAAAATGGCATCGAGCAGTTCGTCAACACCCAGACCGGTCTTGGCTGATACGGGTACGAACTGAACCTCACCACCCCAGTCTTCCGGCAATACGTCGTGTTGCGCCAGTTCGCCTTTCACACGTTCCGGATCCGCTTCGGGTTTGTCCATTTTGTTGACCGCAACAATCAGCGGTACACCAGCAGCCTTGGCATGCTGAATAGCTTCTTTGGTCTGCGGCATGACGCCATCATCAGCTGCAACAACCAGTACCACGATATCGGTGGCTTTGGCACCACGGGCCCGCATTGCGGTAAAGGCGGCGTGACCAGGCGTATCGAGGAAGGTGATCATCCCTTTCTCGTGCTCCACATGGTAAGCACCGATATGTTGGGTAATGCCACCGGCTTCACCCGAGGCAATTTTGGCCTTCCGGATATAGTCCAGCAAAGAGGTTTTACCGTGGTCAACGTGACCCATGATGGTCACTACCGGCGCCCGTCCTTCAACATGGGCTTCGGTATCACGGTCTTGCAGTACCGCCTCTTCGAGCTCATTTTCTTTACGCAATACAACCTTGTGGCCCATTTCTTCTGCCACAACCTGAGCTGTTTCCTGGTCAATAACCTGGTTGATGGTGGCCATAGCACCCATTTTCATCATCACTTTGATGACTTCGGTTGCTTTTACCGCCATCTTGTTGGCCAGTTCACCTACGGTGATGGTTTCACCGATTTGTACTTCACGGGTTACCGGCTGGGCTGGCTTGTTAAAGCCATGCTTCATGGACGCGGGAGTACGGCCCCGGCCCTTTTTCGGCAACCGCGCACTGCGACGGTCTGACTCACGCTCACGCTTGTCAGAATTGCGCTTGCTCTGGCCCTTGGCTTTACTACCACGGCGACGGCCTTCGGACTCACGCTCAGCCTCTACTTCCGCTTCTTTAACATAAGCGGATTTACCGTCGTCGACCTCTTCGACCTTTTTCTTCGCTTCTTCAGCCAGACGTTTCTCACTTTCTTCAGCCAGGCGACGAGCTTCTTCTTCTGCCTTACGGGCTTCTTCTTCCGCTTTTTTCAGCGCCTCGGCTTCTTGTTTGCGTTTCAGCTCTTCCGCCTCTTCTTTCAGGCGCTTAGCTTCCGCATCGTCTTTTTTCGGTTTACCGGCGGCTTTGGCTTTTTCACTGGCTCTGGCCTGAGCTTCGCGGCGAGCCTTTTCTGCCTCTTCACGACGGGCACGTTCTTCTGCCAGTTTTGCTTCAGCTTCTTTACGCGCCTTTTCTGCCGCTTCCTGACGGGCCTTTTCTGCCGCTTCCGCTTCCAGGCGCGCCTGTTCTTCGGCCGCCGGATCACGTTTTACGTAGGTGCGTTTCTTGCGCACTTCCACTTGCACTTCTTTGGCGCGACCGCCAGTGCCAGAAACTGACAAGGTGCTTTTTTTCTTCCGCGTCAGGGTCAGCTTACTGGGGGCACCATCGCCGCCACCGTGCTGTTCCTTCAGGTGAGTCAGCAGTTTGGTCTTTTCTTCCTCGCTAACAGCATCCGCAGGAGACTTCTTGATTCCTACTTCAGCAAACTGCTGGATCAGGCGATCAACCGGCGTACCTACATCACTGGCAAGTTTTTCAATTGTCACATCTGCCATTTAATTCTTTCCTCCGTTGATCCCGTTTTAGGCCTCAGCGTCGTCACCGAACCAGCAGATGTTACGGGCAGCCATAATCAGCTCACCTGCTTTAGCTTCATCCAGCTCGTCGATGTCGGTCAAATCGTCTACACCTTGCTCAGCCAGGTCTTCGAGAGTACGAATACCTTTGCTGGCCAGGGTATAGGCCAGGTGCCGCTCAAGCCCTTCCAGATTGAGCAGATCCTCAGCCGGTTCAGCGCCTTCGAGGCTTTCTTCAGTGGCCAGAGCTGCGGTGGTCAGTGCCGCCTTGGCACGGTTACGCAGCTCTTCCACCAGTTCTTCGTTCAGACCGTCGATTTCCAGGAACTCGGCGGTCGGTACATAAGCAATTTCTTCGAGCGTTGAGAAGCCTTCGTCTACCAGCATGGCGGCGAAATCTTCGTCAATCTCCAGCTTGTCAATAAACAGCTGTACCAGCTTGCCTGCTTCGGCCTGATGCTTGGCGTTGAGGTCGGCAACGGTCATCACGTTGAGTTCCCAGCCGGTCAATTGACTGGCCAGACGCACGTTTTGGCCGCCACGGCCGATGGCCTGGGCCAGATTGTTCTCTTCGACAGCGATGTCCATGCTGTTGGAGTCTTCGTCAACAACGATGGACGCTACATCGGCCGGCGCCATGGCGTTGATAACAAACTGTGCCGGATTGTCATCCCACAGCACGATATCGACACGCTCACCGCCCAGCTCACCGGACACGGCCTGTACCCGCGCACCACGCATACCAACGCAGGCACCGATAGGATCGATACGCCGATCGTTGGTTTTCACAGCAATTTTTGCCCGGCTGCCCGGATCACGTGCGGCACCACGAATTTCGATCAACTCTTCACCGATTTCCGGCACTTCAATACGGAACAGCTCAATGAGCATCTCCGGGCGCGTGCGGCTTAAAAACAGCTGGGCGCCACGGGCTTCTGGGTTGACCGAATGCAACAGCGCCCGTACCCGATCGCCAGGACGGAACGATTCACGAGGCAGCATCTCATCACGGAACAGTACAGCTTCCGCGTTGCTACCCAGATCCAGTACCACGGTGTCGCGGTTGGCTTTTTTCACCGTACCGGTGACCAGTTCGCCAACACTGTCTTCAAACTGTTCAACAACCTGAGCCCGTTCAGCTTCACGCACCTTCTGCAGGATCACCTGTTTGGCGGTTTGCGTGGTAATACGGTCAAAAGTGATGGAGTCGATTTGTTCTTCAACATATTCGCCGGCTTGCAGAGCGTCGTTTTCTTCCATCGCCCGGGCGGCTGACAGCGACACCTCTTTGAGCGGATGCTCCAGGACGTCATCACTGTCTTCAACAATCAGCCAACGGCGGTATGTGTCGAAGTCACCGGTTTTGCGGTCAATAGCGACCCGCACATCAATATCTTTGTCGTGCTTTTTCTTGGTAGCAGTCGCCAAAGCGGCTTCCAGGGCCTGGAAGATTTTTTCACGCGGAACCGCTTTTTCATTAGAAACAGCGTCGACAACCAGCAGGATCTCTTTGTTCATCGGGATGCCTCGTTACACCTTGCCGTGTTCAAAACTGTGGAACCACATTGGCTTTATCAATGTTATTGAAGGCAAAACGGTCTTCTTTGCCTTCATAAGCCAACAGGATCATGTCGCCTTCTATGGCAACCAGCTTGCCTTTGAAGCGGCGTCGACCCGCTACCGGCACAACCAGTTTGATTTCAATATCGCTACCCACCACTTTGTCATAATGGGCCGGCACGAAAAGGGGCCTGTCCAGTCCCGGAGAGGAGACTTCCAGGTTATATTCGCTCGCAATAGGGTCCTCGACATCCAGCACAGCACTGACCTGATGACTCACTTCGGCACAATTATCTACGGTGACTCCATCCGGGCCATCGATAAACAGCCGTACAGTGCTACTGCGGCCGGCTTGTACCAGTTGCACGCCCAACAGCTCAAAGCCCAGAGTGGCGACGGCCGGGGTTAACATGTCAGTAAGTTGCTGTTCCAGTTTTGCCAAGGCAACCTCGTATCACAAATAAAAAAAGGGCAATAGTGCCCATTTTGACCGACTGTCACGACCAAACCATGACAGTTTCCTACGCTGTATCGCTTACACAGCGTTCAGACAGCAAAAAGCCCCGAACATGCGGGGCTTTTCAACCTGACGTTGATAGACCCCGCACGGGGTCAATCTGGCAAGGTAATATTGCCCCTTGCCAAGATGTTTGGTTGCGGGAGCCGGATTTGAACCGACGACCTTCGGGTTATGAGCCCGACGAGCTACCAGACTGCTCCATCCCGCGTCAAACAGGCCAGCCATACTACTGGACTTGAAGGGTTTTCTCAAGTCCGAGGCTGATTCTTGGTGCCGAGAGCGGGACTTGAACCCGCACGCCAATTAAGGCACTACCCCCTCAAGATAGCGTGTCTACCAATTCCACCATCTCGGCCAATTCTTGCATCAGTTAGTCGGTACGTCCGGCTTCTCTGATGTCGGTTTTTTCTCTTGCTTTTGCTGCTGCGGCGCAGTTTGCTGCTGCAGGTTTTGCCATTTATCGTCAGGCTTGGCCTGCTTGGTTGTCATATTCCCCAGCGCCAGGCTGAGAATGAAGAACAACACTGCGGCAATAGCGGTGGAACGAGTCAAAAAGTTACCCGAACCGCCAGCACCGAACACGGTGTTCGAGGCTCCTGCTCCAAAAGACGCACCCATATCGGCACCTTTACCTTGCTGGATCAACACCAGACCGATAAGTGCCAGCGCCACGAGCAGGTAGACCACTAGCAATACTTGATACATAGTCAGTCGTTTCCTGTCTCTGGCAGGGAGTGGCCCCCGCCGCGCCGTGATTGTCGCAAATTAACAACCACTGTCAAGCGACTCGAGCAGTGGCCACTGGCCCTTCTCCTCGAAAGCGGGGCAGATATTAACGAACGGTGTGACGCGCCGCAAGATGATTTTTCAAAATGCGGCGCAAGTGCTGCATTATTGGGCAGCCTCCGTCACTGCTGCCGCAATGGCCTGCGCACATTGTTCCACCAGCGCTTTGTCCTGACCTTCGACCATAACCCGGATCAGCGGCTCTGTGCCGGACTTGCGCAGTAGCACCCGCCCCTGCTCTCCCAGTAACTGCTCGGCGGCCGTTACCGCTTCACTGACACCGCTTGTTGCCATCGGTTCGCTGCCTTTGACGTAACGCACGTTAATCAGCCGCTGTGGAAACTTTGGCATGGCTGCAGCCAGTTCCTTTAATGGCCGTGCACTGCTAACCAGCGCGTGCAACACCTGCAGGCCAGCAACAATACCGTCGCCAGTGGTAGTGTGATCGAGATTGATAATATGCCCGGAAGACTCGCCCCCCAGCTTCCAGCCTTTCTCCTTGAGCATGGCCAGTACGTAGCGGTCACCAACACTGGCTCTGGCAAAAGCAATACCTTTTTCTTTTAGGGCCAGTTCCATTCCCAAGTTGGACATGACAGTACCGACAACGCCGCCGGACAAACGGTTTTGTTGCTGTAAGAAACTGGCAATGATGAAAATCAACTGATCGCCATCAACCAGTTGGCCGCTGGCATCAACCATCATCAGCCGGTCACCATCACCGTCCAGCGCCAGGCCAACATCTGCCCGTACTTCCACCACTCTGGCAGCCAGCGCTTTGGTGTCAGTGGCACCACAGCCAGCGTTGATATTGCGGCCATCTGGGGAGGTACCGATGGTGATCACTTCAGCCCCCAGCTCCCGAAATACTGCCGGAGCAATATGGTAGGTAGCGCCATTGGCGCAATCGACCACCATCCGTAGCCCCTTAAGCGACAACTGCGGCGGAAAATGTGACTTACAAAATTCAATGTAACGACCGGCAGCATCATCCAGACGCCGGGCTTTACCCAGCTGCTCAGAGCTGATGCCATGCATCGGCTTATCTAGTTCAGCTTCAATCGCCAGTTCCACTTCATCTGGCAGTTTTTCGCCGGCACTGGAAAAGAACTTGATGCCATTATCGTGATACGGGTTATGGGAAGCGGAAATCACCACCCCCGCTTCGGCCCGAAAGGTGCGGGTCAGATAGGCAATAGCCGGTGTCGGCATCGGCCCGAGCAGCTCAATATCAATACCAGCCGCAGACAAGCCAGCTTCCAGAGCGGACTCAAGCATATAACCGGAAATACGCGTGTCTTTACCAATCAGCACCTTGTTGGAGCCCCGCCCTGCCAACACTTTACCGGCAGCAAAGCCCAGCTTTAAAGCAAACTCCGGTGTGATAGGGTACTCACCAACCAGCCCGCGTACGCCGTCTGTGCCAAAGTATTTTCTGTTACTCACTCGCTGCACTCCGTTTCTGTTGCCTGCCAGACCCGCAACACATCACAGGTTGCTCTGACATCATGAACGCGAATAATACCAGCCCCCCGCTGCGCAGCAAGCAAAGCGCAGGCCAGAGAACCAGGCAAACGCTCATCGGTTGGCCGTTCCAGTAGCTGGCCAATCATCGACTTACGAGACATACCCACCAATAGCGGTAGCCCCAGCTTCGCCAGCTCCGCCTGGCGGTTCAGCAAGGTGTAATTATCGCGCAGGGATTTACCAAAGCCATAGCCGGGGTCAAGCCAGAGGCGGCTGCGGGCAATGCCGGCGGCTTCACAGGCATGCACACGCTCAGCCAAAAAGGCGCTGACCTCGGTCAGCAGGTCCTCATAATGAGGTGCCGTCTGCATAGTTCGGGGCTGCCCTTGCATATGCATCAGGCAAATCTCGGCCTGACTGGCAGCAACCGCCGCCAGCGCCCCAGGTTCACGCAGCGCACGGACATCGTTGATCATGTCAGCGCCTGCCGCCAGAGCGCCGCTCATCACCGCAGCCTTGGATGTATCCACTGAAACATGAATATCAAAACGCTGTTTAATGGCCGCAACCACTGGTACTACCCGCGCCACTTCTTCGTCTGCGGCGACCTCGGCGGCCCCCGGGCGGGTCGATTCTCCGCCGACATCAATCCAGCTGGCACCCTCGGCGATCATCTGTTCGCTGCGGCGTAAGGCGGCATCCAGCCGCAGATGCTGGCCGCCATCGGAAAAGGAATCAGGGGTGACATTCAATATGCCCATGACCTGCGGCAGTTTCATTGCAAACTCCAGATAAAGAAAACCCCGAGCAAGCTCGGGGTTTGGCATCAGTTAGCGGTTGCCTCACCACCGGAAGGCTGGATTGGCTTGTCTGAATCACCAGCCGCCGGGGGCGTGTCATCCGGCTTGGGGGGTTGCCAGTCCGCGGGAGCCCGCACATCGCGACGGTTCATCAGATCGTCAATCTGCTTGGCATCAATGGTTTCGTACTTCATCAGCGCATCTTTCATGGCATGCAGGATGTCCATGTTGTCTTCCAGCACCTTCTTGGCGCGCTGATAGTTGCGGTCAATGACGTGTTTGACTTCTTCATCAATGGCCCGGGCAGTCTCATCAGACATGTGCTTGCTCTTGGCAGCACTGCGCCCCAGGAACACCTCACCATCTTCTTCGGCGTACAGCAACGGCCCCATTTTTTCTGACAGGCCCCACTGCGTAACCATCTTGCGGGCAATGTCCGTGGCCCGCTCAATGTCGTTGGAGGCACCCGTAGTGACCATTTCCGGCCCATAGATGATGTCTTCTGCCAGACGACCACCAAAGAGACTGGAGATCATGCTTTCGAGTTGCTGCTTGGAGTGGCTGACCCGATCGCGCTCCGGCAGATACATGGTCACCCCCAAGGCCCGGCCACGGGGAATAATGGACACCTTGTAAACCGGATCGTGCTCTGGCACCAAACGACCGACAATGGCATGCCCGGCTTCGTGATAGGCCGTCATTTCCTTTTCTTTTTCGGTCATCACCATGGAGCGGCGTTCGGCGCCCATCATGATTTTGTCTTTGGCTTTTTCAAACTCTTCCATGCTCACCAGGCGTTTATTGGTGCGTGCCGCAAAGAGTGCCGCCTCGTTCACCAAATTGGCCAGATCAGCACCGCTGAAGCCAGGCGTACCACGGGCAATCAGCGCAGGTTCGACATCATCGGCTACCGGCACTTTGCGCATATGTACTTTTAGAATCTGCTCACGGCCACGAACATCAGGTAACCCTACCACAACCTGGCGGTCAAAACGGCCCGGACGCAGTAAAGCCGGGTCCAGTACATCTGGGCGGTTGGTTGCAGCGATGACAATAATGCCTTCGTTGCCTTCAAAGCCATCCATCTCTACCAGCATCTGGTTGAGGGTCTGCTCACGTTCATCATGACCGCCGCCAAGGCCGGCGCCACGTTGGCGGCCAACAGCGTCAATTTCGTCGATGAAAATAATGCAAGGTGCGGCTTTTTTGGCCTGTTCGAACATGTCACGTACCCGGGAGGCACCAACACCGACGAACATTTCCACAAAATCCGAGCCAGATATGGTGAAAAACGGCACTTTGGCTTCACCGGCAATGGCCTTGGCCAGCAGGGTTTTACCGGTTCCCGGTGGGCCTACCATCAAGACCCCTTTAGGGATTTTGCCACCCAGTTTCTGGAACTTGGACGGATCTTTGAGGTAATCCACCAATTCAGCAACTTCTTCTTTCGCTTCTTCCACCCCTGCCACATCAGCAAAGGTGGTTTTAACCTGATCTTCACTAAGCAAGCGGGCTTTGGACTTGCCGAACGACATGGCACCTTTGCCACCGCCGCCCTGCATCTGGCGCATGAAGAAGATCCAGACCCCGATCACCAGCAGCATCGGGAACCAGGAAATCAGGAGATTGGTCAACAGACTCGGCTTTTCCGGTTTCTTGGTGTAAACCTGCACACCATGAGTTTTGGAATCATTGATCAAGTCTTTGTCATAACCACCGGGGATCACTGTTTCAAAGTGCTCACCGCTTTTGAGCACACCACGGATCACTGAATCCTTGTTATCGACATGGATCTCTTTGACCTGCCCTTTGTCTGTCCAGTCAATAAACTGGGTGTAACTGACACCCGCCTGACGAGACTCAGTGCCATTGAAGCTCTGGAAGACCGCCATCAGTACGACAGCAATGACCAGCCAGAGAATGAGATTTTTTGCCATGTCGCTCAAAGTAAGCACCTCTTAAAAAGCCGAAGGGCTAATAGATGGCAGGGTACTATAACTTATACCCACTAGCCACAATGTAAACTTCCGATGACCGCGATCGGGAAGCCTCGGGTTTGCGCGTTTTCACTGACGTGAACGCCGCCTTAATGGCTTTGAAATACTCATCAAAACCCTCCCCCATAAACACCTTTACGGCAAAACTGCCGCCGGGGGTCAAAACCTGATGACACATCTCCAGTGCCAGCTCGACCAAATACATGGCCCGAGGCTGATCAACACCTTTGGTACCACTCATATTAGGCGCCATATCCGATAGCACTACATCGACTTTGCGCCCACCGATCCGCGCCAACAGCGCATTGAGCACCGCCTCCTCGCGAAAATCCCCTTGCAAGAAGGCCACTCCGGGCAGTGGGTCCATCGGCAAAATGTCGCAGGCAATGACTTCACCGCTGTCGCCAACCAGTTCACTGGCCAGTTGTGACCAGCCGCCGGGTGCAGCGCCAAGATCCACCACCGTCATGCCTGGGCGTATCAGCCAATCTTTTTGCTGTAGCGCTTCCAGCTTGAACACTGCGCGGGAACGCAGGCCTCTTTTTTGCGCTTCTTTGACATATTGGTCGTCAAAATGCTCCTTGAGCCAGCGGCTGGAGCTGGCAGAGCGTTTGTTTTTCGGCATAACGGTCTCTCGACGTTTATCTTCACCTGTAAATGGCGATAAAATTACGGTTTTCAACCCACAAGGGTCTATTTCATGGAACTGACGCCGAAACAGCGCCAACATCTCAAAGCTCTGGCACACCCGTTAAAGCCAGTGGTGATGCTGGGAGTCAACGGTTTGACCGAAGGCGTGTTGGCCGAAATCGAGCTGGCGCTTGAGCACCACGAGCTTATCAAGGTTAAAGCGGCCACCCGCGACCATGAGCTCAAAGCGGCTATTTTTGACACCATTGCCGAACACACCGGTGCAGCAAAGGTGCAAAAAATTGGTCATATGCTGGTGTTTT
This sequence comes from Gallaecimonas aegicerasi, assembly GCF_045291545.1. GTDB lineage: Bacteria > Pseudomonadota > Gammaproteobacteria > Enterobacterales > Gallaecimonadaceae > Gallaecimonas. Next base: position 1,950,916 of record NZ_CP149514.1, read on the forward strand.
ACCGGCCAGCGCAGCAACCGACAATCCGTCTTCCGCGCTGAAGGCGAGGAAAAGGCCGCCTGCCAGGCGGCCTTTTTATTCAGACGTACTGCACGTCAGTAATTTCATACTCTTTAGCACCAGACGGCGTTTGTACCGTCACGGCATCGTCTAGCTGCTTGCCGACCAGCGCCCGGGCGATGGGGGAGCTAACAGAAATCAGGTTCTGTTTGATATCAGCCTCATCATCACCCACGATGCGGTAGGTCACTTCTTCGTCAGTATCCAGATTCAGCACAGTGACGGTACTACCGAAAATCACCTTGCCGTTGTTTGTCATTTTGGTGACATCAATAATCTGGGCATTAGAGAGCTTGCCTTCGATCTCCTGAATACGCCCTTCACAGAAACTTTGCTGCTCACGAGCCGCATGGTATTCAGCATTTTCTTTTAAGTCGCCCAGCTCACGCGCTGTGGCAATAGCTTCAATAATCTGTGGCCGACGCACGGATTTAAGGTGCTTGAGTTCTTCACGCAGTTTGTCGGCACCCGCCTGGGTCATGGGGATCGGCTTCATGGCTTCTCCGTATCATTAGCTGAATTCAGACAACAAAAACCCGGCACCGCGCCATGGCAATGCCAAGTCTGTTGTGTTTTTTTGCATTCTAGCGAAAACCAACAGCAAAACACTAGCCTCCTGAGTCGCCCGTACTACACTAATCAGATACTGCTAATGGAGAAACCACCATGACCACGGTAATGTCACAGGGCGAAAGGCGTATAAAGATGCCCAACCTTCAGCAGAACTTTGAAATGTTGGACGAAATGCAGCTCGATGCGGTTTATGCCCTGATGAAAGTCGGTGCCAGGCTGTTGTTTGTACGCAACGCCCAACAGGATCCGCTGGCTATTTTAGAACATAACAGTCATTACATCACCGTAGGTGCTGACGGCCATATTGACCTGCACCCGGCCGTAAAGATACGCAGTCACTGAATTAAAAGTGAATAATGACACGCTGACTGCCTGCAGGCAGGCGGTGGCCTGTTATTATTCAGGGTAACCTTGTGGAGAGACAATCATGTTCAAAGTCAAACAGTTACCCGTTATGGCTCTTGCCGCATCCATTGTTCTGGCTGGCTGTACTACCGTCGACCCGAATACCGGCGAAACCCAAACCAACCGTACCGCGACAGGGGCCACCATTGGCGCTATCGCCGGTGCCATTCTGGGCAAATCCACCGGTAGCCACCACCGTGATCGGGCACTGGTCGGTGCCGCTGTTGGTGCCCTGGCCGGGGCCGCAGTAGGCAACTATATGGACCAGCAGGAGCAGGAAATTCGCCAGCAAACAGCAGGCACCGGCATTGATGTACAACGCAATGGTGACAACCTGCTGCTGACCATCCCTGACGGCATCACTTTTGATGTTGACCGTGCCGACATCAAGCCACAGTTCCAAAGTGTGCTCAGTGACTTGGCAACAACCCTGAACCGTTACCCCAAAACCATGGTGGAAGTGTCCGGCCACACCGACTCCACCGGCTCCGCCAGCTACAACCAGACCCTGTCCGTCAACCGTGCTGACTCGGTAAAAAGCTTTCTGGTTCGTCGCGGCGTCATGCCGGAGCGCATTCACACTGTCGGTTATGGCCAGACCCGGCCTATCGCCAGTAATGCCACCGCTGCCGGCCGAGCCAAGAACCGCCGGGTGGAAATTGAACTGATCCCTATCGTCAATAACTAAGCCCATAAAAAAGCCCGCCGGTCGGCGGGCTTTTTCTCAGCATTGCTGCTGCATTTCCTGAACCGATATCACCGAATCACGATCCGATACCGTTTTTGACATACAGGTGGCAAAGGCGGCATTAAGGGTCGTGGTGTAGCTGACCTTGTGCATCAAGGCGCCACGGCGCATCACTTTAGAGTCCTCGATAGCCTGACGGCCCTCGGTGGTGTTGATGATGTAGCAGTATTCGCCGTTTTTAATGCGGTCGAGAATATGCGGCCGGCCTTCATGCACTTTATTGACCAAGCGTGGGTTAATGCCCGCTTCGCCCAGCACAACCGCAGTGCCGTGGGTGGCATCCAGCTCATACCCCAGCTCCAGGAGCCGGTGCGCCAGATCGACAACCCGTCCTTTATCGGTATCACGCACCGACAGCAAGGCACGGCCGGCTATTGGCGTGACCGTACCGGCTCCCAATTCGGCTTTGGCATAAGCCTCAGCAAATGTTTTACCGACGCCCATCACTTCGCCAGTGGAACGCATCTCTGGCCCTAAGATAGGGTCAACCCCGATGAACTTGGCGAACGGCAACACCGCTTCTTTTACGCAGTAATAGGGCGGCACAACTTCTTCAGTGATGCCCTGCTCTGCCAGAGACTGCCCCGCCATCACCCGGGCGGCAATTTTTGCCAGCGGCAAGCCTGTGGCTTTCGAGACAAAAGGCACTGTCCGAGACGCTCGCGGATTCACTTCGATAAGGTAAATTTCGTCATCCTTCACCGCGAACTGGGTATTCATCAAGCCGATAACATTCAGTTCAAACGCCAGCTTACGCACCTGCTCACGCATGCGCTGCTGCACATCCTGGCTGAGCGTGTACGGCGGCAGCGAACAACCCGAGTCTCCGGAATGCACACCGGCTTGTTCAATATGCTCCATGATGCCGCCAATAAGCACATCCGTGCCATCACAGATGGCATCAATGTCGACCTCTACAGCGTCATCAAGGAAGCGATCCAGCAGTACCGGACTGTCGTTAGAGACTTTCACGGCATCGGTCATGTAACGGCGCAGGTCGACTTCGTCATAGACGATTTCCATGGCGCGGCCACCCAGCACATAAGACGGCCGAACTACCAGCGGATAGCCAATATCACGGGCCTTGAGTACCGCTTCTTCGAGATTGGTAACAGTCGCATTGGCTGGTTGTTTGAGATTAAGCCGCTCGACCGCTTGCTGGAAACGTTCCCGGTCTTCGCTGCGGTCAATGGCGTCTGGGCTGGTGCCGATAATAGGCACACCGGCGGCTTCCAGTGCCCGAGCCAGTTTTAGCGGCGTTTGCCCGCCGTATTGCACAATGACCCCTTTGGGCTGCTCAATACGAACGATTTCCAGCACGTCTTCAAGCGTAATGGGTTCGAAATAAAGGCGGTCTGAGGTGTCATAGTCGGTTGAAACCGTTTCCGGGTTACAGTTGACCATGATGGTTTCGTAACCATCTTCGCGCATTGCCAGCGCCGCATGTACACAGCAGTAGTCAAACTCAATGCCCTGACCAATACGGTTAGGACCGCCGCCGATGACCATAATTTTGGCTTTATCAGACGGCTTAGCCTCACACTCTTCATCGTAGCTGGAGTACATGTAAGCGGTAGAGGTAGCAAATTCAGCAGCGCAGGTATCAACCCGTTTATAGACCGGGAAAATACCGTTGTTGTGGCGAATTTTACGCACTTCTGATTCGGCTACGCCCAAGATGGCGGCCAGGCGGGCATCACTGAAGCCTTTGCGTTTTAGATGACGCAGCGCTTCGGCATCAAGCCCAGCCAGGCCGGCCTCAGCCACCTGTTGCTCATGGCGTACCAAATCTTCGATTTGCACCAGGAACCAGGGGTCGATGTTGGTCAGCCGGAACACACCATCAACACTCATGCCGGCACGGAAGGCATCGGCAATGTACCAAATACGCTCGGCACCGGCTTCTTTGAGCTCACGGCGCAAAGTTGCCAGGGCTTCAGGGTCATCCAAGTCCAGCATCGGGTCAAAACCACTGGCGCCCACTTCCAGGCCTCGCAGGGCTTTTTGCAGTGATTCTTGCAGGTTCCGGCCCATGGCCATCACTTCACCCACTGACTTCATCTGCGTGGTCAGGCGGTCATTGGCACCGGCGAACTTTTCAAAGTTAAAACGCGGAATTTTCGTAACTACATAATCAATGGACGGCTCAAAAGAAGCCGGTGTGGCACCGCCAGTGATGTCGTTCATCAGCTCATCAAGGCTGTACCCCACGGCCAGCTTGGCGGCAACTTTGGCGATCGGGAAACCGGTGGCTTTGGAGGCCAGCGCGGACGAACGCGACACCCGCGGGTTCATTTCAATCACCACCATCCGACCGTCTTTCGGGTTCACCCCGAACTGGACGTTAGAGCCACCGGTTTCTACCCCGATCTCACGCAGTACCGCCAGAGAGGCGTTACGCATGATTTGGTATTCCTTGTCGGTCAGGGTCTGGGCCGGTGCTACCGTAATGGAATCCCCGGTGTGAATACCCATGGGGTCAAAGTTTTCGATGGCACAGACGATGATGCAGTTATCGTTTTTGTCCCGCACCACTTCCATCTCATATTCTTTCCAGCCAATCAGGCTTTCATCAATGAGCAGTTCGTTGGTGGGGCTGAGATCCAAGCCGCGCACACAGATCTCTTCGAACTCTTCTTTGTTGTAGGCAATACCGCCGCCGGTGCCGCCCATGGTGAAACTGGGGCGAATAATGCAGGGCAGACCGATGTCATCAAGGATGCTCTCACAATCTTGCCAGCTGTGGGCAATACGCGCCCGCGGTACATCCAGACCAATGTTGTGCATGGCCTCAACAAAACGCTCGCGGTCTTCGGCTTTATCAATGGCATCTGCTGTAGCGCCGATCATTTCCACACCGAAGCGTTCCAGTACCCCGTGCTTGTTCAAATCCAGAGCACAGTTCAGCGCTGTCTGACCGCCCATGGTCGGCAAAATGGCATCGGGGCGCTCTTTTTCGATGATTTTTTCCACCACCTGCCAATGTACCGGCTCAATGTAGGTGGCATCGGCCATTTCTGGGTCGGTCATGATGGTGGCCGGGTTAGAGTTCACCAGGATCACCCGGTAGCCTTCTTCACGCAGGGCTTTACAAGCCTGGGTGCCGGAATAATCAAATTCGCAGGCCTGGCCGATCACGATGGGACCAGCGCCGAGGATCAGAATGCTTTGAATATCGTTACGTTTTGGCATGATTACCCCTTAGCCGCCATCAGTTCGATGAAGTGATCAAAAAGCGGTGCCGCATCATGCGGACCGGGACTGGCTTCCGGATGCCCCTGGAAGGAAAAGGCCGGTTTGTCGGTACGGTGAATACCTTGCAGGCTGCCATCAAACAAGGATTTATGGGTTGCCCGCAAATTCGCTGGCAGGCTGGTTTCGTCGACAGCAAAACCATGGTTCTGGGCGGTGATCATCACCACATCGCGGTCTAAGTCTTTGACCGGATGGTTACCACCGTGGTGACCAAATTTCATTTTGGCCGTCTGGGCGCCGCTGGCCAGCGCCAGCAACTGGTGGCCAAGGCAGATCCCAAACAACGGCACCTCTGCCGCCAGCAACTCGCTAATGGCAGCAATGGCATAACGGCATGGTTCCGGGTCGCCGGGGCCATTTGAGAGGAACACACCGTCCGGTTGCAGAGCCAGTACTTCACTGGCCGAGGTTTGCGCCGGCACCACAGTTAGCTTACAACCACGGTCAGCCAGCATTCGCAAGATGTTCTGTTTCACACCAAAGTCGTAGGCTACGACGTGATATTGGAAGTGCTCATCACCAAAGCGTTTGAAGCCCTCACCCAGAGTCCAGCTGCCTTCAGACCAAGGGTAAGCGCTGTCGGTGCTCACCACTTTTGCCAGGTCCATACCCTTTAACCCCGGAAAGGCGCGGGCCGCCGCCAGTGCATCAGCTTCGCTCAGCTCACCGGCCATAATGCAGCCATTTTGCGCACCCTTTTCACGCAGCAGGCGGGTCAGCTTACGGGTGTCAATATCCGCAATGGCAACGATGTTATGCACTTTGAGGTAGTCAGAAAGGCTGTTTTGGTTACGAAAATTCGATGCCACCAGCGGCAGGTCACGGATCACCAGGCCTGTCGCCCAGATATGATTGGATTCTTGGTCTTCTGAATTGGTACCGGTATTGCCGATGTGGGGATAGGTGAGGGTGACAATTTGTTGAGAATAAGAAGGATCAGTGAGAATTTCTTGATAACCGGTCATTGAAGTATTAAAAACCACTTCACCGACCGCTTTTCCGCTGGCCCCTATGGCCGTTCCCCGGAAAATGGTTCCGTCTTCAAGAACCAAGAGCGCTGGCTGACTCAAAACAACCTCCATAGCTGAGAAACTGAGATAATTCAGTAACTTACCACCGGAGCTGAGCATCATAATGATGCGTTTTACCGTGCATTTGGCAAATTGGCGGTATGATATGGATTTACCGCCTTACTGTCCAGTATTTTAACGAAAACGATACTGATGGCGTTTTTATCAATTTATGGCTGTTTTCATCACTTTTCACCATTATTTATTCAGACACACCAAAAGCATTTAAACGCGGTAATTCTGCATAAAAATTCAATCAATAACAATAAAAAGCCGGCTTACGCCGGCCTTTTTGCTTAAACTTTTAACACCACCGACCCAAGCGGCGGTAGCTGGATAAGCAATTTCCCTTGCCCATGGCTGACCAGCAAAGGCGCCGAGGCTTTACCTAGCAGCACTTTCAACGGGTATTGGCCATCCGCAAGTTGCCATTTTTTCATCAGCTCAGCCGGCAGCTTTAATGTAAATTGCCGTGGCGCCTTGACATCAAAGTTGCTGGCAACCAGTAACCGGTCATGACCTTGCCAGCGAGCAAAGGCAAAGACTTTGTCATCAAAACCTGGCTGCCCCTTATTGGCACTGTACAGTTCCTGCAGCGGCCCTTTCATGGCCGGCTCACGGGCGGCAATGTTCAGCAGGCGGCTATAGAACTGATGCAGGGCCTTTTCACTGGCGGTGAGCTTGCCACCGTCAAAGCGGCCACCGTCCATCCAGCGCTGTACGGTTGGTACCCCCCAGTAATCGAACATGGTGGTGCGGCTGGCTTTACCAAAACCGGCATCGCCTTTGGCCGGTTCACCCAGGCTCTGACCGAAATAGATCATCGCCGGGCCTTTACCCAGCAACGCGGTAACCACCATACCGGGTTTGCCCTTGGCAGCGTTGCCGGCAAAACCACTGCTGGCAATGCGCTGTTCGTCGTGGTTTTCCAAAAACCGTACCAAGTGGCCATCGACACCGGCCAGGCGCTGGATAACAGGCACCAGGGCTCCGGTGCCGGCCTTACCGGTCATAATGGCTCGTACCGTGTCGTAGGTATCGACCTTGTCGTACAGATAATCCATCTGCCCCAGGTGGATATAATCCTGGTAGACGCTGGGCCGATAGATCTCGGCAATCAGTACCGCCTTGGGGTTTTTCATTTTGATGGCGCTATTGAGGTAGCTCCAGAACTCCACCGGCACCATGCCGGCCATGTCATAACGAAAGCCGTCGACGCCTTTGGCGAGCCAATATAGCGCTATCTGGCGGAACTTGACCCAGCTATCAGGCACCGATTTACCTTGCCAGAATGCATAGTGGGCGCGGTAGTCCTTGTGTGCGTAACTCGCCGGTAGCGACGGGAAGTCGTGGCTGCCATCAGGGCGTACGCCGTAGTTGATTTTGACGGTTTCGTACCAGTCGTTGAAATCCGGCTGGGCCTTGCGTGAGCCGTTGCCCGTCCACTTGGCCGGATATTCGGCAAACTTACCATCGGCGCCCACCGTCGGGTCGCCCCCTACTGGTTTATAGCCATGTTCCGGCTTTGGCACCTTAAAGGCTTTACCGACCACGTAATAGAAGTTGTTATTGCGCTTATAGACGACCGATGTGTCATCGTGCAGGCCAAAGTCCCGCTCAGGGTAAACTGAGGAGTGGTAACGGCGCGCCACATGATTGGGCACAATATCCATGATCACCTTCATGCCATGAGCATGGGTACGGCGAATAAGCGCCTCAAATTCCTGCAAACGATGGGTCGGATCATTGGCCAGATCCGGGTCAACGTTGTAGTAGTCCTTCACCGCATAAGGCGAGCCTGCCCGGCCCTTGACGACATCCGGATCATCCTTGGCAATACCAAAAGCACTGTAATCGGTCACCTGGGCATGCTCCGGCACACCGGTGTACCAGATGTATTTCACGCCCATGGCCTTGATGGCAGCTAGGGCATTGTCGTTGATATCACTGAACTTGCCGACCCCGTTCTGTTTGATAGTGCCCCAGGGTTTATTGGTGCTGTTCTTATTACCAAACAAGCGCGTAAACATCTGATAGATAACCGGCTTACCCTGCTCTGTAGGAGCAGGGGTCGGAGCCGCCGATGCCAGCTGCGGCAACATCAGTAACACTAAAGCAAGGCGTTTCATCAATGACTTCCTTATTGCAAGGTGATGGCGCTGTCACGGCCATCCCAATCAAATTGCAGGCGTACCTGACCATTCTGGCGGGTAAACGCCAGCACCTGGCCGTCAAGGCTGACGCGCTGAACCGCACCGGCATGGTGGACAACCAGGGTGATGTGGCGCTGTTTCGGCATTCCACTAAAGCCGTTGCCGGTACTGCTGAGGCGAATAGTCAGAGCCTGGGCCTGACGCGCTGTGAAATGCAGCAGCTGGTACTGGCCTTTTTGATAAGCATCACGGCTATGGCCATCATCGTCGTAGAGTTGCCCCTGCGCCTGCGTGACGGAAGGATCTGCCCAGTAATGCAGCGTCAGATTGCGGGTACTGTATTGATCCGTGCTCATTACCGGCGCCACCATCGGCACAAAGCTGCCGGCTTTCACCATCACCGGTAAGCGCTCCAGCACCGTCGGCCGGGTATAGGCCTGCCCCCCCACAACCTTGTGGTCATTGTGATAGTCAAACCACACGCCCGCAGGCAGTTCGGTGGTCACGGTTTTGGCATCAGCGTCGGTAACCGGCGTGACCAAGAAGGCATCACCCCAGAAGTAGCTGTGGGCGTTGTCAAAGTCGCTGACCTTATCCGTTTCATACAAGACCGGGCGCATCAGTGGCATGCCGGTCAGGCTGTTTTCAAAGGCCAGGGTGTAGTTGTACGGCAACATGGCGTAACGCTGGCGAATGTAACCGGCTACCACGTCCTGAATATGCTGACCGTGAAAAACCGGTTCCGGGGCAATTTCTTCCTGGGCATGGGGGCGGAACACCGGCTGGAATACACCGTATTGCAGCCAGCGCAGGTACAGTGCCGGGTCGAAGTGGTCACCACCGGCAAAGCCGCCGAGGTCAGAATGGATATAACCCAGGCCCTGGGCGCCCATCTGCACCGCCAGTTCCACCTGCGGTTTCAAGCCACCCCAGCTGCGTGAAACATCGCCAGTCCAGGGAATGATGCCGTAGCGCTGGGTGCCGGCAAAACCACTGCGCATCAGGATAAACGGCCGTTTATCCGGTGCTGCCTGAATACTGCGTTGGTACACCATCTGCGCCCAGCGATGACCATAGGCATTGTGCAGGGCATCGGCGCTACCTTCGGCATGCACCAGAGTCGCCGGGTGCACTTCCGGCTCCCCCAGGTCGCCCCAGAAGCCGGCCACACCCTGGTCCATAAGATGCTGGTATTTTTGCCAGAACCAGTTCCGGCCTTTTTTTGAGAACACATCAATCAGGCCGGTGTGACCAAAGTAGAAGTCGAAGGTAGCGGGCTTACCGCTGGCATCGGGGGTAATGGCCCCCGCTTGCACCGCCGAGTCCCAACACTTGGAGGTGGTCAGCACAAAGGGCTCGGTGATAAGCACCGTTTTCACACCGGCTTGGCGCAGGTCGTGGATCATTTTCACCGGCGTCGGGAAGGCCGCCTTGTACCAATCCAGGTTGCCCATGTGGCCTTTGATGTCTTTACCGAACCAGTACAGATCCAGCACCACTGCATCGAGGGGAATACCGGCCGCTTGGTAGCGGGCCACCACATCCCGCACCTGCGCTTCGGAATGGTAACCAAAACGTGAGGCAAAGTTACCCAGGGCCCAACGGGGCGGCAATGGCTGATGGCCGGTAATGGCGGTGTAATCTTTGGTCAGATCGGCAAAGTGCTGACCCGCTACCACTACATAGGCACGGCGGCCGGTTTCGGCACTGAAGGTCATCTGGTCGGCAACTGTCGCCCCCAGATCCATCTTGCCCTTGGCGGTGTTGTCGAACAGCAGCAAGTACTTGTTAGAGGAAATCACCATCGGCAGGCTGTAATACATCTGCGCGGCATGGGTGGTATAGCCATAGCTGGCCTTGTTGTAGAGCGGCAGAATATGGCCACGACGGTTCATGCCCAGCACCCGCTCACCGCCGCCCATCAGCTGCTCACCCTGGCTCAGCTTGAACCCCAGCTGTACCTGGCCATTGCGGTTAAAGCCGCTGCTTTCGGCCAACAGCAACTTCTTGCCGCGGTAAAAGCGGATGTGGTGGTTTTTCTTATTAATTTCAGCACGCAAACCCGGCAGCTGATACACCCAGTTAGTGCCGCCATCATGCAGGCTGGCAGTGACCAACTGCTTGGCCGCAATGGCTCGTGACGCCGGATTACGCTGCCCTTTAGGTTGATAAACCACTTGCAGGCTGTCGGGGCTCAGTGGCGTCAAAATCAACTGGCCTTTGGCCTCGTTCAACACCAAACGGTGTGGTGTCAGCTGGTACGGCTGACTGGCACAGCCGGCCAGCCACAGGCCGGTCAGTAACAGCAACAGGGCGCGCAGGCGCGGTAACTGAATCATGGTAATAACTCCAGAATGCGAGCGGTTTTAGCCGGTAGCGTCAGCGACTGGCGAAGATCGAAAATCTGGCCGCTGATAACGTCACGGCCATGGTGAAAATGCACAAGCCCCTCACGGAACCTTTTGGTACTGAGCGTCAGTACTTTGTCGGTTTTATTCAGCACCACCATCACCCGTTGGCCCGGGCTGATACGAAAATACACATAGCTGCCCTGCTCCGGCACGTATTGCAGTAGGCGGCCGCTGGTCAGCGCCGCGCTGTGCTGGCGGTACTGTAACAAGGTGCGTAAATACTGCTGTGACGCCCGCTGGGCCGCACTCAATCCTTTACCGCTAAAGGCATTGACCTTATCGCCGGGCCAGCCACCGGGGAAGTCAGAGCGGATCACGCCATCGTTTTTGCCACCGGGGTTAGCCATCATCAGCTCGGTGCCGTAGAAAATCTGCGGGATCCCGCGGGTAGTAAGCACCAACGCTATCGCCATTTTCCACAGCGCCGGATCATCATGAAGCTGGGTCATGATGCGGTTGGTATCGTGATTATCGGCAAACACCACCAGCTTGTTCGGATGGGCGTACAAAAAGTCATCGGCCAATACCTGATACAAACCGGTGATACCGCTTTTCCAGGTTTCCCTGGCGGTTAGCGCTGGGGCAATGGCCGCCTGTAGCGGGAAGTCCATCAGCGACGGCAAGTTACTGACATAACCGTCTTTGGGGTGATTGCCTTTTTGCCAATAGCTGACAATGGCCGGGTCAGTGCTCCACTCCTCGCCCACCATGTTCAGGTGCGGGTATTCGCGCATCAACGCCTGACTCCACTGCCCCAGGAAAGTGCGGTCGGAATAGGAATAAGTGTCGATACGAATACCGCTGAGATTGGCATATTCCACCCACCAGATACTGTTCTGAATGAGATAGGTAGCCACCAGCGGATTGCGCTGATTGAGATCCGGCATACTCGGTACAAACCAGCCGTCATTGAACTGCTGCTGGTCAACTTTGGCCCCGTGCGGATCGTGCAGGGTTTCCCGGCGGTGATTGGTGGGGTGAAAATGCTGGCCGTTGAGCCAGTCAGGGGTCGGCAGATCCTTCATCCACGGGTGCTCGGCACCAATATGGTTAAGCACCACATCGATGATAAGCCCCATGCCGTGAGCACGGGCTTTCGCTGACAGCTCACGGTACAGCTGGTTACTGCCAAAGCGTGGGTCAACCCGGTAGAAATTGGTGGCCGAGTAACCATGGTAGCTGTATGACGGCACGGCGTTTTCCACCACCGGGTTGAGCCATAATTGCGTAACACCCAGTTTTTGCAGGTAGTCAAGGTGGTCAATGACCCCTTGCAGATCACCGCCATGGCGGCCACCGGGATTCGCTCGGTTTGCTTTGTCACCATAGCCCGGTACGTTGTCATTGCCTGGGTCGCCATTGGCAAATCGGTCCGGGGTAATGAGGTAAATCACATCTTTTGCTGAAAAGCCCTGGCGGGCTGCCGAACCTTGACGACGCTGCCACAACGGGTAAGCAAGCACTTGCTGTTGCTGGCCCTGACGAAAGTGCAGTTGCACCCGGCCAGGCTTGGCCGCCGGTTGAATACGCAGGGTCACAAACAGGTAGTCAGGGCTGGCTACCCGGGTGCTGCTTTGCAGCGTCACACCAGGATATGGCGTCATCGACACCTCGGCGTGGCCGATACCTTTGCCGTAAACCATCAGTTGTACCGACGGGCGCTTCATACCCACCCACCAGTTACCGGGTTCAATATGGTCGAGACTAAAAGCACTGGCCCCGGTACTGATAAACAGGGCCAGCATCATCAGCATGATGCGCATTGCAAACTCCTCAAGCGGGTGTGCCTTTGTGCCAAGACGCGCGTCGAAAGCAAAGCGCCCTGCATACGTATTCAGCGGTTTGCCGCAGCCAGCACACCTCTGGCCGCAGCCACCGGGTCAATTTGCGATCTCCGGCGCCGCCGCGCCCGCTTTTGCGAGGTAGCTGTCGTGGCTTAGCAGCTGCTTGCTTGCCTGGCTGAAAATGGTGCGCAGGTTGCTGAGAAAATCATTGAGGTCCGCCGCACTGAGGCCCATTGCCATAGGGTCAAAATCCTCTGGCAAAAAGTTCTGGCCAATCAATACCTGGTGCCAGGCCACTTCGGTAAAGAGTTCATCCTGCTCCCGAAACACCCGACCAGTGGCTTTAAAGAGCGCCATTTTATGCGCCAGTGAGTCAGGTATGGCCATATCACGGCGTTCCTGCCAAAAGCGGCTGTCGGTACGTTGATTCAGGTGGTAGTGCAGTATGATGAAGTCGCGAATACGCTCAAATTCGATACGCGACTGGCGGTTATATTCGTCCACATCCGCCTGCTTGATGCCCTGATGGGGAAACAGCTTCAAAAGCCGCACCACGCCACTTTGCACCAGATGCAAACTGGTGGACTCCAGAGGCTCCAAAAAGCCGCTGGCCAGCCCCAGCGACACACAATTACGGTGCCACTGCAAACGCCGCCTGCCGGTGCTAAAGCGCAGTAAACGCGGCTCGGCGAGTGGTTTACCATCGAGGTTGGCCAGCAAGGTGTCAGCCGCGGCCTGGTCACTGATGTAGCTGCTGGCATAAACATGGCCATTACCAGTGCGATGCTGCAATGGAATGCGCCACTGCCAGCCGGCATCGTGGGCAATAGAGCGAGTATAAGGCTGCACCGGGCCCGTTTTTTCGCAAGGTACTGCCAATGCGCTGTCACAGGGTAGCCAGTGGCGCCAGTCTTCAAAGCCGGTTTTCAATGCTCCTTCGATAAGCACGCCACGAAAACCGGAGCAGTCAATAAAAAGGTCACCATCGATAACCTGGCCATTTTCGAGCACTAATGCCTCGATAAAGCCATTAGCCGGGTTCATGCGCGTATCAGCAACCTTGCCTTCAATACGTTTTACCCCCTGACGCTCGCTGATGTCCCGCAGCATGTTGGCATACAGGCCGGCGTCAAAGTGGTAAGCATGGGTCAGGCCCCCCAAAGGTGTGCCTTTGATTTGCTGAATAGGCTGGAACTTGCCCGCCTTGGCGGCCTGATAGTTAAAGGAATAATCCCATAAACTGGAGGTATCACCTTGCGCCTTGGCGCGCATCCAGAAGTGGTGAAAATCGGTCAAGCCCAGCTTGCGACCCAGATCACCAAAAGCATGCATGTAGCTGTCGCCGCACTGCCCCCAGTTTTCAAACTGAATGCCGAGTTTAATGGTTCCTTGTGTTGCCTTTAAAAAAGCCGCTTCATCAAGACCAACCAGCTGATTAAACAAGGCTATTGGGGGAATAGTCGCCTCGCCGACACCGACAGTACCAATGGCATCAGATTCAATCAGAGTAATGCTCAGGTATGACCCCATCAGCTTGGATAGCAAAGCCGCCGCCATCCAGCCAGCACTGCCCCCACCGAGAATGACAACCTTATTAACCGTCGCCTTTTGCATGCTGTGCTCCTAAAAAAATGCCCCTGAAACCATCGGGTTGCAGGGGCAGTTTACGCTCTGCGGGGTTAGAACTTGTAGCTCACACCCAGCAGGAAGTTGCGGCCATAGACCTGGTAGTCACGAACCAGACGCTTGTCAGCACTGCTGGAAGTGATAAAGGGTTCGTTACTGAGGTTCTGACCTTGCAGGCTGACGGTAAAGCCTTTCAGGGATTTAATGCCAGACTCGGAGAAGTCATAGCTGATCTGCGCGTCCCAGATGCTGTTACCAAAGACAGTAACCGGCGTGCTGGTGTTGGAGATATCAGCCACTTCACCCAGGAAGTCACTACGCTTACGCAGGCTGGTACGGAACTGGAAGCCATTTTTCTCGTAGAAGATAGTGGCGTTGTAGATCCGACGGGACAGCCCGGGGACGTCGATCTTGGTGGTCGAGTAAGTAGCATCACCATTGCTGTCGAAGCCGTCAGCGTAGGTAAAGTTCAGCTTGCTCTTGGTGTAGGTAGCACTAAGGATGGCACCAAAACCTTCGAGCTTGTCACTGATCAGGTCAAACGGCAGAGACAGGGTAAATTCCGCCCCTTTGATGTAACCACCGTCGGTGTTTTCCCACACCTTGGACGTACCCATGTTGGTGGCCACTGTCTGGCTGGTCGGTGCTTGTACGCCGGTGAAGTCGTAAGGACGCGGCACTTGCAGCTGCCAGTTCAGCAGATCTTTGTAGAACAATGCAGCAGAGAAGTAGCCTTGCGCACTGAAGTAGTTTTCGTAACTCAGATCGAACTGGTTAGCTTTGTACGGCTTCAGGCTCGGGTTACCACCTTGAGCACTCCACGGCGAGTTCCAGAACTCAGTGTTGTTGATCTTGGTCGGATCAAAGCTGTAGCTGAAGCTGGCGTTCATCCGATCCATGCGGGCACGGGTCAGGGTACGGGCCATACCGACACGCAGATGCTGGGCCTCGGTCAGGTCCATGTTCAGGTTCATGCTCGGCAGGAAGTCATTGTAGCTGGTGCCACCGTGTGACGGGGTGATCACTGTCAGGCCATTTTCGGTAGACACCGAGTAACCGTCGGATGACTGGTTGGTGTGC
Organism: Gallaecimonas aegicerasi; assembly: GCF_045291545.1. Taxonomy (GTDB): domain Bacteria; phylum Pseudomonadota; class Gammaproteobacteria; order Enterobacterales; family Gallaecimonadaceae; genus Gallaecimonas. Next base: position 1,966,081 of record NZ_CP149514.1, read on the forward strand.
ACGTATTGGCCGCCAACGTTACCACGCACTGCCATGCCCCACCAGTTGGAGTCAATTTTGGCCATCAGGTAAGCGTTGGTGACTTTTTCGGTGACACTCCAGGAGCCAGTTGCACGGCCAGTCGCCGTCAGACCTTCGTCAGTGGTTTTGTAGTAACCGTCGTTGTACAGCGCTTCAGAGTCATAGGACAGCATGTTACCCATGCCGATAAAGCCCAGTGACGCCGGCGACAGCATGTACTTTTGCGGTACTGGCAGCATGTTCGGGTAGGCATTGAGGGTCAGGTAAGTACCGTTGTCCTTACGGGTTTTGGTACGCTTGGACATGTGCACACCGAACTCCAGAGCGGAGAACATGGCGTTATCCAGGTAGCGCTCGGCAGTCAGTTTCAGCGCTTTGAGTTCATCATTAACCAGCGGGTTATTGATGAAACCATCCTGACCGTCTGACGGTACGGTATTACCGTTACCCCAACTCAGCGGGCCACCCAGTTGGATCAGGTTCGGATCGGAGTAATCCAGCGTGTGGGTAAACACAGCGCCTTCAGAGCCACCGTTGAGGTTGTAGGTCAGGGTGTCAGGTGCACCGTTGCTGTCGCCACGGCCAGTACCGGAGTAAGACTCCAGCGAGAAGATGTTGCGTTTCACCTTGGAGTAAGAGGCGTCAGCTACCAGTTTCCAGTTGTCATTGGGGTAGAACTCGAAGTTACCACCAAAGGCATCCAGATCCGCTTTGCGATAAGCAAAATCGTTACGTACAACGACGCGCTGGCCAACAGTTTGACCGGAGGTCACCAAGCCATTCTCAACCGTCAGCGGTGTAACAGTGCCTTGACCCCAGGCAAAAGGAATTTCAATGCCGCGCAGTAATTTGTGGTCATTGAAGTGGATATGCATACCATCGAAGGTCGCGTGGAACTTGTCGTTCGGCGCCAGCTCCAGTACACCCATCACGGTGTCACGCTTCAGTTCACTGGAGCGAACGAACGGCTTGGCACCACCAAGGATGTAATCGCCGTTGCTGCCGGTAGTCGGGTAGCCCCAGGTCTGCCAGCGTTTTTCGTTGTTCGGAGAGTCCATGTGGGATACGGCCAGTGCCACGCCCACTTTGTCATCCTGGAACTGGTCAATATAAGACACAGTAGAACGCCAACCCTTGTCTTTACCGTTCGGGTTGAGCTTGCCAATCTGGTTCTTTTCACCGGTCAGGCTGGCAGTAAAGCTGCGCTTGCCTTGTTTCAGTGGGCGCACGGTCTGCAAATCAACAGTACCGGCAATACCCTGGCTGAACATGCTGGCGTTCGGGGTCTTGTAAACCACCACCGCATTCATGATTTCTGCCGGGTAGACATCCATTTCAACGCCACGGTTGTCACCGATGGACACCTGCTCGCGGCCATTGAGGGTAGTGGTGGAGAAGTTTTCGCCCAGACCACGGATGGTAATAGAGCTGGCACGGCCGTCCAGGCGCTGCGCCGCAACACCCGGCAGGCGGGCGATTGAGTCAGCAATACTGGAGTCAGGCAGTTTACCGATGTCTTCAGCAGAGATGGCTTCAACAATAGACGTGGAGGTCTGCTTGATCGCCTGAGAGCGTTGCAAACTGGCACGGAAACCAGTGACCTGGATGACTTCTACATCTTTGTCATCTTTTTTCTTCTTGGCTTTTTTTGCGTCGGCTTTGGCGACCATGCTCTGATCGGCCTTGGCATCTGCCGCAAATGCACTTTGCGGCAGGGCGACCATAGTCAGACCCGCCGCGGCAAGCGCCAGCGATAGTACGTTTGGCTTGAATGTTGCCATCATGTTCCCCCACGCCCGTCCGGGCTTATCATTTTTGAGTCGTCGTGCGGCTATCAACTGATTTACCTTGACGTCAACGGGCAGCCGCTACCCCAAGCGCATGCTACTTAATTGCCTCTTTTGGCTACAACGCATTGCATACGTATTCAGTGCCATTCAGTAATAAAGTTTTAACCTGCGTCACGCTTATGGCGGCGTAAAAACGAGCAGCCTCAACAACTTGTTCAGGTTTACTGGCAGGTAAAGACAAGTTGACGCCAGCGTCAACTTGCCGGAAGTGACAAAAGAAAAGGCGGCACTGGCCGCCTTTTGGGTGATTTTGCTATGGGTTATTTTCGCAATCGCAGTACATCTTGCATGTCATAAAGCCCGGGGGGCTGACCCGCAGCCAGCCAATGAGCGGCACGCAGGGCACCACTGGCAAAGGTGTCGCGGTTGTGGGCTTTATGGCCTAATTCAATACGCTCCCCCTCACCGGCAAAAAGTACCGTGTGCTCGCCGATGATGTCGCCACCACGCACCGTAGCAAAGCCAATAGTCTGACGATCACGCTCACCGGTGATGCCTTCACGGCCATAGACGGCACATTGGCTAAGATCACGGCCCAACGCTTTGGCGGCCGCCTCTCCCAGCGCCAGCGCGGTGCCGGACGGAGCATCTTTTTTGTGCCGGTGGTGCGCTTCAATAATTTCCACATCGACGCTGTCGCCCAGAACCTCACTGGCCAAGGCAACCAGCCCCAGCAGTAGGTTCACACCGACACTCATATTCGGCGCAAAAACAATGGCGGTTTGCCGGGCAGCAGCATGCAGAGCGGCTTTATCTGACTCACTGAGCCCCGTGGTGCCTACCACCAGCGGCAAGCCCTGCCGGGCACACTGCGCGGCCAGGGCAACCGTGGCGGCCGGGGAAGTGAAATCGACAACCACATCGGTATCAGTAGGCAATGTTGCACTGAGTGCCACACCCAAAGGCTTCAGGCCCGCCATGACGCCGGCATCCAATCCCAGGCGTTCATGGCCAGGGCGGACCAGCGCCGCCGCCAGTGTCGCCTGAGGGTCGCTGGCAATAGCGCGGATCAGCGCCTGTCCCATACGGCCATTGGCCCCGGTTATGGCAATTGCGGTCATGGTGCTTCCTCAGTGGCGGATGAGGGCAATACTCTAACGGTTTTCCCTTCCGCTTTCAGCGCTTCATCCAGCGTCCGGGTGACATGCTCAGGAGACTGGGTGCGCCGGGCCAGCCAGGCGTACATCACCGGCGTCACAAACAATGTAAAGAAGGTCGCCACAATGATCCCGAACAGCACCACAATACCAATGACATAGCGGGTTTCAGCGCCAGCGCCGGTAGCCAGCACCAGTGGCACTGCGCCGGCAGCCGTGGTGATGCCAGTCATCAGGATCGGTCGTAAGCGCTGCGCTGAGGCGGTCAATAGCGCTTCGGTAAATTCCAGGCCGTCATCGCGCAGCTGGTTGGCAAATTCAACAATCAGGATGCCGTTTTTGGCCGCAAGGCCAATAAGCATGATGATGCCGATTTGCGAATAGATGTTGATGGTCTGGCCGGTCAGATAAAGTCCAACCAAGGCGCCAAGCATCGCCAGCGGCACCGACAGCATGATGATGAACGGGTGAATGTAGCTTTCAAATTGTGCTGCCAGCACCAGAAATACCACCCCCAGTGCCAGGGCAAAAACGAAATACACCGAGCTGCCGGAGTTTTTATAATCCAGTGACGGCCCCTTGTAGCTGATGGTCGCTTCTGCCGGTAACACTCTTTTGGCCAGAGCGTCCATGTAGTTAAGGGCATCTCCCAGGCTGTAACCGTCAGCCAGATTGGCCTCAATGGTGATGGCTCGCATCCGGTTGTAACGGTTGAGGCTGGCCGCATCCGCTTCTTCACTGACATTGACTACCGCCGACAGTGGCACCAGTTGGCCGTTTTTGTCAGAGCGCACATAAATGCCACCAATGGCCTGTGGTGAGCGCTGCTTGTCACGCTCGCCCTCAACAATCACGTTGTATTCCTCACCGCCTTTAACGTAAGTCGTCACGACCTTGGAACCCAACATGGTTTCTAAAGTACGGCCAATCGTATTCATGGTTACGCCAAGGTCAGCGGCCCGCGCCGTATCCACGGTGATCTTCAACTGCGGTTTGGTTTCTTTGTAGTCATCATCAATACCCAGCAAACCGGGGTTCTTGGCCGCTTCTTGTTCGATGGTGTCGCGCCACTGGCGCAAGCTGTCGTAATCCGGGCCGCCCAGTACAAACTGCAACGGTTTGCCGGTGCCGCGGCCAAAGGCACTGCGCACCACGCTAAAGGCCCGTACCCCGGCCAAATCGCCTATTCGCTGGCGCACTTCGTTCATGATCTCAAAGACACTGCGCCGCTGTGACCAATCTTTCAAAGCCACAATGATCATGCCGGAATTGTAGGCTCGCACACCGCCCCAGCCACGGGGGGCAATGGTCAGCAGCCGGCGCGCCTCACCGCCCTTTTCGGTCATTGGCAACAGTCGCTTTTCAATCTCGTTCATGTAGTTTTCCATGTACGAGTATGAGGCGCCTTCGGGGCCGTTGATCATGATGAAAAAGGCGCCGCGGTCTTCCTGCGGAGCAAATTCGCCGGGGATCTGCTGGCTAAACCAGCCAACCCCACCCAGGCTGGCCAGCACCACCGCCACCACCCACCAGGGGTGTTTGATAAGCCTTGCCAGTAGCCGTCGGTAACCGCTTACCAAGCGGGTAACCCCGTTGTCGACAATAGCCGTAATGCCCCGGTGACCTTGATGGCTGGTCAGCAGTTTTGAGCACATCATCGGTGATAGCGTCAGCGCCACAATGGCCGAAAACACCACCGCCGAGGCCATGGCCACAGAGAACTCGGTAAAGAGCTTGCCCAGGTCACCATCCAGGAAGGTAATAGGCAAAAACACCGATACCAGCACCGCGGTGGTGGCAATGACGGCAAAGGACACCTGGCGCGCCCCCAAAAAGGCCGCCACCAGTGGCGACTCGCCTTCTTCAATACGGCGGTGCACGTTCTCCAGCATCACAATGGCGTCATCCACCACCATGCCGATAGCCAGGATCATCGCCAACAACGTCAACAGGTTAATGGTGTAGCCCAGGGCGTACAGCACAATAAAAGCGCCCATCAGTGACACCGGTAACGCCAGCGCCGGGATCAGCATGGCCCGCACCGAGCCGAGGAACAGGTAAATCACCACCACCACCAGTGCCATGGCGATAAACAAGGTCTCGTACACTTCCTGAACCGAACGCTCCACAAACACCGACGAGTCATAACCAACGATGAGTTTCATCCCGGCAGGCAGGCTGTGGCTGAGCTGGCTGACCAGCTTATGGGCTTCACGCGCCACTTCCAGGGTGTTGGCGGTAGACGTTTTGGCAATGCCGAGGCCAACCATGTTCTTGCCATTACCGCGAAACAACTTGCGGGTTTCATCGGTGCTTTCCACCACCTTGGCAACATCAGCAAGCTTGACCAGATAACCGTCAGCGCCGCGACCGATCACCAGGTTGGCAAAATCCTGCTGGCTTTGGTATTGGCGCTGCAGGCGCACGGTGAACTGACGGTCCTTGGATTCCAGGTCACCGGCAGGCAGTTCGATGTTTTGCGAACGCAGGGCACTTTCTACGTCGCTGACCGTCAGGTGTCGCGCCGCCAGCGCTTCCCGGTCCAGCCAGATCCGCATCGCCGAACGCTGCTCACCGCCAATACGCACCCGCGCTACTCCGTTGAGTACCGAGAAACGGTCAACCAGAAAGCGGTCGGCGTAATCCGACAGCTGACGCACCGTCATGCGATCCGACACCAGGTTCAGCCACATAACGGTTTCGTCACCAGAGCCAGCCTTGGATACTTCCGGCGGATCGGCTTCTTCCGGCAGGTTATTCAGGGCACCGGAGATTTTGTCGCGAACATCGTTGGTGGCTGCATCAATGTCGCGGTTGATATTGAACTCAATAGTGATCGACGAGCTGCCATCCTGGCTGGAGGAGGTAATGTTGCGAATGCCCTCGATACCAGAGACCCTATCTTCCAGTAACTGCGTGATGCGCGATTCCATGACCGCCGCCGAAGCACCGCGATAGGTGGTGTGAATGTTCACCAACGGCGGGTCGATACTGGGGTATTCCCGCAGCGGCAGCTTTCCGAAAGCAACCAGGCCAAAGGCCACAATCAGCAGCGACAGAACCGAGGCAACTATAGGCCGACGGACCGACAGATCAGTCAGGATCATGCCTCAGCCCCCGGATAGTCTTCGGCTTTAACATCCACTTTGGCACCGTCACGTACTTTCAAGAGACCACGGATGATCACCTGTTCGCCCTTGCCAAGGCCTTTGGCCACTTCCACCACACCAGGCAAGCGCAGGCCAATCTCAATGGCGCGCCGTTGCACCCGGCCATCAGTGACGACAAAGACATAGTGTTGATCTTTGATCTGGAAAATGGCCGCAGAAGGCACCGTCAGGGTGTCACGGGCTTCTTTAACTAAGCGCACTTTCAACAGCATGCCGGGGCGTAACAGGCCATTGCGGTTATCCAGTTCGGCGCGCACCATGGCGCTACGCGAAACCGGATCGATGCGGGTATCAATGCTGGCGACATGGCCCTGGAAGTGCTTGCCGGCTACCGCATCGGTACTGGCAAAGATGGCCTTGCCCTTTGCCAGTACCGGTAAAAAACGTTCCGGCACGGTAAAATCCAGCTTCATGGGGTTCACGTCATCCAAAGTGGTAATCGCAGTGCCGGGGCTGACCAGCGAGCCAGGGCTCACCTGACGAAAGCCCAACACGCCGTCAAAGGGCGCGCGGATGAAACGATCGTCAAGCTGGGCCTGGGCTTTCGCCACATTGGCCTTGGCAACATCAACAGCGCTTTGCAGTCGATCCAGCTCGGAGGCCGCCATGGTTTTTTTACGTACCAGTTCGCCTATGCGGCGGTACTCGCGCAGCTGTTCTTTCAGGTTAACTTTGGCGGCATCCAATTCAGCCTGTTCTTCCTGGTGGTTGAGCGTTACCAGCAGCTGCCCGGCTTTAACCTGCTGATTGTCGTGAAAGTGCACTTGCTCGATTTTCTCGCTGACACTGGCCGTCACCGTCACCGACTCAAACGCCTTAGTAGTACCTAACGCTTCAATTTCATCCGACATACGCTGATAACGCACCGGCACCGTAACCACCTGCACCGGTCCACCGACACGGGCAGCGGAGGCCTGCGGCAAAGAACGCTGATAGCCGTAATAAACGGCAGCAATGACCATCACGGCCACAAGCATGAGACTGGCTTTCTTCATTGGAGACTGATTCACCTTTGTTGTTTGTCGCAATATACGCATTACATTGTGATAACGGCTCAATGAATAAGATATGCCGACAACACACTGCGACAAGCCGAGACAACAATCATAAGCATATAGCCATCCAGACATTGACACGTCCAAATCACTGCTTTAGATTGCGCGACTTTGCCCGTCAACACAGCCTAAATGATGACCACTTACCGCCCTTCTCCCTGGCCGCTGCTGCCATTGTTGCTGTTCCTAGCGCTTTTTCTCAGTGTCGGCAGCTATTTGAGCCTGCACGGTGTGGCTTACGCTTTTTATCAACTCCCGGCACCGGTAGCGATGCTGCCAGCTCTGGTGCTGGCCATGGTGTTGTCAAAAGACAGCCTGAATGCCACCGTCGAAGAGTTTTTAAAGGGCTGTGGCCACAGCAACATCATGGCGATGTGCCTGATTTACCTGCTATCTGGTGCTTTTGGTGTCGTCGCTAAAGCTACCGGCGGCGTTGATGCCACCGTCAATCTCGGGCTGACACTAATACCATCGACCCTATTGCTGCCCGGGCTGTTTGTTATTGCCGCTTTCATTGCAACAGCGATGGGCACGTCCATGGGCACCATCGCGGCCTTGGCGCCGGTGGCGCAGGGGCTTGCCCAGCAAGGCCAGTTACCGCCAGCCCTGACCGCCGGAGCACTGCTTTCCGGTGCCATGTTTGGTGACAATTTGTCCGTGATTTCTGACACCACCATCGCCGCTACCCGCACACAGGGTTGCCGGATGAAAGACAAGTTCCGCGCCAACGTCAAACTGGCGCTACCCGCCGCCGTGCTGACCATACTGTGGCTGGCCTCAGGCGACAGCAGCCCGGCCACGATAGCTGCCAAGCCCTATTCATTGCTGGCTGTCGTGCCTTATCTCACCATCTTGCTACTGGCTGTTGCCGGCCTGAATGTGTTTGCCGTGCTGCTACTGGGGATCGCCCTGGCGGGTGCCGTGGGGCTGGCCGGCGACTACCGCCTCAGCCAGTATGGCAAAGATATTTACGCCGGCTTTGGCAGCATGCAGGAGATCTTTATTCTGTCTTTGCTGATGGGTGGACTGGCCTGGCTGATGGAACGCCAGGGCGGTTTGGCCTGGTTGGCTAACAAGCTGGATCGCGGTGGCAGCCGCCGCAGTGGTGAACTGGCCATTGCCGGCTTGGTTTTCAGTACCAATTTCTGTACCGTCAATAACACCGTTTCCATCATTGCCAATGGCCAACTGGCCCGGGATCTGGCCGAAAAAAGTGCCATCAGCCCGGTTCGCTCCGCCAGCCTGTTGGACATTTTTGCCTGTATCAACCAGGGGCTGATCCCTTGGGGAGCACAGGCACTTTTACTGGGCGCCAGCTTTGGCTTGTCACCTCTGGCAGTGGTCAGCCACAGTGGTTATGTACTGCTGCTGGGCGCTATTACGCTCGGCACCATACTGTTGCCGTCCTGGCGTCATATTCGCCTTTACCTGGCCAGTACCAGCCGGTAGTGTAAGCAACACATCATCAGGGAGTACAGGCAAGATGAATAAGACCTTGTTGGCCATGATGGCCGCAGCACTGCTGGCCGGTTGTGCCACCCAAGCACCACCACCAGCGCCCGTCAGTACACTGAGCGATACCATGATGATCATTCGCCAGGCCGCCGCAGCCGCCCCGGCCGGTATTCCCGGTCATTTTCGCTTGCTTATTCGCGCAGCCGGCAGACGCGACGGTGAGGTTTATCTCAACACTCAGCCTGACTACCGTGACCCGCGTAACGTCACCATCGTCATGCCACAAGCCGTTGCCCAGCAGGCATTTGGCACCACCAACCCACAGCAATTGCAGCAGCTATTGTCAGGCAAGACACTGGCGGTTTCCGGCGTGGCCTTTCGCACCACCATCGTTTTTAACTGTGACGACAGGGCCTCTGGCCAGCCTACGAAGTACTATTATCAAACCCACATTCGGGTCAGCGCCGCACAGCAGCTAACAGCCCTTGGGCACTGAGCGTTCATCTGTGTCAGCCAACTCAAAAGCCGTTATTTACGCCGCCCTGGCGGGTAATTCACTGATTGCGGTAACCAAATTTATTGCCGGAAGCATAACCGGCTCGTCGGCCATGCTGTCTGAAGGTATTCACTCCTTGGTCGATACCGGTAACCAGGGCCTGCTGTTACTGGGCATCAAACGCGCCCAGCAGCCACCTGATGCCCGCTTTCCGTTTGGTTACGGAAAAGAAATTTATTTTTGGAGCTTTGTGGTGGCCATGCTGATATTCAGTATCGGCGCCGGGGTTTCGCTCTATGAAGGTGTTCAGCATGTCATGCACCCGGTCACCATGCGTGACCCTCTGGTCAATTACATTGTGCTGGGGCTGGCTATTGTCTTTGAAGGGGCCTCCTGGGCCTTTGCCCTGAATGAATTTCGCAAGGCCAAGGGCAAATGGGGTTACCTTGAGGCGGTACAACGCGGCAAGGATCCTTCACTGTTCATGGTGGTTTTTGAGGACTCGGCGGCATTGTTGGGGCTGCTGGTTGCGTTGCTGGGTGTCAGCCTGAGCCACTGGACAGCAAACCCGCTGTATGACGGTGTTGCGTCTATTCTCATTGGCCTGATCCTCGCTGGCACCGCACTATGGCTAGCCATTGAAACCAAAGGATTGTTAATTGGCGAAAGTGCCAATACCCGCGTGGTGGCCGGCATTCAGGCACTGGCCCGTGAAGAACCCCTGATTGAAGACATTCACGAGCTACTGACCATGCACATGGGGCCGGATTATGTGCTGGTGAACCTCAGTGTGCGCTTTGACCGCCAGGCTTCAGCCCGCGACATTGAGTTTGCAATTGCCCGCCTGGACAAAGCCATCAAAGCGGCATTTCCCACCATCAAGCGGATCTTTATTGAAGCGGAGTCCTACAAAGGCGTCGACGGCCCGGATCACTGAGCACTTTTTGGCGGTCAATAGACAGCCTGCCATAAGGTCACTAAGCTCAGTGCAAAAGGTACCGGAGGATGCATGATGAAATGGCTTTCACTGCTAACGCTGTTATTGACGCTCTCAACGCAGGCAGCGATCCGCGAACAACAGCTGACGCTCCCTGACCAGCTCGGCCACGCCGTGTTGTACCAGCCCGAACACCCGACTAATGGCGCCGCAGTGGTGGTGATCCACGAATGGTGGGGCATGAATGCCTATGCTAAACGCCGGGCTCGAATGCTAGCCGAAGCCGGTTACCCGGCCATTGCCGTGGACATGTACGGTACTGGCAAAGTGGCCGACCACCCCAAAGATGCCAAAGCATTCATGAATGCCGCCATGCGCCACCCGGAGCAAATGAATGCCCGTTTTGATGCGGCGCTGGCCATTTTGCGGCGCCAGCCAGGGGTTGATCCACACAAGCTCTATGCCATTGGGTATTGCTTTGGCGGCGGCGTGGTACTGAACCAGGCACGTATGGGCAAGCCCCTGGCCGGTGTCGCCAGTTTTCACGGCAGCCTGGGCAGCAACATCAAGGTCAAACCCGGGCAAATCAAAGCCAAATTACTGGTCGCCGTCGGTGGTGATGACCCCTTTGAACCAGAGACAGCCGTCGACGCTCTGGTCGATGAAATGCGCGCTGCCAAGGCGGATTTGGATTTACGCATTTACCCCGGAGCCAAACACAGCTTTACCAACCCACAGGCCACAGAACTGGGCAAGCGCTTCAATATGCCGTTGGCGTATGACAAACAAGCGGATCAGAAAAGCTGGCAGGCCCTGCTGAATATGTTGGCAGGCAAAGCATAAAGCGGCCCGAGGGCCGCTTTTTTATGGTCGACAACCGGGGTGAACTGCGGCCTTTTGATAAAGCGGTAGCACCGAGGGAAGCAAGGCCTTGAGGCGATTAATGCGGGTTGCCGGGCTTGGGTGAGTCGACAACAGCTCCGGTGGCCGTTCCCCGTCCTGCTGACCCATTTTCTGCCACAAAGTGACCGCCTGGCGGGGGTCGAAGCCGGCTTTCGCCATCAGTTCCAGGCCAATCTGATCCGCTTCTGATTCATGCACCCGTGAGTACGGCAACAGCACCCCCACAGTTGCCCCTAGCCCCAACACTGACATCCAGGCCCCTTTGTCTTTGACATCACTGGCGCCCAGCGCCGCATTGGCCAACATCAAAGTGCCGGTAGTAGCCTGCTGCTGACTGAGCCGCTCATTGGCATGGTGGGCCAGCACATGACCAACTTCATGGCCAATCACCGCAGCCAGTTGATCCGGCGTCGAGGCTACCTTCAGCAAACCGGTATACACACCGATTTTTCTCCCCGGCAAGGCAAAGGCATTAACCTCTTTGGAATCAAAAACCACCACTTCCCAGCCGCTGCGCTGGTTTGCTGGCAGCACCCGGGTAATGGCTCCGGCAACACATTCCACGTAACGGTTAGTGGTAGGCAGGGTGTCGACTTTCTCCTTGCTCTTGAGATCGGCAAAGGAGGCCACGCCCATCTTGGCCACGGTACTTTCGTCATTAAGCAGCAGTTGCCGCCGACCCGTCGGGCTGGTGGCACAGGCTGTCAGGGTTAAAGCCAAAGTGGTCAACAGCAATACGCGTTTCACGGGGCCTCCTTCTTTTTCTTCCTCGGTGTCGCTATGGTAGCGTGAAGTGCAAGTAATAACAGGAAGATATCAGCGTGACCGTTCAGATCCGGCCCATGATGGCCGCCGACAATGCTGCCGTTGCAGCGGTTATTCGTCAGGTATCCAGTGAGTATGGCCTGACGGCCGATCGCGGCTTTGGAGTTGCCGACCCTCACTTGGACAACCTGTACGACTTTTATCATCAACAGGGTGGCCATTACTGGGTTGTTGTTAGGGAGCAGCAGATCCTTGGCGGTGCCGGGCTGGCGCCGCTGGCCGGCAGTGAGACGCAGCGGCGAATTTGTGAGCTGCAAAAGATGTATTTTTTGCCTGAAGCACGCGGCAGTGGTGCCGGAAAGGCGCTAGCCGAACTGATCCTGCAAACAGCCCGCGATGAGGGCTACAAATTATGCTATCTGGAAACCACCGCAGCCTTAACCGAAGCCATGGCGCTTTATCAGAAGTTGGGCTTTAAAGTACTGGCAGGCCCCATAGGGGAAACAGGCCACAGTGATTGCGAGATCTGCATGGCCTTGACCTTATAAAAAAGCCCGGCGAATGCCGGGCTTTTTGCTAGCTGGACAGGTCATCAAAGAAGCGTTTGACGCTATCAAAGAAGCCTTCCGATTTCGGCTTGTGGCGTTTGCCAGAATCCCCGGTCAGGGTTTTTTCCAGCTGTTCCAGCAGCTCCCGCTGTTCACTGGTCAGATTCACCGGCGTTTCCACCACCGTCTTGACCATCAGATCACCGGTCATACCGCTGCGTACTGATTTCACGCCTTTGCCGCGCAAACGGAACATGCGGCCGGTCTGGGTACCTTCACTGACCTTCAGTTTGACCCGGCCGTCGAGGGTCGGCACTTCAATTTCGCCCCCCAGTGCCGCCGTGGTGAAGCTGATCGGCATTTCGCAGTAAAGGTTGTTCCCGTCACGCACAAAGATCGGGTGCTCTTTGACATGCACCTGCACGTACAAATCGCCTGCCGGTGCACCAAATTGCCCGGCTTCACCTTCCCCAGCCAGGCGAATGCGGTCTCCCGTATCCACACCAGCAGGAATTTTCACGCTCAAGGTCTTGGTCTTTTGTACCCGGCCCTGACCATGGCAGGCATTACAAGGGTCGGTGATGACCTTACCGGAACCATGACAGGTTGGGCAGGCCTGCTGCACGGCGAAAAAGCCCTGACGCATTTGCACCTGGCCCATACCATGACAGGTGTCACAGGTCTTAGCGCTGGTGCCGGGTTTAGCACCGCTGCCGTCGCACTTCTCGCAACTGGCGTAAGTGGGCACCTTGATCTCTTTGGAGACACCTCGCACCGCCTCTTCCAGGCTCAGCTCCATGTTGTAGCGCAGATCGGCACCGCGGGACTGCTGCGGGCCACCACCGCCACGGCGGCCACCGCCAAAGATGTCGCCGAACACGTCACCGAAAATATCGGCAAAGTCGGCGCCACCAGCACCGCCACCAAAGCCGCCGCCGCCCATATTCGGGTCAACACCGGCATGGCCGTAGCGGTCGTAGGCCGCCCGCTTGTCGCTGTCGGTCAGGATCTCGTAAGCCTCCTTGACCTCCTTGAATTTGGCCAGCGCCTCTTCGTCGCCAGGATTGCGGTCCGGGTGATGCTTCATGGCGAGCTTTTTATAAGCACGCTTGATGTCTTTTTCGTCAGCGCTGCGGTCTACCCCCAGCACTTCGTAGTAATCACGTTTCGACATAAATCGTGGTCCGCGTTAAAACGATTGACGGGCGCCAGTGGCGCCCGTACCGATAAGGCCAGGGCCTTATTTCTTGTCGTCGTCTTTGACTTCTTCGAACTCAGCGTCAACAACATCGTCGCCACTCTGGTTCGCATTAGCCTGCTCAGCACCACCGGCAGCCTGCTCCTGCTGCATTTTCTGCTGCAGAATTTCCATCAGCTTGCTGGAGGCTTCCATCAGAGCCTGCTGCTTGGCTTCGATCTCGGCTTTATCGCTGCCTTTGAGCGCTGTTTCCAGCTCGCCCAGAGCGGCTTCGATCTTGCTCTTGTCGTCAGCACCAAGCTGCTCACCGGCTTCTTCCAGCTGCTTGCGGGTACCGTGTACCAGCGCATCAGCCTGGTTACGGGTGGCGACCAGTTCTTCGAACTTTTTGTCGTCCTCAGCGTGAGCTTCAGCGTCACGCACCATTTTTTCGACTTCTTCCTCGCTCAGACCAGAAGAGGCCTTGATGGTGATCTTCTGCTCTTTGCCAGAGTTTTTGTCTTTGGCCGAGACGTGCAGGATACCGTCAGCATCAATATCGAAGGTCACTTCGATTTGCGGCATACCGCGCGGTGCCGGCTGGATACCGTCGAGGTTAAACTGGCCCAGTGACTTGTTGTCGCCACTGCGCTTACGCTCACCTTGCAGCACGTGAATGGTGACAGCAGCCTGGTTGTCTTCAGCAGTAGAGAACACCTGGCTGTGCTTGGTTGGGATGGTGGTGTTTTTCTCGATGAGCTTGGTCATCACACCGCCCATGGTTTCGATACCCAGCGACAGCGGGGTTACGTCCAGCAGCAGTACGTCTTTAACATCGCCAGCCAGCACACCACCTTGAACCGCGGCACCAACAGCAACTGCTTCGTCAGGGTTAACGTCTTTACGCGGCTCCTTACCGAAGAACTCCGTTACCGCTTGCTGTACTTTCGGCATCCGGGTCTGGCCACCAACCAGGATCACTTCGTCAATGTCGCTCACCGACAGGTCGGCATCTTGCAGAGCGACTTTGCACGGCTCCATGGAGCGGGTGATCAGATCCTCTACCAAGGATTCCAGCTTGGAGCGGGTAACCTTGATGTTCATATGCTTAGGACCGCTGGCATCAGCTGTGATGTACGGCAAGTTGACGTCAGTCTGTTGCGCAGAAGACAGCTCAATCTTGGCTTTTTCTGCCGCTTCTTTCAGACGCTGCAGGGCCAGCTGGTCGTTGGTCAGGTCAACGCCCTGCTCTTTCTTGAACTCGTCAACCAGGTAGTTGATCAGACGGTTATCGAAGTCTTCACCACCGAGGTGGGTGTCACCGTTGGTGGCCAGTACTTCAAAGGTGTGCTCGCCATCCATTTCATCGATTTCGATGATGGATACGTCAAAGGTACCGCCACCGAGATCATAGACGGCGATGCGCTGGTTACCTTTTTTCTTGTCCAGGCCGTAAGCCAACGCTGCCGCAGTCGGCTCGTTGATAATACGTTTGACTTCCAGACCGGCAATCTTACCGGCATCTTTGGTGGCCTGACGCTGTGAGTCATTGAAGTACGCCGGTACCGTGATAACCGCTTCAGTAACCGTTTCACCAAGGTAGTCTTCGGCAGACTTCTTCATTTTTTTCAGCACTTCTGCAGAGATCTGCGGCGGCGCCATTTTGTTGCCTTTCACTTCTACCCAGGCGTCACCGTTGTCAGCGTTGACAATGGCGAACGGCATGATTTTCACATCACGCTGTACTTCGTCATCGGTAAACCGACGACCGATCAGACGCTTGATAGCAAACAGGGTGTTTTTCGGGTTAGTCACCGCCTGACGCTTGGCAGACTGACCAACCAACGTTTCGCCATCATCGGTGTAAGCGATGATAGAAGGAGTAGTACGGGCACCTTCCGCGTTTTCAATAACGCGTGCCTTGTCGCCATCCATGATAGCCACACAGGAGTTGGTAGTGCCCAGGTCGATACCGATAATCTTGCCCATATCAGTCTCCGCTAAACTGCTTAAATTAAGGTTGTTGGTAACATGGGGCCGGCGGGCCACTTTTCAAGTCTGTTACCTGTTACGTTGTCGTTGACGCTTATGTGGGGTAGCCGTTTTAGCTTTTCAAGGCCCGAAAATGAAAAAACCCGGAAAAACCGGGTTTTGTTACGGCAACCGGCTCAGCCTTGGGTGCTGACAATCACCATCGCCGGGCGCAACAGCCGACCATTGAGGCTGTAGCCTTTTTGTACGACGGTCAGAACGGTATTGGCCGGGTGCTCTGCTGACGGCTGCATCGCCATCGCCTGGTGCAGATCCGGGTTAAAACCCTCACCTTCGGGGTTAACCACTTCCAAACCGAATTTCGCCACGGTAGACAGGAACGATTTAAGGGTCAGGTCGACACCTTCAAGCATCGGCTTGAGTAGTTCGTTATCACTGTCTCCCAGCTCCAGGGCTCGCTCCAGCGAATCGGCCACCGGCAGCAATTCACCCGCAAACTTTTCCAAAGCAAACTTGTGGGCTTTTTCCACGTCCTGGGCGGCGCGGCGGCGGATATTGTCAGCTTCAGCTTTGGCCCGCAGTACCACTTCACGCTGTTCAGCAAGCTCCGCTTCCAGGCGTTCCACTTCCGCTTGCAAGTCAACTTCTGGCAAATGCTCCTGTTGCTCGGGCTGTTGTTCCGCGGCCTGTTCCGGCTGCTGTTCGGCTTGTTTATCCGTTTCTTCGGTCATTGCCTGTCTCCTCAATACGACGTGCGGCTTATTATGGGGGCGCCGCTGCGGGTTTCAAGAGAGCGCCGCTCAGTTATACTGGCAAAACCACACATCAGGAAGCTGTGATGAGCCAACCCTTTAAAACCATTGCGCTTATTGGCAAGCCGCAACACGATGGTGCCGGCCAAACAGTCAGCGCCCTGCACCAGTGGCTACAGTCGCAAGGCTACCGCCTGCTGGTGGAACAGCACACCGCCGAAGGCCTAAGCCTCGACGGTGCCGAACGTGCCGACATTGCCACCCTGGGCGAACAAGCCGATTTGGCCATTGTGGTAGGGGGAGATGGCAATATGCTCGGTGCTGCCCGAGTACTGGCCCGCTATGACGTTGCCGTTATTGGTGTTAATCGTGGCAATCTCGGCTTTCTCACTGACCTTGACCCTGATGACTTTCAGGCACCACTCAGTGAGGTCCTGGCTGGCCGCTACCAGACAGAGTTTCGTTTTTTACTAGATGCCACAGTACTGCGCCACAAGCGTCAGGTAGCCTCCAACACCGCAGTCAATGAAATGGTGCTGCATCCGGATAAAGTGGCCCACATGATCGAGTTTTCGGTCAGTATCGACCAGCAGTATGTTTACACCCAGCGTTCGGATGGCCTGATCGTGTCCACGCCCACCGGTTCAACGGCTTACTCCCTGTCCGCCGGTGGCCCGATCCTGCACCCGAAAATGGACGCCATCGTGCTGGTACCGATGTTTCCTCATACCCTGTCCAGCCGGCCCATCGTGGTAGAAGGCAATAGCCTTATCACTCTGGTGGTCACCTCCAACTCCGATGATCTGCAAATCACCTGTGACAGCCAGGTAGCCCTCAGCCTCAAGCCCGGTGACGAGATCCGTATTCAAAAAAGTGCTTATCCACTGCGCCTGGTACATCCCCCGGGCCATGACTACTACCACGTATTGCGCAGCAAACTGGGCTGGAGCTCAAAACTCTTTTGATTTGCCTCTTTACTGTATGAAAAACCAGCTTATACTGGATGCAATTACAGTAAAGGAGGCTGCACCATGCTGGCGCAACTGACCATCAGTAACTTTGCTATTGTCCGTTTTCTGGAGCTGGATCTGTGCCAGGGGCTGACCGCCATCACGGGTGAAACCGGCGCCGGCAAGTCTATTGCCATAGACGCCTTGGGGTTGTGCCTGGGGGAGCGTGGCGAAGCCAGCCTGGTCAGGCCCGGCGCCGATAAGTGCGAAGTCTCCGCCCGTTTTGATGTTACCCAACTGCCACAGGCCCAGCGCTGGCTGCAAGACAACGAGCTGGATGACGAAGGCCAATGCATTTTGCGTCGCACCCTCACGGCCGAAGGCCGTTCCCGCGGTTATATCAATGGCCAGCCGGTACCGCTGTCACAACTCAAGGCGCTGGGAGAGCACTTACTGCATGTGCACGGCCAGCACGCCCACCATGCGCTGCTCAAAACCGAACATCAGCTGGCCTTGCTGGATGACTACGCCGGCCACCATGCTCTGCTCAGCGCCGTGCGCCAACAATATCAGCAACAAAAGCAACTCAGTGCCGAACTGGCTAGTCTGGCCGCAACCGAAGCCCAGCGCGAAGCCCGTCGGCAGCTGCTGGAATATCAGGTGCAGGAGTTGGACCAATTCGCCCTGGAGCCTGGCGAATATGAACGTATCGAGGCCGAGCATCATCGCCAGGCTAATGCGGCCACCTTGATAGAAGAATCTCAGCGTAGCTTGGCGCTACTCAGTCAAGATGAACAGCTCAATGTCAGTGACATGCTGCGCCAGGTGCTGGAACGGCTAGGCCGTTTGCAACATGACGACCCGGCACTGGAACCGGTGCTCAGCACTCTGCATGACGCCAGTGCGTTGCTGGATGATGCCAGTCACGAACTGGATCGTTACCAGCAGCGCCTGGAAATCGACCCTGAGCATTATGCAGCCCTAGACGAACGGCTGAGCCATGCGGTCAGCCTGAGCCGCAAACACAAAGTCGCCCCAGCACAACTACCAATTCTGCATCAGCAACTGGCCGAGGAGCTCAGTAGCCTCAATGCCAGTGATGACCGCCTGGTAGCACTGGAACAGGAAGTGGCCCGTGCCCACGACGAATACCTGCAGGCTGCCAGAAAGCTTAGCCAGAGCCGTGAACGCCACGCCAAGGCCTTAGCCAAGGGGACCGAAGCCAGCATCCGTGAGCTTGCTTTGCCCCATGCCCGTTTTCAGTTTCAGGTGCAATTTGATGACCAGGCCAGCCACGCACTTCAGGGGCTCGATAAAGTGCAGATGCTGGTAGCTACCAACCCCGGCCAGCCTCTGGCGCCTATGGCGAAAGTGGCTTCTGGTGGTGAGTTATCACGCATTGGCCTGGCGCTGCAGGTATTGCTCAGCGATAAAACGCAGGTACCGACGCTGATTTTCGACGAAGTCGATGTGGGTATTTCGGGCCCTACCGCTGCTGTTGTCGGTAAATTGCTGCGCCAGTTAGGCGAACGTACTCAGGTCTTTTGTGTAACACACCTGCCGCAAGTAGCCGGCCAGGGCCACCAACAACTGCAAGTCAGTAAAGCCGTCAGCAAGGGCCAGACGGAAACCCGCATGCAGCCTTTAACCACACAGCAACGGGTAGAGGAACTGGCCAGATTATTGGGGGGAGACAGCATCACTGAAGCAACAAAAGCCAATGCTCGGGAACTTTTGGCCGATTGAATGCTCTGTTGCTGGAGGTAAGCTACGGGCGGTATGATGCGCCACAGAATGAATAAGATGGACTAGAGCATGAAAAAAATCTTGCTGGCCCTGACCCTGGGCCTGAGCCTGGGTGGTTGCGGCCTGATTTATCGCATTGATGTACCTCAGGGCAACTACCTGGAGCAAAATCAGCTGGATAAGCTCAAGCCTGGAATGAATCAGGATCAGGTGAAGTTTGTGATGGGCACACCGATGCTGGAAGACAGTTTTGCCAAGGGTACCTGGTATTACAAATATGAATTCCGCCCCGGTAACGGTAAAGCCATCAGCCGGGAAGTGAAACTGTACTTCAACGACAAAGGCCTGCTGCAAAGTGCCCAGAGTAAAGACTTCAATATCCCCGCGGCACTGAAAAAGAGCTGATTTCAGCTCTCAGCGCGCAACGGATTAGGGCGGCCGCCGGTAGTTTTATCGGCCCGCCCTTCTTCTTTGGCTTTTTCAGCCCGGCGGCGGCGAATGTCTTTGGGATCGGCCGTCAATGGCCGGTAAATTTCAACCCGATCACCATCACGAACACTGTCGGTACGCTTGCAGGTACGTGACCAGATGCCAACATCCATACTGGCAAAGTCCACATCAGTAAAACGTTCAGTAATACCACTGCGGGCAATAACATCAGCCACTGTCGAGCCATCCACTACTTTCAGGGCAATTAATGCTTGCCGCTCTGGGCTGGCAAAAGCGACTTCAACACCGATTAACCGTTCAGTCACGATATACCTCCCCGGCACGTTTACAAAAGGCGTTCACCATCGCGTGGGTGAGCTGGGAAAAAATACCGCCAAAGGCCATCGCCACCAATGGTGATGAAAATTCAAAACGCAGATCCAGCCGAACCAGGCAGCCCTGCTCGTTGGCGTCAAAATGCCAGTCACCGTGTAAAAACCGAAAAGGACCGTTGACTAACTCCAGATGGATACGATCGGGGCCATAGAGTGTATTACGGGTGGTAAAGGACTTTCTTACCGGCCCTTTGGCCACATCCAGGGTAGCGGTCATATTGTCACTGTTCTGGCTCAGCACACGAGCTGCCACACACCCCGGCAAAAACGCCGGGTAACTGGACACATCGTTAACCAGGTCAAACATTTGCTGTGGTGAAAAAGGCACCTGCTGCTGGCGCGCGATCCGCGGCATGGTCGATTCCGTCAGGGGTTTGGCGCGCATAATAGCACTTGTTATGACAATGGGCATCCGGGCAAAATGCCATGCATTTCATGCTGTGATTCGTATAATGCGCCCATGACCAAGAAAAAAAGCCAACAGGGCGGTAGCACCGACATCGCCCAGAACAAAAAAGCCCGCCATGACTACTTCATTGATGAAAACTTTGAAGCAGGCTTGGCTTTGCAAGGCTGGGAAGTGAAAAGCCTGCGGGCCGGTAAAGCCAATATTTCCGAGGCTTATATCATTCTAAAAGACGGTGAAGCCTTTTTGCTGGGCGCCACTATTCAGCCACTTAACACCGCCTCCACCCATGTAGTGGCCGACCCTACCCGCACCCGTAAACTGCTACTTAATCAGCGTGAGCTGGAAACGCTCTACGGCCAGGTGCACCAGAAGGGCAAAACTATTGTGCCGCTGAAAATGTACTGGAGCCGGGCCTGGGCCAAGCTATCCATCGGTATTGCCCGAGGTAAGAAAGCCCATGACAAACGGGCAGACATCAAAGACCGTGACTGGCAGCGGGAAAAAGCCCGGGTAATGAAACACGGTTAATACCAAGGCGTCCCTGGCGCCTTTTTTATTGCCCGCCCAGCCCTTGCCAAGCTCTGCTAAATGCCGTTCACTAGCCTAAGAAAGGACAGGAAACGGCCTATGAAAACGCTCACAGATCACCTAGCGCAATACGCTGCTTATCACCGCGATAGGCGCAATATTCTTACCCACTTTCTTGGCATCCCCATGATTGTGGTGGCCATTACAACCCTGTTGGCCAAGCCGGCCTGGCAACTGGCGGGAGTCACCGTCACACCAGCCTGGCTATTGCTGCTGTTCTCCGCGCTTTTTTATCTACGCTTGTGCCTAGGCTTGGGAACATTGATGAGCATATTGCTCCTGGCGGCGGTGGGTGCAGGTGACGCACTGGCCCAAGGCAGCACCTCACAGTGGCTGGCCTGGGGTCTGGGGCTATTTATCGTGGGCTGGATATTGCAGTTTATCGGCCACTATTTTGAAGGGCGCAAGCCGGCCTTTGTGGACGACCTGGTCGGGCTTATTGTCGGCCCCTTGTTTGTCGTAGTGGAACTGCTGTTTTTACTGGGCATGCTACCGGGGCTGAAACTGGCTATAGAGAGCCGTGTTGGCCCTGTACATTAAGGGCGACTACGGAAAATTTCCTGTTCGTTTTGGCGCGGCGCAGGAGCACAACCACTACAGCTACTGCAGCCATTTCCTGTGCCACAGCCCCCGGCCTGAGCCAAGGCAGGTTGTAGGTGCCGCCCTAGCCAACGGCTAAAAGCGCCATGGCCCGGCGCTAGCAGGCGCATAGCCAAGCGCCCCTGCCAACGAAAGCGGTGCTTCGGGGCCAGCTTGCCCAAGGCAACCCATAACGCCACCAGCAATACCCCGGTAAGCACCAGCGCCTGTACAACTGCAAAGATCATAGTAACGCCTCCGCTATCTGATACACCGCCATGGCCGCCAAATATGCCAGTGCAAACAAGTAACCGGCGGCTACCAGCATCATCTTCCAGGAGTTGGTCTCTCGGCGGATCACCGCCAGGGTGGAAATACATTGCGGTGCAAAAATATACCAAGCCAGTAGTGACAGCGCCGTAGAGAGCGGCCACTGGCCTGCAATGACCTGCCCCAATTGGTGAGCAACGGCATCTTCTGAACCCGACATGGCGTATACCGTGGCCAGAGCCGACACCGCAACCTCACGAGCCGCCATACCCGGCACCAGTGCAACCGAGATCTGCCAGTTAAAGCCCAGCGGCGCAAAGATATAGGCGAGCGCATGGCCAATCTTACCGGCAAAGCTGTAATCGATTGCCGGGCCAGTGGCGCCAGCCGGCGGCCCCGGGAAACTGGACAAAAACCACAACAGTACCGTCAGGGAGAAGATAATACCGCCAACCCGACGCAGAAAAATCTTGGCACGATGCCATAGCCCCCAGGCCAGATCCCGCAGGTTAGGCAAACGATAAGCCGGTAACTCCAGCAACAACGCTTGCTCTCCTTTTTCCCGCCGTAGCCACTTCATCACATAAGCCACCAGCAAGGCGCTGATAATGCCGGCAAAGTAAAGCGAGAACAGTACCAGTCCCTGCAGGTTAAAGAGCCCCGCTACCGTTTGCCGGGGTATGAAAGCGGCAATCAGCAAAGTGTAAACTGGCAAGCGGGCTGAGCAAGTCATCAAAGGGGCCACCAAAATGGTGGTCAAACGATCACGGGGGTTCTGAATACTGCGCGTGGCCATGATCCCCGGCACTGCACAGGCAAAACTGGAAAGCAGAGGAATAAAAGCCCGGCCAGTCATGCCGGCCTTGAACATCATTCGGTCCAGTAAATAGGCTGCCCGCGGCAAATACCCTGACTCTTCAAGTACCAGAATGAACAAGAACAGGATGAGGATCTGCGGCAAAAACACCAGCACATTGCCCAGGCCAGAGAAAATACCGTCATTGAGCAAACTGTATAAGGCACTGTCCTTGGGAAAAGGTGCCGTCGTCAGCACCGCCAGCTGAGTAACCCCATCAGTAATGCCGTCCATCAAAGGCTCAGCCCAGGAAAACACCGCCTGAAACATAAAAAACATGGCGGTAGCCAATAGTACGAAACCCAGTACCGGATGCAGTACCACACTGTCGATACGGTCGGTAATAGTGGGTCCCTGAGCGCTTTGCGTAACAGTATCTGCCAGTAATTGCCGCACCTTCTGGTGTCGTTCAGCCAGTGACAAAGCAGGCTGCTGCGGCGCCGTCGGCAACTCCGGGTTTTCCAGGCAGCTGATCAACTGCTCTGCGCCCTGGCGATCCACAGCCACCGTTTCCACCACCGGGATGCCCAGCGCTTTGGACAGTTTGTCCAGATCAATCGACACACCAAGCTGGCGGGCAGTGTCCATCATATTCAGGGCCAACACCATGGGCTGGCCCATACTGAGCACTTCCAGCACAAAACGCAGGTGTAAGCGCAGATTGGTGGCATCAACCACGCACACCAGCAAGTCTGGCTGCCGTTCGCCCGGGTAACGGCCCAGACAAACATCGCGGGTTACCGCTTCGTCGGGGCTGGTGGCATCCAAGCTGTAAGCCCCTGGCAGGTCAATAATGGCAAACTGATGGCCATTACGGCTGGTCAGCACCCCTTCCTTACGTTCAACGGTTACCCCGGCATAATTAGCCACTTTCTGCGTGCTGCCGGTCAGCAGGTTAAACAAGGCTGTCTTGCCGCTGTTAGGGTTGCCAATCAGAGCAACCCGGGGCGTTTGGGTTTCTGCGGCCATTAACATGACTCCACCTCAACCCGAGCCGCTTCCAGCTTACGCAGGGCAAAGCGGGTACTGCCTACCTTGACGACCAATGGATTACCGCCAAAAAGCCCTCTGGCCACCACGGTAACAGGTTCGCCGTCAACAAACCCCAGCTCTCGCAAGCGCTGCGCTACAGGGTCATCCGGGTATTGGTCGGTGACCTTTTTCACGCGCACTTGCTGCTGTTTTTTGACCATTGCCAGGTTCATGAAGCCCCACCGCCTAAAGCTAAACGAAAATCTTTCTCACTATACCTTAAAGCAGGAACCGGAAAAAATGCCCTGGAACAAAAAAGGCCCCGTCAGGGGCCTCTATTTAGGGTTAATTTAACAATCCGTAAGCTAGGTAGGCGTTGTAAGAAACATACACCAGCAACAAGATGCCTCCCTCGATACGGTTGATGCGCCCCTGGCGACGAAAACCGTAAGCCATCAAAAACAGCAGCAACGTCAGCCCGGCCATCACCAGCCAGTCTCGGTGCAGTACCACAGAAGCAACGCTCATCGGGTGAATAACCGCAGCAATACCAACCACGGTGAGGGTATTAAAGAGATTTGAGCCCAGCACATTGCCCAGTGCCAGATCGTGTTCACCTTTACGCACAGCAGCCAGCGACGACGCCAATTCCGGCAAGGAAGTGCCAATGGCGACGATGGTCAGCCCGATAACCAGATCGCTCACCCCCAGTTGCTGGGCGATACTGACCGCCCCCCAGACCAGCAAGCGTGAGCTGAGCACCAGTAACAGCAACCCTGTCAACAACCAGAATAATCCGGCCCGCCGTGACATGGTCAACTCAGTGTTGGCTTCACGGACCTCCGCCGCCAAAGCATCCTGACGCTGGCGCAGCCCCTGGCGGATACTCCAACCCATCACCAGTACGAAGACCGCCAGCAAGACCAGGCCATCGCCACGGCTGATCTCACCGTCAAGCAGTTGATACGCCGCCAGCAACGTGATCAATCCCAGTAGTGGCAGTTCTCGCTTAAGGATTTGCGAATGCACCTGGATAGGGCTAAGCAAGGCAACAACCCCCAGGATCAGTGCAATATTGGCGATATTAGAGCCATAGGCATTACCCAGCGCCAGCCCGGGGTTGCCATGACTGGCAGCCAGCGCGGACACCACCATCTCAGGCGCAGAAGTACCAAAGCCAACAATCACCATACCGATCAGCAACGGCGGCATACCGGCATAGCGTGCTGTTACCGAGGCACCATCCACAAAACGATCGGCACTCCATACCAACACCATCAAGCCTACGATCACGGCTAGCATTGCAAGCCACATTTACAGCACTCCTCGGTCATTTCACGTCAGCGATAATAACGGGTTCCGTTATTGATATCAGGGGGAAAATCCGGCCACTATGACAAGTGTTCCGAGCCACTAAAGCAATAAGAAAAACCCGAACTGGCGACTCGTCTATCCCTGATCATTGCTAGTTAGGGCGCCGGTTATCCCTGGTCAGCCACACTTAGTTGGAAAATCACTTGCCTGTGCGCGGCAAGTACGGATACTGAAGGCACGCTTTGTAACAGGAAACCATCATGCGCTTGTTGTGGTTATTGCTGCTGATTGTGGGGCCTGTCGCCTCAGCAGCCGTATACAGTCTGCCGGAAAAAGGCAGCCTGCTCGGAAAAGCCAGTACTTATGTTGTCAAAAAGGGCCAGTCTTTCGAAGAAATAGCCCGTCTCAAAGGAGAAGGTCCGCTCAATATTATTGCCGCCAACCCCGGCCTGGACCCTTTACTGCCCCCTGCTGGCAGCCGTATTAAACTCCCCAGCCAGTTGTTACTGCCCAATACGCCACATCAGGGCATTGTCATCAACCTGGCGGAGTTACGGTTGTATTACTACCCCCCTAACGGCCAGGAGGTTTACGTTTTTCCGGTTGGTATCGGTCGCATCGGTTTAGACACCCCGTTAGGTACCACCCGCATCATCAACAAAAAAGCCAATCCAACCTGGACGCCGACGGCTGATACCCGCAAGCGCCTTGAAGAACAGGGCAAAACGCTGCCGCAGGTGGTACCGGCTGGCCCCAACAACCCACTGGGCCTTTTTGCCATGCGCCTGGGTTTTGATAAGGGTGAGTACCTTATTCATGGCACTAATGAAGATGTCGGCATCGGCATGCGTGTCAGCGCCGGCTGTATCCGCCTGGAGCCCAAAGACATTGAAGATCTGTTTGCCAAGGTGCCGGTACATACCACAGTGCGGGTAATCAACCAGCCAGTGAAAACCGCTATCGAGCCTGATGGCAAAGTGTACCTGGAAGTACACGAGCCTCTTAGCCACCCGGGACGGGATCGTTCACTGACCATGACCAAAGCCCAACGGGCACTCTTGGCCAAGCCTTTTATTAATGCCAGAAAAGTACAGCAAGCAATGCTGCATCAATCGGGGTTGCCGGTATTGATCGGCCACCAGTAATGGCCGGAAAGGAAAAGAAAAAGGCGCCGTTTGGCGCCTTTTTTTATTTCTTGTAGTAATGCGTGGACATGTTGTCAATGCGCTCATTGGCGCGCTTGGCTTCCATGGCTGCACTATCAGCTGCGGCTTTGGCGTCATCAGCGGCCTGCTTCACAGCAGCCTGGCCAGTTGCCAGTTGGTCAACTTTGGTGGACAGCTGGTCAACTTTGTTAGACAGCGTGTCAACACGTTGTTGCAGGTCATTGCTGGCACAACCGGCCAGGGCACTGGACATTACAACAAGGGCGATGGGGGCAAGAGTACGTTTCATATCCATTCCTTTTCCAATTAATGGCAAGAGGTTATGCCGAATACCGGACGGCGTATCCAGTTTGGCATAACAAATTGTAAATTGTTACAAATTGCGGAAAAAATCCAACAATTTCCGCTAATTCAGTCTTCCTGATTGTTCCACAGGCGTCACCCAGTAGTGCAGGCCCATACCACCATGAACCCGCTGCAGCTCCTCAAGCACCGGCGCCAGATCATCTGCGGCCAGGATCAAGTCCATCGCCATCCAGCGTTTGCGCCCGGCAACTTGCTCAGCCACCGACAGCGACAAGGGAGCGCGGCTGAAACCTTCGGCACTGTACTGCGTAAAACCCGGTACGGATGCCAGCATCATCAGGGTGTCAGCAACCGCATCGGCCTCAGCGTACGGCAGGATCAGTGTCAGTTTCTTGAACGACATGATTATTTTTCCCCATTAACCATTGATAAGCCATCGGCATCAGGATCAAGGTGACCAAAGTGGCGGAAATCAAGCCACCCACCACCACCATCGCCAGCGGGCGCTGCAATTCAGAGCCAGGGCCAGTAACCGACAACAGCGGTAACAAACCGAGCATACCGGTACTGGCCGTCATCAGGATTGGCCGCAAGCGGCGAACCGCGCCGTCGCGCACCAGTGCCGTCAGAGCAACGCCCTGACGGTGCAGCTCCTCAAAGTGGCTGATCATCACCACGCCATTGAGTACGGACACCCCCATCAGCGCAATAAAGCCGACCGACGCAGGCACTGACATGTATTCACCGCCCAGATAAAGGCCCAGCACCCCGCCGGTAAGGGCAAAAGGTACGTTAGCCAGTACCAGTAAGGCTTTAGTGCTACTGCGAAAAGTGGCCAGCAGCAGCAAGAAAATCAGCACCAGCGCCAACGGCACCACCAACAGCAAGCGGCCGGCGGCCCGCTGCTGGTTTTCAAACTGGCCACCCCAAACCAGGTGGTAACCGGTAGGCAATGACAACTGCTGCGCCAGGCGAGCCTTGGCAGCATCAACAAAGCCCACCAGATCACGGCCACTGACGTTGGTACGCACCTGGGCAAAACGGCTGGCATTTTCCCGCGAGATCACCACCGGCCCTTCATCACGGGAAATGCTGGCGACCTCTCCGAGCGTCACTGTTTTCCCGCCGCTCAGTACTAACGGCAGTTGTGCCAGCGTGGCCGGCGCCAGCGGTTCGCGGCTACGCACCAGTAAAGGCACCGCCCACTCCCCTTCCATCGCCTGGCCTACTTCCACCCCTTCAAAATAACGGCGCATCATCCGCCCCAGCATGGCGGCGTCCAGGCCGTACTGCACTGCCATGGTTTCTTTCGGGCGGATATTGAGAAAACGGCTCCCTTCAGTCACCGCCGTTTGGGTATCAATGGCACCGGGCTCCTGGGCGATCAACTGCTCAGCCTGGCGCGCCAGGGAGGCTAGCGTGGCCAGATCCGGGCCGAAGATTTTCAGCACCACATCACCACGGGCGCCGGTAAGCATTTCCGATACCCGCATATCAATGGGCTGGGTGAAGCTGATATTGATGCCCTTGAATGGCTTGAGTACCTCACGAATGGCGTTTTCCAGCTCGGCTTTGGTGGCAAAGCGCCATTTGTCACGGGGAGCCAGTTGCATAAATACATCGGTTTCATTCAGCCCCATCGGGTCCATACCGATTTCGTCCGAGCCGGTACGGGCAACAATCTGCACAATTTCCGGCACCTGCGCCATCAGTGCTTTTTCAGCAGCATTGTCCAGCGCTACTGACGCCGCCAAGCTGATGGTAGGTACTTTTTCAAACTGTACGATAATGTCGCCTTCATCCATGGTTGGCATGAAGGTTTTGCCTAGCTGGGTAAAGAGCGCCGCCGACAGCACCAGTATCACAAGCAGTGCAGCCAGTACCGCCTTCTGCCGGTTCAGGGCTACTTCCAGCAAACGCCGGTAACCTTGCTGCAGCTTGTCGACCCATTTTGGCTGGCTACTATGACCGCCGCGCAGCAGCCAGCTGGCCAGCACCGGCAAGGCAAACAGGCTAAGCAGCAGCGACGAGACCAGTGCAAAGACCACGGTCAACGCAACTGGCATGAACAGCTTGCCCTCCAGGCCATCAAGGGTTAACAGCGGCAGGAACACCGTAACAATGATCAGGGTGCCGGCGGTCACCGGTACCGCCACTTCCTTAACGGCCTGATACAAAAGGTGCAGGCGTGGTAGCGGCTTTTCTTCTCCCAGCCGTACCAGGGTGTTTTCCACGACGACCACCGCCGAGTCCACCAGCATACCGATGGCAATTACCAGCCCACCCAGGCTCATCAGGTTGGCAGTCATGCCGGTCTGGCGCATCAACAGGAAGGTTGCCAATGCCGCCAGCGGCAGGTTAATGGCCACCAACAGGGCCGCTCGGATGTTACCCAGAAACAACACCAACACCAGTACTACCAGCGCCACCGCCAGCCCCAAGGCCTCCGTGACGGTACCAATAGCAGTATCAATCAATTGCTGACGGTTATAAAAAACGTTCACTTTGACATCGTCGGGCAGTGACGATTGCAAACTGGCCAGACGAGCCTGTACCCGGGCAATCAGCTCACCGGTATTGGTTCCCCGCAGCGCCATCACCAGCCCCTGGACGGTTTCGCCATCGCCGTTGCGAGTCACCGCACCGTAGCGCTCCAGCCGATCAAGGCTGACAGTAGCCAGGTCGGCGAGCCGGTACCATTGCTGATCATTACCGGCAATAGGCAGAGCACGCAGGGCATCCAGGCTGGTCAGGCGGTTTTGTACCCGCACGGTCATGGCCTCGGCCCCCAAATCAAGGCGGCCAGCACCGGTATTGCCATTTTGCTGCTGGATTTGCTCGGCCAGTTGCGGCCAGCTCAGCCCGGCAGCCAGCAAGGCCTGCGGTTTAGGGCTGATGTTGTAAACCCGGGCATCGCCCCCCAGCACGTTGACGTCAGCCACCCCTGGCAGCACCCGCAGGGCTGGGCGGATCACCCGCTCCAGCAACTGGCGCCGGTCCATCAGACTGCGCTGCGGGCTTTCCAGCGAAAACATGAAAACATCCGACAACGGCGTACTCATGGGTGCTACGCCGCCCTGAATATCCGCCGGCAGACTGGGTCTGACATCATTGAGGCGGTTAGCCACCTGCTGGCGAGCCCAGTAAATGTCGGTGCCGTCCTCAAAATCGAGGGTGATATCGCTGATAGCGTATTTCACCGTGGTGCGCAGCAAGCGCTGTTTGGGGATCCCCAAAAACGCGATTTCCAACGGCCGGCTGATCTGGCTTTCCACTTCCTGTGGGGTCATCCCCGGCGCTTTGATGATCACCTTAACCTGGGTCGGGGAAATGTCGGGAAAGGCATCAATAGGCAATTGCCGCCAGGCCTGAATACCGGCCACAACAAGCCCCAATAGCACCAGCAATACCAGCCAGCGCTGAGATAATGCAGCAGCCAGCGGACGACTCATTGCTCACCCCCCATGCCCATCAGCATGCCTTTGAGAGCAGCTACAGAGGCACTGGCCAGTTGCTTGCCGGTCAGTTCGCCCTGCACATACAGCCACTGGCCGTCATCAGACAGCACCGTCACCGGCTCAGCGGCAAAACCACTCTCGGTTTTGACGACCACGGCATCACCGGCCTGCCACTGAAACAGGCTTTGCCGGGGAATGCGGTAGGCATTAACCGCCATCCAGGGCGTCACTTCCAAATAACGGCCCGGTGGTTGCCGGCACTCGGGTGCCAACGGCGCACTGAGCCATTGGCGGCGCAGACCATCACTCTGCCCGCCACCGAGCGCCACGTCGGTAATACACTTGTCAATGTGCACCGTCATGGCACTGAGGTGGTCTGGCAAGGCAAAGCTGAGCCGTTGCCGGTTCGCCGGCAACAGTTCCAGAATTTGGCTGCCGGCCGCCAGATGAGCACCACTCACACCATTGATTTGTACTACGCCATCAGTAGGCGCCGACAACACCCAGTCACGCCCCTCGGCCTTACCCTGCCAGAGCTGTAGCTGCCCTTGTATTGCCAGCAGCTGTTGATATTCCAGATCGCTGGTGTGGGCATCATGGTGCCATTCCATCCAGGTTTGGCGGGTAATGTCGCCGGTATCATAACGGGACTGGTTTCGCACCAGGCGGTCTTTGGCAGCTTTCGCATGATGCTCTGCCAGCTCCAGCCGGCTTTGCAGGCTGGCCAGGTCGGCGCCACTGAGTTTGACCACCGGTTGCCCAGCCTGAACCTGCTGGCCATCAACAATTAGCCACTGATGCACCACTGTTGCCATCGGCAAGCTCAAGCGCTTGCGATCAGCCTGAGTGACCACCACTTTCGCTGGCACCGCCAACAGCGGCACTTCCTGCACAGGGGTGGCAGTAGCCCAGTTAACTTGCCAGGCAGCATTAGCCGCAAAAACGATTGTCAGCATTGGCGTTACCATGAAAAACCTCCTGCCTGATTAAGCTGTGCTGCACTGGCCGCCACCTGCACTTCCAGGCGCGCCTGTTGTAACTGAACCATGAGAAAATCCTGATACTGGCGCTGCCAGTCGCTGACCGAGATTTCCCCAGCCGCTTTCGCCGCGTCTGCCACCGCCATTAGTTGCTGGGCTTTGGCCAGCTTGGCTTTGGTCAGTGTTAACGCCAGGGCGCTGTTCTCGTATTGCGCTTTCGCCTGGTACCACTGCTGAGTCAACTGCTGTTGCAGCCGGGCCAGGTTGCGCTGTTGGGTTTGCATGGCAAGATAGTCGTCGGCACTGTCTTCCCCGCTACCACCGCCCAGCGGCATGCTAAATTGCAAGCCAATCTGAGTGTCATCGGGGTAGCCTGGCGCCCCCTGGATTTGCTTGACCGATACGCCTGCGTGCCAGGGGTATTGCGCGCCCTTTTCACTGCGCTGGTAGCGCGCCTCGGCCAAATTGGTGAGCAACTGGCTTTCCTTTAACGCCGGGTGTTGGTTAATGTCGCTGGCCTTGACTGGCTCTTGCCAGTGCGCGGGCCAGTCAGCCAGGCCCGTTAACGCCTGATAATTGCCCTCAGCCCGGGCCAAACGCTGCTTGGCACTGGCCAGCGCCAGTTTGGCATCAGTCAGGGCGTTGTCGGCTAACAGCCAGCCCAGACGGCCGCTTTCACCGGCTGCTACAGCCCGCTGCTGGCGTTCAGCCAGCGCCGAATAGCTAGCCACCCAGTGGCGATACTGCACGACCTCGGTGTTGGCCAGAGCAATATCAGCCAACACCTGCCGTAAGGCACCGGTCAGGTCGAGACGGCGTAATGCCGTACCGAGCACCTGCTGTTGGCCCAGCGATTTATCAAGGGACGTCAAATACTGCCGCTGGCCGCTACCGGCGATGGGCACCGAGATACCCAGTTCCCACTCATCGCCTCCCTTATTGAGGCCAAAGCGACTGTCGTAACGATTCAGTTGTACAGAGACCGGCCCTTGCTGCCAGCGAGACAGGGCCGGACGCGCGGTGTTGTGTTCCGGTACCTGACGCAGCAGTTCAGCTAACGTCATGGCCGGATCAGCCGCTCCCTGAGCGGCGGTGCAGAATATGGCACTAGATAACAATAAAAAACGCATCGTTCCTCCTGTTGCACCCATAGGCTGCACCGAAAAACTTAAGGATTTGTTAACCTAACGATAACCTCAAGGTTACCAAAACAAGACATCCTTTCTGCGTTAAATACCGCCCTCACTGGCTTTACCCGATTTTTGCAGTGTCGGTAAAGCAGCGGATTTTAGCCATGATCCGCCTCAAGATAATTACAAAAAACCAACAACCATGAAAAAATAGAACCTCTGTCAGTGTGTTAGGATTTTTAATACACTCTTAAGCCGATAAGAACAGGCTGCCCACAGCCTGAAATGGAGTCTTTTCTCGATGCGTGATTTGCTGACCGGAACACGTCTGGCCATTATGCTTGGCCTGGCTATTGTTCTTGCCCGGGTGCTGGCCTATCCCCTCTTGCCTATTGACGAAACGCGCTATCTGTCAGTGGCCTGGGAAATGTGGCAAAGCGGTAATTACCTGGTGCCCCATATCAATGATTTGCCCTACCCTCACAAACCCCCGTTACTGTTCTGGCTGATCAATCTGGCCTGGACCTTCTTCGGTACCAGTGATCTGGTAGCCAGGCTGGCTATTCCGGTGGTTGGGCTCAGTGCTTTTGGCCTGCTGGCCGCTGTGGTTCGCCGCAGTGAAGGCAGCAATGCCGGCACCATTGACCGTGCCCCGTTGATCCTGCTGAGCCTGTTCCCCTGGACCATTTACCTGGCGCTGAGCATGTTCGACATTCTGGTAACGGTGTGTTTGCTGCTGGCCCTGTGGAGCCAGTTGCGTTATCAAAGCAGCCGTACGCTCGGCTGGTTACTGCTCAGCGGTTTTGCCGTTGGCCTGGGCATGATCGCCAAAGGGCCGGTGATGCTGGTGTACTGGTTGCCACTGATGCTGAGCTACCGCGCCTGGCGCGGCGAACAAAAAGGCTGGCTCAAAGGCGTTGGCCTGGCCACCTTGTTAGGCGTGGTAGTGGTATTGGCCTGGGCAGTACCGGCCGCTATTGCCGGTGGCTCGCACTATGCTGAAGCCATTTTCTGGCGCCAGTCAGCGGGCCGGATCGATAATGCTTTTGCCCACGCCCGCCCCTGGTACTGGTACCTGAAACTGTTGCCACTGCTGCTGCTGCCCTGGACCCTGACCCGGTTCTGGAAGCGCCCGCTGGTGGCCACACCATTACAAAAAATGGCGCTGTGGGGCTTTTTGCCACAACTGGCTCTGTTTAGCCTGTTCAGCGGCAAGCAAGTACATTACTTGGTACCAACTCTGCCGTTTATCGCCATCTGGCTGTCAGAGCAATGGCCGAAGATCACTGACAAACGGCTTTGGGCAGTACCGGCGATGCTGCTGGCCCTGGCCGTTGCCACCTGGCAATTGCCGACTCTGGCCCTGAAGTATTTCCCTGCCGCCCCTCTGGCGTCCTGGACCAGTTACCTGGCCATTATTCCGGTCATTCTGGCGCTGCTGGTGTGGTGGAAACCGGCTAGTCGCTGGTTGATGGTTTCGTTGCCGCTGGCACTGAACACCTTCTTGCTGGGGCTGTCGCCGGCCATTATGCAGTACTACGATCTGGAACCCTTTGCGCAGCAAGTCACCCGTGCACAGCAGCAACATGCTGTGGCTTACGTGGGCGGCTACGCTAACCAGTTCCGCTTCCTTGGCCGGGGTACGCAGCCGCTGGCCGAGTTGCTGCATGGCACCGAGCAATGGCGCCAGGAGCATCCCGACGGCATGCTGGTGGTCGTGTTACGCCACCCCAGTGAAGCGCAAAAAGCCGCCGCGGTCGTCACCAGCCACTACCGCAGCCAGTTCTATCTGCTGGTCAACACCAAGGACTGGCCGCTGTTTGCAAGCCAGCCTGCCAACGATGCGGACTAACCCCGCGCGCTGACCAAAAAACGGCCCCCTCGGGCCGTTTTTTATTACCCCTATTGCTGGTGCCAGGCGCTGGCATCTGACGACACTAAAACAGCGCTGATGCTCTGGCCTAAAAGCTATCCTGACCTATGCTAGTGAGCGGGTTAATATGGACAAGGTAATGAGCTGATGACACCTGAGATGCTCGACCCCAGCCGCACGGAAGTCGCCTGCCCGCTTTGCATGGGCGAAGCCACCTATGCCCCGGAACTGGATGAAGATCTCTACAACTGCCCCAATTGCGGGCGCTTTCGCATGAGCCGTGAGTTCAAAGCCCAGCTCAAGCGCGTATACATGAACGACGAACGCCTGGCCCGTATTCGCAGCATTATTGGCAAAACGCCCCGGGGAAAACTGCCCAGCCTGCAACTGGATCATCTGCGCCAGTTCGAACTGATTTTTATTGATACCGTCAGCTAATAAGCCTTACTCAGAGCACGCTGCCCCTTCCTTCTGGCAGCGTAAAAATCTTCGGAAAAAAATAAAACTGTGGTTATGCTTTGGCTCAGGAACAAGCTCCAAGGACGACTCCATGTTTAACCGCACCCGCCTGCTGCTGACTGAAATACACAACCTACAAAATCAGGCAGCACAGGTCCGTGATGATCTGCAAGCCATTCGCCATTACACCGCTTACATTAGTTTCACTCCCAAGGGCGAGATCAATGATGTCAATGACATCATGCTGCACGCCACCGGCTACCGTCGTGAGGAACTGCTCGGCCAGCATCACCGGCAATTGTGTGAGCCCGCTTATGCCGGCTCCAAAGACTACCAGCAGTTCTGGCAGGACCTGGCCAGTGGCCAGCCCAAGCACGGCACCTTCAAGCGGCGCAGAAAAAATGGCCAACCCTTGTGGATAGAGGCTACGTATTTTCCGGTGACCGACCACGCCGGCAAAGTGACCAAAATCATCAAGATCGCCGCCGACATCACCACTGACTACCTGGCATTACAAGAACGCAATGCCATTTTCACTGCTATTGATAAATCCCAGGCGGTGATCGAATTTACCCCGGATGGCTACGTTACCCACGCCAATGAAAACTTTCTGCGTATTTTCAGCGTCAGTCTTGAACAGGTACAAGGTAAGCACCACCGGCAGTTCTGCTTTGATCGCTTCTATCAGCAACACCCGCACTTTTGGCAAAAGCTGGCCCAGGGAGAACACTTTGCCGGTAAATTTGCCCGGCGTGATATCCACGGCCAGACCGTTTGGCTGGAAGCCACCTACAACCCCATTTTCAATGAAGACGGTAAAGTCTATAAGGTAATCAAGTTTGCCTCTGACATTACCGAGCGGATCAACAGCCTGGCGCAAGTCACCGAAGTGGCCGCCAGTACCTCAGAAGAAACCTCACAGATCACTCAACAGGCGCGTCAGGCACTGGACGATGCAGTACACACATCAGAGCGAATTACCCATCAAGTGGGCACGGTATTAGCCACCGGCGAACGAATCCGCCAGCAGTCATTGGCTATTGCCGACATTGTTTCAACCATTCGCGGCATTGCCGAGCAGACCAACCTGCTAGCCCTCAATGCCGCCATTGAGGCGGCGCGGGCCGGTGAACAAGGTCGGGGCTTTGCCGTTGTCGCCGATGAAGTAAGAAAGCTAGCCACCCGCACTGGCGAAGCCACCCGGGAAATCGAAACCGTTGTGGCTACCAACAGCGAACTGATCACCTCACTGGACAAAGACATTACCGCCATCGATAGCGTGGCAACCCAAGGCCAGGACAAGATTGCTCATATCCACCAGGGTATCGGGGAAATAGAAACGGGCGTCCAGCATATTTCCGCACTGGTGCACCGAATGACCGAGTTCTAGGCCTGGGGGCATTGCTGGCGGCAATAATCCACAAACTGCTGCATTAAGGCGGTGTGATACTTGTGCTGGTGCCAGCACAGCCACAGTTGCCGTTCTATAGGGGCAGGCAAGGCTATCATCACCAGCCGCCCCTGTGCCACGCGGTCAGCTACCGCCAGCTCGGAGATAAGTGTTACGCCAAGCCCGGCCTCCACCGCCTGCATCACCGACTCCAGGGTATTGAACTGGCTGCTTTGCACGGTTTTTTTCAGCTTTGGTGCCAATTGCTGGTCAAAGTGTTCGCGGCTGCCTGACTGCGGTTCGCGTAGCACCCAGTGTTGCTCTGCCAGCTGCGGGTACGTTACCGGCATGGGTAAATCGAGCAGCCCATGGCCCGGCGGCGCTACCACCACCATCTGATCACAAAGCCAGGGCTCGGTAACCAATTCAGCAAACGGGTTTTGCCCCTCAATAAGGGCCAGATCCAACTCAAACTGGCGTAACTGCTGGCACAGCTCATAGCTGTTATGAATGCTGACATTCACCTGGCTAAGTCCGGAGCGGGCCAGCAGACCCGGCAGTAAGTAGTTACCAATGGTCTGGCTGGCGCCAATCTGTAACTGCCCACGGGGCGCACCGCTAAAAAAGTGCTGAATGTCGTTGGCGCGGGCCAATAGATCTTCTGCCAGCGGCTGTAAAGCCCGGCCCTGCTGGTTGATTTTCAGGTGTGGATGCACTCGGTCAAACAGGGGTGTCGCCAGCTGCCGTTCCAGTTCCGCCAGCGCCTGAGACACCGCCCCCTTACTCAAATAAAGCTGCCCGGCCGCCTGGCTGAGGTTGCCACAGCGGGCCACGGCACTGAAAACCTGTAGTTGTTTTAAGGTCACCACGTTTAGTTAATCCAAACACTACATTCAAATCATTTCGATATCCAAAACAATAAGCTCTGGCTACGCTCTTGGCAACTGACTGACAGGAGCCACCCCGTGAAACAATCAACCCGTGAACGCCTGAAAACCGCCCCCACGCCAATGGCAGGTTTAGCGCTGGGCATCGGTAGCCTCGGCTGGTGCTGGGAAAATGCCGGCACTTTTCATGGCCATATGCAGACTCTGGGAGCCAGCATTGCCGGTATTTTACTGCTGATCCTGGTGGCGAAATTCCTGCTGCACCCCAAGTTGTTGCTGGCTGATCTGGCCCATCCGGTGGTGGGCAGTGTGGTACCCACCTTTGCCATGGCAACGATGGTGGTATCCAAAGCTGTCGGCGGCTCTGTGGGCAGCGCCATGTGGCTGCTGGCAGTCATACTGCACCTGAGCTTTTTAGCCACCTTTACCTGGCACCGAGCCCGCCAGTTTGAGCTCAGCCATATGGTGCCCAGCTGGTTTGTGCCGCCGGTTGGCATCATTGTCGCTGATGTGGCCAGCCCCGGTGGCGCTCTGGCTCCTCTGGCCAACGTACTGTTGTGGTTTGGCATTATCAGCTACGGCTTGTTGTTACCTACTATGCTGTACCGGTTGATCTTTCGCGCCGAAGTGCCGGATGCCGCCAAACCGACCATGGCCATTCTCGCCGCCCCGGCCAGCCTGTCACTGGCCGGTTATCTCACCGTCAGCAAGCAGCCATCACTGTTATTGGTAGCGGTACTGCTGGGCATTGCGGTACTGATGACAGCGGTGATTTACCTGGCATTTTTCCGGTTGTTGCGGCTGCCGTTTAGCCCCGGCTACGCCGCTTTTACTTTCCCGATGGTGATCGGTGCCACAGCGCTCTTTAAAACCAGTGCCCTGTTTTCCCGGCAACAGCTAAGCGCCGCTGGCGCCGCCGAGCTACAGCAGTTGGCCATGCTGGAGTTAGGTGTAGCCACGGTGATTGTCAGCTACGTGG
The DNA here is from genome assembly GCF_045291545.1 of Gallaecimonas aegicerasi. Lineage (GTDB taxonomy): Bacteria > Pseudomonadota > Gammaproteobacteria > Enterobacterales > Gallaecimonadaceae > Gallaecimonas. The sequence continues at coordinate 2,003,435 of NZ_CP149514.1, forward strand.
CGCTGCGTTACCTGATGGCTTTCCTGCCAGCCAAGGCCACTACAGCGTTAACCGCGGGCTGATATAATCCACAAAGGCACGAATACGCGGCGACAAGGTGGTGTTTTTGTAAAACACCACCTGCACCTGTTCGCGAGGATGTGGCCGCTGTATCTGAGTATCCAACACCGCAACCAAGCGCCCTTGTGCAAGGTCGTCAGCAATCATGAAGCGTGACAGTAACGCCACGCCCTCCCCGGCCAGGCACAGCTGCCGGATAGACTCACCATTATTGCATGCCACCACCGGCTTCACCGGCCATGGTGTGGTCAATGGCCAGACATTCAAATGGGGAGCGTTAGCAAATCCCAGCACGCTGTGCTCAGCCAGTGCAGCCTCCACTTCCGGTACTCCCCGACGAGCCAGATAATCGGGACTGGCAACAATCGCCAGCGGGCTGCGGCCAAGAAAGCGCGCATGCAAATTGGAATCTTCCAGTGGGCCGATACGAATGGCCACATCGGCGCGCTGCTCAATCAGATCAATGATGCTTTCATTGGCCACCAACTCCAGCTGAATATCAGGGTACGTCTGCCGGAACCCGGCCACCAAAGGTACCAACTGGTGCAGGATAAAGGGGGTTACAGCGTCCACCCGTAATTTACCCTGAGGCCGTTGCTGTTGACTACGTAGGCTCTCTTCGGCCAGCTCCAGCTGCGCCAGCCCTTGGCGCACCTGACTGACAAAGCGTTGCCCTTCTTCAGTCAGCTCAATCCGGCGGGTGGTTCGGTTCAGCAAAGTTGCCGCCAAGCGCTTTTCAAGGCGGCTAATGGCTCTGGAAACCGTGGCCACTGGTATATCAAGCAGCCTCGCTGCGGCACTGAAACCGCCACTGTCAACCACCGCCAGCAGTAACTGTAAATCATCCGACTTAGATATTATTGACATAATCGAAAAGGTTTTTTGTTAATGGCATCATTTTTACCAAAAATACTAGCCGCCATACTCCCTGCCCACAACTGATACCGGGAGTATGACCATGCCTATTGCTTTGTTGGCGCTGACGCTCAGCGCTTTTGCCATTGGTACCACCGAGTTTGTGATTGTCGGTTTGGTGCCCACTATCGCCAATGACCTTGGCGTTACCCTGCCTTCTGCCGGGCTACTCGTCAGCCTTTACGCCCTGGGGGTTGCCATTGGTGCGCCGCTGCTGACCGCCCTGACCGGCCGCTGGAACCGTAAAACCGTGCTGCTGTCAGTAATGGCGCTGTTTGTGCTGGGTAACCTGCTGGCCTGGCAAGCGCCCAGCTACATCACCTTGATCCTGGCGCGGGTACTCACCGGCTTAGCCCACGGTGTGTTCTTTTCCATTGGCTCCACTATTGCCACCGGCCTGGTCACTAAAGACAAAGAAGCCAGTGCCATTGCCATCATGTTTACCGGCCTGACCGTGGCACTGGTGACCGGCGTGCCGCTAGGCACCTGGGTTGGCCAGCACTTTGGTTGGCGTATGACCTTTCTGGCCGTTGCGGGCCTTGGCCTGCTGGCTCTGGCCGGCTCGATGTTACTGGTACCGGGCAACCTGCGCCAACCAGCTCCGGCCAGCCTGCACCAACAGTTACAGGTACTGACCCAGCCACGCTTACTATTGGTCTATGCCATGACCGCCGTGGGCTATGGCGGCACCTTCGTAGCATTTACCTTTTTAGCCCCTATTTTGCAGCGTGAAAGCGGCTTTCATGCCTCGGCTGTCGGTCTCATCATGCTGGTGTATGGCGTATCGGTGGCGGTCGGTAATATCTGGGGCGGCAAACTGGCTGACCGTCTTGGCCCGGTACGGGCACTGCACTGGATCTTTACCGCTCTGGCGCTGGTATTACTGGCCTTTACCTTCACTGCCCACAACCCGCTGACAGCAGTGTTGACGGTGCTGCTTTGGGGCGCCTTTGCCTTTGGTAACGTGCCGGGTTTGCAGGTTTATGTGGTGCAACTGGCGGAACGCTTCGCACCACAGGCCGTGGATGTGGCATCCGGGCTTAATATCGCCGCCTTTAACATTGGTATTGCGCTGGGGTCTGTTATTGGTGGTAGCGTCATCACCCACATGCACTTACTCGACACCCCCTGGATTGGCGCCTTGATTGTACTTGGCGCCCTGGCCCTGACCCGTTTATCGGGGTATTTAGACAAGCGGGAGGCAAATCTGGCAGTGTGTGCAGACAGTCATTAACCGCAGGAGAGGATATATGACCGCCATTCCACCACTGGGCATGGGGACTTTCCGACTCAAAGGCGACAGCGCTTATCAGTCTGTCAACATGGCCCTGAAAACCGGCTTTCGGCATATCGACACCGCGCAGATGTACGGCAACGAAAGCGAGGTAGGCCGCGCCATTGCCGACAGCGGCCTGGCCCGTGACGAACTGTTTGTCACCACCAAGGTCTGGCTGGATAACCTCAGCCAGGACCGCTTTCTTGACAGTGTGCAAGACAGCCTGGCCCGCCTGGGTCTTGAACAGGTTGATTTGTTGTTGATCCACTGGCCTGAAAAGGAAGGCAAAGTGCCCATGCGCGAGTACCTGGGCGAACTGGCCAAAGCCCAGCAAGCAGGGCTGGCCCGGCACATCGGAGTATCGAACTTCACTTGCCAGCAAATTGACGAGGCGCTTGCCATCCTCGGTGACGGCGCCCTGCTGACCAACCAGGTAGAAGTGCATCCGTACCTGCAAAATCGCACGTTAATCAACCACTGCCAGCAAAAAGGCATTGCTGTAACTGCCTATATGCCATTGGCAGTGGGCAAGGTGATGGACGATGCAACATTACAAAAAATCGCCCAGAAACATCAGGTGACTCCAGCGCAGGTAACTCTGGCCTGGGTACTGCAACAAGGCCTGATCACCATTCCGTCGTCTACCAAGCAAGCCCATATAGAAGCCAACCTAGCTGCCGCCGAGCTGACTTTAGACAGTGATGACATGGCGGCCATCGCTTCTTTAGATAGCAATGAGCGCATTGCTGACCCCGATTTTGCCCCAGCCTGGGACTGACTCATCAAGGCGCCCCGCGGCGCCTTTTTTTATGCTAACGTCCAACCCTCAGGAATGCGTGAGCTGTCATTAAATGTTTTTAGAACTTTAGACATCACTGACAGTCACACTCTCATCATCTCCAAGAGGGTTGTCTGGCGGATGGCAGAACAATGACAAGCACAACAACACCCCCACACCACCGGCAGGTGCCTATGAAACGCCTTATTAGCACCTGCGCTTTGGCCTTACTGCTGGCCGGCTGTGGCAATAACAACAGCCATAAGCAGGTTAGCGTTCATCATTATCAAGTCAGCGATACGCCGGCCCCGGCCAGCGAGCAGGTGCTGCACCGGCGCCTGGCCATGTCGCCGCGCACCATAGACCCAAGCCTGGCTACCGGCGTACCGGCTTTTAACGTGGTGCAAGATTTGTTCGAAGGCCTGCTGACCTTAAGCCCGGACGGCAAACTGGTGCCCGGCACGGCCTCATCCTGGGATATCAGCGATGACGGAAAGACCTACGTCTTCCACCTGCGCCCCAGTGCCCGCTGGTCTAACGGCAAGCCGGTAACCGCTGGCGATTTTGTCTATGCCTGGCGCCGCCTGGTTGACCCCATGACGGGTGCCCAGTACGCCGACGCCTTGAGCCCGGTGGTCAATGCCAGCGCCATCATTGATGGCAAAATGCCAGCCGCGAAGCTGGGCGTCGAAGCGGTAGACGAGCACACCTTCAAGGTGCAACTGGTCAAACCCACGCCGTATTTTCTCACCATGCTCTACAACCAGTACCTGATGCCGCTATACCAGCCGGCCATCAGCAAGTGGGGCGACGCCTGGACCAAACCCGAGCACATTGTCAGTAACGGTGCCTTTAAGCTCACCGACTGGGTGATCAACGGCCACCTGACGCTGGAGAAAAACCCCTACTACTGGGACGCGCAGCAGGTGTTGCTGCAAAAGGAAATTGATTACCCGATCACCGCCACCGACTCGGTGGTAGCACGCTACCTGGCTGGCGGCCTGGATTTGGCCAACAACCCCGCCTTTGCCGCCAGTGATTACCCCTGGCTAAAAGCCGCTCTGGGTAAGCAGGTTGTGGTATCCCCCTACTACGCTACGGCCTACCTGGGCATGATGGTGCACAAACCGCCGTTCAATAACCCGGATCTGCGCCGGGCGCTGAATCTGGTATTGAACCGCAAAGTGCTGGCCAATAAGCTCAGCGGAGGCTTGCAACTGCCCGCTTACTCCCTGTTTCCGCCGCTGCCCGGTTACCCGCAGCAGGTGCCGGATTGGGCCAACTGGCCCATGGCCAAGCGCCTGGCTGAGGCTCGCCGCCTCTACCACAAGGCGGGGTATTCCAAAGCCCACCCTCTGAAAGTACCGCTGCTGTATATGACCGAAGGGGTCAGCACCCAAAACTACATGGAAGCGGTGGTGACCATGTGGCATCAGGCACTGGGCTGCGACATCGAACTGCATAACGAAGAATGGAAGGTAATGCTGCAGGACCTGCAGTACAAAAACGCCCAGATTTACTGGAGCGCCTGGGTTGGTGACTACCCCGAGCCCTACACCTTTGCCCAGCAGTTTTTGCAAAGCTTTGCCATGAACTACGGCAGTTACAGTAATCCCGCCTACCAGCAGGCCGTGGCCAAAGCTACCACCGAGCTGGACCGCCATCAGCGTTACCAGGATTACGCTGCCGCCGAGCGGGTGCTTAATCAGGACATGCCGTTCATTCCACTGTACTTCTACAAGTCGCCGGAGCTCATTAAGCCCTATGTGGCGGGCGTTAAGCCCAACGTGGTGGCTCTGCACCTGGCCCGTTACATCTATATCCGCCAGCATTCGGAGACCGACTGATGTTGCGATTTACTCTGCGCCGGCTGCTGGGTGCCATTCCCACACTGCTGGTGATCATCACCCTGAGCTTTTTTATGTTGCGGGCAGCGCCCGGTGGCCCTTTTACCACCCAGCGGGCACTGCCACCGGCAGTGAAAGCCAACCTGGAACACATGTACCACCTGGATGAGCCGCTCTGGCAGCAATATGGCCGCTATCTGGGCAATATTCTGCACGGTAACTTTGGTCCCTCATTTGTGTACCGCGGCACCAGCGTCAATGATCTGATAAGCCAGGGTTTCCCGGTGGATATCACCATCGGCGGCCTGGCCTTGCTGCTGGCCATGGCCATTGGCATTCCGCTGGGTATTCGTGCTGCCCTCAGGCAAAACACCGCCTGGGACTACGTGCCCATGGCCGCCGCCATGGCGGGTATCTCCATTCCCAGCTTTGTGGTGGCACCACTACTGGTACTGGTGATTGCGGTCAAAGCCAACTGGCTACCGGCCGGGGGCTGGAACGACGGCCACCCGGCTTATCTGCTGTTGCCGGTAATATCGCTGGCGCTGCCGTTGGTGGCCTATATGGCGCGGTTGATGCGCGGCTCCATGGTGGAAGTGCTAAACAGCCCCTATATCCGCACCGCCCGGGCCAAAGGTTTACCGGAGCGCACGGTGATTTTCCGCCATGCTTTGCGCCCGGCGCTGATGCCATTGATCTCCTTTCTCGGCCCGGCCACCGTCGCCACCCTGACCGGCTCTATCGTTATCGAGCAGATCTTTGGCCTGCCCGGCATTGGCCGCTTTTTTGTTAACGGCGCCATGAACCGGGACTACACCCTGGTGATGGGTGTCACCATTCTTTACGGCATGCTGATCGTGCTGTTTAACCTCATCGCCGACATTCTCTACGGCGTGCTGGACCCGAGGGTACGACTGTCATGAGTAGTAACAGCCGACTGTTGAACTGGTTCCCCGGCCGCGCTGCCGCCGCCAAAGCAGGCACTCTGAGTCAGGCCGAAGGCCGCTCACTGTGGCAAAACGCCTGGCGCCGCCTGCGCCGCAACCGCGCCGCTATTGTCAGCCTGTGGCTGCTGGGGCTTATCACCCTGGCCGCCATTGCCCTGCCCTGGGTGTGGCCCTACGGTTATGCCGAGCCCAACTGGAACATGCTCTACCACGCCCCCACCCTCCAAGGCGGCCATATTTTTGGTACTGATGCCCTGGGCCGCGATGTATTAGTGCGGGTGTTGTGGGGCTGTCGTATTTCCTTGATGGTAGGGTTGATTGCCACCCTGGTAACACTGGTTATCGGCGTGGCCTGGGGCGCCACCGCCGGTTTTGTTGGTGGCTGGGTCGACAGCCTGATGATGCGGGTAGTGGATATTCTCTACTCCATTCCCTTTATTCCTTTTGTCATCATCCTGATGGTGCTGTTTGGCCGCGAACTGTTTTTGGTATTTGCTGCTATCGGCGCCGTGTCCTGGCTGGACATCGCCCGTATCGTTCGGGGCCAGACCCTGAGCCTGCGTAATAAGGAGTTCGTCGAAGCGGCCCACGCCAGTGGCGCCAGCCGCTGGGCCATTATTCGCCGCCATATCATCCCCAACTTGCTGGGCATTGTGGTGGTTTATGTGACTCTGACCATCCCCTCGGTGATCCTCTTCGAAGCCTTTTTGAGCTTCCTTGGCCTTGGCGTCAAAGCGCCGCTGACTTCCCTTGGCGGGCTGGTCAACGCCGGCGCCGCGGTGTTGCAGTCTTACCCTTATTTGCTAGTGATCCCGGCGCTATTTCTGGCCGTGATCGTCTATTGCTTCAACTTTATCGGAGACGGTCTGCGCGACGCGCTGGACCCGAAGGATCGCTGAGATGGCAGTACTGGAAATCCGTGATCTGAACGTACGCTTTGCCACCGACGACGGTGACGTACACGCAGTCAACAACCTCAACCTCAGCGTCAACAAAGGCGAAGTGCTGGGCATCGTCGGCGAGTCCGGCTCCGGCAAAAGCCAGAGCTGGCTGGCCGTCATGGGCCTGCTGGCGCGCAACGGCAAGGCCAGTGGCAGTATCAAGCTGGCTGGCGAGGAAATCCTCAACCTGCCTAACAGCGCTCTGAGCAAGCTACGCGGCGCCCGCATGGGCATGATTTTTCAAGACCCGATGACCGCCCTCAACCCCTTTTTGACGGTCGGCCGGCAAATGACCGAGGTGCTGCAATGGCACCAAGGCTTGTCGAAAAAGGCCGCCGCCGACAAAGCCGTTGAAGCCTTGGAAGCGGTGCACATTACCAGCGCCCGTGAGCGCCTGACCATGTATCCGCACGAGTTTTCCGGCGGCATGCGCCAGCGGGTAATGATTGCCATGGCGCTGTTGACGGACCCTGAACTGTTGATCTGTGACGAGCCCACCACCGCCTTGGATGTGACAGTACAGATGCAAATTCTGGCGCTGCTGGACGAGCTGCGTAACCGCTTTGGCACCGCCATTGTGCTGATCACCCACGATCTGGGCGTGGTGGCGCAAATTGCCGATAGGGTCAGCGTCATGTATGGCGGCCGGCAGGTAGAGCACGCCGATGTACACCAGCTGTTCAGCCACTACCGCCACCCTTACACCGAAGGGCTACTGCGCTCAGTACCGCGTCTGGACGCGCCGCGCACCGAGCGCTTGCCAACCATTGCCGGCCACCCGCCGAATTTGGCAACGCTGCCACCAGGTTGCCCTTTTGCCCCCCGGTGCAGTTACGCCACCGAGCAATGCCGCCAACAAATGCCCGCACTGGCGCAGCACAGCGAAGGCCACCTGCTGGCCTGCTACCACACCGGTGAGCTGACACTGATGGAGGCCAGCCAATGAGCGACGTACTGTATCGGGTAGACAACCTCAATGTGCATTTCCCGGTGCGCGATAAAGGCCTGTGGGGCCGTAGCCGCCTGTTGCGCGCCATTGACGATGTCAGCTTTGCCGTGCACCGCGGCGAAACCCTCGGTGTGGTGGGCGAATCCGGCTGTGGCAAATCAACGCTGTTGCGGGCATTGATGAAACTCGGCCCGGTAACCAGTGGCCAACTGGCCTTTGACGGCCAAGCCATTGAAGGGCTGGACGACAAAGCCATGCGGCCGCTACGCCGGCAACTACAGATGATTTTTCAGGATCCGCTGGCGTCACTGGACCCGCGCATGACCGTCGGCCAGATTATTGCCGAGCCGCTACAGGCTTTGATGCCAGAGCTAAGCGCCAGCGAACGGCGCGACAAAGTGCAAGAGGTAATGGCACGGGTAGGCCTGCTGCCGGAGCAAATCAACCGCTACGCCCACGAGTTTTCCGGCGGCCAGGCCCAGCGCATCGGCATTGCCCGGGCCTTGGTCGTAGAGCCGGCGCTGGTGGTCTGTGACGAACCGGTATCGGCGCTGGATGTATCCATCAAGTCGCAGGTGATCAACCTGCTGATGGACTTGCGTGACCAACGCGGCCTGACCTACGTCTTTATTGCCCACGATCTGGCCAGCGTACGTCACATTGCCGACCGGGTGGTGGTGCTGTATCTGGGCCGGGTGATGGAAATTGCCAGCCGTGACGCGCTGTACGCCAAGCCGCAGCACCCCTACACCCAGATGCTGTTGTCGGCAGTGCCTATTCCCGACCCCACCATTGCCCGCCAGCGGCAAATGAGTGTGGTGCGCGGTGAGCTGCCGTCGCCGCTGAACCCACCCTCTGGCTGCGCCTTTCGTACGCGCTGCCCTCACGCCACCGACCGCTGCGCCAACGAGCGGCCTACGCTCCGGCAAGTGGGCCAGAGCCAGGTGGCCTGCCACCACGCTGAAACCATCAGCATCGCTGATGCCAGCTGATAAAAACGCCACCTTGCGGTGGCGTTTTGGTATCTGTAGCTGCTTAGCGGTTGCTGCGGTACAGCACCCGGATAACAAAAAAGCCCCTGTTCAGGGGCTTTTTTAACGCGGTGCTCAGTCTTTAACGGCCGTGCCAGCCAGGTAGTCGTCGTCTGAGACCGGCTCAAACCAGTCGACCGGCTTACCGTCTTTGGCTTCCTGAATGGCCACATGCTGCAACGCCGTGGTGCTGGTGGCGCCGTGCCAGTGGCGGCGGCCACAGTTACACCAGATCAAGTCGCCGGCGCGAATTTCGGTTTTTGGGCCACCTTCGCACTGGGTCCAGCCAACGCCGTTGGTCACCAGCAAAATTTGCCCTACCGGGTGTGAGTGCCAGTTGGTACGGGCGCCCGGCTCAAAGTTAACCACCGCCACCCCTACCCGTGAAGGTTCCGGGGCGTTAAACAGGGTGTCTATCCGTACCCGGCCGGTAAACCACTCGCTGGGGCCGGTAATAGCCTCGGTGCTACCGGCGCGAACCACTTGCATATCGTTGTTGTTGCTCATCACTGCCTCCTTAAACTGCACAACAACCACAGTAACAGCAGGCAATTAAACTGATAATCGGTAAAATACTAAAATCAGTTTGAAGCAGAGCTTTATAATGCCGCACTCGCATCTGGACGACTTAACGGTGTTTGTTACCGTTGCCCGGGAAGGCAACTTTACCCGCGCAGGTGCACACCTGGGCGTGTCACCCTCGGCGGTAAGCCAGACCATACGAGCTCTGGAAGAACGCCTGGGGGTGCGATTGCTCACCCGCACCACCCGCAGCGTTACCCGCACCGATGCAGGCGAACAGTTGCTGGCCAGCATTGCGCCCTTGCTGGACGGCATTAACCAACAACTGGCTGCGGTATCGGCGCTGCGTGACGCCCCCGCCGGCACGGTTCGTATCACCGCCGACGAATACGCGGCCCGCAGCCTGCTGTGGCCGAAACTGGCCCCACTACTGGCCCGTTACCCAGCACTGACCCTGGAGCTGACCACCGACTATGGCCTGACTGACATCGCTGCCGAGCGCTTTGATGCCGGGGTGCGCGTTGGCGGCATCATTGCCGCCGACATGGTGGCAGTACCCATAGGCCCACCGATGCGCCTGGCCACTGTTGCTGCCCCAGCTTATTTGGCCGAACAGGGTGAACCGGCTGACCCACAGCAGTTAACCGCCCACCGCTGCATCAACCTGCGCCTGCCGACCCACGGCGGCTTGTTTGCCTGGGAGTTTGGTAGTGGTGAAAACGAATGCCGGGTGCGCGTGAGTGGCCCCTTGGTAATGAACAGCGTTTATCAAATTCTTGATGCCTGCCTTGCCGGCACCGGCCTGGCGCAACTGCCTGACGGCCTGGTGGCGCCACACCTGGCCAGCGGCGCACTGGTGGAAGTACTGGCCGAGTGGTCAGAGCCTTTTGCCGGTTACCACCTTTATTACCCCAGCCGCCGCCAGCACACCGCCGCCTTCAAAGCGGTACTGGCCGCCCTGCGTTAAAGCGGCCGGGTTGCAATTTCCAGTTCACCGAGCCAGCGCAGCGCCTGCTGGCGGTTATCACCACACATGCTGGCAGCGGGTTGTAACCCGGCGCACACTGCCGGGCGCTCTGGCTGGCCAAAGAGGCCGCAGGCAAACTGTTCGGTCAGGTGAATACAGGGCACATTCGCCGGTTTGCCGTGCGGCATGCCGGGAATGGGGCTGGAAATGGAAGGCGCTATACAGCAAGCGCCGCAGTGGTCTCGACAATGCATACAGCTGACCTGCGCGGCAAAGAGTTGGCCGCCAGTGTGCAGCAAAGCGCTGCCGAGGTCACGCGGAGTCGGCGCTCTGTTGCAGCTTTTCCAGCTGTGGCAGGGCGTAGCTTTCACCCCAGTCTTTCAGGGCCAGCAAAATGACCTTTAGCGATACGCCCATGTCGGTCAGGCTGTATTCCACCTTCGGTGGGATCTCCGGGTACACTTCACGGTGCACCAGGCCGACGTATTCCAGCTCACGCAGCTGCTTGGTCAGCATCCGTTGGGTAATTTGCCCCATGCGCCGTTTCAGTTCGTTAAAGCGCACCGGGCCGTCCAGCAAATGGTAAAGGATCATGCCTTTTCCTTTACCACCCAATAGCTCCAGCGCCCCTTCTACCGGGCAGGCGGCGCCGCTGTAGTCACGGTAGCGAGGGCGTTTTACAGTATCCATTTTGTACCTATAGGCCAAAAATGTGCGTACTTGCACAAATAAATAGTATGCATAGTATAGCGGCTCAGAGTATTCACCCCCAGGAGAGATTGTCGATGAACCTGACCGATATAGCCCTGCGCCGCTATTCCACCAAGGCTTTTGACCCGCAAAAAACCATTACCGACGAGGACTTCGCCCAGCTTAAAGCCCTGCTGCGCTTTAGCCCATCCAGCGTCAACTCCCAACCCTGGCACTTTATTATTGCCAACACCGAAGCCGGTAAAGCGCGTATTGCCAAAGGCGCGCAAGGCAACTTTCAGTTCAATGAAAACAAAGTGCTCGATGCCAGCCATGTGGTGGTTTTTTGCGCCCGCAGCCAGCTTAGCGACGACTACCTGGAACACCTGCTGGCCCAGGAAGAGGCCGACGGCCGCTTTGTCGAAGCACAACATAAAGCCGGCGTACGTGCGGCCCGCGAGCTGTTCGTAAACCTGCACCGCTACGACGGCAAAGATGCCCAGCACTGGATGGAAAAGCAGCTTTACCTCAATATGGGTACCGTGCTGCTGGGCGCTGCTGCCCTTGGCATTGACGCCGTGCCCATGGAAGGCGTAGACACCGCCGCCCTGGACGCCGAGTTTGGCCTGCGTGAAAAAGGCTTTAACGCCGTTGCCGTGGTGTCTTTTGGCTACCGCAAAGCGGACGACTTCAACGCCCAGCTGCCCAAGTCCCGGCTGCCGGAAGCGGAAGTGTTTACCGAGCTGGCGTAAGGTTGGCCCTGAGCCGTAAAAGCCACCCCAAGGTGGCTTTTTTCATCGCCCGCCGGCGCCACGCGCTCTTATCAGCAGGCGCGCCGCTGTCGTATCAACAGGGTGGCGTGATCTAAGGTAACCGCCCGCGCATAGATAGCTCAGGCCGCCGCCAAAGCTCTGGCCAACGCCTTGGCCAGCCAGTAGCCAGCCTGAAGAACAAACCACAGAGGCAATGCAATGTATCGCGAAAAACTGAACATGGACTTTAGCCAGCGGCTGGCCATTGAAACCGCCAGCATGGCCTGGCTACCCAGCCCGGCAGCCGGGGTGATGCGCAAGCCGCTGGAGCGCGAAGCCAAGGAGTCTGGCCACACCACCAGCATTGTGCAGTACGCGCCAGGCTCCGCCTTTGCCGAGCATAAGCACCCGCTGGGCGAAGAAATTCTGGTGCTGGACGGGGTGTTCTCTGACGAAACCGGCCATTACGGCGCCGGCAGCTATATTCGTAACCCCCCTGGCAGCCACCATGCCCCGTTTAGTAAAGAAGGCTGCACCCTGTTTGTGAAGCTAAACCACTTTGCCCCGGATGACCTGCAGCAGGTACGTATTGATACCCGCAGCAGCCAATGGCTACCAGGTCAGGGGGGCCTCAAGGTGATGCCGCTGCACAGCTTTGAGGCCGCCCACACCGCTTTGGTGCATTGGCCCGCTGGCGAGCGCTTCCAGCCCCACCGCCATTTTGGCGGCGAAGAAATTCTGGTGCTCAGTGGCGAATTTTGTGATGAACACGGCCACTACCCGACCGGCACCTGGCTACGCAGCCCGCACCTGAGCGCCCACCACCCTTATGTGGAACAGGAAACCGTGATCCTGGTAAAAACCGGGCATTTACCCCTTGAATAAGAAAAACCGGCCAAAAAGGCCGGTTTTTAGAATGGCAGGCAAGAAGCCAGGGCAGTGCAAAGAGCGCCGTTATCAGCAAACAAGCGGCGCCGCTTGTTTACTGAGCCGGTTAAACCTTGAAGCGCCCCACATTGCCGCTTAAGCCACTGGCTATGCCGGATAAATGATCAGAAACCTGTTTGGTGTTCTGGGTGAGCGTCAAACTTTGCTGAGACAAGCCATTCAACGTGGTGACATTGCGATTAATTTCATCTACCACCAAGCTCTGTTCTTCTGTGGCGGTGGCAATTTGGTAAATCATGTCGTTGGTCGTGGAGACCGCATCATCAACATGTTGTAAGGCCGTCTGAATATCAGCAGATAACTGCACAACGTTATCAAGCTGATTGGTTCCCGTTTCAATGGCATTAACGGCATCGCTAACGCCATTTTCCAGGCCGACAATCATCCGCTGAATATCTTCTGTGGATTGCTGGGTTCGGCTGGCCAGGGTTCTTACTTCATCAGCCACAACCGCGAACCCCCGCCCCTGCTCCCCGGCACGGGCCGCTTCAATGGCCGCATTCAACGCCAGCAAGTTGGTTTGCTCAGCGATTCCACGAATCACATCCAATACCTGCACAATGTTTTTTGACTCGCTCGCCAGTTTACTGATCACATCGCTGGCGTATGTCACCGCTGTTGATAATTCATTGATACTGTCTACCGACTGCCCTACTACCTTCGAGGAACTGGAAGCTTTCTCTTTGGCATTGCGGGTTTCGGCCAATGCCGTTTGTGAGTTATTCGCCACCTCATGAACGGCATGGTTCAATTCGTTTACCGCCGTGGCAATCTGATCGAGGCTGCTATTTTGTTCGTTGGAAATATGCTGACTTTTATCCGCCGACTCATTTAGTTTTATCACTGTGCTGTCAAGGGATTGAGCATCAGATTTAACCGTGCCGATAAGCTGCTGAAGTTTGCCAATCAAGCCGTTAAAGGTACCGGCCAGCCGCGACAACTCATCCTTACCACTAGCATCCAGGCGGCCAGTCAAATCCCCTTCGCCTTCGCTAATGGTAGCGATCATTTTATCCAGATGATTCACCCTGGTTGTGACCAGTTTGGGCCCAAATAAAATGCTCACCATACAAGCGGCAATCACTAATAAAATAACGACAACCAGAATAGTGTTTTGGGTTTCCGCGGCACTTTTCGCTTGTTTGGCTACTTGATCAGCGACCATTTTCACCTTGGCGCCAATTTCATCGTAATGTTGGCGAAGCTTACTGAAGTTCGCCATTACCTCAGAGCTGTTATAAGCAGTGGCTTGTTTAATATTGCCTTCATCAGCTAATACAAAAACCTTGTTAGCTGACTTAAGCCATGTCTGATAATCCTCTTCAAAACTTTTTTGTGCAGAAAGGATCTCCGGGTAATCCTGCACTAACGCCAGTACCTTGTGCATGCGATCCAGCGCCTGCTGAGCATTTTCATTGAAATCCTGGCGCTCTTTCGCGGTATCGTTGTTACCCTCGCTTTTCTTGAGAATATAACTTTGACTGGCGGTCAGAGCCTGATAAAGGTCCCGATCGGCATTAAGGCCGGTATCAACCGCCTCTAAAAAAACACCTGACAAACGCTGCGTGTCTGCTGACAAACGGCTGTTCCCGGTAAGACTCAGAAAACTGATCAGTAACGTCAGTATGACAATGAGCAGTAATGGGATGGAGAACTTGGTACGAATGGTGAAATCATTAATATTCATGGTCGATCCTTCCCCCCAACTATAACCAGCCCCATCACTGTTGATGGGCACCATCGCCGCGATGCCACAGGTTGAACAATCCAATCAACCGTAAGCCTTGCCGCACTCGCACCGAAGCGAGCATTAACTATAGTAGACGCCACGCTGTTTTTTCATGCTCTCCTCCCCACTCGCTATAGTTCACGAACTCAATAATATCAATCACATAGATTAATTTTGTCGAGAGAGCATAATTCAAGGCCATCTCGTACCTATCGGCACCACTGTTAAAAAATGAACAGCCAGTAAGGTAGAGGTATGACCACCCGAGTACGGCAGGGGAATACGAACAACTACAGAACTTGGCTGGCCGCCTTTCGAACCGCCATACCAAGCTCTGCGCTGTGTTCAGTAAAGGTGCCTGCTTACGTAAGGCGACTTAAAGCCTCAGCATGCCTGTTCGTCCAATCAACTAAGGGCTGCGTTTCCTTATCGAATTAAGGAAAGAATGCCCTTATTTAGACAAACTTTTCCTCCCGAAAAAGCTGGACTGTATGAATTTCATCCCATATTGCGATCAATAAGATTGCCTATTCCCCAATTTTCCCATATTCTCTCAACATCAAAATCATTCATGGCTCCTGTGAGAGCTAAAACGTTGAAATGATAGATAAAATATTAACATTAAAAGAAGTTGCAACTTACCTAAAGCTCGCAGAGAAGACGGCATATAGACTAGCTAGTGAAGGCAAATTACCTGGCTTTAAAGTAGGTGGCTCATGGCGCTTCAAACGTGAAGATCTCGAAGCCTGGATTGAGAAGCAAAAAAGTGCAGGTGAGTAGCCTGTTGGCAAGCATTACCCTCTAAGCCTAAGTGATTATCGAATTCAAATTTTCCGTACGGACGGAACAAAAATAATTTATAAAAACTATGCAAAAACTGACGCTAAACAAACTCTCTAGCAAGCTATTCAAAGCCTGTGACATCCTTCGAGGCAAAATGGATGCTTCCGAATACAAGGAGTACATTTTCGGCATCCTGTTCCTTAAACGTATGTCGGACCAATTCCATAAAGACTATCAAGCAAAAGTCAGCGAGCTTAAAGCAGAAGGGCATGACGATGATGAAATCGAGCTTTTGCTGGAAGACGAAGAACAGTTCGACTTCTACGTGCCTGAAAAAGCGCGTTGGGAAAACCTCAAGCACTTGAAAACCAACGTAGGCTCTGGGCTTAACAAAGCACTGGAAGCATTGGAAGAAAGCAATACCAAGAAAGGCTTGGAAGGCGTACTCAAGCACATTAACTTCAACCGTAAGGTGGGTAAAAAGCCTATACCTGATGAGCGTCTGGTTGAGTTTATTCAGCACTTTGACAGCATCCCACTCTCAAATGATGATTTCGAATTCCCCGATCTATTGGGCGCAGCCTACGAATACCTGATCAAATACTTTGCTGACAGTGCAGGCAAAAAAGGTGGTGAGTTCTACACCCCTGCCGAAGTAGTGCGCTTGCTGGTAGAAATTCTTGAGCCTGCAGAAGGCATGGAGATTTACGATCCCACCTGTGGTTCGGGCGGTATGCTGATCCAAAGTCGCAATTACGTGCAGGAAACGGGCGGCAACGTTAAGAAAATTCACCTGTTCGGCCAAGAAGACAATGGCGGCACCTGGTCTATCTGTAAGATGAACATGATCTTGCACGGAACAGGTGGTGCAGACATTGAAAATGGTGACACGCTAGCCACACCACTGCACCGAACCAAAGATGGTGAAGTGCGTCCTTTCGACCGCGTAATTGCCAACCCGCCGTTTTCACAAAACTACAAGAAAGCGGATATGCAGCTCAAAGAACGCTTCAACACCTTTATGCCAGAGTCTGGTAAAAAAGCAGACTTGATGTTTGTGCAGCATATGGTGGCCTCGCTTAAAGCGAACGGTAAAGCTGCTGTGGTAATGCCTCATGGTGTATTGTTCCGTGGCGCAGAAGAGCGTACTTGCCGCCAAGACTTTATTGAGCGTGGCATTCTTGAAGCCGTGATTGGTCTGCCGCAAGGTTTGTTCTACGGTACGGGCATTCCAGCCTGTGTGTTGGTGCTAAACAAAGCAGGGCGTGAAAACCGTGACTCAGTGCTGTTTATTAACGCTGACCGTGAATATCGTGAGGGCAAAAACCAAAACAGCCTACGCCCTGAAGATATTGAGAAAATCACCAGCGTCTACAAAGCGATGCTGGAAGATGAAAAGCACCCGGGCGTCGAAAAATATGCGCGTTTGGTTCATAAAGACGAACTGGCGCGTGAAGGTTACAACCTCAATATTCGCCGCTATGTCGATAACAGCCCTGCACCTGAGCCTCAAAACGTTAAAGCGCACTTAAATGGCGGTATTCCAACCCAAGAAATTAATGCGCTGCAAAACACTTGGAATGATTACCCAGGCTTGAAAGAAAGCCTGTTCGTTCCACGTTCTAACAACGAGTTACAAGACTTTTCTGAAGAATTTGAAGCGCTATCATCGCTTAAGCCGCACATTGAAAACTACCCAGCAGTATTGAAAAAACATACGGATTTCCAAACCGTGTTGGATGATTGGAAAAAAGACTTTGCTGGCTTTGAAGCTTTGGGGGACAAAAAGCTCGGTGATGAAGGTGTATTTGCACTGCGCCGTGAATCTCTGAACACCATTGAAAAGCACCTAATGCCGATCAAACTGCTCAACCAATACAAGGTGCGTGGTGCGTTAGCAGATTGGTTTAAAACATTGGAAGCCGATTTTAAATCTGTTGCTGCAAGCGGCTGGAATGCAGAGCTCATTCCAGACGAAGTGCTGTTTGCCAGCCAGTGCGCGGATGTGGTGGAAGAGCTGGAGATCAAACAAGCGCGTATCACTGAGCTACAAGCCTTTGTTGATGCAGCCGATGAAGAAGACTACGAGCCGACCGATGAAAACCCTGCGCTGCCGTCTGAGTATGTTAAACAGCTTAAATACGAGCTAAAAGATCACAAAGCGACGATCAAAACCAGCCTGGCAGTGCTGAAAGCCCAGATCAAAGATGCGTTTATCCAACTGAAAAACAGTGCTGAACTTCCAAAAGGCACCAAGCAAGGGGATTTTTCTAAAGGACTAACGGCTAAAGAGCTGAACTTTGCTGTTCATAGCGAGATTCTTGCGCTCGCGGATGAACTCGGCGTTCAGTTAGATAACCTTGAGCTGATAAAAGAGCACGCGCGAAAAGGCGCAATGGCGGCTGCTGAAGCATCTGCAATTGAAGGCAAGCTTGCAGCACACAAAGCGTTGGAAGATGAATTGAAGCAACTGAAAGCAGAAATCAAGGAAACCGAAAAACGCCGTGATGAACTGCTTGAGGCTGCCCGAGCGGCAATCACACTAGAACAGGCGAAAATGTTGATTCTGGAGCGGTTCAAAACCGAGTTAGATCGCCAATACCAAAGCTATGTGCGTGCCTTGTTGCTTGACCGTATCGCTGCAATCGAGAACCTACACCGTAAATACCAAGTTACCGCCAAAAGCATCATTGCCAAGCGAGAGCAGGAAGCGAGCAAATTAGCTGGCTTTATGAAGGAGCTTGGCTATGAGTGATTTCTGCGTAGGCTCTGAGCTTCCGAGTGGCTGGAGTTGGCGTCAGCTTGGTGAAATTACCGAAATTGACCAACAAAGTTTATCTGGGCGTACCGATTCTAAGTTTAGCTTTTGTTACATCGACATTTCATCAGTTAGTACTGGTTACATTTCTGAACAATTAGAAACTTACCAGTTTTCTGAAGCACCCAGCCGGGCTCGCCGAGTTTTAAGGGATTTTGACATTTTAATGTCAACAGTAAGGCCAAACTTGAAATCCTTTGCGATGTTCAAAGGCAGTGACTTCCCCACAGTAGCGTCCACTGGTTTTGCCGTTTTAAGCCCTGGCAATGAGTATGATCAGCAGTACATTTATGCTTGTTTGTTGTCAGAAGTGATATCTCAACAGATACAAAGAGTTGCCGTTGGTTCGAATTATCCAGCAATAAATAGTAGTGATGTAAAGAAGCTGTGGATTCCATTCCCTACGTTACCCGTACGGGAAAAAATTGGAGGCATATTAAAGACAATCGACAACCAAATCGACGCCACTCAAGCCCTCATCGACAAATACACTGCTATCAAGCAAGGCATGATGGCAGATTTGTTTAGCCGAGGTATCGACCCAGAAACCAAAGCCCTTCGTCCAACGTTTGAAGATGCTCCAGAGCTTTATCATAAGACGCCATTGGGGATGTTGCCGAAGGGGTGGGGTGTTGAGGTGTTAGGAGATCTAGCATCGATTGCTTCTGGAATAACTCTTGGGAAAGATTTGTCGGGAGTGCGAACTGTACTTGTTCCTTATTTACGTGTAGCGAATGTTCAAGATGGCTACTTGGATTTATCGGAAGTGAAGAGTATTGCTGTTCCTGAAGTAGATGCGGATAAATATGTTCTGCAATATGGTGATGTACTGATGAACGAAGGTGGAGACTTTGACAAGCTAGGTAGGGGTACAGTGTGGAGAGAAGAAATCCCAGGATGCTGTCATCAAAATCACGTGTTTAGGGTTCGAGCCGATACTCGAAAGCTACGGTTTGATTATTTGGCATATTGGTCAGCCTCATCTTTTGGTAAGCATTACTTTGTTCTTAATTCAAAACAGTCCACTAACTTGGCTTCAATTAATTCGACACAATTAAAAGCCTTTCCGGTTGCAAACCCGGCGCTTGAAGAGCAAGAAGAAATTGAGAGCAGACTTCAAAGTGTTGATGGCCTGCTTAGCTCGAGTAAAGATGAGCTAAAGAAATTGAACGCCCAAAAGTCCGGCCTAATGCAAGACCTCTTAACAGGCAAAGTCTCAGTACCCGCATAGATTACGCAAATGAAAATATGGCAGCAGGGCAATGCTTTGCTGTTAGTAATAAGGATATCAAACAATGTCAGAGTACCAATTGGTTGAAAAGCCGCTGCTAAACCAGCTTAAAAGCATGGGCTGGGAGGTGACGGATTTAGGGCAAGGTGTGCCTACCGACCCAACCACCAGCTTTCGCAGCTCTTTTCGTGAAGTCATCTTAAAAGACATTTTTAAAGCCGCAGTACATCGCATCAACACCACTGATGACGGTAAGCCCTGGGTGACAGATAACCAACTGGATGTCTTGCTCGATGATGCCACAGACTTTGGTACTCACAAATTACTGGCGGCTAATGAAGAGTTTATTGGCCGTCTCCACAAATGGCAGCTCGACCGCAATGAACTGACAGGCGAAGAAGATCCTGTTGTTCAGCTGATTGATTTTGATAACTGGGACAATAACACCTTCACCGCCATCAATCAGTTTCGCGTTGATACGCCTGGGTTGGGGAAAGAGCACATTCGCCCTGACATTGTTTTGTTCGTCAACGGCCTGCCGCTGGTGGTGATTGAGTGTAAAGAACAGTCACAGCATTGCTGTAACCCAATGGCAGCAGGCATTGACCAATTGCGCCGCTATGCAGACTTGCGCGAGCCTGAACACAGTAAACTGCGCGAAGGTGAACCTGCTCTGTTCTTTACCAACCAGTTGATGATCAGCACCTACGGTGATAATTGCAAAGTGGGCACCATCACATCGAATGAAGATTATTACTTCAACTGGAAAACCATCTACCCCGATACTGAGCCTTATATTGCACCAGAAATTGGCACCCATCGCAGCCAGGAAAAGCTCGTTCAAGGCATGCTCCACCCACAACGGCTGCTTGATATCACCCGTTGTTTTACCCTGTTTATGGATACTGACAACGGTCCACGTGTAAAGGTGATTTGCCGATACCAGCAATTTCGCGCGGTGCAGAAAATCATTGAGCGTATGGAGCAGGGCGAAACGGGCATTCAACGTTCAGGCGTGGTTTGGCATACCCAGGGAAGCGGAAAAAGCCTGACCATGGTGTTCTTGGTGCGTAAGCTTCGTCGCCATCCAGAGCTGAAAAGTTACAAGGTACTGATGGTCAACGACCGGAGTGACCTTGAAGAGCAACTGACCAATACCGCAGCGTTAATTGGGGATACGGTCGTTGAGATCAAGAGCACCAAGGATGCAAAGGAGAAGCTGGCGAACGACACCTCGAACACTAACATGGTGATGGTGCATAAGTTCCGAGAGCAAGACAGCAGCTTCCTGCCGGAATCCGTTCGTAAGCTGTTATCTAAGCATCTCGCAGAAGCAAAAGAAGCAGGTGACGTTGAACGCATTGAAGAGCTAGAAGCGGATTTTGATGCTGAAATCGTCATGCATCGACCTTTCGGCGTGATCAATGCCGGTGAAAAAGTATTGATCTTGGTGGATGAAGCGCACCGTACCCAACGAGGCGGAAAAGACCGTCCCAGCCTTTCAGACAACCTGTTTGATGCTTTCCCAAAATCAACTCGCGTGGCGTTCACGGGAACGCCGCTTATCGCTGACCACCACACTTATCCAACCTGGAAGCGTTTTGGCGTTAGCCAGGAAAAAGCCTATATCGATAAATACAAGCTTCAGGATGCCGTCGATGATGGTGCGACGTTAAAAATTCTCTACGAAGGTAAAACCGCTGACAGTGCGATTTACGATAAAGCGGGGTTTGATACCAAATTTGAAGATCTCTTTGCGGACAGAACAGAAGAAGAGCTAAGAGAGATCCGTAAAAAGTACGGTGCAGAAGGGGATATTCTTGAAGCAGAAAAGCGCATTGAAGCAATTGCTGAGGACCTAGTAAAACACTATATACGGAAGATTTTACCAGCAGGCTTTAAAGCTCAGGTGGTGTGCTCTTCCAAGCAAGCAGCGATTCATTACCAAACCTACATTGAAAAAGCGTTGGCGAAAGAAATTGGCTTATATAAAAAGCAGACAGAGCAATGTATCGATAAAGCCTGGCTTGAACGCCTTGAGTTATTGAAAACGGCGGTAGTGATTTCCAGTGATGACACCAATGAAGCCGCGTCTTTCACCTATGCCAGAAAGCAAGCCAAAGAGCTAAAAGCCGTCGAGAGCTTCAAAAAGAAGTTTGATCACAGCAAGCCAAATACCGGCGTCGCTTTCTTGATTGTCTGCGACATGCTGTTAACGGGCTTCGATGCGCCCATTGAACAGGTGATGTATCTCGATAAAAAGTTGCGAGAGCATAACTTGCTGCAAACCATTGCCCGTGTGAACCGCACTGCGAAAGAAAAGCAGCGTGGGTATATCGTCGATTATATTGGTCTGGCTCATCACCTGCGAGATGCACTGTCGATGTACTCACAAGATGATCAAGACGACATTCTGGAAAGCTTGCAAAACATTGATAGCGAAGTGCCGGTTTTGGAAAGCCGTTACCGCCGATTGCTTCAGCTGTTTACCGAGCTCAAGGTTCACAACATTGAAGCGTTTGTGAATCAGAAGCTTAGTGTCGATGAGCACTATCAAGTTCAGCTGCAAGCGATCGCAGTTTTAGAAGATCCTCGCCAGCGTGACAGTTTTAACGTGTTCTTGAAGAAGTTTCTTCAAAGCATGGACATCATTATGCCGAGCTCCTTGGCTGACTCATACAAAACCCCGATGTACCAGTTTGTGCATATGCAAGCGAAAGCGCGCCAGCGTTATCAAGATGACAGCATGAGCTTCCAAGGCGTGGGCGCAAAAATTCGTCACCTTGTGAACGAACATCTAATTAGCCTGGGTATTAACCCTAAAATTGAACCGATTGACCTTTTCAGTAATGCGTTTATGACACATATAGGTCAAGAGCCGGATTTACAAGCGCAAGCCAGTGAGATGGAACACGCCATTCGTAAGCACTGCAAAGTGAATGCGGATGATGACCCAGTATTTCACAAAAAAATGAGTGAGAAGCTGGATGACATAATCAAAAAGCACTCAGGCAACTGGGAACAAATGATCTTAGAACTGGGCGCTTTGCGAGATGAAATCGACGCGGGACGAGGCCCAAATGCTCAAATCGCCGATCCATTCTTCGATCTGATTGTCAGCATTGCATTCCCAAGTGACGAGCCTGTTAAAGAATTGAACAAGGTGAAGGCTTGTGTCGACGCCATCATGGAAGAGCTAGGCGAGAATATCAGCAGCCTGGATTTCTGGGAGCGTGAGGACTTAGTGTCTGAGTTGAGAGGACGCATAAAAAAACGCTTTATTCTCAGTAAAGTACCGCAATTGAAAGACGCACGTGAACAGCTAACGATTGAGGTGGTGGCTCTGGCGCGTAGACGGGAGCTTTTGATTCTGTCCGATCAGGCGTTGAACCACCGTATCGATGAAGTTATCGAAAAACTTCGTGCTATAGATCCTAAATCGTTGCAGAGACAAATCAGTGAGCAGCCAGATTTATCCATGCTGAAATATGATTTGGATGGCGTTGATTTGTATCTTGCCCATGAACTAGAGCAATATGAGAGCTTCTATGAGTTAGCGTTGATTAAGATCGCTACTGATATTAATTATGTAGAAAACGAAGAAGACCATTCAACACTGCCGTATGAGGTGCGAAAGCAGTTTAATTTGTTTGCAGATGATGTTCGCGAAGCCTTAGTCGATATTATCCTCACAATTCAATCAGGGCTCTCTTTCCCAGATTTAGAAGAAAGGCCGATTGTCGCTCTTAAAAGTACAGCTAGAGGGAGTTTTATTTACGATCTTGCTGTAGGAATAATGTCTTCTGGAGTCATTAGAGTTATAGAGCTGGCAGTCACGCAAGGACGACAACCAATAAAGAGTTTTCTATCTAGAGGAGAGCGGGTTGTGTCCGAGTTTCCAGCTTCAGTAGAGCGGAATCGAGCTGAACGAGGGCAAGATGAAGCGAAATATGGAATTACCCGAACGGAAGAGCAGTTGCTGGTAGATGAAGCGCTAAAGCAGCTTCGTGACTGCAATTCACCAAAGCAAGATAAGAAAAAATATCACTAATGCAATACAAAGATATCACATACAGCTTGAAACAGAGCAAGCGAAAGACCACCAGCATTTTTATCGAACGGGACGGGAGTGTTACTGTGCTTGCGCCTGAAAATTACGATATTGAAAAAGTAGAGAGCATCATTGAAGAAAAACGGAGCTGGATTTATCGCAATCTTGCTGAGTGGGAAGATCTTAACCGCACCAAAGTCGAGCGGGAGTTCGTTAGCGGTGAGGGCTTCCCCTACCTGGGCTGTAATTATCGCTTAAAGCTGGTGGACGAGCAGAAAGAAGATTTGGTCCTGAAAAATGGTTACTTCCTGATGCGCCGTGATAAAGCGGAATATGGTAGCGAGCTATTCAAACACTTCTATCGCACCAAAGGGCTATCTCGCATTAGTAAACGGGTAGAGCATTTCGCCCCAAAGCTAGGAGTGGATTATCGTGCAATCCGAGTCATGGAGCTTCAGCACCACTGGGCCTCGTGCTCACCAAAAGGCGACCTCAACTTTCATTGGCGTTGCCTGATGGCACCACTCGCAGTCCTGGATTACATCGTAGTGCATGAGCTTGCTCACCGCATTGAGCGAAATCATAGTGCTTCTTTTTGGAATTTGGTTGATAAAGTCATGCCGGACTATCAAAAACATGTTTCTTGGTTGAAGCATAATGGCGCAGGGATGTCTCTTTAGTTTATGTGGTGCGCTTAAATCCAGAAATATACCTCCGTTTTGAATTATCAATCCCTTTCTTACTAAGTGATTTCTATCTCACTCCGAGCCTAGGTCATATCTTGTATATATCCGAGGGATTTATTCGGCGCGTCCTTGCGCCTTACCCGCTCGCTACGCACGGAGCCAGCCTGCGGCTGTTCCAGTTTGTTCCCGGCAAACTGGTGGCTCGGGCCGTCACGATTTGTGTTAGCTGAGGCTTCCTAACGGAAGCCGAGCCGGGGGGATTTATTCGGCGCGTCCTTGCGCCTCACCCGCTCGCTGCGCTCGGGGCCAGCCTGCGGCTGTTCCAGTTTGTTCCCGGCAAACTGGTGACTCGGGCCATCACGATTTGTGTTAGCTGAGGCTTCCTAACGGAAGCCGAGCCGGGGGGATTTCACTCGCACCATCCCTGGTGCTCGCCCTGCGGGCAGCGCTACGCGCTGTGCTAATCGGCTATCCTGCCGATTGGTGAACCCGTGGGGTTCATTCACACCACCAATACCTTCAAACAAACAAAAAGGCCACCTTACGGTGGCCTTTTTGTTTGTTTGGTGGAGCCGGGGGGATTTGAACCCCCGTCCGTGAACCCTACATCCTCGGTACTACATGCTTAGTCGATCTTTTAGTTAACTACGTAGAACGCCGGTCGACAGGCTGTCAGGTAGCGAGCCTGATTGGTTTTAACGTCTTGGCTCCAGGCGAAGCCGCCACGCGATCCTGTCTGGTTTGACCTTCCTGATCCAAAGCCGACAGGCGGGCTAAGGGGGAAGGGCTCTCTACTGCTTATTAGGCAGCGAGTGCGTAGTTTTCGTCGTTTGCGACTATTAGTTTGCGGTTTTTTTACGAGGCCAACCGCACCTCGGCATGCACCTTGGGTTTCGTGATCCCCGTCGAATCCAAATCGGCCCCAAAGTAGAGTGGGAGTATAACAGAGCCCAGGCGCCGACTCCAAGCGCCAGCTGGCTAGCAAAGCAGCAGTTGATTGTGGCCGGAAGAGTGTTAAATTAACCAAAACACCACATTGTTTACATGGAGATAACCAATGAAATTACCGGCCCTGGCTCTACTGCTGGCACTGGCCCCGGCAGCACAGGCTTTTGATAACAAAGACGATGCCATTCACTACCGCCAGTCCGTGTTTACCCTGGTAGCGGCGCACTTTGGTGAAATGGGGGCCATGGTCAAGGGTAAAGCGCCCTTTGATGAAGCCACCTTCCTGTACCGGGCCAAGAGCCTGGCTGCGTTGTCTAAGATGCCGTTGGAAGGCTTCCTCTACCCCGGCTCAGACAAGGGTAAAACCAAGGCTAAAGAAGCCGTCTGGCAGAACATGGACGAGTTTAAAAAACACCTGACGCACTTTCAAAATGATGCGGCCAACCTGGAAAAGGCAGCCGAAACCGGGCAAATGGATGTGATCAAGCCGGCTTTTTTGACTACCGCCAAGAACTGCAAAGCCTGCCATAGCGACTTTAAAAACCGCTAATAGCAAGAGCCACCCAGACGGTGGCTCCCTTTTTAATACACATCCGTATTGATAATCGTTATCATTGCCATTATATTCTCAGTCCCCTGTTGCGATTGAGATGTAAAAACAATGCACTACCCTACTTTTGCTGTACTTCCCCTGGCCACCGCGGTGGCACTGGCGTTAACTCCCCAGGCAAAGGCTGCTGACAAAAACCAGGATGCCGAGCAGCACAGCCACGAGCAGCCAGAAAGGATCACCGTTACCGGCCACTACACCATTGGCAAGGTGATTGATACCGCCACCGGCCTGGGCCTGACGCTACAAGAAACGCCACAGTCGGTCAGTGTGATCACCAAAGACCGTATTCAGGATCAGCACTTAGATACCATTTTGGATGTGGTCAATGCTGCCGTGGGTGTGTCCAGCAGCCAAGTAGATAACGTGCGTAATACCTTTCAGTCACGCGGCTTTGAGATCAGTAACTATCAGGTAGACGGCGTGCCGCTGTCGTGGAGCCTGGCCGGTGACTCCGGTGAAACCATCATTGATACCGCTTTGTATGAGCGCATTGAATTTGTACGCGGCGCCACCGGCCTGCTCACCGGCGCCGGTAACCCGTCGGCCTCCATTAACCTGGTGCGCAAACACGCCACCTACAGTGACTTGCGCGGCTATGCCAGCGCCGGCATTGGCAGCTGGAACAACCGCCAGCTCACCGCCGATGTCAGTAATGGCCTGAATACCGATGGCTCGGTGCGGGGGCGGCTGGTGGCCAAGTATGATGAAGGCGATACCTTTACTGACAGCTACCACAACAAAACCACCGTACTGTACGGCGCCCTGGATGCCGATCTCAGTACCGACACCCTGCTGCAACTGGGCCTTAGCTACCAGAAAAACCAGCCCAAAGGGGTTTTCTGGGGCGGCCTGGCCAGTTTTTACAGTGACGGCAGCCCCAGCCATTTTGACCGCAGCAGCACCACCACCGCCGACTGGACCCGCTGGCAAACTATTAACAAAAGCGCTTTTGCCAACCTCATCCATACCTTCAGTAATGGCTGGCAATGGACCCTGAACCTTAACCAGATGAACTACAGCGCCGATACCAAGTTGCTGTACCTTTTTGGCACTGTTGACACCAGCACCGGCGCACTGAGCGCTTACCCTTACCGCTCTTCCGGCACCAGCAAGCAGGGCAGCATCAATATGCAACTGCAAGGGGATTACCGGCTCTTAGGCATGGACAACAGCTTTGTCACCGGCCTGCTGTACAGCAAGCAGAACGCCAAAGCCGATGCCTTTGCCGCCAGTGGCTACGACTTATTGTCCAGTGACATCAACCACTGGAGTGGCAGCAGTTACCCGGAGCCGGACTGGGCCAGCAGCGGCACCGTTGCCCAGGACCAAACCACCACGCAAAAAGGCCTTTATGCAGCCAGCCGCCTGAACCTGACTGAGCGCTTTAAGGTGATTGTCGGCGGCCGGGTATCCAACTGGCGCCGTGACGGTGTCAGCTACGGCACCACTCTGGACTTTGGCGACAGCGGCGTTTTTGTGCCCTATGCCGGCGCCCTTTATGACCTGAACGCGCACCACCGGCTCTACGCCAGCTATACCGAGATCTTCCAGCCGCAGAACTATCAGGACCGTGACGGCAACTTTCTGGACCCGCTCAAAGGCAAAGCCAGCGAAATTGGCGTAAAAAGCCGCTTCTTGCACGACCGCTTGCACACCTCGGTCGCCCTGTTTGATATCCAACAGGACAATCTGGCCCAAACCGACCCTGGTTACACCGTGCCGGGGTCTATCAATCAGGCTTACCTGGCAGCGCAAGGTACTGAAAGTAAAGGATTTGAAGTGGAAGTAGTAGGGCAACCGGTAGATGGCTGGAACATCAACGCCGGCTATACCCAGTACCTGGCCAAAGACGCCGCCGGGGTGGCCGTGAATACCGACCAACCGACGCGCCAGTTTAAGCTGTTTAGCACCTATAACTTCAGCGCTTTGCCGCAACTGACTGTCGGTGGCGGTGTTAACTGGCAAGACCGCATCTACTACAACGGCACTAACCCGGTCACCGGCGCCAGCTACCAGCTCAAGCAAGGCGCTTATGCGCTGGTCAGCCTGATGGGCCGTTACGCCCTGACGCCGCAGTTGTCATTGCAGCTGAACGTCAACAACCTGCTGGATAAAACCTATTACAGCCAGGTGAGCTTTTTCAGCCAGTACCTGTACGGTAAACCCCGCAATGCCCAGCTAACCCTCAGCTACCGTTTTTAAGCCATAAAAAACGGCCCTTTGAGGCCGTTTTTTTAAAGCTGGCTACCCCACCACAGGTAGAGCCCGCCCCACAGCAAGGCAAAAACCAGCCACACCTGCCACAGCGGTTTCATCACCGGGGCGGTAGCATTGAGCGGTTTGCGGCCGGTGAACATCGCTGGCACCAGCTTTTCGCCTTTAAAGCTGTGCCAGGCTACCGCCAGCAGGTGCAGTGCAATCAGCGCCAGCAGCAGGTTGAAGTTCAGGTGGTGCAGCCGGGTCAGGCTGTCCGATACCGCCTCGCTGACGGTGCTGTACAGCGGCCCTTCGGTGAAGATCTGATCACTGGCAAAAAGCCCGGTAGCCATTTGCCCGGCCAGCACCAGCAACATCAGCAGTACCATCACCGCCCCCAGCGGATTGTGGCCCAGCATCGGTTGTGGTTTTCCCGTCAACATGCTCCGGGCAAACGCCAGTATCGCTTTCGGACCTTTGACAAAAGCACTGAAGCGGGCACTTTCTGAGCCAAAAAAGCCCCAGTACAACCGCGCCCCCCACAGCGCCATCAGGGTCATGGCCAGCCACTGGTGCCAAACCATCTCGCCTTGTTCGGCGCTCCACCAGCAACCGCCGATCAGCGCCACCTGCGCCCAATGGTAACTGCGGATAAAACCGTCCCAGACTTTGGTCATCTGTCAGTCTCCTTTTACCGGCTTTTTTGCCAGTTTGCGTTGCAGGGTGCGCCGGTGCATACCCAGCACCCGCGCCGTAGCGGAAATATTACCGTCGTGCTCAGCCAGCACTTTTTGAATGTGTTCCCACTCCAGCCGTGCCGGGGGCAGCGGTTTGAGCATGGCCGGGTCGTTATCTTCGCCGTTGATGGCCGCCAGCAAAGAAGCCATGTCCAGTGGCTTAGGCAGGTAATCATCGGCGCCTGCCTTCACCGCGGCAACCGCCGTGGCAATGGCGGCATAGCCGGTTACCACCAGAATACGCGTTGTTGGCAGTGCTGTGCGGAGCGGTTCAATCAGCGGCAAGCTGGTGCTGTCGCCCACTTTCATGTCCAGCAGCACCACCGCAGGTTTTAAGGCCATGGCATTGGCCAATAACTGCGCGGTGTCACTTACATGTGTCACTACAAAGCCTTTACTGCCAAGAATACGCGACAGCGTTGCGGCCAGTGGCAAGTCATCTTCAAGCAACAGCAGCGATGTCATCCTTTTTGTAACCCCACTTCCAGTTGTCCGTCTCGTACCCGTAAAAAGCCCCCTAGCCGCTCCAGGCTGGCATGGGCCAGAAACAGCCCCAACCCTGGGCCGTCATGGCGGTCAGAAGGGAGCGGCTGGCCCAGCCGGCGCGCCAGTTCCGGGCCAAGCCCGGGGCCACCGTCGTCAATACGCAGCAACCAGTGGCTGCCGCCATCTGCGCAGCTCAGATGAATTTGCTGGCTGACCTGGGCGGCGTTATCCAAGAGGTTTAAAAGCGCTGGCACCAGCGTCGCGTCACTATTGACCTGCTGCTGTGCCAGGGCTGGTGCTGTTACCACCGTGGCCGGGTGCAACATACGAAAGCGCGCTAACAAGTCATCCATGATGGCCGCCAACGCCATGGCTTCCGCCGGTTGCGGCTCGGCGGCCTGGCGAATGGCCAGCACCTGGCCGGCACTTTGTTGCAAGGCCCGGCGCAGCTCCTGTAACCGTGGGTCGGCATTGTCTTCTGCCAATTCATCGGCCGTCAGTTGCGCCACCGACAACGGCGTGGCCAGCTGGTGCGCCGCCAGCGCCGCCTGAGCCGCTACCGCCACCACCTGCTCGGAGCGCAGTTGCTGTTCACGCAGGGTATGCAGGGCTTCGTCCTGCTTGCTCATGACCCGCCGCAAGCGGCCGGCAAACAGCAGCAGGATCAGCACCGTCATCATAGCGTTGGCCCACATGCCCCAGTAGTGGTCGCGGCCATGCCAGCCGTGATCCAGCGGCAGTAGCATCAGCAGGCTGTAGCCAATCACGGCGGTCAATGCCACCCGCAGGGCCTGGCGCTCCTGCTGCGCCAGTAAGGCAATCACCACCGGTAACAAATACAAACTGACAAAGGGGTTAGCCCGGCCACCCGACAGGGCAAACAGCGCGGTGAGTAGCAGCATGTCGAGCATCAGCAGCAGCCAATAACGCTGCTGCTTGGCGGTGGCCAGCAAAAACAGCCCCTGCAAGGCCCAGAACAGTGATAAGTGCAGCAGGTTGTAAGGTAGCCCGGCTACGGTCAGCCACAGCAACATGGCGCCGGCGGCCAGCCAGAGGATCAGGCGAAAAACATGAATGTGGGTTTGCTGCACGGGGGTGAAATCCTCTCAACTATGCTCTGCTTATGTTGCCCAAACAAGCCCCCAAAGACCACTTTTGATGCGCCAATCACGGTTCGGTTTGCGCGATATCAAGCTCAGGAAAAAAGTGACAAAGATCACATGACAGCCTGGAACAAAAGGCGTAGCGTGAAAGTCGAACAGAGTGAATACAACGCGTAACGGAGGTCTGTAATGCGTATCGACATCACCAGCCGTACCCAACCTGTCACCGCTGCCCTGCAACAACGTATCGAACAACAACTGGGAAAACTGGAACGTTTTGACGTAGACCTTATTCACCCGAAAGTGGTGATAGACCGCGACGGCAATGCCGTAGTGATGGAAGCCACCATTGGCCTGCCCCATGGAGAGCTGGTGGCCAAAGCCCGCCATAATGACGGCTACGTAGCGCTGTCTGACATGGTGCAAAAGCTGCAACGGCAGATGAAAACCTACCTGCACAAACCGCAGGCCCAGCGTGGCCAGAAGCCGATTGTCTCAGGAGCCCTCGACGCCGTCTGAGATAGCCTCTTCTTCCTGCTGATGCTGCAATTCCAGCGGCAATAAATCGAGACGCGAGGGGCGACCAATCAGGTTGCCCTGAGCGTAGTCCAGGCCAATGCGGCGGATATATTCCAGTAGCTGTGGCTTGTCGACAAACTCCGCCACCACCGGCAACCCCAAGACCCGACAAACCGACACAATGCCACGAACAATGGTGCGATCACGGCGGCTGCTGAGCAGATCCTGCACCAGACCACCGTCAATCTTGACGTAATCCACCGGCAACACCTGCAAGTAGCGGAACGAAGAAAAGCCACTACCGAAGTCATCCAGGGCAAAGCGAACCCCGGCTTCTTGCAACGTCGCCATAAAGCGTTTGGCTTCACGCAGGTTATGAATAGCCACCGATTCGGTGATCTCAATACACAGCATGCGCGGTGGCACGCCGGCGTCACGCAGCCAGCGGCGGATCAGCAAGGCAAAGCGGCTGTCAGACAGGCTTTCACCACTGAGGTTGACCGCCAGAATGAGCTGGTCATGCAGTTCCGGGTGGCGGCTCAGCCAGCGGATCACTGACTTGATCACCCAGCGGTCAAGCCGCGAGGTGAGCTGGAAATATTCGGTAGCCCCCAAAAAACGGCCCGGGCTGACCAGCTCGCCATGTTCACCCAGCATCCGTACCAGTACCTCAACCCGCATCGGCCCGGTGTGGGGTTTCAATGCTTTGAGTGGCTGGAAATAGAGCTGGAAACCGTCATTGTGGATGGCTTCACTGACCTTTTGCGCCCAATGGGACGCCTGATGCCGCTCCAGTAGCAGCGGATGGTCGGCACTAAAGCGCACCCAGGGTAAATCTGACGGCAGATGGCAGGCCAGATCGGCGCGGCGCAGCCATTCCCAGGCACTCAGGTCGCTGTCACAATCGCTCACCCCGGCCTTGATAGTGATCGGCAAGCCCTCATGGCCAGCCAGGTTAATAGCGTCATGTAACACCCGGATCAGCGCTTCCAGGCGCGGCTGCCATTTATCGTCATCGCCATTGAGCAGTAACCAGAAGGTGTCGCCATCCGGGCGGGCAGCAAACTCACCATGGTGCAGAGCCCCTTTGATACTGTCGCCCAAAGCCCGGAGCAGCGCATCACCGGCTTCCAGGCCCAGGTTGTCATTAACCAGCCGAAAGCGGCTCAGATTCAGTTGCGCCAGAACCTTGGCACTACAATCCTGCTCGGCCAGGCGCAAAATAAAGCCTTCACGATTATGCAGGCCGGTAACGCCATCGAGGCGCAACTGCTGGCGCATCCGGGCCAGGGCTTTTTCCCGGATCACTTGCAGCCATAACTTGCCGTCGCGGCGGTAACCTACCAGCCGAAAGCCGGGAACCCGCTGATCGAAATAAGCGGATTTACCGTCCCGCCAGCTACGCAGTGCCGATAACGGCCAGTCCAGTTTCAGAGCCGTGACATGGCGGCCGGTTACCGTGGTGCTGTTTTCAAAAAGAGCATTTAAGGAAGGGCTGACGAAAGAAATGTCCAGTTCAGAGGTAAGGCAGATTAGGCCGGTCTCGGCCTGCTCGTGGAGTTGATTCTGTACTCGCTGCCAGAGCGCCTGGCTATCCAGCTGTTGCTGGCTGCTGAGGGCATGGCGACGTGCCCGCAACCACAGTACTACCAGTATCAGTGCCAGGGCACCCAGCCCGGCAACAAGCCACCAAAGTGGCAACATCATCACACCCTCCAACGACGGCTAAGGCCGCAAGGATCATTCTTCTGGCCAGAACTTTGGCCTTTTCGTATCGTTATGTGAGGTATTGTGAAGAACTGGCTGAAAACGGCAAGGAAAATATCGTGAAATGGCGGCTTAGCGCACTTTTTATTGTACTGGTTTTACTGGCTCCTGTAGCCGTGCTGTATAGCGGTACTGCCAAATTGGAAGGCAACACTCAGCTCAAGGGCCTTAACAAGGCCGTAGTTGTTGATCGTGACAACCGTGGCGTACCCCGTATCAAGGCGGATAATAACCTCGACTTGGCACGGGCACTGGGTTACCTGCATGCCCAGGAGCGGTTTTTTCAGATGGACTTGCTGCGCCGCTCCGCTGCCGGAGAACTGGCGGAACTGGTCGGTGACAAAGCCCTGCCCTATGACCGCAACATTCGCCGCCACCGTTTTCGCGCCCGGGCGGAAGCGGCGCTGGCCAGTATGAACGCCGAAGACAGCGCCATTTTGCAGGCCTACACCCAGGGCGTGAATGCCGGCCTCAAAGCCTTGCATAGCCGCCCCTGGGAATATTGGCTGTTGCGTCAGCAACCCCGCCCCTGGCAACCGGCGGATTCATTGCTGGTGATCGACGCTATGTATCTGGATCTGCAAGGCGATATCGGCCAGCGGGAATGGAGCCTGGCAGCCTTGGCCCAGCGCCTGAGTCCGGCTCAGCAACAGTTCTGGTTCCCCTTCGGGGGCAGCCTGGATGCGGCCCTGGACGATACCTTCCCAACGCCACAACAGCCGCCAGCGCAGCCGCTGCCAAACCTCGATATCGCCAGCCAGCCGGCGCCACCACTGAACCCCGGCTCCAATGCCTGGGCCGTGGCGGGCCGCTTTACCCAGGACGGCGCCGCCATGCTGGCCTCCGACATGCACTTAACCCTGCGGGTACCCAATATCTGGTATCGCGCCGCGGCCCGTATCAAGGAACATTTCTGGGTTGGCCTGACGCTACCCGGTGCACCGGCGCTGGTGGTGGGCAGTAATGGCCATATCGCCTGGGGCTTTACCAACAGCTATGGTGATTTTTCCGATCTGGCGGTGATCACCCCGGTCGGCAAAGACCGCTACCAAACCCCTCAAGGGCCGCAACCCTACCAGATCCATAAAGAAGTCATTCGCTCGGCCAGTGGCCACAGTGAAACCCTGACCATCAAAGACACACGCTGGGGGCCGATAATGGGCACCCTGCCCGACGGCCGCCCCTACGCCCAGTTATGGGAAGCCCACCGCCCGGACGCCGTGAATATGCGGCTAAGAAAACTGGTGGACTGCCCGGATGTCAGCTGCGCCCTGACCCTGGCGCCAACCTTGGGTATTCCCACCCAAAACATGGTGGTGGTGGATACCCGTGGCAACATCGCCTGGACCTTGGCCGGCCCCATTCCCGAACGCCTGGGTTATGAAGGTCTAGCCCCGGTTGATTTGAGTAATGGTGAACATGTTTGGCATGACCGCTTGCCCGCCAGCGCCTACCCACGGCGCATTAACCCCACCGGCGGCCGGATCTGGAGTGCTAACCAGCGCATGCTCGGTGGCGCCGAACTGGATCGCATCGGCGATGGTGGCTACGCCCTGGGAGAACGGGCTGGGCGCATCCGCGATGTGCTGCGCAGTAAAGACCGCTGGCAGGAAAAAGGCTTTTTTGCCCTGCAGATGGACAACCGCGTACCTCTTTATGATTTCTGGCAACAACAGTTGTTACAGGCCCTAAAAGGCCTGCCGCCATCACCGGAAATGGTCAAGGCCACGCGTCTGGTCGCTAATTGGGATGGTCAGGCTGACGCCGCCTCGCAAGGTTTCTGGCTGATAGAGCAATACCGCCAGCAACTGCTGAGCCATTTGTTTGCACCTTTTTATGCACTGCAAAAAACACTGCCCGGCTTTCGCGTTCATGGTATTTCCAGCCAATGGGAATACCCGCTGCGCACCCTGGTTACCAGCCAGCCGGCAGCTTATCTGCCAACCGGCTTTGAAAGCTGGTCGGCGCTACTGCAAGAAACAGCAGCCCGCTTGGTAGCAGACACCGCGCGTGCCGATTGGCCAAGCTGGGGGCAGCAGCATCTGAGCCACATTCGCCACCCACTGTCTGCCGCCCTGCCCGATTGGCTGGGCAAGCTGATTGATGCGCCGGTGGTGCCGCAATCAGGTAATGCCTTTGCCGTGCACGTTACCGGTACCGCCTTTGGCGCCTCCGAGCGGCTGGTAGTCACTCCCGGCCAGGAAGACCGGGGCATTTTAGTAATGCCGGGTGGTCAGAGTGACAATCCACTCAGCCCCTATTACCTGGACGGCCAGAGCGACTGGCAACAAGGTAAACCGGAGCCGCTGATGCCCCAGGAAAGCCGCTGGCAGCTGACCCTGACACCCTAACCGGCACCTGTTACCTGCGCGGCTGGCGCAGGTAACAAAGGGTTATCGCCAACACTCAGCGGCGTGCCGTTGGTGTACTGAGCACTACCGTTCGTATCGGGATGGGCAGCACGTTAACCGCAAGGAAAATGGCGGCACTTACCGCCTGCCGGCGGCGTAGCTGGACGCATCTTTGCCCTTGCCTTAGCATGACCGGCAACGCTTTATTGAAATAACCACCATGACCTACGAAGAAAAATACCAAGCGGCACTGGCTGAACTGGCCGCCGCCGGCTTCAAGCCCAAGCAAACTCACCCGCCATTGCTGCGTTTATTGCACCGTTTGGGCATGAAAACGCGACCACCGCTTTACAACAGTTTTTGGCAGAACACCGTGCTGCTGGGCGGTTATTTCGGCTTGTTGTGGGGCATTTTGATGTACGCGCTGATCTGGCGTAGTAACGGCGTTGGCCTGCTCGGCGCCATTATGGCCAGCCTGCTGGCAGGGCTGTTATTTGGCATGGCCATGGCCGGGTTCTACCGCTATAGCGCCAAAAAGCGCGGCCTGACACCCTGGCAGGCGTTAGGCAAAAAAGACCAACAATAAAAAAGCCCCGCAACAGCGGGGCTTTTTATTAACCCACAAACTTGCGGGCGTTTTGGAACATGCGCATCCAGGGGCTGTTTTCGCCCCAGTTGTCCGGGTGCCAGGAGTGGGCGATGGTGCGGTGTACCCGCTCCGGGTGCGGCATCATAATGGTGGCACGGCCATCACGGCTGGTCAGGGCGGCAATACCAGCCGGGGAACCATTGGGGTTCAGCGGGTATTGTTCGGTGACCTGGCCGTGGTTATCGACGTACCGGGCAGCCACCAGGCCAGCCTGTTGCAGGCTTGCCAGGTGTGCATCGTCACGGCATTCGGCGCGGCCTTCGCCATGGGATACGGCGATGGGCAGCCGCGCTCCTGCCATTTCGGTAAACAATACCGACGGCGTTGATTCCAGCAGCAAAGTAGCCACCCGGCCTTCGAAACGCTCGGATTTGTTGGTGACAAACCGAGACCACTGCTCGGCACCAGGGATAATATCCTTGAGGTTGGACATCATCTGGCAGCCGTTACAGATCCCCAGAGAGAAGCTGTCCTGGCGGGCAAAAAAGGCCTCAAATACTGCACGGGCACGGGCGTTGAAAAGAATGGACTTGGCCCAGCCTTCACCAGCCCCCAGTACGTCGCCGTAAGAGAAGCCGCCACAAGCGGCAAGACCCTGCATCTGGCTGAGATCTTCACGGCCAGCCAGAATGTCCGACATATGCACATCAACGGCCTTGAAGCCGGCACGAGTAAAGGCAGCGGCCATTTCCTGCTGGGAGTTAACCCCTTGCTCACGCAAAATGGCGACTGCCGGGCGAATACCTTTGAGAATATAGGGCGCCGCCACGTCTTCATGCAGATCAAAAGGCACTACCGGGTTGATGCCCGGATCGCTGTCATCGGTTTTCAGAGCCCACTCTTGGCTAACGCAATCGGGGTTATCCCGCATCAGCTGCATCTGGTGGGTCGTTTCCGCCCAGATAGCACGGTAATGACCACGGCTGTTGGCCAGTACTGTCTGGCCATGGTGGTAAACGCGGATCTGATCGTCATCGTTAGGGTGACCAATATCATGCACTAACGGTTCAATACCGTGGCGGGCAAAGGTGGCCATCACCGCCGTCAGATCGCTGTCACGCACCTGCACCACCGCACCCAGCTCTTCATTGAACAGTGCCGCCATGGCATCGTCGCCGAGGGTGCTGATCTTTAAGTCCACCCCACAGTGGCCGGCAAAGGCCATTTCCGTCGCGGTGACAAACAGGCCACCGTCAGAACGATCGTGATAAGCCAGCAGCTGCCCTTCAGCCACCAACGCCTGCATGGCATTAAAGAAGCCTTTGAAAGCTGCGACATCATCCAAATCCGGAGTGTCAGTACCGAGCTGGCGGGTTACCTGCGCCAGACAGCTACCGCCCAGGCGCTGCTGGCCGGCCGCCAGGTCAATCAGCAACAGACGGCTGGCCCCTTGATCGGTGCGCAGCATCGGCGTGACGGTACGGCGCACGTCCTCAACACGGGCAAAGGCGGTAACCACCAGGCTCAGCGGCGCTGTTACCGTGCCATCCTGCCACTGGGTTTTCATGGACATGGAGTCCTTACCCACCGGAATGGTGATCCCCAACTCTGGGCACAGCTCTTCACCCACGGCTTTAACGGCTTCGTACAGGCCGGCATCTTCACCGGGGTGGCCGGCGGCCGCCATCCAGTTGGCTGACAGCTTAATGTGCTTGAGCGAGCCTATCTGGGTGCCGGCGATATTGGTCAAACTCTCCGCGACAGCCAGCCGCGCCGAGGCTCCATGGTTCAGCAGCGCCACCGGGGTGCGCTCGCCCATGGCCATGGCTTCGCCGTAGTAGCTGTCAAAGCTGGCCGCGGTCACCGCGCAGTCGGCTACCGGTATTTGCCAGGGGCCAACCATTTGATCGCGGGCAGTAAGGCCACCCACGGAACGGTCGCCGATGGTGATCAGGAAAGTTTTTTCCGCCACTGTCGGCAACCGCAACAGCCGCTCGGCCGCTTCGGCCAGGCTGATGTCGAAGTTCAGGGCATTACCCGGTGCCTGCTGGCTTTGCACGATGCGGTGCATTTTCGGCGGCTTACCCAGCAATACCGACAACGGCAAATCAATGGGGGTATTGCCAAAATGCTGGTCGCTCAAGCGCAGGGTTTTCTCGGCGGTTGCCTCCCCTACCACGGCAAAAGGTGCCCGCTCACGCGCACAAATCGCTTCAAACAGCGCCAGTTTGTCGGCCGGCACCGCCAGCACGTAACGCTCCTGGGATTCATTACACCAGATGGCCAGCGGGCTCATGCCCGGCTCGTCGTTGGGCACCTTACGCAGTTCAAACTGGCCACCGCGATCGCCATCACTGACCAGCTCCGGGAAAGCATTGGACAAGCCACCGGCGCCGACATCGTGAATAAAGCAGATGGGGTTGTCGCTACCGAGCTGCCAGCAGCGGTCAATGACTTCCTGACAACGGCGCTCGATTTCCGGGTTGTCTCGCTGTACCGAGGCAAAATCCAGCTCTTCGGCCGATTGCCCGGAGGTCATGGATGACGCGGCACCGCCACCCAGGCCGATATTCATGGCCGGGCCGCCGAGCACAATCAGCTTGGCACCAACCGGGATCTCGCCTTTTTGAACATGTTCTTCACGGATGTTGCCAAGGCCACCGGCCAGCATAATGGGCTTGTGGTAGCCACGCACTTCCTCACCGTTGAAGGAATTGACCTTTTCTTCATAGGTACGGAAGTAACCCAGCAGCGCCGGGCGGCCGAATTCGTTGTTAAAAGCAGCGCCGCCCAGTGGCCCTTCGATCATGATATCAAGGGCGCTGACAATCCGTTCCGGTTTGCCAAAATCCTCTTCCCAGGGTTGTTCAAAACCGGGGATACGCAGGTTGGAAACACTAAAACCCGTCAGCCCTGCTTTCGGGCGGGCGCCGACACCCGTGGCGCCTTCATCGCGGATCTCACCGCCTGAGCCGGTGGCTGCCCCCGGGAAGGGAGAAATAGCGGTGGGGTGGTTATGGGTTTCCACCTTCATCAGGATGTGGATCGGTTCCTGATGGAACTGGTATTCGCCACTTTGGCCATCCGGGAAAAAGCGCCCGGCGGTGGAGCCGGTCATCACAGCAGCATTATCTTTGTAGGCGGACAGTACATAATCCGGAGTCTGCTCGAAGGTGTTTTTGATCATCTTGAACAGCGATTTGGGCTGCACAACACCGTCGATGGTCCAGTCGGCATTGAAAATCTTGTGGCGGCAATGCTCAGAGTTAGCCTGGGCGAACATGTACAGTTCAATATCGTTGGGGTTACGGCCCAGCGCCTGGAAGTTATCAACCAGGTAGTCGATTTCATCCTCGGCCAGAGCCAGGCCCATGCGCAGGTTGGCTTCGGCCAGCGCCTGACGGCCCTGGCCAAGTACATCAATGCTGGCCAGCGGCGCCGGCTCGGCATGCTCGAATAACACCTCGGCCTCGGTTTCATCACCAAGCACCGCTTCTACCATGCGGTCATGGACCAAGGCGGCAAAAATACGCTGTTCATCTTCGCTCAGGGCAACATCCAGCTCGTAGACCACGCCCCGCTCCAGCCGCAATACCGCCGCCAGATCACAGTTATGGGCAATATCGGTGGCTTTTGATGACCAGGGCGATATGGTGCCGGGCCGCGGTACTACCACGAAGCGGCTGCCGCTAAGCGACTCGGCGCTGGCATCCGGGCCGTATTTCAACAGCTGCACCAGGCGCTGCTGCTGTTGTTCATCCAGTGGTTTGCTTACTTCTGCAAAGTGCACATAACGGGCACTGATGCGGCCAATACTCAGGCCGGCACTGGCGCTGGTGGCCAGCAGTTTTTGCAGTCGAAAATCAGAAAGCGCGGGGGCACCTGGCAGGATTTGAACGGGCATGGATCACCTGGCAAAACGAGGGAATTCTCGGGGCCGGGATTATAGAGGAAAAACGTTTGCTTTCCCATCGAGACAAGGGTCGAATTTCGTGCTTTTACTAACATCTGTTATAAACGCCAGCAGATGATCATGAACTCCAGATTCAAGCGAGGCCTCTGGCCAATCATGCTGCTCATCCTGGTCGCTTGCCAGGATCAGACGCCGCGGGCGCCGGAAGAGAGCAACCAACTGGAACGCATCCTCAGCCGTGGCGAGCTGCGGGTCGGCACCCGTTATTCTGACACCACCTATTATGAAGGGGCCAACGGCCCGGCCGGCCTGGATTATGAACTGGCGGCCATGTTTGCCGATTATCTCGGCGTCAAACTGGTGATCAAACCCAGCTATTCGCTGGCCGAGCTGTTCCCGAAACTGGAGCAGGGCCAGTACGATCTATTAGCCGCCGGCCTGACCGTGACCCCGGAACGGCGCAAGCATTTTCGTTTTTCCCCGGCTTACGAGGCGGTCAGCCAAAAGCTGGTGTATAAACGTGGCAACCCCCGCCCCCGTGACTTTGACGACCTGCACGGCAGCCTGATGGTCATGGCCTTTTCCGCCCATGCCGAGCAACTGGCCAAGGCCGCCAAAAAGCACCCGGACTTAAAGTGGACCGAAACCTCCGACATGGACTCGGACGAACTTTTGCAGCAGGTGCTGGCCGGTAACCTCAACTACACCATTGCCGACTCCAATAACCTGGCGCTGAACCGGCGTTTTTACCCGGATCTGATGGTTGGCTTCACTGTGGCTCAGGAGCAGCCGGTCGCCTGGGCCTTTGCCAAAACCAACGATGACAGCCTTTACGCGGCGCTTATTGAGTTTTTCGGGGAAATGGCCAAAGAAGGGGTCATAGCCCGGTTGGAAGAAAAATACTTCGGCCACGTACGTACCTTCGATTATGTCGACACCCGTTCATTCATCCGTGCCGCCGACCACAAACTGGCGCGCTACCGTCAGGATTTTAAAAAGTACTCTGGAAGCTTTGACTGGCGGCTGCTGGCCGCCATGAGCTACCAGGAGTCACACTGGAATCCCAGTGCCACCTCCGTTACCGGCGTACGCGGGCTGATGATGCTGACGTTGGATACCGCTGACTATCTGGGCATTGATAACCGCCTGGACCCGAAACAGGCCATTCGTGGCGGCGCTGCTTACCTGCATATTCTTTATGACCGATTGCCAGACAGCATTCCCGACGATGAACGCATCTGGTTCGCCATGGCCGCCTATAACGTTGGCGAGGGCCATGTACTGGATGCCCGGCGCATTACCCAGTCTCGTGGTGGTGACCCTAACGCCTGGGCCGATGTGAAAGAAAACCTGCCGCTGTTACGTAAAAAGGCCTGGTACAGCAAAACCCGCCACGGCTATGCCCGCGGCGATGAGCCGGTCAAATATGTGGATAACATCCGCCGTTACTATGAAACCCTGGTCTGGCTTGACCAGCAGCGTAGCGAGCAGCAAAACAAGGAACAGCAACAAGTGGCGCAGCAGGACGACCAGCCAGACGACAAGGTAGCGCCGGATGAATGAGATAAAATCGTCATAAAGTGGGGCTAGGCTGGCAGCGAATAGCCTTTGAAGAAGGAGCTGCAATGAAAAAGCGCACCAACAACACTGCGGCGGCAAACCGTGGTCACGACTGGCGCCGCCACCTGCAACGCAAGCGCCACCACCGGCGCAATTTACACCGTGCCCGGGTATATGCCTTGATTCAGGATCAATCCGGCGAAGGTGTCTGAGCAGCTTTCTGGGCCTTTTTTTCTGCCCGGCGCTGTTGGAAGAAGGCGCTAAGGCGCTGCCCACACTCATCACCCAAGATCCCACCAAGCACCGCCAGCTGGTGATTCAACTGCGGGTGGCGGGTAATGTCCATCACCGAACCGGCGGCACCGGTTTTGGCATCAAAGGCACCAAACACCAAACGCCGTACCCGGCCATGCACCATGGCGCCGGCACACATCGCGCAGGGTTCAAGAGTGACATACAATGTAGTATCCAGTAGCCGGTAATTGCCAAGCTTGGCGCCCGCAGCGCGCAGGGCCAGCATTTCTGCATGGGCACTGGGGTCATTGCGGGTGATCACCTGATTGAAGCCTTCCGCCACCAGTTGCTCATCCAGCACCACAACCGCCCCCACAGGCACTTCGCCAGCCGCAGCCGCCTGCTCGGCCAATGCCATGGCCTGGCGCATCCAGTAATGGTCTCGAGATTGTTCAGACGTATTCATCACCGGCAATTATACTGATGGACGCCCGCTGCTGACCAGCAGTTGACGCCGACAGCAAGATTGGGTGAACTGCATTTAATAACCGCACTGACGAAGGAAACGACAACATGATAACTCTGCAAGACGCGGACAAATACGCGGACCGCGCCATTGAGCTGGTCATAGCCTACGCCCCCAAGGTGGTGCTGGCCATTATTGTACTGCTGGTTGGCCTGTGGCTGATCCGCGGCGTTACCAAGCTCATGGACAAGGCCCTGGAAAAACGCGGTGTGGAAATCACCTTGCGCCATTTTCTGTGCAGCATGAGCGGCATCAGCCTGAAAGTGCTGCTATTGATTTCCGTAGCATCGCTGGTGGGTATTGCCACCACCTCTTTCGTTGCGGTAGTCGGTGCCGCCGGCCTGGCCATTGGCCTGGCATTGCAAGGCAGCCTGGCAAACTTCGCCGGGGGTGTGCTGATTTTGCTGTTCCGCCCCTTCAAGGTGGGAGACTTCATTGAAGGCGCCGGTCATTCCGGCACCGTCAAGGAAATTCAGATCTTCAACACCATCATGACCACGCCGGACAACAAGCGGGTGATCATCCCT
Organism: Gallaecimonas aegicerasi; assembly: GCF_045291545.1. Lineage (GTDB taxonomy): Bacteria > Pseudomonadota > Gammaproteobacteria > Enterobacterales > Gallaecimonadaceae > Gallaecimonas. Next base: position 2,045,425 of record NZ_CP149514.1, read on the forward strand.
AACGCCAAGCTGTCCAACGAGAGCCTGACCAACTACAGCGCTGAAGCTACCCGCCGGGTCGACTTTGTGTTTGGTGTTGGCTACGGCTCGGACATTGATACCGTCAAGAGCACCTTGCGCGAAGTGCTGGCCGCCGATGAGCGTATTCTCAGCGAACCGGCACCCATGGTGGTGCTGTCGGCGCTGGCTGACAGCTCGGTGAACTTTACCGTGCGGGCCTGGGTCAATGCCGCCGATTACTGGCCGGTATTCTTTGATACCCAGGAAAAGGTGAAAAAGCTGTTCGATACCAAAGGTATCGAAATCCCTTTCCCACAACGGGATGTGCATTTATACAACCACAACGACTGACCCTGACCCCGGCCATGCCGGGGTTTTTTATTCAGGCCGGCGCGCCGCTGCGCTAGAATAGCGAGACGTTTTACCTGCCCGAGACTGCCATGACTGACCGCCTGACCCTGACCCGCCCTGACGACTGGCACCTGCACCTGCGTGACGGTGCCGTGCTGGCTGATACTGTTGCAGCCACCGCCCGGCAGATGGGCCGGGCGATCATCATGCCGAACCTGCAACCGCCGGTGGTCAACGCCGAACAGGCCGAGGCTTACCGCCAGCGTATTCTGGCGCAGCGGCCAGCGGCAACACACTTCCAGCCGCTGATGGTGTTGTACCTGACGGATAACACTACCCCCGAGATGATCCACGCTGCCAAGGCCAGCGGCCAGGTGGTGGCAGTAAAGTTGTATCCGGCCGGCGCCACCACCAATTCCGACTCCGGTGTTACCGACCTGGGTAAGCTCGATGCGGTATGCAGCGCCCTGAGCGAGTGCAATATGCCGCTATTGGTCCATGGTGAAGTCACCCACAGTGATGTTGATATTTTTGACCGCGAGAAAGCCTTTTTGGACACTGTGCTGGCACCGCTGGTGGCCCGCCACCCGCAACTTAAAGTGGTGGTAGAGCACATTACCACCCGTGATGCCGCCGAGTTTGTACAAAGCCATGGTGATAACGTCGGTGCCACCATTACCGTCCAGCACCTGGCCTATAACCGTAATCATATGCTGGTCGGTGGTATCCGCCCGCACCTCTATTGCCTGCCCATATTGAAACGCAACCTGCACCAGCAGGCGCTGCAAGACGCTGTGGTATCCGGTTCACATAAATTTTTCCTCGGCACCGATTCAGCGCCCCATGCCCGCGGCGCCAAAGAAAGTGCCTGTGGCTGCGCCGGCTGTTTCAGTGCTTATGCCGCCATTGAGCTGTATGCAGAAATTTTTGAGGACTTGGGCGTACTCGACAAACTGGAAGCCTTTGCCAGCTTTCACGGCGCCGACTTCTACGGCCTGCCCCGGAACCCTGACCAGATCACTCTGGAAAAAAACTCCTGGACTGCCCCTCAGACTCTGACCTTTGGCGACGACGTTATCGTACCGCTGCGCGCCGGTGAAACACTGCGCTGGAAACTGGTCTGAGTCACAGACTGGAGCAAATGCGATCTCCGGCCAATGGCATCACGCCATTGGCCTTGATATAACGGGGGGACTTTCTCTACAGGGACCGATCATGATCCGTATGCGACATTTGCTGTTGAGCCCCCTGCTGGCTCTGATGTTTGCCTCTGTTTTGCCCGTTCGGGCAGCCTCTTTGCCGCCGGTTGAAGCCCGCCATGGCATGGTGGTATCGGCCCAGAAACTGGCCTCCGAAGCCGGCGTGAAAATTCTCAAAATGGGTGGTAATGCCGTTGATGCCGCCGTGGCTGTTGGCTATGCCCAGGCGGTGGTCAACCCCTGCTGTGGCAACATCGGCGGTGGTGGTTTTATGACCCTGCACCTGGCTGACGGTAGCGACCATTTTATCGACTTTCGGGAAATGGCCCCGGCCGCAGCCAGCGCCAAAATGTATCAGGATAAAAACGGTAACCTGATCCCCCACGCCAGCACTCTTGGCTGGGGCGCCGTAGGCGTGCCCGGCACCGTAGCCGGTATGGAAATGGCCCTGAAAAAATACGGCTCCGGTAAGCTGACCCGGGCGCAGATCATGGCCCCGGCCATCAAACTGGCTCGCGACGGCTTTATTCTGACCCGCGGCGACACTGACGTTATCGACACCAGCCTCGGCAAAATGCGCGGTGACGCCCAGGCAAAAAAAATCTTTTTGCGCCCGGACGGTTCACCACTGCAACCCGGTGACCGACTGGTACAAAAAGCCCTGGCCAAGACCCTTGAAGCCATTGCCAAGCACGGCCCAGATGCCTTTTACAAAGGCCAGTTACCGAAAACCATCGCCGCGGCGGCCCAGGCCAACGGTGGCTACCTCAGCGCTAAAGACTTTGCCAATTACGTAGCCAAGGAACGTACCCCGGTGCGTTGCAGCTACCGGGGTTATGACTTTATTTCAGCACCACCGCCCAGCTCCGGCGGTATTACCATGTGCGAGATCCTCAACATTGTTGAGGGTTATGACCTCAAGTCCATGGGCTACGGCTCTGCCGATGCGGTGCACTACACCGTTGAAGCCATGCGCCATGCCTATGTTGACCGCAACAGCCTGCTGGGTGACCCGGATTATGTACAGATCCCCAGAAAGCGCTTGCTCAGCAAAGCCTATGCTGCCGAGATCCGTAAACATATCGACCCGGTCAAAGCGACGCCGTCATCAGCACTAGCCGCCGGTACACCGCCCCATGAAAAGCCGCAAACCACCCACTATTCGGTGATTGACCAGGCCGGTAACGCGGTGTCGACCACCTACACCATCAATGGCCGTTTCGGTGGCGGCGTCATGGCACCCGGTGCCGGTTTCTGGCTGAACGATGAAATGGACGACTTCACCTCGAAAGTGGGCGCCCGCAACATGTTCGGGCTGGTGCAGGGTAAAGCCAACGCCATTGCCCCGGGTAAACGGCCGCTGTCGTCCATGTCTCCGACCATCGTCACCAAAAACGGCAAAACCTTCATGGTAGTCGGCTCGCCCGGTGGCTCGCGGATCATCACCATTACCCTCAACACGGTGATGAACGTGATTGATTACGGCATGAATATGCAACAGGCCGTCAATGCCCCGCGTATTCACATGCAGTGGCTGCCGGACGCGGTATTTTATGAAACCCGCGGCTTGTCGCCCGATACTCTGAAGATCCTGCGCCAGCGCGGTTACAAGATGGTTGAACAACCGCCCTGGGGCGCTGCTGAAGCCATCATGGTAGGCCTGCCCGGCATGTTTAAAGGTAAAGATTCAACGGTATCTGACGCATCCGTATCCGGGAAAATTCGCCCCGGCTTCTACTACGGTGCCAGTGATGCCCGGCGCCCGCAGGGGGCCGCCATTGGCTACTGACAAAAAAGGTTACTGATAAAACGCCCCCCATTCGGGGGCTTTTTTGTCAGAGCAATACGCCGTCTGTGGCTGGCCGCCAGCACCACGGCTGCGATAAGCTTGGGCCAGATTCAGCCAGACAAGTGATTATGCGCACGTCCTTAACCATTGTGGTGGGCTCCACCAATCCGGTAAAAATCGCCGCCGCCAAGACAGCCCTGGCGGCGTTTTTCCCCGACAGCAGTATTACCTGTCAGGGCATCGACGCCCCCTCGGGAGTACCGGACCAACCGATGAGTGATGCCGACACCCGCCAGGGCGCTCTGAACCGGCTGCATTATTGCCAGCAGCACAAGGCGGCCGATTTTTACGTGGCCATTGAAGGTGGTGTCGATAAACTGGCCGATGGCCCGGCGACCTTTGCTTACGTGGCGATTGCCGATGCCAAGCAACGTTCGGTTGGCCGCAGCGCCAGCCTGCCGCTGCCAGAGAGTGTCTATCAGGCGCTGGCCGCCGGCGAAGAGCTCGGTGACGTCATGGATCGGCTGTTCGGTACCAGCAACATCAAGCAGCAATGTGGCGCCATTGGCCTGCTAACCGGCCATCAGGCAACCCGAGAAAGCACCTACATACTGGCGCTAACACTGGCCTTTGCCCCCTTTCTACACCCAGACCGCTACTGACCTTATGCCTTACCAATGGATCATCTTTGACGCCGACGAAACCCTGTTCCGCTTCGATGCCTTTCGCGGCCTGCAAACCCTGTTTGCCGATTTTGGCGTTCACTTTACCGAACAGCATTACCAGGACTACCAAGCCATTAACCAGCCCCTGTGGCAGGCCTACCAGGACGGTCAGATCAGTGCACGCGAGCTGCAACACCGCCGTTTTGCCCACTGGGGGGCGCAGCTGGATATCAGCCCCGGCATTCTCAACAGTGCCTTTATTCAAACCATGGCCGATATTTGCCAGCCACTACCCGGCGCCCATGAGTTACTTAATGCCCTTAAAGGTCGGGTGCAGATGGCTATTATCACCAACGGCTTTACTGAATTGCAGCAAACACGGCTGGAACGCACCGGCTTGGCGACGCATTTTGATGCTCTGGTGATTTCCGAGCAGGTTGGCGTTGCCAAACCTGACAAGGCTATTTTCGATCACGCCCTGGCCGCCATGGGTGAGCCTGAGCGCCAGCGCGTACTGATGGTTGGCGATAATCCGCACGCCGACATTAAAGGTGGCCAAAATGCCGGCCTGCAAACCTGCTGGCTCAATGCCGACGGCGCGCCCCGCCCAGAGGGGGTAAAACCTGACCATGAAGTGGCCTCACTCAGTCAGTTACAGGCGCTGCTGTTTAGTCAAGACAAAATCCCCGCCCCCGGCTAGGCTTGTTACGGTGGCAGCGGCGGGCATGCACATGAAGAAAATCGGACTGTTAAGTATATTGCTGTTGGTAGGCTGTAAAGGCACCGGCAGTGATACCGCCAATAACACCACTGATTTTGGCCCACCGCCGGTAACCGAGGGGCGCTGGCTACGCCCAACACCCGATACCGACTGGCAAATTCAGCTCAGCGGCCCCCTTAACAGCCAATACCAGGTGGCGCTCTACGACGTTGATCTGTTTGATACCACAGCGGCTCAGATCCAGCATTTGCAGGCTTCGGGCCGGCAGGTGATCTGCTACTTTTCGGCCGGCACCTGGGAAAACTGGCGGCCTGATGCGAGCCAGTTCCGCACTGCCGATATTGGCTATGCACTGGCTAACTGGCCCAACGAGTACTGGCTGAACATCAACTCACCGGCGGTACTGGCGCTGATGCAAGCGCGGCTGCAACTGGCAGCCGACAAAGGCTGCGATGGCGTAGACCCGGACAATAGCGACGGTTACAGCCAAAGCAGCGGCTTTAATATTGATGACAGTGACCAGCTGCGCTTTAACCGTACCTTGGCCAACAGCGCCCACCAACTGGGCCTGTCGGTGGGGCTGAAAAACGATCTCCAGCAGGTAACCGAACTGGTGGATTATGTGGATTTTGCCATTAATGAAAGCTGCTTCAGCCTAGGCGAATGTGATTTATTAGCGCCCTTTTTGCGCCAACAAAAGCCCGTTTTTAATATCGAATACGCCAGCCAGTACCGAAACGACAGCAATGCCCGCCAGCGCCTGTGTACTACCGCTCGCCAGGCTGGCATTAAAACCCTTATCTTGCCCCGCCAGCTCAACGACAGCTTTCGTTACAGCTGTCAGTAAAGACATTCTTTAAGAGCGTGCCGAGCCACTCGTCGAAATATCGGATTCGTTTTATATTGTTACTTTTATCATATTTTAAAAATTAACAACATGGATGAAAATTAGTGACAAAAGACAACTCTATTGGATACTGCAAATCCATAACAATATGAAAAAAGCAATATGCAAATAACTCAGAAAAATATAAGGAAAATCATTCCAATATAAAAGCCATACTGAATAAAGTTATAAAGTGGTTTATTGATTCCCTTTAACTTTCTAACCCAATTCCTAATTTTAAAAACATAATGAAACGCTTTATTTATAACACCAACTTTATCGCCCTTCATATTTTTAGTGGCAGATGCCGCCATTAGCGTATAGGACAATATTTCATTAAACCAGTCAATAATGACAAATCTCACTGGTCTTTTAATATCTAGAAAGAGGATAATTCGGTTTTCATTGGTATTATTCTCCGCATGATGAATATAGGTTTCATCAAAAATAACTGACTCACCATCTTTCCAGCAATATTTTTGACCATCGACTACTATATTGCACTCTTCTGAGTTTGGCGTAACCAAGCCCAGATGGTAACGCAAAGAGCCAGCGTAAGGATCTCTATGCTCACCGAGACGAGAGCCCGGTGGTAGCATCGTAAAAACAGCAGCCTTTACACTTGGAATTGTTGATAATAACTCGACCGTTTTTGGACAAAGCTGCTGAGCAGATTTTAAATTGGTGCCACCATACCATTTCAAATAAAATCGTTTCCAGCCTGTCCTGAAGAAAGAATTAAAACCCAGATCATCAAGATCGTCTGATGCTTTAATTTGTGCTGCTGCATTAAGAGATAACGCTTCATCACGAATCATCTCCCAGTTTTCATCAATCACTCTTAATTCAGGGAAGTTTTTAACATCAACAAAGGGAGTGTTTTTAATACTGGAGAACAAATAGAAAACACAATTTATAGGTGCAAGCAAATTAGCATGATCTGTAATTTTACGGAGCAATTTACCATGCTGAACAACGCCGCGATTTTGTACATAAATGCCACATAACACAAAGACAATGAAAACTACTGAGCCCATTCCCTATCCATAAAAGCATCTATTTATGACGCTCTACTATAGCAAATTTATCTTAGAAGCCATCATAAAAGTTGCTGCGTTGTACTCTGCTTTTAAAGCATTCCTGACCATGACCACTGGCAATAACCGCCCACATGTAGCCAGTTGCAATTAAAATGTTGCATTTGAGTATAAAAACATTTCAGGATATTTCTACAGACCGCTTCAGCCTTTTACTGCAGACGCCAGAGGTGTATCACAAATAAGCGCAGCTGCATGTGCACTGCGCCAACTTTGAGAATCGCTTCCCCTCTCGGCGATCCTTTCAGTAACAAAAGGATGGATACATGAAGCAATTGGCAACGCTGGCCGGCACTATCGCGCTGGCCCTGGGTACCATGGGCAGTGCCCAGGCCCATGATCAGGATGTCACCCGCGCCACACTGAAAAATGGCCTGAGGGTGGTAATTGTTGAAGACAAACTGGCGCCGGTGGTCACCACCCAGGTCAACTACCGCGCCGGTGGTAACGACGTGCCGGCAGGCTTTCCCGGTACCGCTCACGCTGTAGAACACATGATGTTCCGCGGCAGCCCAGGGCTGAGTAAAGATCAGATCTCGGCCTTGGCCGCCAACATGGGCGGCAATTTCAATGCCGAAACCCGCGAAGACTCCACCCGTTACTACTTCACCGTGCCCAAGCAGGATCTGGACGTGGCACTGCGTATTCATGCCATTCGCATGCGCTCGGTGAATATGAAAGCCAAAGAATGGGAAGACGAACGTGGCGCCATTGAGCAGGAAGTATCCCGCGACATGTCCAGCCCGGTATTCAAGGCTCTGACACAACTGCGCCAGAACCTCTATAAAGGCACCCCATACGAACATACGCCGCTGGGTACCCGTGACTCCTTTGATAAAACCACCGCCAAGGCGCTGAAGCACTATCACGACACCTGGTACACGCCCAACAATGCGGTACTGGTGATTGCCGGTGATGTGAACCCGCAAAAGACCCTCAAAGAGGTGAAGTCACTGTTTGCCTCCATTCCCAGCAAAGCGGTGCCCAAACAGCCGGCGTTTCACTTCCAGCCGGTCAAAGCCCAGCATGTAGCCATGGATACTGACACACCGTACGGTTTTGAAGTTCGCGCCTACCGGATGCCGGGCCTGCGTGACGCCGATTACGCCACTGCGCTGGTGATGAGTGAAGCCATGGGTTCCAAACGTGGCGCCCTAGTAGGCATGGGCATGGATGGTACCGCCCTGGCAGGGGCTTTTAGCACCCAATTCCTGCCGCACGCCGGTATCGGCTATGCCATTGGTATTTTCCCCAAAGGCGGTAATGTCAGCGCCATTGATAAGCGCATGCAAAGCATTGTTGCCAACGCCGCCAGCAAGGGGATCAACCCAGCCCTGGTAGCGGCCGCCAAACGCAAAGCCATCGCTGACCTCGAGTACGCGAAAAACTCAGTGGCTGGCCTTGCCAATGCTTGGTCTGATGCCCTGGTGCAGCAACAGTTAAGCTCGCCGGCCGAGATCCGTGACGCCATAGCCAAAGTGACACCTGCCGAGGTGAACGCCATGGCCGCGAAAATTTTCTCGCAACCGGCAGTAACCGCCACCCTGACCCCAGCCAGCTCAGGCAAGGCCGTTGCCAGCAAAGGCTTTGGTGGCGCCGAAAGCTTTGCCTCCAGCCCCAACAGTGCGGTAACGCTGCCCAAATGGGCCCAGGCCTCTTTTGCCAAGCTGAGCGTGCCGCAATCCACCATTAAACCCGCTGACTTTCACCTGGCTAACGGCCTGCGGGTCATTGTGCAGCCGGAGTCGGTGAGCAATACCGTCTACATCTCCGGTAGTATCAACACCAACGAAGATATGCAGGCCAAACCCGGCCAGGAAGGCATTTCCAACGTACTGGACGGCCTGTTCCGCTTTGGCCCTGAAGGCACTAACCGCCTGCAATTCCAGGCGGCACTCGACAGCATCGCCGCCCACGAGTCGGCCGGTAGTGACTTCAGCCTGGCCACCCCGGCCAAGCACTTTGATGAAGGCATGAAGCTGCTGGCCGCCAATGAACTGCACCCGGCCCTGCCGGAGCGCGCCTTCAAGATTGTGCAGCGCCAGACCGCGGGCATGATGGCCGGGCTGATGCAATCGCCAAGTTTCATCAACAGCCTGCACCTGAAAACCGCGCTGCTGCCCAAAGGTGACCCGGCGCTGCGCCACGCCACGCCGCAAACCGTAATGGGCCTGAAGTACAGCGACATCAAGCAGTACTACGCCAACACCTTCCGCCCAGACATGACCACCATCGTCGTGGTGGGTAACGTCACGCCAGAAAAAGCCAAGGCTGTGGTGAGCAAATACTTTGGCCACTGGCAGGCCAAAGGGCCGAAGCCGAATATCGATTACCCGGCCGTGCCCAATAACAAAGCGGCACAATTCAACACCCCGAACCGCAGCGCCGTGCAAGACAGTGTCGATATGGCGCAGATGGTACAAGTGACCGACCACGATCCGGCTCGCTACGCCCTGTATTTGGGTAATAAAGTGCTCGGTGGTGGTTTCTATGCCTCACGCCTGTACCGTGACCTGCGGGAAAAATACGGCCTGGTCTACACCGTCGGCTCTGGCTTTAACCTGTCGAAAACCCGTGGCGGCTATTCGGTACGCTTTGGTTGTGACCCGGATAAAGTGGCGCAAGCCAGCGATCTGGTCGTCAGCAACCTCAAACGTATGCAAAAAGAACCCGTCACGCCGGTGGAGCTGAAGCAGGCCAAGGGCATTATGCTGCGCCAGATCCCATTGGGTGAGTCCAGCTTTGGTGCCATTGCTCGCCAGTTACTGGGGCTGTCGCAAGAAGGCAAACCGCTCAATGCCATGCATCAGGCAGCTGAAGCCTACTACCGCCTGAGCGCCAAAGACGTGCAACAAGCCTACGCCAAGTACATCCGCCCGGATGACTTTGTAACGGCGGTCAAAGGCCCTGCCCCTAAAGCCTAAGCCGCACTAACACCCTCAATGATTAAGCCGACTGCGCGCGAGCGTCTGTCGGCTACACCAAAAGGAATGGTTTTATGACTAAGCCAAGGGTATTCACAGGCGCCGCCATTGCGTCAGCGCTGACAGCGCTGTTATCGGCACAGGCCTGTGCACAAAAACCGGTTACCGATGACAACGTACAGGCGATGATCCGCTACCCGGCCGTACACGGTGATGAAGTGGTTTTTGCCGCTGGCGGCCACCTGTGGCGCACCAGTTTGTCTGGCGGCCAGGCCGTACAGTTAACCTCTGACAGCGGTTACGACTCCGCACCGCATTTTTCCCCTGACGGCAAATGGATTGCCTTTACCGGCTGGTATCAGGGCAACACGGATGTTTACATCATCCCCGCCATGGGCGGCGCCGTTAAGCGCCTGACCTATCACTCCATCAACAGCAAAATCGGCAAAGACAAACTGAGGCCAGCACCCGACAACACTGTGCTGGGCTGGACACCGGATGGCAAAGATGTGGTGTTCCTGTCTCGCCGCGACAGCTTTAACCCGCAGGTGATGCACGCTTTTAAAGTACCGGTTGGTGGCGGTTTGCCAACCGAGTTACCGCTGCCCTGGACCGGCCCCCTGTCTTTTGCCAGTAATGGCCACGAAGTGGCGTATAACAAGCTCAGCCGGGTTTTTCGCCCTTTCCATCGCAAGCACTATTACGGTGGCCAGGCTCAGGACATTTGGACCTACGACTTCAACACCGGCAAAACCGAGCAAATTACCCACTGGAAAGGGGCTGATGTCTGGCCGATGTGGCACGGCGACACGCTGTATTTCACCTCTGATCGCGGCCAGCATGGCGTACAAAACCTCTGGTCGTATTCCATGACCAGCCAGCATTTCAGCCAGCTCACCCACTTTGACACTTACGATATCGACGCGCCGACGCTAGGCGATAACGCCATTGCCTTCTCTGACGGAGGCCAGTTGTATGTCTACCAGTTGGGCGACAATAAACTGCAACATATCAAAGTGACCGTGCCCCTGGACGGCACCCGCACCCAGCCCCACTGGGTTGATGCTTCGCATCAGGTGAGCAGTGCCAGTGTTGCCCCCGACGGTAAACTGGCAGTGTTCTCTGCCCGTGGCGCCCTTTTTACCGTACCGGCCAAATACGGCAGCATCCAAACCCTGACCCACGACCCGGCCGCCGATGAGCGTCAGCCAGCCTGGTCACCGGATGGCAAGCACATCGCCTATATCTATGCCAAAGGCAAGCAAAGCGAAATTGCCATTCGTAGCGCCGCCGGTGGCGCACCGAAGCTGCTGACCCACAGCCATGACATCAGCTATCAGGGGCCGGTTACCTGGAGCCCGGACAGCAAGTGGATCACCTATGTGGATTCCAACCAGAACCTGTGGCTGCAAAATGTCCAAAGCACTAAACGCTATAAAGTGGCCACCGACCACAGCAGCCGTTTTACCTTTACTGACCTCGCCTGGGCACCGGGCAGCGACTGGCTGAGCTTCTCGAAAACCCTCCAGACCCGTAAAAGTGGCCTGTTCCTCTACAACGTGAAAGCGCACCAGCTGCATAGCGTCTCTGCTGGCCGCTTCAGCGATTACAGCCCGTATTTTTCCGATAACGGTAAATACCTGTATTTCGCTTCTGACCGGGTGGTTAACCCAACGCTGTCCAACTTTGACGAAACCATGGCCAGCCTGAACAGCTCCGGCCTCTATGCCACCACCCTGGCTAACAACACGGTTTCTCCTCTGGCGCCACGCCAACCAAAGCCGGTGGCCGACAGCAGCAAGAAGGACGACAAAAAAGGCAAGGATAAGGGTAAAGACAAGGCCAAGGCACTGCACATCAACCTTAACGGCCTGATGAGCCGCGCCGTACGCCTGCCGGTGCCTGACACCAATATCTCCGGCGTTTTTGCCGCCAAGGGTGTGGTGTTCTACCTTACTCACCCCAATGAAAACCTGGCTGGGCCTTTGACCGGTGAAGTGCCCGAGTTACGGGCTTACTCACTGGATAAACGTAAAGCCGAAACCCTGGTCAAAGGCGTACAAGAGGCCGAGCTGTCAGCGGACCATTCCACGCTGTTCTATCAGGCCAAAGGCAAGTGGCAGCTGCACCCAGCCAACTTTGACAGCCATGCCAAAGCCGAGGCCTTGAGCCTGGCGCATATGCGCCGCTGGGTTGAGCCACATGCCGAATGGGGCACCATCTTTAATGAAGCCTGGCGTGATGTGCGCGATTACTTCTTAAACCCGGAGCTCATTAAGTCTGACTGGGCCAGCATTGGTGAACGCTATCGCAAGCTGCTGCCTACCGCCGCCAGCCGTGATGATGTGAACTGGTTGATTGCCAATATGATTGGCACCCCAGGTGAAAGCCACATGTATGTCTTCGGCGGCGATCAGGGCTGGAAAAGCCCGGCCACTACCACCGCCGATCTGGGCGCTGATTTTGCCCTTGATAAAGCCTCTGGCCGCTATCGGCTCGCCAAGATTTACAAGGGCGACAACACCGTACCGGGCTATGAGTCACCGCTGGGTCAACCGGGCTTAAAAGTGGCTGAGGGCGACTATATTCTGGCGATCAATGGCCAGCCGTTAAAAGCCCCCACCAACCCCTACGCCCTACTCAACGGCACCTTTGGCAGCACCGTGCAACTGCGCCTGTCACGCCATGCGTCCGGTAAGGATGCCTGGACCATCAACGTTAATCCGGTGGCCAATGGTAACAACCTGCGCCTGGAAGCCTGGATAACCCACAACCGCGAGGTAGTGAACAAGGCTTCTGGCGGCAAAATCGGTTATGTCTATCTCAAAGACATGGAAACCGAAGGGATGCAGGAGTTTGTGCGCCAGTACTATAGCCAGACCCGCAAGCAAGCGATCATTTTCGATGACCGCTGGAACCTGGGCGGTTTCATTGACCCCTTCATTTTTGACCGCATTCATCGGCAAATGGCGGGCATGTTTACCAACCGCTACGGCTGGGCAAACCCGACCCCCAACGCCTTCAACGGCTACATGGCGGCGCTGATCAACCGCGGTTCAGCCTCAGACGGTGACATCTTTGCCTACATGTTCAAGGTGGACCATCTTGGCCCTACCATCGGCAGCCGTACCTGGGCTGGCGTGCGCGGCCTGGACGGCCCCTTCCCGCTGCTGGATGGCGGTTCCCTGGTGGTGTCTGATGACGGCATGTACGGCAACAATGGCCAGTGGATCGTCGAAAATATCGGCGTGTCACCGGATGTCACAGTGCACAACGAAGCGGGTGACCTCAACCATGGCGTTGATAAGCAGTTGCAAACGGCCATCAACATGATGATGCACAACATCGCCAAAGCGCCGCGTCACCTGCCGCCACCACCAGCCTGGACGCCGGCTTTCCCGCCACAACCGGCTTACCCGAAATGTACCGATCACCACAACGACACCACCTGTAGTTAAAGGCGTGTTCCAGTAAAAAGCGGCCACCAATGTGGCCGCTTTTTTATGCCTGGATGCTGTGAACCAACATAGCTGCTAATCATTAAATGCTCAGTCACACCGCAATCGACTCTTAGTCAATATTCAAAAGAACACTCACCAAGTATGGAAAGGGTTAAGGAGCAGGGCTTTAAAGCCCGGTCAAAATACTGGGTACACCATGAAAAAGCCGCCCAGTGGGCGGCTTTTTATCACGAGAAATACTCACTTAGTTGCCAACTACCATTCTGGCATTGAGCGGTTGTACTGGCCGGTTATTGGGGTGGCCCATCACATCCATAAAGGCTCGGATCTGCGTTTTACTGGCGGTAATGGGTTCTTTTAATAAAAACCAGCTAACACCTTCTGAACACGGTGGCGTGGTAAGTGAGCCGGAAAACGCGTAATAGGCAGTATCTTTTGGCAGCAAGGCCGAGGCGTCGACGTGTTTTTCCAGCATGGTTTTCCCACCGGCAGCTGTCGGCATCTGCCGAAAGATGTTCTTCAGTGCAGCATTGGCCTGACCGTAGGTAAACATCACGCCAATAACAGCGAGAGCACCGTTTTCATCGGTATGAACCAGGTGCATTTCCATGGGGAAATGGCGGCCATTAATGGTGTTTTCACTGGGCGAGTGAAAGTGCAGCTGCTTTAAAGCGTAACTGTGGCCGTCAACGCTAAAGGCGCTGCCCGGCTGAAAGTCTACTTTGATGGTGTGGCCGTTATTGAGAACCTCGTTCCCTCCGGCATGGTAATTCAACATCAGTGTCGGTAACTGCGCCGAAAAGCTGCGGGCAACATCTATCGGTGACTGATTTTTGCCCATACCACACATGGCATAGTCAGCAGACAACCCGGCCCAGTGCTCGGGGCCTTCTTTGCCATCATAGCCCCAGTGGGTACCGGCTGCGGCAAGACCAGAGAGCCCCAACAACAGTGCAAAAGCAGTAAGGCGATAACGCATAACGAATTCCTTTTTGTTGGATAACGCTTTAGCAGTATAGAAGCTCACCAGCGGCTATCACGGCTGAGCCTCCTTTGCTGATACAACCTCCGGCAGATGAGTTAGCATAGCGCGGCATTTTTTCAGAAGGGGGCTTAGCATGGGCTGGCTTATCAGTAAATACCTGATCACCGCGGCACTGGTTGTGGTGGTATCGGAAGTGGCTAAACGCAGCGACAGATTCGGCGGCCTGATTGCAGCCCTGCCGCTGGTGACCGTACTGACGCTGATATGGCTTTATACGGAAAAACAATCACCGGAAAAAATCGCCAACCACGCCTGGTATACCTTCTGGTACGTGGTGCCGACCCTACCCATGTTTTTGCTATTTCCGGCGTTGTTACCACGCCTGGGCTTCTGGCTGACACTCGGCGCCAGCGCCCTGCTGACCATGGTCTGCTTTGCCCTTTTTGCCCTGCTGGTGCGCCACTGGGGTATTGAACTCTGGCCATAAAAAACCCCGCTTTGCGGGGTTTTTCATACAACCATCATTCCCACTCGATAGTGGCTGGCGGCTTACCGGAGATGTCGTAAACGACGCGGCTGATGCCGTTGATCTCGTAACTCAGAAGATGGATATCTTTCTCGCTCATGTCTGTCGAGTACAGCTTTCTGAGTCGTTACTCAAGCCTCGCACTTCCAACTAGTCGTGCCAAAAAGCCGAGCGCCGGTATCAGTAGAACCTCTGCCAACGTAAGAACGATCGGATACCCGGGCGACATGGAAATCCACAGCAGGAAACTCCTCCACTAGCACTTCTAGATTGTGGCGGTAAGCCACCAGTGTTGCTACGACTATGCTCGAAGGCTCAAGAGCCATTAGTGAACTCAGAATCTCTCGGATTGATTGCCCTGTGTTGATTACACTGTCGACTATAACTACGACGCGCCCCTTAGCGGGCAAGTCTTCCAGACTTGAACCTTCGCTATGAAGCACAAGAGAACTTCCGGAAAAGGAGGACCAAACTCCCTCCGCTACAAAAAGGCCGGCCCTCATAACCGCCACAACGATGGGCTCACTCTCTACCTTCACCCTGACCCCTGTCGAAATGCCAGCAACGTGATTAATCTCGACATCTTCTAGTAGAAGATGCTGAGCAACTGAACCAGCCAAACTCCGCCCGACGTTACGGTGCGCTTCAGCCAACGCAGGTCCAGCCAGATCAGCTTGCCGTGTCGTATTGACAAGCAAACGCATCATTGTTTTGTCTGAATGGTCAATCAGCACTCCATTTTCCTCCCTGAAGGATCATCTTGGCCGCTTCAGCAGCCGTGCATGTGGGAAACTCGTCAAAACGCCGGTCATCTACAAGAAGATGACGGACAGAGGGTACTCCAGCCAATTCGCAGCGCAAAGCAGGGCTGCCTTTGGAGTCGGGTACGAACAACGCCATATCTGCAGTAACAAGCATTGGCAGGTCGACGCAACTATCGCCAGCAGCAATAACTATCCATCCTAGGTCTCTGAGTGCGCTCACAATATCGCCCTTAGACCTAGCAGAAATTACATATTCATCTAACTCCTGATGACAGCCTCCAAATACAGGAATTCGGTCATGACCTGCATTTGATAAGGTGCGGCGCCAAATTTGAGGGATACCAGCGGTCACAACCATGATGGGCACTTGGTCAGCAAGAGTGCTAAGGATCTCCTGCCAACAGGCCCTCAATCGAATGGCATCAGCTACGCGTTCAAGCTCGGATACATACGTCTCCGTATGAACGGTAGACCAAAGGCTGGAAACAGCAGTAAACGCCTCATCCTTGTAGCCTAACTGTTCAAACGTTTGTCGAATTGAGATATCTATCCCAAGCGATCGCCCGACAAGCAGCCCTGTATCCTCGATACAAAGTGTCCGGTCAGCATCCAAGACGAGACAAACTCCCAAAGCATGTCCATCACGCAAGGGCATGTACTTTTCCAACTCCTCGCATAAGACTTTGTCCGTCAAAGGCGGCAAACCGAGCTTCATAACGCACCCAATGGGGCAATTTTATTGAGGAATTTAGTCATAGCGTGCAACCGCAGGGGCAGTTCACATTCAGCCAGCTCGAGCAATGGAACACCCATTTCTCTGGCAAGCCAGCGCCCCTCACGCAGCTCAACCTCAAGATGAGCAGAGATATCATCGATTGACTCATTGCCACGCGCACGCCCATCGTTTTCTCGTTGCGCTATCACCGCCTCAGGCTGGGGATGTATGATCACAAGGGCTTGAAAAAATTCTTTATCTTCAGGTGTAAAGATGGGCTCAAGGACACCCGTAGTTCTATTTCGAAGGGTGAAATGTCCGTCAACAAGCAAGCGTCCCTGACATTGGCTCTGAATCCGGCGCAACTCCTGAATCGATTGCTCACGCACGGCTTGTCGACGTTCAGGATCCCAACTATCCAGATCGTTTACAGATGCAGGTGCAATAATCGACTTCACAATAGATGATCCCGTCACTTGCATGTCCCGCATTTCCCATTCGACATGTGCGCGTAGCAGGGTAGTCTTGCCTGCCCCAGGAACACCGCCAACACAGATCGCAACACTTCTAAAGAGAGCTTCCGCGCACTGGCTCATATGATTCTCGCCTCCGCGCTTCGAATTTCGGCATCAAGCCACTCAATTGCTTTCGCCTCTAGACGAGGAATACGATCATCTGGCTGCACTCCCGCAGGAACCAACTCAAGTCCCATCATCGGCGTGCAGGTGGAGCAGGCAGGTAAAAACAGCTTTTGACTCATATACCCGCGAATATCCTCAAGCGTAGTATCTGCCGTTATAGCCAGACCTTCTTCGTCCCTTGAAAGCTTTGCGATACGAGAGCAAACGAAAAGTCGGCCACGCTCCACCGTGACACAGTGGCGCCGATACCAACAACTATCAAACATCGCCTGGGCTTGTGTGGCCGAGACTTCGCGCTCATTTCCCCACGGGTCCCAACCCTCCTCATTCATCCGGAAAATAAGCTCCACATGCGGAGCAACAAGGGACATCCACTTGCGATAGCGATTCAGAATTGCGTCGCCTAGTCCATAGACACTGACA
This sequence comes from Gallaecimonas aegicerasi, assembly GCF_045291545.1. Taxonomy (GTDB): domain Bacteria; phylum Pseudomonadota; class Gammaproteobacteria; order Enterobacterales; family Gallaecimonadaceae; genus Gallaecimonas. The sequence goes on from NZ_CP149514.1 coordinate 2,062,572, forward strand.
CTTAATCGATGAATATGGCGTAACGAGCTTTTGGTTAGACCACGTGGCGTCAGGCCATTGGTAACTACCTCTAAACGCTCTGCAATCCCAACAGCAGAAATTCCACTCAATGCACGCTCTAACAAACGGCCATTGATAGTCGGCTCCCCTCCTAAGATGGCTAGGCTTTTAACTCTGACTCCTGCGGCGAAAAGATTACTGAGCGCCTCAATGATCTCTTCTACGGGCTCGCCAATAGATGGCGCAGGCTGTTGGGGAACCAAAAAACCACAATGGGCGCAAGCGAGGGTACAGCGTGAAGTGATCGATATTTCCAGTTCGCGAATACGAAAGGTCTCTTCCATTAGCTCCTTCATAGAGGCTCCAAACATCTAAGTAATAAGTGCGCCCAGCAAAAGAATGAAGCTCGCGCTCACCCGCTCGTTCCGCCGAGCTAAACATCATTATCAACAATAACATGGGACATCCACTCCGATACCACAATAAAATCAAAGCCATAACGAAGCCATTAGCTCTGCAGACCTTTTACTGGAACGCCTTGTTGTCAAAAGTGGTAGCTTGCTTGAGGCAAGGAGGTCAGCGGTCAACTTGGTAAAGAGCAGAAGACGCGTCAGGAATAGGCTTGTACAGAAAAGCACGGTGTCGCTGCTGCTGAGCGCGAGCACAGGACATGCGAGCCGGAATAAGCCGCCAGGGAAAGCTTTCAACCAAGCATCTCGTAGACGGTATAAGCAAAGTCACCGCATAACATGGACGGAGAACTCAGCAGAACACCCACTTTGAGCCTTTTTGTATATCAAGCTCTTACCAACTACGGGACGAAGCAGCAGATCTTATTTCCTGCATTCACATCCTATGGGTGATACCCCGGAGCCCGTTAAGTGAAGCGCTGAGACGGCGGGAGTGGATGGACAGCCGAGACAGGACGTCGAGGCAGGTGAATACGTGCTGGGAGCGCGTATGAACCGGTGGCCAGGGAACGACCAGAGACGAAGATTAAGCGAAACATGGGCGGTGCCTTTGGGCACTTTGTGCGAAAACAAAGTGCCTCGCCCGCCACTGCGACAAATCTGTCAGGAACAGATTTGAACATCGGAGAGCAGCGACAATGGCCCGTAAGGGCGAGGGCCTAGACGGCCCGAGTATTACCGGCAACAAAGGAATCACCAGCGTTAAAGCAGCCCGAAAGAAATGCCAAACACTGACAACTCACATCCAATAAAAAACCCGCCTTTCGGCGGGCTTTTTATTAGCAGGATTACTCCCACTCAATGGTCGCTGGCGGCTTGCCGGAGATGTCGTAAACGACGCGGCTGATGCCGTCGATTTCATTGATGATACGGTTCGACACTTTGCCCAGCAGCTCGTATGGCAGGTGAGCCCAGTGGGCGGTCATGAAGTCGATGGTTTCGACGGCACGCAAGGATACAACCCAGTCGTACTTGCGGCCATCACCCATAACACCAACCGAACGCACCGGCAGGAATACGGCAAAGGCCTGGCTGACCTTGTGGTAGAGGTCGGCTTTGTGCAGCTCTTCGATGAAAATAGCGTCGGCGCGGCGCAGCAGGTCGCAGTATTCCTTTTTCACTTCGCCCAGCACTCGCACGCCCAGGCCTGGCCCCGGGAAGGGGTGGCGGTAGAGCATGTCGTAAGGCAGGCCCAGCTCCAGGCCAATTTTGCGCACTTCGTCCTTAAACAGTTCACGCAGCGGTTCCACCAGCCCCATTTTCATGTCTTCCGGCAGGCCGCCAACGTTGTGATGCGATTTGATAACGTGGGCTTTGCCGGTTTTGGACGCTGCCGACTCAATCACATCCGGGTAGATGGTGCCTTGCGCCAGCCACTTGGCGTTTTTCATGCTCTTGGCATGTTCGTCAAACACCTCTACAAATACCCGGCCAATGGTTTTGCGTTTGGCTTCCGGCTCATCAATACCTTCAAGGGCGCTGAGGAAGCGCTCTTCGGCGTCGGCTTTGATGATGTTCAGGCCGAAGTGGTCACCGAACATTTCCATTACCTGTTCGCCTTCATTGAGACGCAACAGGCCGTTATCGACGAAGACACAAGTGAGCTGATCGCCAATGGCGCGGTGTACCAGCATCGCCACCACGGAGGAGTCGACACCACCGCTGAGGCCAAGGATCACTTCGTCGTCGCCCACTTGTTCTTTGATACGGGCTACCGCATCTTCGATGATGGCGGAGGCTGTCCACAGCGCTTCACAGCCGCAGATGTTCAGCACAAAGTGTTCCAGCATGCGCTTGCCCTGGCGGGTGTGGGTGACTTCCGGGTGGAACTGCACACCGTAGAAACGCTTGCTCTCGTTGGCCATGATGGCGTAAGGGCAGTTGTCGGTTTTGGCCACGGTGGTAAAACCATCAGGAATGGCGACCACTTTGTCGCCGTGGCTCATCCAGACGTCCAGCAGAGCTTTGCCGTCGTGGCTCACAGCGTCTTCAATAGCGTGAGTCAACGGGCTGTCGGCCAGCACTTCAATCTGTGCATAACCGAACTCGCGTTCCATGGAATCTTCCACTGCGCCGCCAAGCTGATGAGCCATGGTTTGCATGCCATAGCAGATCCCCAGTACCGGCACGCCAGCATTGAAAACGTACTCCGGTGCGCGGGGGCTGCCGTCGGCATGTACCGACTCTGGGCCACCGGAAAGAATGATGCCGTCAGGGTTAAATTCGCGGATGTCCGCTTCGCTGACGTCCCAGGCCCACAGTTCGCAGTAGACGCCAATTTCACGGATGCGCCGGGCAATCAGCTGGGTATATTGCGAGCCGAAATCGAGGATCAGCACGCGGCTATTATGAATGTCTTTACTCATTTGGCTTTTACTCTAAATAGCAAGGCGCCGGCACAAAGCCGGCGCCAGAAACTTAGCCCATGCGGTAGTTGGGCGCTTCTTTGGTAATGGTCACGTCATGCACGTGCGACTCACCCATACCGGCACTGGTGACCTTAACGAACTGCGCTTTGGTGCGCATGTCGTCAATGGTGGCGTTACCCGTGAGGCCCATGGATGAACGCAGGCCACCCATTTGCTGGTGGATGATGTCTTTGACTTTGCCTTTGTACGGCACCCGCCCTTCGATGCCTTCTGGCACCAGTTTGTCGGCCGCATTGTCAGACTGGAAGTAACGGTCAGACGAGCCTTTGGTCATAGCGCCCAGTGAGCCCATGCCACGGTAGCTCTTGAAGGCCCGGCCCTGATACAGCTCGATTTCGCCTGGCGCCTCGTCAGTACCGGCCAGCATGCCGCCCACCATCACCAGATTGGCACCGGCCGCGATGGCTTTACAAATATCGCCACTGAAACGGATGCCGCCGTCGGCGATCACCGGAATATCTTTGCCTTCGAGCGCCGCCACCACGTTGGAAACGGCTGTGATTTGCGGCACACCAACACCGGTGACGATACGGGTGGTACAGATAGACCCCGGGCCAATGCCCACTTTTACTGCGTCAACACCCGCTTCTACCAGCGCCAGCGCGCCTGCTGCGGTAGCAACGTTACCCCCGATGATTTGCACATCCGGGAAGGCGGCGCGGGTTTCGCGAATGCGGCTCAGCACCCCTTCGGAATGACCGTGGGACGAGTCAATCAGGATCACGTCAGCACCGGCGGCAACCAGCGCCGCTACGCGCTCTTCATTACCGGCACCAGCACCGACTGCCGCGCCCACTCGCAGGCGGCCACGCTCGTCTTTACAGGCGTTGGGTTTGCGTTCGGCTTTCTGGAAATCCTTAACGGTGATAAGCCCCTTGAGCACAAAGTTGTCGTCAACCACCAGCACCTTTTCCACCCGGCGCTGTTGCATCAGTTTTTGTACGTCTTCGCGGCTGGTGCCTACTTTGGTGGCAACCAGTTTGTCTTTCGGGGTCATCACTTCACTGACCTTGCGGCTGTGGTCAGTGACAAAGCGCACATCACGGGCGGTGATAATGCCTTCCAGCTCACCGCTGGTGGTCACTACCGGGAAGCCGGCAAAACCGTTTTCCTCAGTGAGCCGCAAAACGTCAGCAATGGTGTTGTCAGCCAACACGCAAACCGGGTCGGTGACCATACCGGCCACATAGCGCTTCACTTTGCGCACTTCTTCGGCTTGCTGTTCGATGCTCATGTTTTTATGGATAAAACCGATGCCGCCTTCCTGTGCCAGGGCAATGGCCAGGTTCGCTTCGGTGACAGTATCCATGGCAGCAGAGACCATCGGAATGTTGAGGGAGATCGTGCGCGTCAGTCGGGTGCGCAGGTCGGCCGTGTTGGGGAGCACCTCAGAGTGTGCAGGGAGCAGGAGAACGTCGTCGAACGTCAGTGCTTCTTCAATTACGCGTAGCATGGCAACAGCCTCACCGATGGATGAAAAGGGAGTACCTTGGTATAGGTGTTGCCGCGGCATTCTATCTGCGCCGAGGCACTTGAGCAAATGCTTTTTGCATCTGTTAGACTGCCGCAAACCATTTAGCCCCTCCAGTTATGCGCCAGATCTATACCGTCAGCCAACTCAACACCCGCGCTCGCACGCTGCTGGAAGGCGAATTGGGGCTGCTGTGGCTCAGTGGCGAGCTGTCCAATTTCAAATCTTACGGCTCTGGCCACTGGTATTTTTCCCTCAAGGATGAACGCAGCCAGGTCAGCTGCGCCATGTTCCGTGGCAAGAATATGGCCGTTACCTTTGCGCCGCGTGACGGTATGCAGTTGCTGGTACGCGCCCGGCCAACGGTATACGAGCCCCGTGGCAGCTATCAGCTGGTTGTGGAATTTATGGAGCCGGCCGGCGATGGCCTGCTCAAGCAGCAATTTGATGCCCTGAAACTGAAACTAGCCAGTGAGGGGCTGTTTGCTGATGCCAATAAAGTGCCGTTGCCGGCCCACCCGAAACGCATCGGCGTGATCAGCTCCGCCAGTGGCGCTGCCGTGCATGACATTCTGACTGTGCTCAAACGCCGCGCGCCTTTTCTGGAGGTGGTGCTCTACCCGGCTAAAGTGCAGGGCCAGCAATCCGCCCAGGAGCTATGCACGCAGCTGGCCCGAGCGGTAACACGGGCAGAAGTGGATGTACTGATCATTGGCCGTGGCGGCGGCAGCCTGGAAGACTTGTGGAGTTTTAACGATGAAGCGCTGGCCCGGGCCATTGCCGCCTGCCCTATTCCGATAGTGAGCGCCGTCGGCCATGAAACTGATGTCACCATCAGCGATTTTGTGGCCGATGTACGGGCCGCCACACCATCGGCAGCCGCCGAACTGGTGTCAGCACAGGCTGCACAAATCCAAAGTGCCCTGGCACAACTGAGCCGGCGCCTGGCCAGTGCCACCGCCCGCCAGCTACAACAGTGGCGACAGCGCCAGCAGGCCCTGGGCCTGCGCCTTGGCCGCCAACAGCCAGGCCGTAAGTTGGAGCGCGACGCCCAGCGTCGTGACGAACTACAGCAGCGCTTGCAGCGGGCCCTGCCTCGCTATTTGGCGCGCGGGCAGCAGCAGCTACAGCAGCTACAGGCACGGTTACAACGCCAGCACCCCGGCCAACGCTTGAGCCTGGCTAACCGGCAGCAGGCGCTGGCACAGCTGGCGCTGCAACGAACCATGAGTCAGCAGCTTGCTAGCCAGCGCCAGCGGCTACAACAAGCGGTTGCCCAACTGCAACTGGTCAGCCCGCTGGCCACCCTCAGCCGCGGCTACAGCATCACCCAGAACGACCGTGGCGAAGTGATTGACAGTATCGCCAAGGTCAGCGGCGGCGACAGCCTGCAGATCCGGGTGCGTGACGGCATTATTACTGCCAACGCTACCGGGAGCAGCCGTACTGAGGATTAATCGGCCAGCTGGGTGCTGATGGCAATGGCGCTTTTGGTCATCAGCTTGTGAATGGGGCAGCGGTCGGCAATGGCCAGTAGCCGTTCCCGTTCTTCATCACTGAGGTTGCCTTCCAGCGTCAGGGTGCAATGCAGGCTGTAATGGCCGGCCCGTTCTTCGCTCTGGTCACGTTCTACCCGTACTGCCACTTTTTGCAGATCCATCTTCTTGACCCGCGCATACAGTTGCAGTGTTTGGGCCTTACAGGCACCCAGTGCCATATCGAAGTAGTCATGAGGGTCCGGCGCCTGACCTTCACCACCGGCTTCTTCCGGCACGTCCACATCAATCTCGGCAAAGCCGGGGATCTGAGCCCGTTGTAGTACTTTGCCAGCCGTTACGGTTTCCAGAGTAATGGTGCGCATGGAGCCTCCTTGGTTTTGTCCCCAGCATAACCAGCAGCCAGCAGTGAGGCCATAAAAAAACGGCGCCTACTGGCGCCGTTTTTTTATTAACTCTTGCGGGACTTGATGTATTTCATCAGCCGCTTGCGCTTGCGCTCTTGCGACTGGGTCAGCTTGTTGCGCTGACCGGCGAACGGGTTTTCCCCTTCCTGGAATTCCACATGGATGGGAGTACCGATAACCCCCAGGCTCTTGCGGTAATAATTCATCAGGTAGCGCTTGTAGGACTGCGGCAGCTTCTCGACCTGGTTACCGTGAATGATCACCCGCGGCGGATTGTAGCCACCGGCATGAGCATACTTGAGCTTGACCCGACGGCCTGACACCAGCGGTGGCTGGTGGTCGTCCTGGGCCATGTGCAGGATGCGGGTCAGCTTCGATGTGGAGACCCGTTGCGTCGCTGAGGCAAACGCTTCATTGATGGACTCAAACAGGTTACCTACCCCGGAGCCATGCAGCGCCGAGATAAAATGCAGGCGGGCAAAGTCGATAAAGCCCAGGCGGCGGTCCAGCTCGCGCTTGATATCGTCACGGGCATCCTGGCTCAGACCGTCCCACTTGTTGACCACCAGCACCAGCGCTCGGCCGGCGTTCAGCACGTTACTGAGCAGGCTCAAGTCCTGATCTGACAGGCCTTCGCGGGCATCCATAACCAGCAGTACCACGTTAGCGTCTTCAATGGCTTGCAGGGTTTTAACCACCGAGAATTTTTCGACAATATCGCCAATGCGGCCGCGGCGACGTACCCCAGCGGTGTCGATGATCACATAGTTCTTTTCATCGCGTTCCAGCGGAATGTAGATGGAATCACGAGTGGTACCGGGCATGTCGTACACTACAACCCGCTCTTCACCCAGAATGCGGTTAGTCAGTGTCGACTTACCAACATTGGGGCGGCCGACAATCGCGACTTTGACCGGCAAATCAGCATAAGGAATGGCCTCGGCTTCTTCGTCGTCAGCGATAGCGTCAACGTCCACCAGTTCCTGACCCAGTACGCTGGCCAGGGCTTCAGCTGTTTGCTCCTCGGCATCTTCCAGGCTAGCCACCAGCGGCAACAGGGCTTTATCCAGCAACTGACTTACACCGCGACCATGGGCAGCGGCAATTTGCCAGACTTCACCCAGGCTCAGCCCCCAAAACTCACCACAGGCTGAGTCAGCATCAATGCCGTCGGTTTTATTGGCGACCAGAAATACCGGCTTACCGAGCTGGCGCACATGGCGGGCAATGGCTTCGTCAGCAATGGTCAGGCCATCGCGGGCATCAACCAGGAACATCACTACATCAGCTTCTTCCATGGCCAGCAATGACTGCCTGGCCATCGCTGCATCGATGCCTTTTTCGTCCCCTTCGATACCACCGGTGTCCACCAGGATGAAGTCATGTTCACCGTAGCGGGCCTGACCGTATTTGCGATCGCGGGTCAGGCCGGGGTAGTCAGCCACCAGCGCGTCACGGCTTTTGGTCAGCCGGTTAAAAAGGGTGGACTTGCCCACATTGGGGCGCCCTACCAGGGCCACTACGGGTAACATGATGACTTCTCTCTTGATACAAAAACGGCCGCAAAGATGCGGCCGCGTATTGTTTCGTTTTCAGCGCCGTTAGTCCAGCTTAATCATATAAAGCTCACCATCACGGCTTTGTACCAGCAGGTTGCCATTAACGACCACCGGGCGGGCATAGAAGCCGTCGCTGTCAATCTGATCGCGGCCCAGTAATTTGCCGCTGGCAAGATCAAACCAGTGCAGGTAGCCCTCAAAGTCGCCAACAACCACTTTGTCGTCAACGATGGCCGGAGCAGTGACGCGGCGGTAATGCAGCATGGTCTGGCTCCATTTTTCCAGGCCGTTACGGCGGTCTACCTTGTACAGGTAGCCCTGAGCGTCAGTAACCACCAGATCAAAGCCACTGATAGCCATGGCCCGGTAGGAGGAGTAGTCACGCTTCCACAGTGGCCGGCCGGAACGCAGGTCAATGGCGACTAACTCACCGTTATAAGCTACAGCGTAAACCACCGGGCCGACAACCACTGGCGTACCGTCAACGTCACGCAGCAGCTCCAGCACGTTGTCACCTTTACCCGGCGATACATTCTGCTCCCAGGCCGGCAGGCCGTTGTCCATGATCACCGCGGCCAGTTTGCCATCAGGGGTGCCCACCAGGGCAGCACCATTGGTGGTGGCCGGGGCGGAAACACCGCGCAGTGTCAGCTTTGGTACGTTCTGGTCATACACCCATTTTTGCTTGCCGGTGTCAGCATCCAGTGCCACCAGCTTGCCTGAGGTTGTATTTATCAGCACCACGCCCTGGTCGGCTACCGGCGGTGCCATGGCTTCGCCCGGCACATCAACCTGCCAGCTCAGTTCACCACTCTTGGCGTCAAAGGCATAAACCACGCCGTTTTCACTGCCGATGTAAATCTTGCCAAAACCGGCAGAAACGCCGCCAGAAAGGCGTACGTTTTTACGGTCACCGAAGAAGGAATCGGCCTCACCGAGATCTTTTTTCCAGATCACGTCGCCGTTTTTCGGGTTTAGCGCTTCGACCACGCCACCGCGCGAAGCAGCGTAAATATGGTCATAGGCATAGACGGGATCGAGGGTGGTGAAATAATCACCCACGCCATCACCAACCGAGGTACTCCACAGCACCTGATCGCTGACCTTATTGTTAAAAGGCACCAGCTCTGCGGGCTTGCGTAAATCTTCACTGCTGGAACAGCCACTGAGGGCTACCAGCGCCAGGCCGGCTAATGCCGACCACTTAAACCATCCGCTCATGCTCAGCCTTTTTTATTGCTATCAAGGGATTGGATCTTCATGTTGAGAACCGCCGAGGCACCCGGTTCGTCGGTCAGTGCCAGCTGATAGGCACTACGCGCCGCCGCGGTATCGCCTTCCTTGACGGCGATATCGCCAAGAAGTTCCTGTACTTCACCTTTAAATGCCGGCGCTGTGACTTTTGCCACAGTCGCTTTCGCGCCGGCGGTGTCGCCTTTGGCCAGTTGTATACGGGCCATACGCAGGCTGTAGATAGCAGTCAGTTCAGCATTTTTGGTATGTGCAATACCTTGCTCGAGATAGCCAATGGCTTTATCCAGATCACCTTTGTCAGCAGCCTTTTTCGCCAACACAGCAGCCATCAGTGCCGGATACTGGCCGGCGGCATCACTTTTAATGAAAGCTTCGCCGGCCTTTACATCGCCGCCATCCACTTCTTTCATTACCGCCGCATAATGCGCTGAACTGGCTTCTTGCTGCTCCAGCTGGTGATCGCTGTACCAATGCCAGCCATAAATACCGGCCAAGCCAATCACAGTGCCAGCCATAATGCCGTTACCGTGTTCTTTCCAGAAGCGCTTGATGGCTTCAACTTGTTGTTCTTCAGTGCTGTAAACTTCCACGATTGTTATCCTTCTTGTGGCATCAGGTGCTGGGCCAAGTCGGCCATGGCCAGTTGCTGCTGGCTACCATCGCGCAAATCCTTGACGGTGATCTGGCCTGCGGCCAGTTCGTCATCACCGAGGATAAGAGCCCAGCGCGCGCCGCTTTTATCCGCACGCTTGAGTTGTTTTTTGAAATTTCCGCCACCACAGTGACACATCAATGCAAAGCCCGGCAACTGCTGACGCAGTGAACGGGCAATACCAAAAGCCTGCGCTTCAGCGGTTTCACCGAGGGGGCAAAGATAACCGTCAACTGTCGGCTTGATTGCCGCCGTATTGCCCAGTTCTTCCACCAGCAATACCAACCTCTCCAGGCCCAGGCCAAAACCAATACCCTGAGTGGCATGGCCACCAAGCTGTTCGACCAAGCCATCGTAACGGCCACCGGCGCAGACGGTGCCCTGGGCACCGAGGCTATCGGTCACCCACTCAAAGACGGTGGCATTGTAGTAATCGAGGCCACGGACCAACCGGTCATTAACCCGGTAGCTGATCCCCAGAGCATCCAGCTGCGCTTTCAGGCCGTCGAAGTGGGCACGGGAGGCCTCGTCCAAGTGGTCATGCAGCTGTGGCGCATTGGCCACCACCGCCTGAACCTCGGGGTTCTTGGAGTCCAGAATGCGCAGCGGGTTACTGTACAGACGGCGTTTGGCATCTTCGTCAAGCTTATCAAGATGCTGTTCCAGATAGGCAATCAGCACATCACGGTACTGAGCGCGGGCCTCATTACTGCCCAGGCTGTTCAGCTCCAGCGTGACATGATCTGTGAGCCCCAGCTTGTCCCACAAGGTGGCAGACAGCAGGATCACTTCGGCATCAATATCCGGGCCGGCCAGGCCATAGGCTTCCACACCGAACTGGTGGAACTGACGATAACGGCCTTTTTGTGGCCGCTCATGGCGGAACATTGGCCCCATGTACCACAGCCGCTGCTGCTGGTTATACAACAGGCCATGTTCGATACCGGCCCGCACCGCACTGGCCGTGCCTTCCGGGCGCAGAGTGAGACTGTCGCCGTTACGGTCGTCGAAGGTGTACATTTCTTTTTCAACAATATCAGTAACTTCACCAATACTGCGTTTAAACAGATCCGTAGATTCGACAACCGGGGTACGAATTTCACTGTAGCCAAAACTGGCCACCGTTTCGCGAATGGCTGCTTCCACAAACTGCCACAGCGGTGTCTGGCTGGGCAGGCAGTCGTTCATGCCTCGAATGGCTTGGATGCTTTTCACGCTGGGACTCTTTTCACAAAAATGCCCGAATTATACGGCTTCGGGCATACAAACTCATCAATGCTGGTTATCAATCGTTTTTGGTGGGAATACGCTGCTGTAGCATGGCCACCTTGGCACGGATCCGTGCTTCGAGCTGATCAACCAGATTATCGTTATCCAGGCGTTCCTTTTGACGCTCGCCGTCTACGTAGTAGCCGCTTTTGCGGGTAGCGCCGGCTACCCCCATATCGGACACCAGTGCCTCGCCCGGACCATTTACAACACAGCCAATGACAGAGACATCCAGCGGTGTAGTGATATCTTCCAGACGGTTTTCCAACGCGTTGACGGTTCCTATCACATCAAATTCCTGACGCGAACAGCTAGGGCAGGCAATAAAGTTAATGCCCCGGGAGCGAATGCGCAGAGACTTGAGAATATCAAAACCGACTTTGATTTCTTCCACCGGATTGGCTGCCAGCGATACCCGTAGGGTATCGCCGATACCTTCGGCCAGCAGCATACCTAGGCCAATGGCCGACTTTACCGCACCACTACGAGCACCACCGGCTTCGGTAATACCCAGGTGCAGCGGTTGCTTAATTTGCTTGGCCAGCAATCGGTAGGCATCGACCGCTAGAAAGACATCTGATGCTTTGACCGAGACTTTGAACTGGTCGAAGTTCAGGCGATCGAGGATGTCCACATGGCGCATGGCAGATTCCACCAACGCCGCCGGTGTCGGCTCACCGTACTTTTCCTGCAGATCGCGCTCCAGGGAGCCACCGTTAACACCGATACGAATGGGAATATTGCGATCACGAGCGGCATCGACAACCGCACGAATACGTTCTTCTTTACCAATGTTACCCGGGTTGATACGCAGGCAATCAGCGCCGTACTCCGCCACTTTCAGAGCAATTCGGTAATCAAAGTGAATATCGGCAACCAGTGGCAGCTTGCTGCGCGCCTTAATGGCCTTGAAGGCTTCGGCAGCATCCATGGTAGGCACCGATACCCGAACGATGTCAGCACCGACCTTTTCCAGCGCCTGGATCTGCGCCACGGTAGCGTCAACATCGGTGGTTTTGGTGTTGGTCATGGACTGCACGGCAATGGGCGCGCCATCACCAATGGGCACATCGCCAACGTAAATACGAGTAGAGGGGCGGCGCTCGATCGGCGGCTGGTGCTGCATGTTACTCAACCTCACTGCTGGGGTATGGTCAAATGGGCCACCTGCCCAGTCCTGAACCCCGATAAATCAATGGTCTTGCCATGATAGTGCAACTGCACGTGCTCAGGCGCCCCCAGCTTAACAGAAAATGGCGCTGTACCGGACAGGGTTGCAGACTGGCCAGGGGTTTTCAGCCCCACCATCAACCGCTGACCGTTGGCGTCGGTAATACTGACCCAGCAATTACCGGTAAAAGCCACTTGCAGACTATCGGTTGTGGCCGCTGGTGCTTCAGCAGCCGCTTTATCAGGACCACTGTTACTTTGCTGTGCCAGCACCGGCTCCGGGGCTGTTTGCGTAGTGTTGTCTTTGGCCGGTGGTGGCGTTTCGCTGGCCGTGGTGCCTTGCTCCATGGTGGCCTCGACGACGCTGTGTTGTGTGACCGGCGATGGGCTGTCATTGACAATGGGGCTGTCACCAGTGGTTTTTTGCCAGACGAAATAAGCCAGCAAGGCCACCAGCACCAAGCCGATGATCCAGGTCACCAGGGTCAACAGAGTGTCTGATTTTTTACGGCTGGTCCCTTTTGAAAAACTGTGCATCGCTGCGCTTTCCTGGGTCACCCCCAGCGCCTGTGTATTAAGGCTTTTCAGCACATCGTCTTCACGCAGGTCAAGCAAGCGGCTATAGGCCCGCAGATAGCCTTTGGTATAGGTTGCAGGTGAGTACTGGTCGTAATCATCCCGCTCCAGTTTTTCGACCACGGTGATGCGCAGGTTCAGCCGTTTTGCCACCTCTTCAACGCTCCAGCCCCGTGCTTCACGGGCTTGGCGCAGTTGTTGGCCAGCGCTGAGAAGGCCCTGCTCGTCCAGTGGGTCTGTCATTAGTATTTATTACTCCGGTATTGTTTAGCTGAAGGTGAGTCCGGGTATTTTGATATAAGTTCCTCACCATAACGCTGAACGGCGACCTTATCACCCATCTTTTTGGCGATTTTTACACCTAACAACAATGCCTCGGGATTACTGCGACCAAGCAGCTCGTAGCGCTTCAGGTAGCCTTTCGCATTAATATAGTCTTTCTTGTTATAGAGTAACTGCGCCATACCCACCAATGAGCGAGCCCGCCGCGGTTCATGACTGAGGGCACTGGCGTAGTACTGCTCGGCGGCATCGGTATCGCCCATTTCCTTGGCACAGATGGCAGCATTCTCATAGGCACCCGCCACCCGCAGGTAATCAGGCGCCTGAATAGCCCGCATAAAATATTCAATGGATTCTTTATAGTGGCCAATGCCACAGAGAAAAGCGCCGAAGTTATTCAGCGCCTCGCCGTTTTCATGATCCAGGCTGATGGCATGACGGTAGGCTTTTTCCGCTTCCTTGGTTTCGCCCACCGTTTGGTAGTAATAGCCGAGACTGTAATAGACATCGGGCATGTCCGGCGCAAACTCTTTGGCTTTGAGCAGGTTCATCTTGGCCTGCATGTTTTTGCCGTTGCGCAGATAAGCCAGCCCCAGCTGCACCCGTGACTTGGCGGCGGTCTCGGGGTCAAACTTTTTTTCAGCAACCGGGTTGCCGGAGCTGTCGAGGGTTTGCGACACGCAGCCACCCAGCATCAGCAGGGTCAAACTTAGCAATGCGTACAGGTAACCTCGTTTGGCCATGTTACCGCCCGTAATCTGTTGAGAAGTCAGACCATTTTTACTGATATAGCATCGTTGTGCATCTGTTTTTTCAGCACCCGCTTGGTACGGTCAATAACATCACCGGCGAGCTGGCCACAGGCCGCAGCAATATCGTCGCCACGGGTTTTGCGAACAATCACGGTAAAGCCATATTCCATCAGCACTTTCGAAAAGCGGTCAATTCGGGAATTGGAGCTGCGGCCATAAGGTGCGCCCGGGAAGGGGTTCCAGGGAATGAGGTTGATTTTAGCCGGTGTGTCCTTCAGACATTGCGCCAGTTCATGGGCCTGATCGGTGGAGTCATTGACGTGATCAAGCATCACGTACTCTACCGTTACCCGCCCTTTATTGGCATTGGATTTGGCCAGGTAACCGCGCACTGACGCCAAGAAAGCTTCAATATTGTACTTTTTGTTGATGGGCACAATTTCGTTGCGCAGCTCGTCGTTAGGGGCATGCAGGCTGATCGCCAGGGCCACATCAATCATGTCACCGAGCTTATCCAACGCCGGTACCACCCCGGAGGTCGACAGCGTTACCCGGCGCTTGGACAGGCCATAACCCAGGTCGTCGAGCATCAGTTCCATAGCCGGTACCACATTGGCCATGTTTAAGAGTGGTTCACCCATCCCCATCATCACCACGTTGGTAATGGGTTTTTGATTGGAATTGCCCTGCGGTCCCAGTACCTTGGCGGCACGCCACACCTGGCCGATGATCTCACTGACTTTAAGGTTACGGTTGAAACCCTGCTGCGCCGTTGAGCAGAAGGTGCACTCCAATGCGCAACCGACCTGCGAGGATACGCACAAGGTCGCCCGATCACTTTCCGGGATATACACAGTTTCCACTTCCTGGCCACCACTGACCCGCAGCGCCCACTTGATGGTGCCATCACTGGAGCGCTCTTCCTGGGAAATTTCCGGTGCCTCAATCACGCAACGCTCTGCCAGTTTGGCCCGTAGCGCCTTGTTGATATTGGTCATGGCCTCGAAATCATCCACCCCGAAGTGGTAAACCCATTTCATCACCTGATCGGCACGAAACGGTTTTTCACCTATCTCGGCAAAAAAAGCGCGCAGTTGCTCGCGTGTCAGATCCAGCAGATTAATTTTGCCTTCGCTCATGGCATGACCTCGGTGATACGGCTTGGGGCCGGGCATTGTACAGTTTACAACCACAACAACAAAGGGGGGCAAATGCCCCCCTTTCTACCTGCGCTTGTCGGCTTAGCGAATGCGCGGGCAGAGTTCAGCTTCGGTGAAGAAGTAGCTGATTTCGCGCTCGGCAGAGGCTTCGGAATCAGAGCCGTGAACGGCGTTTTCATCAATGCTGACAGCGTAGTCAGCACGCAGGGTACCGGCCAGTGCTTCAGCAGGATTGGTGGCGCCCATGATTTCACGGTTTTTGGCAATAGCGTTGTCGCCTTCCAGAACCTGCACCATGATCGGGCCAGAGGTCATGAAGTCAACCAGCGCTTTAAAGAAAGGGCGCTCTTTGTGCTCAGCGTAGAAGCCTTCAGCCTGCTCGCGAGACAGCTGCAGCATTTTCGCCGCAACAATGTTCAGGCCAGCAGTTTCAAAACGGTTGTAGATGGCACCGATGACGTTCTTGGCGACGGCGTCGGGCTTGATGATAGAAATAGTACGTTGAACAGCCATGGGGCTCCGTCCTTACACAAGTTTCAGGGTTTAGATATGCAAAGGGCGCATAGTATACGCGAACTTGCGGCGATGAAAAAAGACCCTGCGGTTATTGGTCGTATTCGTCCAGCCAAACCATGAAAATGGCTTCAAGAATGCGCTCATTGGAAGCATTCGGATCATCATCAAAGTCATCCATAGCCACAATCCATTGGTGCATGTCAGTAAAACGTACCGTTCTCGGATCCAGCTCAGGGTCGCGGTCAAAAAGGGCCTCGCCCAGCTCACGAGTGTCGGTCCATTTCCAGCTCATAGGGCCTCCTGATGCAACAAGGCGCCTGTCGGCGCCTTGTGTTGTGGTTTATTCGCGAGCCAGATTCAGAGTGTACTTGGGAATTTCCACCACCAAATCATCATCGGCAACGCGCGCCTGGCAAGACAGCCGGGATTCTGGCTCCAAGCCCCAGGCTTTATCCAGCATGTCATCTTCCAGCTCGTCTGATTCGTCTAACGAATCAAAGCCTTCCCGAACAATCACATGGCAGGTGGTACAAGCACAGGACTTTTCGCAGGCATGTTCAATGTCGATACCGTTTTTCAGGGCAACATCGAGAATGCTCTCGCCTTTAGGAGCTTCCAGCACGGCACCGTCGGGGCACAGTTCGCTGTGAGGCAAAAAAACTATCTTCGGCATCTTATACCTCGTCTACATTATGGCCAGCCAGGGCCTTGCGGATGCTGTCATCCATGCGGCGGGCGGCAAAATCTTCAGTAGCCTGATCGACGGCTTCAATAGCGGTTTTAATGGCGTCGGCATCATCACCTTTGGCCAGGCGATCCAAACTCTCCAGGGCAGCGATGATGCGCTCTTGTTCAGCATTGCTCAGCAGCCGCTCACCATCGGCAGCCAGCGCCGAGGCAACCGCTTCCAGCACCCGCCGGGCTTCAACCTGCTGCTCTGCCAGCATCCGTGCCGCCATATCATCTTTGGCATGGGCCATGGCATCCTGAATCATATTCGCCACTTCGTTGTCGGAAAGGCCGTAGGAAGGCTTTACCTCGATATGGGTTTGATGGCCGGTGGATTTTTCCATGGCCGTAACCGACAGCAAGCCATCGGCATCCACCTGGAAAGTAACCCGAATATGAGCGGCACCGGCAGCCATGGGCGGAATGTCTGTCAGTACAAATCGCGCTAGGCTGCGACAGTCTTTAACCAACTCACGCTCACCTTGCAGCACATGCATGGCCATGGCGGTCTGACCGTCTTTGAAGGTGGTAAATTCCTGGGCCCGGGCCACGGGAATAGTGGTGTTGCGGGGCACAATTTTTTCTACCAGGCCGCCCATGGTTTCCAGCCCCAGCGACAGCGGGATCACATCCAGCAGCAGCAGATCGCTGTCGGGTTTGTTGCCCACCAGCAGATCGGCCTGAATAGCGGCGCCAAGGGCTACCACTTGGTCCGGGTCGATACTGGTCAACGGCGTCCGGTCAAAAAAGTCACCGACGGCACTGCGCACTGCCGGTACCCGGGTTGAGCCGCCGACCATGACCACATCCTGTACCTCGCTGGCATCGACGCCGGCATCACGTACCGCCCGGCGACAGGCCAGCAGTGTCCGCTTGATAAGCGGTGCCACCAAGTCAGCAAACTGCTCACGGCTCAGCACTGCCTGGTAAGGCTGCCCATCCAGCGTCACTGCCACGGTGATGCTGTCTTTATCAGACAGTGCTTCTTTGGCGGTACAGGCGGCAGACAACAACGCCCGCTCGCTAAGCGCATCCAGTTTGTCGGCCAGTTGCCAGTGCTGGCGCAGCCAATCGACAATGGCATGGTCGAAGTCATCACCACCAAGGGCGGTATCACCGCCGGTGGCCAACACTTCAAAAACCCCTTTGGACAGACGCAATATGGAAATGTCGAAAGTACCACCACCGAGATCGTAAACGGCAATGACGCCTTCGGTGCCGGAGTCGAGGCCGTAGGCAACCGCTGCGGCGGTGGGTTCATTAAGCAGCCGCAGCACTTTCAGGCCCGCCAGCTCGGCGGCATCCTTGGTGGCCTGGCGCTGAGCATCGTCAAAATAGGCCGGTACGGTGATCACCGCCCCCATCAGCTCGCCCCCTAAGGCGGCTTCGGCACGGTTACGCAGTTCCCCAAGAATATGCGACGACACTTCAATAGGGTTTTTTGGCCCCTGAGTGGTTTCGATACGCGGCAGGCCGTTTTCCGTAGCACTGAATTGGTATGGCAGTTTTGGGTAGCGTTGACGAATGTCATCGACCGAGCGGCCCATGAAACGCTTAACGGAAATCACGGTATTGGCAGGATCAGTGGCTGCCTGCTGCCGGGCCTGTTGGCCTACCAGCCGTTGTGACGGGCCGTACCAGACGCAGGAGGGCACAATAGCGCCGTCCTGTTGGTCAGCCAGCGTCACGGCGGTGCCGCTGCGGACACTGGCCACCAGTGAGTTGGTGGTGCCTAAATCAATACCTACGGCCAGGCGATGCTGATGCGGCGCCGTACTCTGGCCGGGTTCGGCGATCTGTAATAAAGCCATGCTGTTTCGCTGTGTCAGTAGTCGAGCAGGGATTCTTCCAGCCGCTCGATTTCGATGAGCATTTTGTCTACAAACTTGAGCTTGCGGACGGTGTCAGCAGCGCTGTCCAGTTCCTGCTGGCCCAGCAGTGCGGCAAATTCATCATGCAGTTGTTGGCGGGCAGCAATGATATCGCTGCGTAACTGGTCGATGCCGTCAGCATCGTCAATCTCCGCCAGCGCCTCTCGCCATTCCATCTGCTGCATCAAAAAGCCGGTGTCCTTGAGTGTCCGGCTTTCATCACGCAGTTCAATACCACTGAGGCTGAGCAGATATTCTGCCCGGCGCGTGGCATGACGCAGCGTTTCATAGGCATCGTTGAGCAATGATGTTTTCGCCAGTGCCCGTGCCCGGTCCTGTTCAGAGCCGGCGGCAAAGCGGTCCGGGTGCAGGGCTGCTACCAGCCGCCGGTAGCGGCTGGTCAGCTCCTGGCCGTCGAGCTGAAAAGCTTCCGGCAGGTCGAAAAGCGCGAAGTGGTTAGACGGTGAAGGACTCGCCACAGCCACACTCTCCCTTGGTGTTAGGGTTGTTGAACTGGAAGCCTTCATTCAGGCCTTCTTTGACGAAGTCCAGCTCGGTGCCATCCAGGTAGACCAGGCTTTTCTGATCAATAACGACCTTGACGCCTTTGTCTTCAAAGACTTCGTCATCCGGGTTAGCTTCGTCAACAAACTCCAGCACATACGCCAGGCCACTACAGCCGGTGGTGCGTACTCCCAGGCGTACGCCGATGCCTTTACCGCGGTTAGCAAGAAAGCTGGCTACCCGGTGTGCAGCGGTGTCAGTCAGGGAAATGGCCATCAGCCCTGCCCTTTCTTCTGCTTGTAATCAGCGATGGCGGCCTTGATGGCATCCTCGGCCAGAATAGAGCAGTGAATTTTCACCGGCGGCAATGCCAACTCTTCGGCAATGGCGGTGTTTTTCAGCCCTTCGGCCTCGCTGATGGATTTCCCTTTCACCCACTCGGTAACCAGTGAGCTGGAGGCAATAGCACTGCCACAACCATAAGTCTTGAACTTGGCATCTTCGATAATGCCGTCGTCGTTGATTTTCAGTTGCAGCTTCATTACATCACCGCACGCTGGCGCCCCCACCATACCGGTGGCCACATTCGGATCATTCTTGTCGAAGGAGCCGACGTTACGGGGGTTCTCGTAGTGATCGATAACTTTGTTACTGTAAGCCATGATGATGCTCCTTAAAGCTTAGTGGGCGACCCACTCGACCTTCTCGAGGTCGACGCCGTCTTTGTACATTTCCCACAGCGGCGACATGTCGCGCAGGCGGCCAATGGCCCCCTTGATACAGCTGATGGCGTAGTCAATTTCGTCTTCGGTAGTAAAGCGGCCGATAGAAAAACGAATGGAGCTGTGTGCCAGCTCATCATTGCGGCCCAATGCCCGCAGCACGTAGGACGGTTCCAGGCTCGCTGAGGTACAGGCCGAACCGGACGACACCGCCAGATCTTTGAGGGCCATGATCAGTGATTCACCTTCAACGAAATTGAAGCTGATGTTGATGATGCCGCTGACGTGGTGTTCAAGGGTGCCGTTCAGGTGAACTTCTTCCAAGTCCTGTACGCCGGCCCAGAGTTTGTCACGCAGGGCCGTAATACGGGCCGCTTCGGCTGCCATTTCTTCTTTGGCGATACGCGCCGCTTCACCCATACCAACAATTTGGTGAGTGGCCAGGGTGCCGGAACGCATGCCGCGCTCGTGGCCACCACCGTGCATTTGCGCCTCCAGGCGAATGCGCGGCTTCCGGCGTACATAAAGTGCGCCAATGCCTTTCGGGCCATACATTTTGTGCCCGGAAAAAGACATCAGGTCGACTTTCAGGGTGCTCAAATCAATCGGTAGCTTGCCCGCGCTTTGGGCAGCATCGACATGGAAAATCACGCCTTTGCTGCGACACAGCTCACCGATAGCGGCGATATCCTGCACCACACCCAGCTCGTTATTCACGTGCATGATGGACAGCAGCACAGTGTCATCACGCATGGCATTTTCAATCTGCTCAAGGGGGTGCAAACCGTCACTGGTCGGCTCCAGATATGTCACCTCAAAGCCTTCGCGCTCCAGCTGCCGGCAGGTATCAAGCACAGCTTTGTGCTCGATTTTAGAGGTGATGATGTGCTTGCCCTTTTTCTGGTAGAAATGGGCCGCACCTTTGATGGCCAGGTTGTCTGACTCGGTGGCGCCGGATGTAAAGACGATTTCCCGCGGGTCGGCGCCCACCAATTCAGCGATGTTGGCTCGGGCTTCCTCTACCGCTTCTTCGGCCTGCCAGCCAAACCGGTGGGACCGGGATGCCGGGTTACCGAACTGACCATCCAGAGTCAGATACTGCATCATTTTTTCAGCGATGCGCGGGTCTACCGGAGTGGTAGCCGCATAGTCCAAGTAGATTGGAAGTTTCATTCGATTCTCCGTTACTGCCTCGCCACACTCACCATTGGCATTGCACGGTTATGCTGTCTTGCACACGTTGCTCTGAACGTGTTGCGCTCTTCTTAACGTTATTTCCGGCGACCAGATCGGCCAAGCTAATGCCGGCGAGAAAGTCGCTGATCTGATCGCTCAGACTCGACCACAAGGTGTGGGTCAGGCATTGATTGCCGCCCTGACAGTCAGCCTTACCTTGGCACTTGGTGGCATCTACCGATTCATCAACCGCAGCAATGACCTTGCCGACACTGATGGCGCTGGCACTTTCGCCTAGCTGGTAACCGCCACCGGGGCCACGCACGCTGGAGACCAAGCCCTGGCGGCGTAACCGAGAAAAAAGCTGTTCAAGGTAGGACAAGGAAATGCCCTGACGCTCCGAGATGTCAGCCAGCGATACCGGGCCATCACTGGCGTGCAGCGCCAGATCCAGCATGGCGGTTACCGCATATCGGCCTTTGGAAGTCAGTCTCATTATGTGATCCAGCCCTCATAAATTCAGGGGCATTGTCCCAAACCCGAGTAAATTGGTCAAGTATTCACTGACGTTCGTTATGAGCGCTCTTTGTCGCCGCATCATCAGCCTCTGCAGGCTCTTCGCGCTGGCTGGCCGCAGCCTGCTCATCTTCGGCAAAATCCTGCAAATCCAGTTCGGGCAGCTTTTTGTCACAGACCGCTCCGCCCAGATCGTTAATGGCCTTGCACATGTCATTGACCTTGCCGTCAACCATATGCAGGTGGTCGAGCAGCGAACCAATAGCCCGAGAAACCGGGTCGGGGTTGTCCGGCGACACCGCGTAGGCATCAAAGCCGTATTTTTTCGCCATGGCCTGGCGCTGTTCGGAGGTAGTGAAGTCCTGCTGGGCAACAATACGACCGGGAATACCGATGGCGGTGGCGCCGGCAGGTACGTCTTTAACCACAACGGCATTGGAACCAATGCGGGCGTTGTCACCGATGTTTAAAGGCCCCAGCACTTTTGCGCCGGCACCGATCACCACGCCGTTACCCAGGGTCGGGTGGCGCTTGCCTGCCTGCCAGCTGGTACCACCGAGCGTAACACCGTGATAAAGCGTGCAGTCATCGCCGATTTCCGCAGTTTCACCGATCACCACCCCCATGCCATGATCGATAAAAAAACGCCGGCCAATACGGGCGCCAGGATGAATTTCTATACCGGTCAGAAAGCGGCTGACATTGGATACCAAACGCGCCAGAAAACGGGCATTTTTCTGCCACAACCAGTGCGCCAGACGATGCCACCAGATGGCATGCAGGCCCGGATAAGTGAGCATGATCTCCAGCGTATTGCGGGCCGCCGGATCGCGGTCGAAGACGCTGTTGATATCGTCTTTAATGCTTTGCCAGATCCCCATATCAGTCTCGCTTCAAACGCAAAATGGAAGACAGGATCCCTCGCAGGGTATTGAGCTCATGGCTGTCCGGGCGCGCCCGGGTAAACAGGCAACGCAGTTTTTCCATGACCTTGCCCTGATGTGCCTTGATGAGAAAACCGGAGTGATCCAGGGCCTGTTGCAGGTGTTGGTAGAATTGCTCCATCGCTGCCGCACTGGGATAGTCGGTATGGTCCACATCAGCACCGCCACTGAGCTGCGCCATACGCAATTCGTAGCAGGCTATCTGAACAGCTTGGGCCAGATTCAGCGAACTGTACTGCGGATTGGCATCAATGCTGACGTGGTAATGGCACTGCTGTAATTCGTCGTTAGTCAGGCCGCTGCGTTCACGGCCAAATACCACGGCAATCTCCCCGCGCGGGCTTTCAGCCAGCGCCTGCTCACCCAGCTCCCGTGGGCTGAGCATAGGCCACGGCAGAGTGCGGGAACGAGCGCTGGTGCCGGCAACCAGGGTACAGTCACCAATGGCATCGGCCAGGGTTGGCACGGTAATGGCGTCACGCAGCACGGTACTGGCGCCGGCGGCCAGCGCACTGGCCTGACCGTCAATCTCACATTCGGGAGCCACCAGATACAGGCGGGACAAGCCCATGGTTTTCATGGCCCGGGCCACCGAGCCGATATTGCCGGAATGGGTCGTTCCCACCAGCACAATACGCACCTTATCGAGCATTACCTGAGTGATTTGGTCGGAAAAGGCCGGCAGTTTACCACAGCCCTCTTCGCCTTGGCTGGCTTTTCTTTTCAGGCCGACTTTGCTAGACTCCGCCACCCCAGATTTGGGCGTTCTTTATCAATTGGTGAGTCGCTATGCATCCGATGCTGAATATTGCGGTGCGCGCTGCGCGTGTCGCGGGCAATTTTATTGCTAAATCTTTCGAGCAACCCGAGCGGGTTGAAGCTGAAGCCAAGGGTACCCATGACTGGGTTACCAATGTTGATCGCGAGGCTGAGCGTCTCATCATTGAAACCATTCGCCGCTCCTACCCGGATCACGCCGTCGTCGGTGAAGAATCCGGCGCCGACGGTGACAGCGACTTCCAGTGGATCATCGACCCACTGGACGGCACCACCAACTTCCTACGTGGCATTCCCCACTTCTGCGTTTCCATTGCCCTGCGCGTTAAAGGCCGCACCGAGCAAGCCGTGGTATTTGACCCAATCCGTAACGAACTGTTCTCTGCCAGCCGCGGCATGGGCGCCCAGTTTAATGGCATGCGTATCCGCGTCACCAAGGCCAAAGAGTTGGACGGCACCTTGCTGGCCACCGGCCTGCCGTTTAAACAGAAACAGCATTACGCCAGCTATATGAATATTTTCACTGCTGTATTCGACAAAGCCGCCGATGTGCGCCGCACCGGTTCGGCCGCTCTGGATCTGAGTTACCTTGCTGCCGGGCGTATTGATGGCTTTTTTGAGCTGGGACTGAAGCCTTGGGATATCGCCGCCGGCGAACTGATTGTGCGCGAAGCCGGTGGTATTGTCAGTGACTTCAACGGCGGTCATGACTACTTCAAGAGCGGTAACATTGTTGCTGCTCCGGCGCGGATGTTGCCCGCCCTGCTGGGCACCATCAAACCGCACCTGCCCGAAGCGCTGCGGCGCTGATAAAAAAGGCGCCTTTTAGGCGCCTTTTTTAATCTTCGGGTATCGCTACCGGCCAGCCTTTATCAATCCAGCCCCGATAGCCACCTGCCACCGAAAAGACCTGTTGATAACCCATCGCCGCCAAATTGACAGCCACCAGTGCAGAGCGATAGCCGCCGCCACAATACAGGTACAAAGGCCGATGCCTTTCAGGCACACGTTTTTCAATATCTCGTTCAATAATGCCGCGGCCCATATGAATGGCTCCCGGCAAATGGCCGTTGTACCACTCGTGGTCTTCACGAACATCGATCAGCAGCGCCTTACTCCCCTCGCCAAGCTGCTGACGCAGTTGCTCGAGAGACACTTCGGTCACCTCGGCCCGGGCAGCTTCGCACAGGGCCAGAAAAGCAGGGCTATGTTGCATCGAGGACTCCTTGTTAATTAAGCAAAAACACATTTACTGACAGTTGGAAAAGGATATGTCGGGGGTTTGGCACTTGACTAGAGGAGAGCCTAGAACGGGAGCACAACCATGAACAGCCTGATCCTCAGCATGGTATTACTGGCTAACAGCAATACCATCAACATTGAACACCTGACGGTTTATCTCAGTGATGATGTGCTTGCGACCGGTATCGAGCAAAGCCTCAGTAATACCCATCAACGTATCAATAGCGAACGCTTGGCGCATATTGAACGCATGCACCGCAGCTGGCTTGATGAACTTGCCCGGCAACGTTCCACCGATACCACCATGATATAAAAAAGGGAGCCGAGGCTCCCTTTTTTATATCATGGTGGTATCGGTGTTTAAGGCAGCGGGTCGAGATCTGCCCCTTCCTTTTCCACTTTCTGTGGGATCAGGTCTTCTTTGCTCAGGCCCAGTTTCAGTGCCACCGCAGAAGCCACATAGATGGAAGAATAAGTCCCCACCGTGATCCCCATCAGCAAGGCCGCCGCAAAGGCGTGGATGACCGGGCCACCTTTGACGAAGATGGCAATTACCACGAACAAGGTGGTGGCCGAGGTCATGATGGTCCGGCTTAGGGTTGCAGTCAGGGCGTTATTGGTAATGTCTTCCGGTGTACCTTTACGGATCTTGCGAAAGTTCTCGCGGATCCGGTCAAACACCACGATGGTATCGTTCAGTGAGTAACCAATCACCGTCAACACCGCCGCCAGCACCGTCAGATCAAACTCGATACCCAGCAGCGAGAAAAAGCCCAGGGTAATGGTGACGTCGTGAAACAAAGCCACAACCGACCCCAAGGCCAACTTCCACTCAAAGCGGATCGACACATAGAGTAGAATACACAGCAGTGCCACAAACACGGCCAGAGCGCCTTGCTCCACCAGTTCGCTACCAACGCTGGGGCCGACAAACTCAATCCGCTTAAGGGTAACCGGGTTTTCCTGATTGGCCCGTAAGCTGGCAATGATCTGATCACCCAGTTTGTTGGCCGCCGCACCACTTTGTGGCGGCATGCGGATAAGCACATCACGGCTGGTACCAAAGTACTGTACTGCCGGCGTGCCAAAACCACCGTCCGCCAGCTCCTTACGCACGGCATCCAGTTGCGCCGCCTTATCAAAGCTCACCTCGATAAGCGTCCCGCCAGTAAAATCCAGTCCCCAGTTCAGGCCTTTAAAAACCAGAATACCGATGGATGAACCGACCAGCAGCAGCGACAGCAATGCCGCTGGCAGGCGCAGCTTGAGGAAATTTAAATCACGGTTGAATCGAAAAAATTCCACGTTCGACCTCCTTAAATAGACAGCTTTTCAACACGGCGGCCGCCGTAGATGAGGTTGACCACAGCACGGGTACCGACAATGGCTGTGAACATGGAGGTCAAGATGCCGATCGCCAGGGTAACGGCAAAGCCTTTCACCGGGCCAGAACCAATACCGAACAGGATCAACGCCGTGATCATGGTGGTGATGTTGGCATCGGCAATGGTCGAAACCGCGTTGTTATAGCCCTGATGGATGGCTTTTTGAATACTGGTGCCAGCACGAATTTCTTCACGTATCCGCTCAAATATCAGTACGTTGGCATCCACCGACATCCCCACCGTAAGGACGATACCGGCAATACCCGGCAAGGTCAGGGTGGCGCCGGGTATCAGCGACATGATGCCGACAATCAACACCACGTTCATCACCAGCGCCAAGTCGGCGATCAGACCGAATATACGGTAGTAGATGGCCATGAAGATGACGATGGCAACAAAGCCGTAAATCATCGCGCTAAAGCCGTCCTGAATATTCTGTGCACCCAGCGACGGTCCGACAGTCCGTTCCTCGACAATCTGGATCGGCGCCAGCAAGGCACCGGCACGGAGCAACAACGCCAGATTGTGGGCTTCTTGCGGTGTATTGATGCCGGTAATGCGGAAACTACGACCAAGGCGGGCCTGAATGGTGGCGACCTGAATAACGTCTTCCACTTTCTTCAGTTGCGGCTTGCCGTCCGGGCCTTTTTTACCGGTCGGCTTGTACTCGATGTAGACCGTGGCCATCGGCTTACCAATATTGTCTTTGGTAGCCCGGCTCATTTTGTCGCCGCCGATGGAGTCCAGCTTGATGGATACCTGCGGGCGCTGGTATTCATCAAAGCCGCTCTGGGCATCCTGAATGTGGTCACCCGAGAGCATAACCCGCTTCTGTGCCAGTACCGGACGGCCGTCACGGCTCTTGTACAACACCGAACCCGGTGGTACATGGCCGGCCAGGGCTTCACCTATATCATGCTGGGTATCCACCAGGTGAAATTCCAGTGACGCCGTAGCTCCGAGAATTTCCTTGGCGCGAGCCGTATCCTGAACACCCGGCAGCTCCACGACAATGCGGTCGTTACCCTGGCGTTGTACCAGCGGTTCAGCCACCCCCAGTTCATTGACTCGGTTACGGATAATGGTGATGTTCTGTGACAGCGCGTATTCGCTAATTTCCTTGATACGGGCTGGGGTCAGCGTCAACGTCAGGCTGTTACCATCACGCTCAATGCGATAGTCACGGCTCACGCTACGCAGATAGGTATCGGCCTTTTCAGCGGTGTCATCGTTGATAAGCGTCACCTTGACTTTGCCCTGACCGACCTGGCGCAGGCTGCTGTAACGCAGATTTTTATCGCGCAGGTTGGAACGCAAGTCAGATTGCAA
Organism: Gallaecimonas aegicerasi; assembly: GCF_045291545.1. GTDB lineage: Bacteria > Pseudomonadota > Gammaproteobacteria > Enterobacterales > Gallaecimonadaceae > Gallaecimonas. The sequence continues at coordinate 2,089,230 of NZ_CP149514.1, forward strand.
CTGTTCGTCGGCTTTTTTCATGACCTCGGCCATGTCCACTTCCATCAGGAAGTGCACACCACCGCGCAAGTCCAGACCCAGCTTCATTGGCGAAGCATTGATATCTCGCAGCCAGCCAGGGGTGGAGGGCGCCAGGTTCAGTGCCACTGAGTAGTGCTCACCCAGGGCGGCATCAAGCACTCCTTGCGCTTTCAGTTGGGTATCTGTATCCGTGAAACGGGCCAGTAACTGGCCGTTATCCAGTGCGACCGATTTGGCTTTAATGTCGTGGGACTTGAGCACGTCACGCACCTTATCAAGGGTTGCGTTATTAACGACGGTCTCGCGCACCCCGGAAACCTGAATCGCCGGGTCCTCACCATAAAGGTTAGGAGCGGCGTACAGGAACCCGACGATGACCAGCACGATCAGCATCAGGTATTTCCACAGCGGGTATTTGTTTAACACACCAGCCTTCCTTCTTATTTAGTGGTTGTGTTGTTACAGGGACTTCATGGTTCCCTTGGGCAGTACCGCCTGCACAGCAGACTTCTGCACTGTGACTTCGGTGCTGTCGTTAATGGCCAGAACTATAAAGTCCTTATCGTCCTCAACCTTGCTCACCCGGCCAATCAGGCCACCGTTGGTCAGCACTTCATCCCCTTTTTTCAATTGACCGAGCAGAGCTTTGTGTTCTTTGACACGCTTGGCTTGTGGCCGGTAAATAATGAAATAAAAGAAAACCGCCATCAGGACCAGCACAAAGATCCCGCTTAGTCCCGGACCTTGCTGGCCCGGCGCACCTGTTGCCGCGTGGGCAGAATTAATAAAGAAAGACATACACTCTCCTGATGGTTTTACAGTGAAGGTACTTCCATACCTTTACGGGAATAAAAATCTTGTACAAAGTCGTCTAATCTACCTTGCTCAATAGCCCCCCGCAAACCTTCCATCACCCGCTGGTAATAGCGCAGGTTGTGAATGGTATTAAGGCGGGCGCCAAGGATTTCGTTACAACGGTCCAGGTGATGCAGATAAGCCCGGGAATAATGCTTGCAGGTATAGCAATCACAATCTGCATCCAGCGGGCCGGTATCATCACGGTGTTTGGCATTACGGATCTTAATCACTCCGTCGGTCACAAACAGGTGGCCGTTACGGGCATTGCGGGTAGGCATGACACAGTCAAACATATCAATGCCGCGGCGCACCCCTTCCACCAGATCTTCGGGCTTACCCACCCCCATCAGATAACGGGGCTTATCTGCGGGCAGTTGCGGGTTAACATGGCTTAGAATGCGATGCATGTCTTCTTTCGGCTCACCCACCGCCAGGCCGCCTACCGCGTAACCGTCAAAGCCGATGTCTGTTAGGCCCTTGATGGAAACATCACGCAGGTCTTCATAAACAGAGCCCTGGATAATGCCAAACAAGGCATTGGGATTTTCCAGCTCATCAAAGCGCTGACGTGACCGCGCCGCCCAGCGCAAGCTCATTTCCATGGACGCTTGCGCCTCATCATGGCTGGCCGGATAGGGCGTGCACTCATCAAAAATCATTACGATATCGGAGCCCAGATCAGTCTGGATCTCCATGGACTTTTCCGGATCGAGGAAAATTTTGTCGCCATTGATGGGGTTACGAAAATGCACGCCCGCTTCGGTGATCTTGCGAATATCACCGAGGCTAAATACCTGAAAGCCACCGGAGTCGGTCAGAATAGGCCCCTGCCAGTGCATGAAATCATGCAGGTCGCCATGTTTGCGCATGACATCCTGGCCTGGCCGCAACCAAAGGTGAAAGGTGTTACCCAAGAGAATTTGCGCCCCGGTATCGGCAACTTCTTCCGGGGTCATCCCTTTGACCGTGCCATAGGTGCCAACCGGCATAAAAGCCGGCGTTTCCACCGTACCCCGGGCAAACTGTAAACGGCCGCGACGGGCCTGGCCGTCAGTAGTAATCAGTTGGTATTTCATCAACGCTCCTGGCTGCCGGAAAAACAGTCCGACGCCTTATGCTGCCGGCCCGTCGGGGTCGGGGTTTTGAGTAATAAACATGGCATCACCGTAGGAAAAGAAACGGTATTGCTGGTTCACCGCTTCGCGGTAGGCGGCCATGGTATTGCGATAGCCAGCAAAAGCACTGACCAGCATGATCAAGGTACTTTCCGGCAAATGAAAATTGGTGATCAGCGCATCAACGACCGCAAATCGATAGCCCGGGTAGATAAAGATATCGGTATCACCCGAAAACGGCTGCAAACTGCCTTGTCCGGCTTTTGCCGCAGACTCCAGACTGCGTACTGACGTGGTGCCGACCGCAATCACCCGGCCACCACGGGCCTTACAGGCTTGTACCGCAGCAACCACCTCTTCAGGCACTTCGGCATACTCGCTGTGCATCTGGTGTTCAGTGATATTGTCAGCCCGAACCGGCTGAAAGGTACCAGCGCCGACATGCAGGGTCACAAAAGCCATTTCCACGCCTTTTTCAGCCAGGGCTGCCAGCAGCGGTTGATCAAAATGCAAACCTGCCGTAGGCGCCGCTACCGCCCCCGGCTTCTGGTTATAAACTGTCTGGTAACGTTCTCTATCTTCAGCGTCATCAGGACGGTCGATATACGGCGGCAGTGGCATATGGCCAATGCGCTCAAGGAGATTGATCACCGTCTCATCAATGGCAAAGACCAGCTCAAACAGCGCATCGTGGCGGGCCACCATAGTGGCCTGAACGCCTTCATCAAAAAGTAGCTCAGCACCGGCCTTGGGTGCTTTGGAGGCACGCACATGGGCCAATACCCGCCGGTCATCCAGCACCCGTTCAACCAACACTTCCACCTTGCCACCGCTGGCCTTTTGGCCAAACAACCGAGCCGGGATCACCCGGGTATTATTGAATACCAGCAAGTCGCCGGCGGCAACTTGCGTCAGCAGGTCGGTGAACTGGCCATGGTTCAGCGCCCCGGTGGCGCCGTCCAGCATCAGTAGGCGGCTGGCACTGCGCTCCGGCATGGGGTGGCGGGCAATCAACTGCTCAGGCAGTTCAAAATGAAAATCGCTGCGTTGCATGGGCTTCTACATGGGTCGGCGAGAAGGGCCGACAGTTTACCGGTTGACCAGAGTGCAGGCCAGCATTGCCGGCTGCGTAAGTCTGTTATCTGGGGCTGGGGGCAGGAAAAAACAAGAGGGAATGTAACGAAAACGATTTGTTGTTTTTTTACAACAAAAAGACTTGTTAATGGCAAAAAATACCGGCTAGACTGCTCTCAGGTTGTAATTTGGCAAGACAAGCTGCCTTGCCAAGGCCTGACAAACAACATCCTGTTGTGTCACTTTCCTGTGTTATTTTTCGCCCGGCCTTGTGCCGGGCATTTTTATGCAAACTCTGAGGCCACCCAAATCACTGTCATGCAGCTGTAGCTCCAGACCATGACGCCGAGCAATTTCCACAACAATCGCCAATCCCAGGCCGGCGCCTTCGGTGTCATGACTGGCGCGGTGAAAGCGCTGCAAACAGGCATCACGTTCCTGAGCCGGGATCCCCGGGCCACTGTCATCCACGCACAGTAAGCCAGGCCGCAGGTTCAGCTGTACTTTGCTGCCTTCGGGGCTATAGCGCAGGGCGTTATCCAACAGGTTGCGGACCATCACCGCCAGCAGCGCCGGGTCGCCGGACAGCTGCCAGTCACCGTCATCACAAACCGCCAACTGTTGCTGCCGTGCTGCTGCCAGCGGGTATATTTCCGCCACCATGGCCCGGGCCTGCTCCAGCAAAGAAACCGGCTTAGGTTCCGGCAGCTGTTTATTGCCCTCCAATCGCGCCAGGGTCAGTAACTGTCCGACCAGATGGGTCAAGCGCTGCATCGCCGAACGAGCCGCCGCCAGCGAGTGGCTCCGGCCCTGCTCGGAATCAGCACTGATGGCATTATCCAGATGCAGTTGCGCCGCCGCCAGCGGTGTGCGCAGCTCGTGGGCAGCCGAATCCGTAAAACGCCGCTCACGGGTGAGCGTGTCATGCAGCTCGGCCAACAGTGCATTGAGGGCGGCAACTAGCGGTTTGACCTCTGACGGCGTCTGTTCCAGTTTCAGGGGGGCTAACTGCACCGGGCTGCGCCGTGCTACCTGGGCAGAGAGCATCCGCAGCGGTTTCAAACCCCGGCTAAGCAGCCAGCCCAGCAAGGCCAGGATCGATACCATCATCAAGCCAGACTGAAACAAAGCCGGCTCCAGCACCGCTTCTTGAGTAATTTCTTCGCGCATGTCGGCCTGCTGGCCGGTTTGCAGCCAGAAGTCATCCGCATCGTCATAGAGCGTAAAGAGCCGCCAGCGCCCCTTGTCTGCGCTGTCTGCCCAGTGGTAACCCGGGCCTTTCAGTGGGATGGGTAAATTAATATTGGAAAACAGCAAGTTACCGTTACTGTCATAGACCTGAAAGAGCAGCTTTTTTTCATACGGGTGGCCAAGCATAGACCGATCATGTTCAGACTCGCCGGGTACCAGCGGTTGCTCGGCAATGGTCGCCAACGCCCTGCGGATAGACTCCAGACGCTGGCGATCAAGCGGCCGTTCCAGCATCCCCATGATAAGCCTGGCCGATTGCGCCAGTTCGGCGTCATAAAGCTCTTCTGCCTCATAAGCCGAACGTGAGTAGCCAAACAAGGTCACAACCGCCTGCACCACCAGAAACAGTGCCAGAAACCGCAATGCCACATAACGGCGAACCGAATGCATATCAGTTTCTCGGCATCACGTAACCGACACCGCGGATGGTCTTGATAAAGTCGGCGCCGATTTTTTTGCGCAGGTGGTGCACATGCACTTCCAAGGCATTGGACTCCAGCTCTTCGCCCCAGCTGTACAAACGCTCGGACAACTGCTCGCGGGTCAATACCCGCTCGGGCTGGCGCATCAGTTCATGCAACAAGGCAAATTCGCGCCGAGACAGCGCCACCGGCTCCCCAGCAATGGACACCTTGTGGTGCGCCGGATCCAACAGCAAGCTGCCATTGGCCAGCACCGGCTCCACTTGGTTGTCAGGGCGCCGTGCCAGTGCCCGTAGCCGGGCCATCAGTTCAGCGCTGGCAAAGGGTTTGACCAGATAGTCATCAGCACCGCTATCAAGGCCGGCAATACGATCATCAATGGCATCTTTGGCCGTCAGCATGATCAGTGGCAGCTTCATGCCTTTGCCCCGCCATTCGCGTACCAAGCTAATGCCTTCGCCATCAGGCAGTTGCCAGTCCAGCACAACCATATCTGGCCGGCTGGTTTTCATCGCCAGGCGGGCGTCATTGATTGTTTGCATCCAATCAACGGCATAACCTTCGCGGCTCAGGGCGGTAACCAGCCCCTCACCCAACAACGGATCATCTTCTACCAGCAACAATCGCATAAGCGTGTTTACTTCCTGTGCAGTTTTTTGGCCAGTATCTTGAGCTTGTCATGAATTTCATCACGACGCCCAGCATCTGCCAACTGTCTCCCGGGCCGGGGGGCGGCCGCCAGGGCTTTTTGAAAATAATGCTCAGCCTCTTTGTATTGGTGCTGATCCAGTAAAAAGTCGGCATAGAAAAAGTTACTGTCAATGCCATCGGGGTTCAGCTGCAAGGCTTTTTTCAATAATGCTTTGGCTTTGTCATCGTCACCGAAGCTGATCGGCCAGCCCGGAACCTGATAGTACAAAGACCCCAGCGAGGTATAAGCTGAACCAGCCAGAGCCTTATCGTCAATTTTTAATGCTTGCTGCAAATCATGGCGCGCTTCTTTGACATATTTCAACGCCCCCAGGCCACCTCTGGCCCCCGCATAGCTGGCACTGATAATACCCGCCCAGATCAGGTAGTCGGCCTGACCGGCATGATTAGACAGGTCGCTATTGATGGCATCATGCAGACTTTTAAAGGCTTTCTCCTGCTTTTTCGGCTTTAGCTGGTATTTAATCTGTGCCCAGCGGCTTTGATAGGTACTCAGCGGCGCCGCACAAACGGCACCACTGACCAGGGTCAGGATCAGTAACGACAAGGCTCTCATGATGGCTCCTTAAAATGGGCTTTAATGGTGCCCAATTGTTTACTGATGGCGCCGCCAACCACTGCCGGCAACACCGCATTGATACGAACAAAAAGACTTTCCGGGAATCCGATCACCCGGTAACGCCGAGGCTTACTGACCAGCTCTGCTACCGCTGCTCCAACCCGCTCAGGCGGGTCAACCTGATTTCCCAACGCCTTATTCAAAGCCTTGGCAGCAGGACTATTTAAGGGCGTATCCGTGGCACGTGGCGCCAGATAACTCACCTCAATGGCTTGATCACTGAGCTCCCGGCCCAGTGCTTCCGAGAACCGTTTCAGGCCTCCTTTGGCCGCACCGTAAGTGACATAGCCAGGGTAACCAATCTCACCCAGCACCGAACCAATGTTGATGATCTGCCCACCTGTAGGCAGGCAGCCTACCAGCGCGTGACACAGGCGCATCGGCACCCAGAGATTCAATTGCAGTTGCCGCTCAATATCGGCCCAAGGGGTGTTCACAAATGCCGCCAACTGATTGCTGCCGGCATTATTGATAAGAACATCCAGCCCGTCCTGACAGGCCGCCTGCAGCTGAGCCGGGGCCTGCTCAGCGGTCAGATCCAGGGCCAGGATACGATGCTGCCCGGGTAGAGCTGCCGCCAGCTCACCGAGCGCCTCTTCGTTACGGGCAACCAGCAATAACTGATGCCCCGCAGCTGCCAGCGCCTGCGCAATATGACGGCCAATGCCGCCGGTGGCCCCGGTCAGCAAGATCCGTTTCATACAGCCTCCATCGGCAGACTGCGAAACATGTCGCCATACAGGCGATACATGCGCTGCGCCATGTGCATAATGGCGGCCTGATCAGCCGGCTCGGTGATCCGGTTCATCAGATCTTCGAAAAAGCGAATATGGTCCTGGTCCAGGCTGCCGTGCGAGTAAAGATAACGACAAGCGCTTTTAGGTAACCCCAGCTGCTGGCGAATCACATCCGCCATCGGTGTTGCCAGATTGACCGAAGTGCCTTCCAACACCCAAACCATGCCGAACAGGCTGACCGGGTTACCACGACAGACGCTGTCATAGGCGTAACTGACCATCATTTCGGTGGCAAAATTCGGTTGCGAATGCCGTACGGCCTCGGCGTCGCCACCGGCTGCGGCAATATCATCAAGGATCCATTCGTGGTGGCCATATTCTTCTTCGATGTATTCGGTAATGGCCTGGCGTAACCATTCTTTGTCATCACCGAGGCGGCTGCCGCAAGCCATCATCAAGGGCACTGTGTGTTTAACGTGGTGGTAGGCGTTGCAAAGAAACGCCAGATAACGCGGTAAAGTCACATCACCAACCTGGCAAGCCTGAATTGCCGGCGCGCTCAGTAACGCCTGGCGATGAGGTTCAGTGGCGGCCACCAGTTCATTAAAAAATCCCATTAAAGACTCCTGATACGATGCGATAAAGCCGCCCGGCGTAAACGGCCGTTGGCGGTCAATTCCTGTCGCTCAATAGAAAAAGGCTGATCGGTAAAATGCAGGGCGTTAAGCCGCGCGTAATCGGGTAATTGCTGGTTAATATGCTGACGCAGACTTTCCGGGCTGGGGTGCTGGCCAACCACCAAAGCGGCAATGCCACGGGCTTCGTCACCAAACACAAAAGCCTGCTTAATGCCGTCAATGGCGCACAGTTCGCTTTCCAGCCACTGTGGCGAAACATTGCGGCCCATGGCGGTCACAATCACATCTTTCTTGCGACCGCGAATGGTCAAAAAGCCCTCGGCATCCAGTTCGCCAATATCACCGGTGGCCAGCCAGGGCTGTGCTGGCATGTTCTGTCCCAGGTAGCCAAGAAAACCATTACCTTTGACCAGAACCTCGCCGTCGCTGGCAAGTTTCACCTGAACGTGCTGCAAAGGCCGGCCAACCGTACCCAGGCGCTGTGCGTCCGGGGCATTAAGTGCCACCACCGAGGCTGACTCAGATAAGCCATAACCTTCATACACTGGCAGGCCCAATACCTGCGCCTTTTCCAGGTGTGCGGTAGCTGTCTTACCACCGCCAAGGGCCAGAAAGCGGTAGCTATCCGCTAGGCCTTGGCTTCGCCCGGCAAGGATCACCGGCAGCAAGGCCGGTACCAAAATCAGGCTGTGTGGTTGCATCTGAGACAGTGTGCTCAGTAAGGTTTGCGGCTCTACGCCACTGGCACCGGACATTCCCAGTCGGCTCATCGGCAATACCGTGACACAGGCGCCAGCGAGCCAGGGCACATACAGACCGCCGATGTTTTCCAGCAGTACCGCCAGTGGCAACAGACAGAGGTGTTCGCGCACTCCCAAAGAGCCTGTTACCGCCACCAGCGCTTCGGCTACCCGTAGCTGGTTTGCCAATGACAAGCAGACACCTTTGGGGCTGCCGGTAGTACCAGAGGTGTAAGTGACTTTCGCAGTGCCGGCCGGCAAGGCTACCGGCTGCTGCGGCTGTAATAGCGTCAGCACACCTTCGTCCAGCCACTGTTGTTCCTTGCCCAGCGGAATTGGTGCAAGAATGGCGTCGAGCCCGGCATCAAGGATCACATGTTGGCGCTGCTCATCACTGAAAAATCCAGGCAATGGCACCAGCACGATGCCGGAGAACATCGCCGCCAAGTCAGTGACAACCCATGCCAAGGTGTTATCCATCAACAGCCCCAGACGCTGCACACCGGCTTCGCGCAAGGAAGTGGCCAGCGCCTCGGCACGGTTGAGTAATTGACAGCCGCTGTAGTGTTGCTGACCATCAAAAAGCGCCCGCGGGTTGGCAATCAGCGCCCGGCGAAGAACATCAAAAGACATCACGAACCTCTGATTCCACATGGCCCAGCACATGCTGCAAAGCCCGTTGGCTGACAATGGCTTGCCAGCCTGAGGACACCGAGCCGGCAAAAACGGCTGGTTTTTGCTGGTAGTAACGCCCCCAGCTGTGGGCGTCGTCGCCTAAACGGCCAGCCTCAGCATCGGTCAAAAACCAGGGGTTCAGTCCCAACCGGGCAAAAGCTGACTGCAGCTGCCGGGTGGCGGTAAACACCACAAATTCCAACCCCTCTGTTGCCAGCAAGCGGGTCAGGCTGAGGATCATCAAACGCGCACTGCCCTGCTCACCGGCCAGGTTACCCACCTCCGCTATCTGCCAGCGGGCTACAGGCCGCTGCAGGCGCTCAGTGAGTAATTGTTCAATGGGGCTATCGAGATACTGCTCAAGGAAAAGGGACTGTTCGCCGGCGAAACGCAAGCCACAACTGGCCAGCCAATGGCTACCCTGGCATAACACATACTGCATCGGAAGAAAGTGCCGCAACTGCGCCTGGTGCACATCGGCATAACGACTGCAGGCAAAACGCTTGATATGCTCGAAAGTGTCCGAACCTTCCAGGCTACGGATCACGGTGATCGGTGAAGCTACAGACTTTGCCAACATCAGAACTACCTCAGACAAGGGGTAATTCGAGAATGTGCAGGCAGGATTAAGGCATGATTAAGCAAAAAAAAGCGGCCTGATGGCCGCTAATGGCTGAGTCAGTCTTTGTTCAGAACTGTTCTTCCTCGGTGGAGCCGGTCAGGGCCGTTACCGACGATTGTCCGCCCTGAATGACATTGGTGACATCGTCAAAGTAACCGGTACCCACCTCTTGCTGATGCGCCACGAAGGTGTAACCACGGTCAGCCGCTGCAAATTCGGCCTCCTGCATTTTGACGTAGGCCGCCATGTCGTTGCGGGCATAGTCGTAGGCCAGGTTGAACATGTTGAACCACATGTTGTGGATCCCCGCCAGGGTGATGAACTGGAATTTATAACCCATGGCAGACAGCTCACGCTGGAACTTGGCAATAGTGGCGTCGTCCAGATTTTTCTTCCAGTTAAATGACGGTGAGCAGTTATAGGCCAGCAACTTGCCCGGAAACTTGTCATGGATGGCTTCCGCAAAACGCCGAGCTTCGTCCAGATCCGGCTTGGCGGTTTCACACCACAACAAATCGGCATAAGGAGCGTAAGCCAGCCCCCGGGCAATGGCTTGCTCAATTCCGGCCCGCACCCGGTAGAAACCTTCACTGGTGCGCTCACCGGTGACAAAGGGTTTGTCGTAGTCGTCACAGTCGCTGGTGATAAGATCCGCAGCGTTAGCGTCAGTACGCGCCAGCACGATAGTCGGCACACCGGCAACGTCAGCAGCCAGGCGCGCCGAAATCAGTTTCTGTACTGCTTCTTGGGTTGGCACCAGCACTTTACCGCCCATGTGACCGCACTTTTTCACGGAGGCCAATTGATCTTCAAAGTGCACGCCGGAAGCGCCAGCTTCAATCATCGACTTCATCAATTCATAGGCATTGAGCACCCCACCGAAGCCGGCTTCAGCATCCGCAACAATGGGGGCAAAATAGTCGATATAGCCGCCATCTCCGGGGTTTTTACCCTTATGCCACTGGATCTGGTCGGCACGGCGAAAAGCATTGTTGATCCGCTTTACTACCGCTGGCACCGAATCCACCGGGTATAACGATTGGTCCGGGTACATGGACTGATAACTGTTGTTATCCGCAGCCACCTGCCAACCTGACAGATAAATGGCCTGAATACCGGCTTTGACCTGTTGTACCGCCTGACCACCGGTCAAAGCACCCATGGCATTGACGAAGTCTTTATCGGGGCGAAAACTAGGGCGACCGCCTTCATTGACCAAGGCCCAGAGCTTTTCTGCACCCTGGCGGGCAAAGGTATGCTCCGGCTGCACTGAGCCGCGAAGCCGCACCACATCTTCAGCACTATAGGTGCGGGTGATACCTTGCCAGCGGGGATTTTCAGCCCAGTCTTTGTTCAGGGCCTCGATTTGCTGTTGTCGGGTCATGATGTGGTCCTTCCTTTAGTCAATCAGCTCATAGCCGGGTTCAGTTAAAAAGGGTACGAAGTCATCGCTCAGGGTAATGCGGGTCAGTAACTCGGCTGCCTCAACAAAGCGACCGTCATCGAAACGCTGGGCTCCTAGCTCTTCACGTACTTGCGCCGTTTCTTCTTGCAAGAAACGCTGAAATAAAGCCGCAGTAACCGGCTGGCCATCAGACAGCGTTTTGTTATGCCGCAGCCACTGCCAGATTGAGGCACGGCAAATCTCTGCCGTTGCGGCGTCTTCCATCAGCCCATAAATCGGGACACAACCGTTCCCCCCCAACCAGGCTTCGATGTACTGCAAGGCCACCCGGATATTGGTACGCATGCCTGTTTCTGTTCGCTCCCCGGTACAGGGTGCCAGCAAGTCCTCAGCACTCACCGGCGCATCCTGTTCACGGGTCACATCCAGCTGATTGGGCTTATCACCCAGTATTGCATCGAAAACCTCCAGCGCCACCGGCGCCAGGCCCGGGTGCGCTATCCAGGTGCCGTCATGACCATTTCGGGCCTCCAGTTCCTTGTCCTGATGTACCTTGTTCAGGACCCATTGGTTACGCTCCGGATCCTTGGACGGAATGAAGGCCGCCATCCCCCCCATCGCCAGCGCGCCACGTTTGTGGCAAGTGCGGATCAACAACCGTGAGTAGGCACTGAGAAAAGGCTGGTCCATTGTGACAACCTGCCGATCTGGCAACACTCGGTCAGGATGCTTACCCAAGGTTTTGATATAACTGAAGATGTAGTCCCAGCGCCCACAGTTCAGGGCGACGATATGGTCACGCAGTTCATAGAGAATTTCGTCCATCTCAAAAACGGCAGGTAAGGTTTCAATCAACACCGTGGCCTTGATGGTGCCGCGCGGCAGGCCAAAACGGTCTTCTGTGAAGCAAAAAACTTGATGCCAGAAACGCGCTTCCTGATGGCTTTGCAATTTGGGCAGGTAAAAATACGGCCCTGAACCTTTTGCCAGCAGCCGTTGATAATTGTGGAAGAAATACAGACCAAAATCCCACAGGCAGCCAGGGATGGGCTGGCCATGCAAGGTGACGTGTTTTTCCGGCAGATGCAGACCCCGCACCCGACAAACCAGAACCGCCGGATCATCACTAAGGCTATAGTATTTGCCGGAATTAGGGTCAGTGTAGGTAATGGTGCCATCTACCGCATCACGCAGATTGACCTGTCCCTGCATCACGGCTTGCCAGGTCGGCGACTGCGAATCCTCAAAGTCGGCCATGTAAACCCGGGTGCCGGCGTTCAGTGCATTAATAACCATCTTGCGGTCGGTAGGGCCGGTAATTTCTACTCGGCGATCCTGAAGATCGGCAGGGATGCCGCGGATTTGCCAGTTGCCTTCGCGTATCGAGCGGGTCTGTTCCAGAAAGTCGGGTAACTCTCCGGCATCAAATGCCTGCTGCCGTTGCTGACGCGCATTGAGCAATGCCGGTACCTGTGCCGCAAATGCGGTTGCCAACTCCTCAAGCCAGCCGCGCGCAGCCTCGCCCAATAAAGCTTTTTGGTCAGCATTGAGGCCATTCTGGATTTTCAACATCCTTCCTCCACACTTTCATTTGTAACCATCAAACAACAAAATGAGTTTAACGGTGTCAGCAAAAACATCTGCATAGTATAGGTTAAGACACTGATGTATTTTCACCAAGCAATCAACAACAAAAATGAAACAAACAGGGAATTTAAAGTCAATTCATTGTTTTTATTGATTATTTTAAATGTATATAATAGAGCAACAACTCTAATGAGATTAAGGAGATTGGATTTTCATTCATGGTGGATAATTTCAACAATGAAAAGAAAATGAAATAAAATTCGTAATAAAAGAACAAAAAATAATTGCTGCCACTTTGCCAAAAATTCTATTTTTCAAATAAAATCAAATAGATAAAAGAAAAGTTTAGACCAAAACCGCGGGGTTCGAGCTGAAAGAAAATCAGAAAGGTAATAGCAATGAGTAAAAACGAAAGGGATTTACAGTGGTAATGGCCAGTCGGAGGCCAACAGGTTATTCAGTGATAAAAAGCGTGGTGACGGTAATTGATCTGGTTGCAGCCACTGCCAACCCGAACATTTTTTCGGCTCCAGAAGACGAGGAGCACCACTGGCATGGCCAGTGACAAAAACCGTGAGATAGTGACGGCCATCGGGGTGCAAATCATTGGTCACAGCAAAGATCCGTGGCTGCTGCAGTTGCATACCGGTTTCTTCGGCCAGTTCACGGGCGGCGCACTGCTCTGGTGTTTCGCCTTTTTCCAGGTGACCACCGGGAAAGGCCCAGCAGCCATCGCCCAGACCGCCCCGGCGTTGTCCTAACAACCACTTGCCATCGCGAACCACCAGCACGCCAACGCCCACTCTTACAAGCTCACTACTCATCTCACAGTAATGGCTCTGGTAGAACGCGGGCAATCAACTCCCCAAGTTTGCGATAAGTGCGGATACGACTGGAGGTTTGTCGCCACACCAAACCTATTTCCCGATAAGCATTGGCATCTGGCAGCCGCGCCGCAACCAGATCGGTGCCATGAAGAATGCCGGCATCGATCGCCAACTGCGGTAAAAAGGTGGTGCCCAGCTTGGCATTGACCATTTGTACCAGGGTATGCAAGCTGGTAGCAGCAAAGGGGTTAATTTTCGTGGAGTCACTGAGGTGACAGGCGCTGACGGCGTGGTCGGTCAGGCAATGCTCTTTTTCCAGCAAAAAGACTGAGCGCTCCGGCAGTTTTTGCAGATCAGGGATAGCGCCCCATTTGGCAGCCAGCTCCTTGTGCATTACCTGACTGAAAGGGTCACGCCCTAAACGCAGGGTATGAAACCCTTTAGTGTCCATTGGCAGAGCCAGTAACACCACATCCAGCTCACCCTGTTCAAGCATGCTGAGCAAATTCTGGGTGGTATCTTCTCTGAGCAGCAACTTCAATTCCGGCAGCTGCCCGGAAACATCCGTCACCACCTGAGACAGTAGAAAAGGTGCAATAGTGGGAATGCAACCCAATCGTACTTCACCACTAAGGGGGGCTGCCTGATGGTGTACATATTCCACCAGATCCCGGGTCAGATTGACTATCTGCCGTGCCCGGCTAACAGCCTCAAGGCCCGTTGCCGTAAACAAAAAGGATTTGTTATCGCGCTCAATTAGCTGGCAACCCAGCTGTTCCTCGAGGTTTTGAATACCTGCCGACAGGGTAGACTGCGAGACGTTACAGGCCCGGGCAGCGCGATTGAAATTCTGATGCTCTTCCAGTGCCAGCAGGTAGGTCAGGTTCTTGATACTGGGTAGGCGCATTATTGGTACTTCCGATTAAACCCGTCTTTTTTCTTCGCTTAAATGCTAGCTAAAACCCTGCCCGAGTACAAATACCAGTACGTCAACGTATCGGCTAAGCATGACGCACTCTTTTCTTTTCTGAAAAAAAGCAGCATGCTGGCCTGAGGATAAATCATCAGACAAGGACGTAACGATGTTATCTGCTTGGTTATTAGCGATGACTTTAGGAAACTGCCATCTCAATCCACAAGAGCTGGCTCTGGCCAATGATCTGCTTCACGATACCGACCAATCCAAAGCTCCCTTACATTGCAGTCAGAAGCTCACTTGGATAGCCCGGGCCCGGGCCGCAATGGTCGCGCAGCGTGGCAAACTAAGCCCTCTTATCACCCCCGATCTCGGTGTTAACGACTTCCTTCGCCAAGCGGGCTACCCATTGGCCAGTGATATTCCAGGTGGCACCATCAACACCGTTGAAGCCATCAGTGCCGGTAACAGCACGAGTAATGCAGCCTGGGACACCCTAACCCACTCGGTCATCCACCGTGATCTGGTATTACGAAAAGACCCTTTTTATAAACAGTACAACGAGTTTGGCGTAGGTTACGTCTACAGATGGTACTCCCCTAGCATCTACTACTACGTTATCGAGTTTGGTGTACGCGGCCATAACCAATCACACACCGCAAAATGAAGTCAGTCTTCACAATCCCACATCATGCGTTCGTCCAGCAGTAAGCCAGGGTCAAGTTGCGCCAGGCGCACTACCTTGGCTCGGTTCTGATTGATGTCCTTGATGGTTACCAGCTGGTCAGCCTCATCAATGGCAACGATACGGCCAATACCATTGAGATTTTTATAGAACATACCCACGTGCAATAAATCGCGATCGACCATGGCTCCTCCTCGCTACAATTTGTTACTGTGCCATGACAAGACTATGGCACAGAGAAATAGAGACGTGGCCAACTGGTTACTCAAAACCGAACCGGATAGCTTTTCTGTTCAGGATCTGCAAAGGAACGGCAAGACCGCCTGGGAAGGTGTTCGTAATTATCAGGCGCGTAATTTTATCCGCCAGATGGCACCCGGTGACCGGGTCTTTATCTACCATTCCAGTTGTAAAAATGTCGGCATTGCCGGTATCGCTGAAGTGCTATCAGCACCAACGGCTGATCCAACCCAGTTCGATCCGAACAGTCCTTATTTCGATGCCAAGAGTGCCGCTGAGCAGCCTCGCTGGCAGTTGGTCGAGGTGGGGTTTATTGCTGCGCTGGCACAGGTGCTGCCACTACCGCGGCTTAAAGCCAATCCCGCTCTGGCAGAACTGCCGTTAGTACAAAAAGGCAATCGTCTGTCGGTCATGCCAGTCAGTGACCAACAGTGGCAAACCATTATGGCAATGGCGGTGCAAAAGACCGGTTAGTCGCCCCGACGGGGCGACAACAAACACCGTACGCGGCGCTTCAGTTTAGCCTTTGAGGTCTTTTTCAAAATCAGCGCGGGCAATATGGCGTACATCTTTACCCTTAACGAAATAAATAATGTATTCGCAGATATTCTGACAACGGTCGCCAATACGTTCCAGCGCCCGTGCCGCCCACAGCACCTCAATGATTTTCGGAATGGCCCGTGGGTCTTCCATCATGTAGGTCATCAGTTCGCGAAACAGCGATTCATATTCCCGATCGATGCGCGCATCTGCAGCATGTAACGCCAGCGCCCCGTCAACATCCATTCGGGCAAAGGCGTCCAGAGTATCCCGCACCATTTTCAACACATGATGAGCCATGGACTCCAGGCTCACCAGCAGGGTCAGTTGCTGATTGGAATAACTTCCCAGAGCGATCCGGGCAATACGTTCAGCGGTGTCACCGATGCGTTCCAGATCGGCAATGGTTTTAATCACAGCAATGATCAGGCGCAGATCAGAAGCCGCTGGCTGGCGCTTGGCGATGATGCGGGTACATTCCTCATCAATGGCCACTTCCAGCGTATTCACTTTACGGTCGCCTTCAATCACCTGCTCGGCCAGATAAGGATCACGGTCATGCACCGCACGAATGGCATCGTCCAGCTGTGACTCCACCAACCCGCCCATGGACAGCACCATGTTGCGCACATGTTCCAGGTCCTGGTTGAACTGCCCGGAGATATGCCGGGACAAATTCAGGTTGTCCATACTGCTCCTTAGCCGTAACGGCCGGTGATGTAGTCTTCTGTCTGCTGTTTGCTCGGCATGGTAAACAGCGTATCGGTGTCAGTGTATTCCACCAACTTACCCATATTCATGAACGCCGTCTGATCAGAAACCCGTGCCGCCTGCTGCATGTTGTGGGTCACCATGACAATAGTGAACTGGCGCTTAAGATCATGGATCAGCTCTTCAATGGTCAGCGTTGAAATAGGGTCCAGCGCCGAGGTCGGCTCGTCCAACAGCAACACTTCCGGTTTAATGGCGATGGCCCTGGCAATGACCAAACGCTGCTGCTGCCCGCTGGAAAGCCCGAAGGCATTGTCGTGCAGGCGGTGCTTCACCTCATTCCACAGCGCGGCGGCTTTCAGGGAGGTTTCTACTGCTTCGTCCAGAATACGGCGATCGTTGATCCCCTGCAGACGCAGGCCATAAACCACGTTTTCATAGACCGATTTTGGAAAAGGATTGGGCCGCTGGAAGACCATCCCTACCCGGCGGCGCAACGCCGAAACATCCACCTGACGGTCGAAAATATTCTCGCCGTGCAGCTCAATACGCCCTTCAGTACGGCAGTCTTCGAGCAAGTCATTCATCCGGTTAAGGCAGCGCAGCAGCGTTGATTTACCACACCCGGAAGGACCAATAAATGCCGTCACCTGCCCCTTTGGAATAGCCATGGTGATGTCTATCAGGGCCTGCTGCTGACCATAAAAAAGGTTCAGATCGCTGATTTGCATTGCCACCGCATCGGCGGGCAGCTGCTGTAGGTTCTGCTTGTGTTTCATCGGACGACTGGCCGTCATGTTATAGCCTTTCAGTATTCCAACATCCGAAACCGGCTTCGCAAGTGATTACGAAAGCCGATAGCGGTCAGATTCAACGTCAGGATCACCAGCACCAACAGCAATGCAGTGGCATAAACCAATGGCCGGGCTGCTTCGACATTGGGGCTTTGAAAAGCCATATCGTAGATATGAAAGCCCAAATTCATGAATTTGCGATCCAGATGCACAAAGGGGAAGTTAGCATCCAGCGGTAACGAGGGTGCCAGCTTTACCACCCCCACTAACATCAATGGCGCCACCTCACCGGCGGCACGAGCCACGGCCAGAATAACCCCGGTCATAATCGCCGGACTGACCATGGGCAAGACAATGTGCCAGAGGGTTTCGGCCTTGGTGGCTCCCAAAGCCAAAGATCCCTGCCGCAACGCCGGCGGGATCCGCGTCAGGCCTTCTTCGGTAGAGACAATCACCACCGGCAGCGTCAGTATGGCCATGGTCAGTGCCGACCATAAGATGCCAGGCGTACCAAAGGTTGGAGACGGCAGCGCCTCTGGGTAAAACAGTTTATCAATACTGCCCCCCACCATATAAACGAAAAAGCCCAGGCCAAAAACGCCGTAAACAATAGACGGCACCCCGGCAAGATTGATCACCGCAATACGGGTGATGCGGGTCAACAAGTTGTTGCCGGCATACTCATGCAGATAAATCGCCGCCAGCACACCAAAGGGCGTCACTATCACAGCCATCAGCAGCACCATGAAAATGGTACCGAAAATGGCGGGAAAAACGCCGCCTTCGGTATTGGCCTCACGGGGGTTATCCGCAACAAAGTGCCACAAGCCACTGGCAAAATGCCCAATTTTATCGAGCACCGTCATGGCATTGGGGTAATTCACCGCCAGCACGCTGGATAACGGCAGTGTCAGGGTTTGCCCCTGCATAATGGCCACTTTGACCTCACTGCCCTGCATTTTTTTACGCAGCGAGAACAGTGTTTTGGCCAGTTGTTGATAATGCTGTTGCAGCTGCTGGCGTTGCTGGTCCATGGCCGTTTTCACACTGCCGGTAAGGGTTTTATCCAACGCCATGCGACGGCTTTTTAGACGCAGCTGTTCCAGCTGATAGTTAATTTTGCCAATTTGCTGTTTTTGTAACTCATCAGCCTGGCGCCGTAGCTGCCCAATGCGGTTAATCTCGGCTTGCAAGGCCTGACGCTGCTGCTCAGCCGGGATGGTTTTACCGGCAATCACGACCGACTGCACCTGGCCATAAACATTGCCATTTTCACGGCGTTCAAAGACCGCCAGCCCCGCCGGTTGCTGCCTGGCTTTGATATCCGTTGCCAGCACGGTGCGAAAGTCCATGCCCAGCAACTCTCGGTTACCGGTTTTAATAAGATAACGGGTGACCTTATCATCAGCGGCCTTACCCGGTAGCGGATGCCCGGCTTCGCGTAACTGTCTGACTGGCACCGCGATACGGTCGTAGATTTCACCGACCAGTTGCTGCTGCCCCTGACCATCAGCCACCGTGAACTCATACAGACTGGCCGGCCAGAAGTAAATCAGCCCCCGCCAGGCGATCAACAGCAACAGCCCCAAGACCGCAATCAAGCTGAGGCTAACCGCTCCGGCGGTGAGCCAGACCCAGGGCGTACCGGATTTAAACCAGCCCTTGACGGCACCTTTGCTCATAGCGACCGATACCGTTGGCGAAGCCGCTGGCGCACCAGCTCGGCAATGGTATTAAAGATAAAGGTGAACACAAACAACACAAAGGCAGCCAAAAACAAGACCCGGTAGTGTGTGCTACCCACTTCCGATTCGCCCATCTCCACGGCGATGTTGGCCGATAAAGTACGCATACCCTCAAACAGGTTCCATTTCATCAACGGGGTGTTGCCAGAGGCCATCAGTACAATCATGGTTTCGCCGACGGCGCGGCCAATGCCCATCATCACCGCCGAGAAGATACCCGGACTGGCGGTCAGTAATACCACCCGTGTTAAGGTTTGCCAGGGTGTAGCGCCAAGGGCCAGCGACCCCTGGGTCAAATGCCGAGGTACAGCATGAACAGCATCTTCGGCAATGGTAAAAATGGTCGGGATCACTGCAAAGCCCATAGCGATGCCAACAATCAGCGCGTTACGCTGATCAAATCCCATCCCCAATACATCGGTCAAATACAACCGACTGTCGCCGCCAAACAGCACCTGCTCCAGCCAGGGGCCCAGCGCCATACTCAGCCAACCGGCCAGTAACAGCGGTGGGATCAGCACCAGCACTTGCCACCCCGCTGACAGCCGCTGACGAAATGCATCGGGCAAAACATGCCATAGCCCTGCTGATATCAACACCGATACCGGCATCAATACCAGCAGCGCCAACATCGACGGAAGATGAGATTCAATGAGCGGAGCTAACCAGAGTCCTGCCAGGAAACCGAGGATCACCGTAGGTAACGCTTCCATCAGCTCAACGGTCGGTTTAATCAGCCGACGCAGCCGCTCTGACATAAAATAGGCGGTGTAAATAGCACCGGCCAATGCCAATGGGGTCGCAAACAACATGGCGTAAAAGGCCGCTTTGAGCGTACCAAAGGTCAACGGTGCTAGGCTCAGCTTGGGTTCAAAATCATCAGAGCCGGAAGTTGACTGCCAAACCCGTTCCGGGCGCGGATAGCCTTCGTACCAAACATCCCCCCACAATGCTTTCCAGCTGATCTCCGGATGTGGGTTATCTAACCGATAAAACCGCAGCCCCTGACTATCGGCCAGTAGTAAGCCATTACCCTTGGGGGCATAAGCCAGGCTGTGCACGGCGCCATCAGGGTCATCGAGGGTCAGAAGCTTTCGCTCTGACGTTGCCTGAAAAAGACTCACCGCTCCCTGGCTGCCGCTGGCAGCAAAACCGCGACGATAGTATTCACTGGCCAGTGCCACAACCGGCTGCCCCAACTGAAAGTCGCGAATATGGCGAACCTGCTGACCGTTGTCGGTTAATACCGAGAACCACTGGCCGATACTGCCATCACTGCGGCCCAGTAAAACGGAGTGACCACCAGCTAACAAGGTCATGGCGCTGATTTGCACTGTTCCTGACGCCGCTTTAAGGCGCTGCCGCAATGCAAAGGGCGATAATTGATAAACAGACAACCACTGCCCGTACTGAACAAACAAGTGCTGCTGATCAGGGCTGAGCACAAACCGCTCAGGCACCACATGCAGTGCCAGTGGCTGTGGCTGTCGCTCAGCCCCCTGCCCGATGCGGCTGAGCCAGCTTTGACCATGTTTATCCAGCGCCACCACAGTGGCCTCTTTATCGTTTACCGCCAGGGTTAACTGCTGGAGCTGATGTCCGGCAGGCACCACTGCCTGTGGCGCCTGACCAAACGGATAAAATAACGCCGGTTGCGGCTCGAAGGTCGGTTTGACTACCACCACACCGCTAGCCGTTGCCAGTGCATAGGTTTGCTCACTGCTGATGGCTGAGGCCGCAGCAATAATAGGCTGACCAATACTGAAGCGAGCCAAAGGCTTGCCCATGACATCACGGAAGCGAATGTCACCGGCGGCATCAATTCGGTAAGTCATTTTCGCGTTTTCACTGACGCCTAGCGCCAGCGTCTGCGTATCACTGAGGGCAACGGTGTCTTGGCGGGCGGCGGTGGCCGGGCGAAATAATGGCACTATGACGTAAAGCAGGTAACACACCAGCATGAGCAGTGTCACCAAAACCATCACCCCACCAAAAGTCACGCCATACTTAGCCAGACGTTCGGTCACTAAACGTCGGCGATTGGCGGCCAGTGTTGTGTCAGCGGGTGAGCCCATGGTGCTCTCGGCGGGATAACAGGTTCGCAAGTATATGGAACTTTTATGACAATCACGTTACAAAGCACGCCATTTACAGCCACTCTTAACGATGATAATTCTTTATATAACAGATAGATAAGGATTAGTTATGCGACACGTTGCGCTGTGCATTTTTGGCCCCGACAAACCGGGGATTGTTGAACAATTATCCCAATTAGTATTCGCTCATCAAGGCAGTTGGTTCGGCGCCAGCCTCGCCCATCTGGCCGGGCGTTTTGCCGGTATTGTCGATATCAAAATCCCGGAAGAGCAATTCATGGCCTTTGAAGCCGCTATCGCCGCATTGGATGAATTGGATATTCGCATTGCCAGCTGTGAACCGCTCAGCGACAGTGGTCCCAGCCGCTACCTGCGCCTGAACCTTATTGCCAATGACCGCGCGGGTATTGTTCATGAGCTGACCAGTACCCTGTCTGGGCTTGGCATTAATATCGAAGAACTAACCACCGGTTGCCAGCCTGGACACAACTACGGCGAACTGTTCTTTGCCAAGGCGCGGCTGAAAACCCCGGATTTGGTCAGCGTTGAACAGGTGCGCAGCAAGCTGGAAAAATGCGGCGATGACTGGATGCTGGAACTGGATGACGAATCTGTCATATAAGCGTCATAAATTATTGTCAGCAGCTTTCTTACAATGGCAGCACAGCTGCATGGACCAACCTCTCATATGAACGCAAACGCACCTTTTTTAGCTAAAGAACTGTCCTGGTTATCATTCAATGAGCGGGTACTGCAGGAAGCCGCCGATAAAAGCGTTCCCATTGTTGAGCGGGTTCGTTTTCTTGGTATTTATTCCAACAATATGGATGAATTTTTCCGGGTGCGGGTTGCCGACGTCAGACGCCGGGCCATGCAGCACGAAGAAGATGGCTCCGATCCACAAGCCATGGCCTTGTTGGCAGAAATTCAGGCCAAGGTCATGGCACTGCAAAGCCGTTTTGACGAAATTTACCATGATTGCCTGCTGTCACTGGCCCGTTACCACATTGTACTGGTCAATGAGCAACAGCTCAGCGAGACCCAAAGTGCCTGGCTGGAAGATTACTTTCAGCAGAAGATCCTGCGCCATGTCGCGCCAATCATCATTCGCAAAGGCATCGATCTGTTAGTCAGTCTGAAAGACGATGCCACCTATCTGGTGGTCGAAATTCGCAAGGATGACGACTACCAGTACGCCATGCTGGAAGTACCCGCGACATCCGTGCCACGTTTTATCAAAGTGCCGGATGACCGACCACGACAGCGCAAGACCCTGATCCTGCTGGATAACGTGCTGCGCCTCTGCTTGCGGCAGATCTTCGCTGGCTTTTTTGAGTTTGACAGCCTGCGGGCCTTTTCCATGAAAATGACCCGTGACGCGGAATACGAGCTGGAAGGCGAAATCTCCATGAGCCTTTTGGAGCAGACGTCACTGGGCCTCAAGCAACGCCTGACCGCCGAGCCGGTGCGCCTGGTTTATGACCGGGAAATGCCTGGGCCGATGCTGGCCATGCTGGTACGTGAATTAGGTATCACCAACCTCGACGCCATGGTGCCCGGCGGCCGCTACCACAACTTCAAAGACTTCATCAGCTTTCCCAACATTGGCCGCAAGTATCTGGAACACAACAAGCTGCCACCCTTGACCTGCCAGCTATTTGAACGCCACAACACGGTCTTTGATGCCATCAGCCACCAGGATGTATTGCTGCATTATCCGTATTATAAATTTCGCCATTTTACCGAGTTTGTACGCCAGGCCGCCTTTGACCCGAAAGTGCGGCAAATCAAAATCAACTTTTACCGGCTGGCCAACAGCTCACGGATCGTCAAGTCGCTGATCGATGCGGTAAACAACGGCAAGCAGGTCATGGCGGTGATTGAACTGCGAGCGCGCTTTGATGAAGCCGCCAATATCGATTGGGCCAGAGAAATGGCGGAGGCAGGTATTCGGGTTGCATTCGGCGTTCCCAGCCTGAAAGTGCACAGCAAGTTATGCCTGGTCAGCCGCGAGGAAGACGGCGAACTGGTGCGCTATGCCCATGTTGGCACCGGCAACTTTCATGAAAAGACCGCCAAGATCTACACCGATCTGGCACTGTTTACCAAGCAACCGGAGCTGGCTCAGGAAGTCGATAATGTCTTTGATTTTATTATCAATCCCTACAAGCGCTTCAAGTTTAACCATCTGCTGGTTTCCCCGGTCAATGCCCGGCGCCGCTTGCTGGCGATGATTGATCAGGAAATCGACCATGCCAAAAAAGGCCAAAAAGCCGCAATCACTTTCAAAGTGAATAACCTGGTCGATAAAGAGCTTAATCAACGCCTCTATCATGCCAGCCAAAGTGGCGTTAGTGTGCGGCTGATTGTCCGCGGTATGTGTTCTTTGCGCCCGGGTATTCCGGGCTTATCTGATAACATTGAGGCAATCAGTATCGTCGACCGCTTTTTGGAACATCCTCGGATTTTGGTATTTCATAATGGCGGCCAGCCGCACGTGCTGATGGGTTCGGCGGATCTGATGACCCGTAACCTGGATCACCGGGTTGAAGTCACAACGCCAATACTGGACCCTGTACTTAAACAACGGGTTATCGATATTCTGGCGCTGCATTTTAAAGACACCACCAAAGCCAGGATCCTCGATGCTGACCAGCAAAACCACTATGTACGCCGTGGTAATCGCCGCAAGCTGCGGTCTCAGGTCGCCATTTATGAATATCTGCGCCAGGTGGAACAAGAGGATAAGGCTTGATGGATGAGGCGACGACGCCACTGGTATGCGTGGATTTGGGTTCAAATTCCTTTCACTTACTGAAAGCCAGCGAATGTAAAGGCGCGGTACGCATCCTCACCAAAGCCAAAGAGCGGGTACATCTGGCCGATGGCCTGGATGAAAATGAGCAGCTTAGTGACACCGCCATCGACCGTGGCCTGGCTTGCCTGGCCCGCTTCGCAGAAGTGATTGGCGACCTGCCAGCCCGGCAGGTGCGCACCGTGGCTACCTTTACCCTGCGCCAGGCCAGAAACCGCGATGCTTTTTTGAAGGCCGCCCGGGCTGTCTACCCCTACCCGATTGAAGTCATTTCCGGTGCCGAGGAAGCCCGGCTGATTTATCAAGGCGTGGTGTATGGCCAGCCCAGTGAACTCCAGCAACTGGTGGTCGATATTGGCGGCGGCTCTACCGAATGCATCATTGGCAAGCAGGGCAAAAGTAAACAACTGGCCAGCCTGGCCATGGGCTGTGTCAGTTATCAGTCTTTTTTTGCCGATGGTTTGAGCGCTGCCGCCTTTCGCCAGGCAGAAACCGCCGCCCGCCAGGAGTTGGAACAGATTGAACAGCGCTACCGTAAAGTCGGCTGGCAACAAGCTCTTGGCTGCTCCGGCACCATTAAAGCCATTCAGGGCTGTATCGCACAGCTGTACCCGGCTGAAACCAACATCACCCTGAAGCGCCTGAAAGGGCTGCGCAAACAATGCATTCAGGCGGGCCGCATTTCCAAGCTGAACCTGCCAGGGGTCAGTAGTGACCGGCAGCTGGTCTTTGCTCCCGGGCTGGCCATTTTACTGGCGGTGTTTCGCACCCTCGGTATCAAGGAAATGCAGTACAACGATACGGCGCTACGTGAAGGGCTGTTACAGCACATGCTGCCCGGCAAACCCATGGACAGCCGCCAACAGACCGTTACCGCTTTACAGGCGCTTTATCATGTCGACCAGCACCAGGCGGAGCGCGTTAAAAACAGTGCCTTAAAACTCTGGGGGCAACTGCCCGGGCAAGAGCGGCTGGGAGAATTACTGGCGGTTGCCGCTGATCTGCATGAGGTAGGATTGCAGATCAACTTTCACGGAGTTCAGCGCCACAGCGCTTATATCCTGCAACACAGTGACATGACCGGCTTTAACCAGGACGAGCAACTACTGCTGGCAACACTGGTGCGCTATTCACGCAAAAGTCTCAAGCAACTGGAATGGCCGACACTGTCATTGTTCAGCCAGGCAGAGATGGCCCTGATGTTGCGGGTATTACGCTTGGCCGTATTGATACACCGGCGTCGCCAGAGCCCCCGTAAACCGCAACCGCTGCAATTGTCAGAACAAGACGGAAAATTGCTGCTGAGCCTGCCAGCCGGCTGGCTCAACCGCCGGCCATTATTAAGTGCCGATCTCGCCCAGGAACAGCGTTACCAACGTCAGGCTGACTGGCCGTTCGAGTTGTCATTGTTCACGAGTCAACGCGAAGCGGTTTAGCAGCCCAGCCAACAGGTAAGCCAGCGCAACCACTGTCAAAATGGCCACAGACACCGACGCCAATCGGTAGGCCGCGCCAAAGATAATGCCTTTATCCGGTTTTAAATATTGGCCAAATAAAATTCCGATGGTGGTCAGGGCACCAAACCCCATACCCGAGCCACCTCGCTCCACCAGATGCAGCCAGGCGGTGAGCATTACCGTCAGGAACAGCGCCAGGGTCACCAGCACAAAATGATCGATCAGATCATAGAGCAGCACCTGCATAACCACTGCCAGCAAACAGCCAATAGCAACCCCTTTCGCCCGTTTCCAACCGGCCTGTACCGTGCCTTGATAGGTCATCGGGAACAGTACCAGCATGGTGGCAACCTGTGCCGACAAAGAATCACGCAGATCGAAAACCTGAAACACCACAAATGACACCGTGCCCAGCAGTGCTCCCAGCAAGGTGCGATGATTGATCTGCGCCGCCGACAATCGCGCCGGCGCTGGCGGCGCCAGGGGCTCAGGTTCAGGCACCAGGAAATAACATAGCGCCGCACTGGCCACCGACAATACCGACGCCAGCAGGGTCGCGGTCACCATGTCCATAATGGCGGTGTTGTGATAACTGGAAAAATGCAGCAGGGTCGACAATGTTACCAAACCGGTGGCCCCCAGCAGAAAATAGGGGGTAGCTGCCATCAGCCGAAAATGAAAGCAATACACCAACAACACGGCGATGGTCATCACCAACGGGTAAGGAGACAAAACCCCGCACAAAAACCACGCTTCCAGGGCATTAAGCGCCGTGCCAAGCACAAACTGAGCACCGATCAGAGCATCAAAACGTGGCAACATGCCCAGCAACAACATCGGATAGACGGTAAAGAATACCCCGTAAGGCCAGCCCATCAGTTTGCACACCAAAAAGCCGATACTGCTGCCGATAGCTATCCGCAGCAGCCGGCGCCGCTCCTGGGCATTGAGTTCAATAGACATAGTGCAGCAAGCTGACCAGGCGCATTTGCTGGCGGCCCAGCCAGTCCAGCAAGGCATTATGACTGGCTGCCAGCATCACCGTTGCCCGGGCACCGGTCATCAGCGACGCCGGCAGTTTATGCTCCAACGCCACATAAACACGGACCCGTTGCGCATCACGCACCCAGCGGTCTGAAATATCCGGGCTGGCCAGCTGGCCATTGGCCTGAAACTGCCCCTGCATGACCCCCTGATCACGGCTGACAAAATGGCCCTTAAAGACCTGCCCCGGCAGCGCATCAAAGACTACCCAGGCCGTGGTGTGGTCGGACACCCGCGCCAGACTCTTTTCCCGAAAATCGGCGGCAACCCGCTGCTGCCGGCTGGCAACCAACGTCAGTAAGGGCTGATTGGCCCTGGCATCCACCCCAGGCACCAGTTGCAGGTTCGAGACAATGCCGTCTTGAGGGGCTCTGATCTGTGTACGTGACAACGCCAGCTGCGCTTGCGCCAACCGGTTTTGCGCCTGCTGAATACGCAGGTTTTGCTTACCATCCTTACCCAGCTGCACAGCAATGGCCTGGCGCTGCTGCCGAGCGGCCATCAAGCTGGCTTGCGCCGCTTGGGCGGCACTGCTGGCCTGATCACGCTGTTGTGTGCTGCTTAACTGTTGCTTAAATAGCTTGGCCTGACGCTGCGCCTCACGTTGCAGCTCTGCCGCCTGCACCCTCGCCTGCTGTACCTTGGCATCAGCCAATGCTAGTTGCGCTTTGAGATTATCGTTCGCTTGCTGGGCTTGTTGCAGGGCAATGTTCGCCTGTTGCAACGCCAGTTGATAGTCACTGGGATCGAGGCTGAACAACAGCTCGCCAGCTTTAACATGCTGGTTATTCTGTACCGCGACGCTTACCACCTGACCGGTGACCCGTGGCGCTACGGCAACCACTGGCCGCTGCACCATGGCGTGAGGTGTCATAGGAATGGTGATATCGGTGACTAAGGCATAAGCCAGCACGGCCAAAAACGCCAGCAAGGCTCGGCGCATCCAGCGGTTGAATTGCTTGTCTGCCGTCATGGCTGCTCCGGCATGAGTACGGTATGGGCATTGTTGATAATGTGCGCCAGCAGATCGTGAAACTGCTGACGCTGCTGGGTATCCAGGCCGGCCAACAATTGCTGGCGGCCTTTAAACGCCAGTTGTTCCACATCCACCAATAACGCCTTGCCAGCATCTGTCAGCCAAAGCGTACGACAACGGCCATCGTCGGCGCTGGCGCGCCGTTCAATCAACCCGGCTTCGAGCAACTGATTCACCGTGCGCAGCATCGATGATTGCTCCACGCCGATATTTGCGGCCAACGCCGACTGAGTACAGCCTTCACCAACGCGTTTCAGATGTAACAAGGCAATCCAGCGGGTCTGTGTCAGACCAAGCTCGGCCATGTGCTGATCCACCACAGTGCGCCAGCTCAATGCCGCCCGCGATAACAACCAGCCAATATTACTCTCCATGCCTACTCCTGATACTTAGCTTGCTAAGCATTATAAATAAACTTAGCAAGCTAAGTAAATAATCATAAAAAAACCGGACCAGAGTCCGGTTATGCCTGCTTACAGCGAGGGTTAATCAAGGCCCAGGCGCTGGCGTTGCTGGTGCACTATCGCCGCCGGCAGTGCCACATAACCATCACGCGCGACCAGCTGCTGCCCGGTTTTTGACAGCACCAGCTTGAGAAACTCGGCCTGTAACGGTGCCAATGGCTGCCCTGGAGGCTTATTGATGTAGATATACAAATAGCGCGATAAGGGGTACTGGCCACTGATCGCATTGGCGGCGGTGGCCGAGACATAATGCTGGCCATCCAGTGACAAAGGTAAAGCCCGTACACCGGAGGTACGGTAGCCAATACCGGAATAGCCAACGGCATTAAGCGAGGCGCTGACCGACTGGATCACCGACGCCGAACCGGGCTGCTCGTTGACTTTATTCTTAAAGTCGCCGTTACACAGCGCCTTTTCCTTGAAGTAGCCATAGGTGCCGGACACCGAATTGCGGCCGTACAACTGAATACTCCGACGTGCCCAGTCACCTTGCAGCCCCAGCTGCCCCCAGCGGGAGATAGGCTGGCCACCGCAACGTAACGTCGCTGAAAACAAACTATCAACCTGACGCAGGGTGAGTCCTTTGATGGGGTTATCCTGGTTGACGTAAACCGCTAACGCATCAATGGCCACCGGCACCTGTATTGGCGGGTAACCGTAATGTTTTTCAAAGGCATCACGCTCACGGCGCTTCATGGGCCGGCTCATCGGCCCGAACTGGGCAGTACCTTCGGTCAGGGCTGGCGGTGCTGTTGAAGAGCCAGCAGCCTGGATCTGAATATTGACGTTGGGGTATTGGCGCTTAAAGGCTTCGGCCCACAGTGTCATCAGGTTCGCCAGGGTGTCAGAGCCCACAGACGACATATTGCCGGCAATCCCATCCACCCGCTGGTAAGGTGGCAAGGGTGCGGCCTGAACCGCCGTGACCAACAGCATGAGCCAAAGCAGGGATCTCACGCCTGCGCCGCCTTTGCTACTACCAATTCTTTGGGCAATACAAATGAGAAAGTGCTGCCCTGCCCTTGCTGTGACTTGATATCCAGCTGCGAACGGTGGTGACTAAGCACATGCTTGACGATGGCCAGCCCCAGCCCGGAACCACCGGTATTACGGCTACGGGCTTTATCAACCCGATAGAAACGTTCAGTGATCCGCAGCAGATGTTCCGGAGCAATACCATCACCACTGTCAGTCACACTAAAGCGCACCGCACCACCCGGCAGCACTTGCCAGCTCACGTCGATACTGCCGCCAGGCGGCGTGTAATGAATGGCATTGGCCACCAGATTAGAGAACGCCGACATCAGTTGCTCGCTGTCACCCATGACGCTGACCGGCGCTATCTGGAAGTGAATTTGATGCTGCTTTTCAGCATTGAGTGATTGGCTGTCTTTTTCCAGCTTGTTAAGCAGCGCCGGCACATCCACTTGCGAGTAATTTTCCGGTTCCCTGCGCCCCTCCAGTCGTGACAAAGCCAGCAGTTGTTCCACCAGGCTATTCATCCGGTTGAGCTGGTCTGTCATCATCTGGTGCGGTTTCGCCCAGGGGGAGCTGTCCAGACGCGGATCGTCGCCGATCATCTCCAGATAACCGCGCAGTACCGTTAGCGGGGTACGCAGCTCATGAGAAACGTTAGCCACAAAGTCGCGGCGCATTTGCTCAAGCTGTTGCAGCCGGGTTACATCGCGAGCCACCAGCAGCGTTTCATTGGGGGTATAGGGGATCACACGAATTTCCAGCTTTGTCAGCGCACTGACCGGTGACGGGATGATCAGTGGATCCTGAAACTGCTGGCGTTGCAGATAGGCCACAAACTCTGGACGGCGCACCAAGTTATCCAGCCGCTGCCCATTATCATCCGGCCAACGGATACCAATCAGCGACGTCGCCAGCTTGTTACACCAGACAATCTCATGTTCTTCGTTCATCACCACCACGGCGTCAGGTAACGCTTCGGTTCCTTCCCGAAAGCGCTTGAGCAGCTTGCCCAGTTCCTTACGACGTTTGAGGTTTTTGCGTTGCAGAAAATAGACGCCATCAAAGGCGTATTGCCAGGAGCCGGTGCCCCTTGGCGGCGTAAACTGATGCCCGTCCCAGAGCCAGCGACTGAGCAGATAGAGCTGGCGGTAGTGCCACAGTAGCAGGACGATCAGTCCACCCGGCACTACCCACTCAATAGCCCCAACGGCGTAGCCAATCAGCGCCATAATCGCAATATAGATGAACAGCCTGCTGATCAGTCCCCACCAGGAAAATTGACGCATTATCACACTCGTGATGAGAAGCGATAACCAGCACCGCGTACCGTTTGTACCAAGCGGTCATGGCCATGGCCTTCCAGCGCTTTGCGCAGACGACGAATGTGCACGTCAACGGTACGATCTTCTACGTACACGTTGGTGCCCCAGACGTTGTCCAGCAGCTGCTCGCGGCTGTAAACTCGCTCTGGGTGTGTCATGAAAAAGTGCAGCAGTTTGAATTCGGTCGGCCCCATATCCAGGGCATTATCAAAAGCCGTAACCCGGTGCGATACGGGGTCAAGTTTCAGCCCCTGCACCTCAATTACGTCATCAACACTGGTGGGCGAAGAACGGCGCATCACCGCTTTAATTCGCGCCATCAGTTCCTTGGGAGAGAACGGCTTGGTGATATAGTCGTCAGCACCAACTTCCAGCCCCCGCACCTTGTCTTCCTCTTCACCGCGGGCGGTGATCATGATGATAGGAATGGCACGGGTGTACTCGTTTTTCTTCATCAGCTTGGCAAACTGCAAGCCGGAACCGCCGGGCAACATCCAGTCCAGTAGGACCAGATCTGGGAAAGGTTCCTGCAGTTGTGCCTCGGCGCTGATGAGATCTTCTGCCTCGACCGGCTGATAGCCGTTTTGTTCGAGAACAAAAGCCAGCATCTCGCGAATAGGGGCCTCATCCTCAACAATCAGTACACGTCGTGCCATGGTGTGCTCTCTGTATCATTGCCAACGGCTGCCATTATTGTGACTAATCTTGACACTTTTATGACTTTCATGCCGAGACAAAGTTACACCAGGTCAGGTTAGCGTTCTGACGAATAAGATAGAGGCCCTTCAGTACCTAACTAGGTTAGAACTTCTGTTCCAGGCCCAATCCCAGGTAGTTGTTATCGGCATTACCCATTACACCGGCAAAGTGGGTGTAGAAGGCAAATACCTTGGTGCTGTGGCCCAGTTTGTAATCAGCGCCAACAGACATGCTCTTGTCAAAGTGCGTTTTGCTGTCGATGCGATACAGATCGGAATCCTGATACTGTACCTTCAGCTTGGTTTTACCGATGCTGTAAGCCGCGCTGAGCAGGTAACCGCTGTAATCTTTGCTGCTGTCAGTAGACTTTTGACCTTTCTGGTAAACGGCAGACAGCACCCAGTCAGATACTTTGCCAGAAACCGTTACACGGGTATGGTCATAGCCTTTGACGTCGTTGTCATAAGCAACAGAGGCATACATCGGGGCTTTTTTGAAGTCACTGTCACCGTAACCGGCCATGACCGAGTAACCATCGGCGTATTTAACCGGCTCACCGTTGGTGTCATAAGAAGTAACGCGCTGGGCGGTGTTACCTTCAGTGATATACGTCAGGCCAGCATTGAACAGACCGAACATAGGAGTTTGGTAAGTCAGGGTGTTACCCAGACGGTTTTCACCTTTGAACAGGTGTTTCATATCACCGTCAAGATCGTTGAACTGATCAACTTTACCTTGAGCTTGCTTGAGCATGGTGTCATTGCGACCCAGCAGTACCGTACCAAAATCACCGCGCAGACCAATGTACTGGCTACGGGCTTTGATATGGTCATTACTGCTACCGCTGGCACTTTCATCAGTGACGTTAATTTCCCATTCCATTTGGTAGATGGCCTGCATACCGTTATCCAGGTCCATTGCACCTTTCACACCAAAGCGAGAAGCATTGCTTTTCAGTGTGTTTTCATTGTTGCTGGCGCCCTTGTCAGCCTGCTCCACAGTCACGTTCAGTTTGCCGTAAACTTTCAGTGGATCAGTGGCTGCAGCGGCAGAACCGGCAATACCCATTAATGCGATAGTCAGTAATGTTTTCTTCATGCTCTTTTTTCCCCCAGAAAAGGACTGAAAATGCCATGCGTTTATTGGCAACGACGGCATGCTGACAAAGTCTTGTGACATTTTTATGTCTTTTTTGAGTCAAGGCGCAAAAAAAGCAAACGTTTTCTGCAAATGTTTGCTTTTACCGAGCATCAGCTAAGACAGTACATAAGCCACCTCTGCCAGCACCAATGATTTAACACTTCGATTACAAAATCGAGTTTTTTTATTTGTCTGCTTGGCAACAGTCAATTGTGGTCTGGCCTGACAAGGAGGTCAGACCAGAAGATGCGGAAAGCGTTTGCGCCGGTTTTAACGGCTGAAATGGCTGCGCTGGCTGGTTACACTGACCAGAGCGATTGCTCAACGGCAGTATCAGCGCACCTGCCCCGACACTAAACAGAGGACGTATGGCCAATCAACTTGCCCAACTGGGCGCCTTTACCACCATCGTAGCGGACACCGGTGAAATTGAAGCCATTCGCCGCTACCAGCCTGAAGATGCCACCACCAATCCGTCTCTGATCTTAAAAGCCGCCGGGCTGAGCGAATATCAACAACTAGTTGACGACGCCCTGGCCTTTGGCCGCCAGCAAACGGGTGACCGCGAACAGCAACTGGACGCGGTCATGGACAAGCTGGCCGTCAACTTCGGCGTCGCCATTCTTGGCATTATCCCTGGCCGCGTTTCGACCGAAGTTGATGCCCGACTGTCATTTGATACAGCAGCAACCATCGCCAAAGCCCGGCAACTGGTGGCGCTGTATGAGCAGGCCGGTGTCAGCAAAACACGCATTTTGATCAAGATCGCTGCTACCTGGGAAGGGATCCGCGCCGCCGAAGTTCTTGAGCGCGAAGGCATTCACTGTAACCTGACGCTGCTGTTTTCGTTCGCCCAGGCCCGCGCCTGCGCCGAGGCCGGGGTTTTTCTGATTTCGCCTTTTGTTGGCCGTATCCTTGATTGGTACAAAGCCCATACCGGTGAGCAATACACCGCCGAGACCGATCCTGGGGTGTTATCTGTCAGCAAGATTTATGACTATTTCAAACGCCATCAGTATCAGACAGTGGTGATGGGTGCGTCATTCCGGAACATCGGTGAAATTCAGGCACTGGCAGGCTGTGACCGACTGACTATCGGCCCTTCATTACTGGCAGAGCTCGAAGCCAGTGATGCGCCGCTTGCACGGCGCCTGGTCGAGCCAACCAGTATCGAGGCGAAACCCGCAGCACTGACCGAGAGCCAGTTCCGCTGGCAGCACAACCAAGACGCCATGGCCGTCGAAAAACTGGCAGAAGGTATTCGTAACTTCGCTGCCGATCAGGAAAAGCTAGCCGAACTGCTGGCACAAAAGCTGTAACCGAAGGGGCCACACGGCCCCTGTTTTTGGTAAAAGAGGACATCATGACCGGACTTCCCCGTTACGCCTGCAACGACGCTTTGGCCCAGCATCTGGCCAGTCTGCCCGATCTGCTCACCTTGTTTACTGCCGACCCAGCCCGAGGTCAGCGGTACAGCCTGGACGCCGCCGGCCTGACCCTCGATTACAGCAAAAACCATCTCAATGACGACACCCTTGCCCTGTTTACCCGGCTAGCTGATGAAGCCCGACTTACCGAGCGGGTGCAGGCCATGTTTGCCGGCGCAGCCATTAACCATACGGAAGGCCGGGCAGTGCTACACACCGCCCTGCGTGGCAGTGTCAGCCAGGACGTCAGTGTTGATGGCCAACCGGTCGCTGCCGAGGTAGCCGCCACCATGGAAAAAATGGCGCGCTTTGTTGAACAGCTACATCAGGGTAAGTGGCGAGGCTTTAGCGGTGACGCCATCACCGACGTGGTCAGTATTGGCATCGGCGGTTCTTTTCTCGGCCCGAAGATCGTCACCGAAGCACTCAAGCCGTTCTGGCAACACCAAATAGGCGTACATTTTGTCGCCAATGTTGATGGCGCCGCCTTGTCTGAGAAGCTGGCCAAACTTGACCCGCGCACAACGCTGTTTATTACCGCGTCCAAGTCTTTTGGCACCCAGGAAACACTGGCGAACAGCCTCAGTGCCCGCCAGTGGTTAGAAAATGCCGGCGCCAGTTTTGCGGATCTGGCCAAACATTTTGTGGCGGTTACCGCCAACGTTGCCAAGGCCGAAGAATTTGGCATCAGTGCTGACAATTGCTTTCCCATGTGGGACTGGGTCGGTGGCCGTTATTCATTGTGGTCAGCCATTGGTCTGCCTATTGCACTGGCCATCGGCATGGCACATTTTTCGGCATTGCTGGACGGTGCCCGAGAGATGGACCAGCACTTTGTCAACGCGCCTGTCACCCATAACATGCCCATGCTGCTGGCCTTAATCGGTGTCAGTTACATTAACTACCGCGGCGCAACCTCTCACGCCCTGCTGCCTTACGACCATGGCCTGCGCGCCCTACCCGGCTATGTACAGCAACTGGATATGGAGTCCAACGGTAAAAGCTGCCACAACGATGGCCAAACCATTACTCACCTGACCGGGCCAGTGATTTGGGGGGCTGAGGGCACTAACGGCCAGCACGCATTCCACCAGCTGCTGCACCAGGGGCAGCAGCTGGTCCCGGCAGATTTCATTCTGCCGCTGCGCAGCCACTACCCGCTGGGCGAGCACCACGCCATGCTGGCGTCTAACTGCTTTGCCCAAAGCCAGGCGCTAATGATCGGTAAAAGCCGTCAGCAAGCCGAAGCTGAACTCAAGCAAGCCGGCATCAATGCCGAACAGGCCGCGCTACTGGCGCCACACAAAGTGATGCCTGGTAACCGCCCGTCCAACACTTTGCTGATGGCACAGCTGACGCCGCAAACCCTCGGAGCCCTGATCGCTTTGTATGAGCACAAGGTGCTGGTACAGGGGCTGCTTTGGGATCTCAACTCTTTCGACCAATGGGGCGTAGAGCTGGGTAAGGTGTTGGGCAATGCCGTGCTGGATAAACTTCAGGATGACACCGCGACACTGGATCTAGACAGTTCCACCAACGCCCTGATCGCCCGTTTTCGGCAAATGAAGTGGAAAACTGATCTGCATTAACACAACTGCAACAACAGTGTTTTATTTTTGCCCTGCTCGTGATAAGTAATGTGCAACCAACAGCGCAAAGCGGGGAGATCCCATGGACGACTTACAACAACTGCAAGCGGCAATTTCCGGTGAGAAAGAGCAAAGCAAGGGGCGTAGCAATAAGAAGCGCCGCTGGCGGGAAATCGAGACGCTTAAGGAAAAATATCGTCTGAAACGTGAACTCGAAGATCTCGACTGGTCCACTGACTACGATCTCGACGCTATCGACCTGTAATAAAAAACCCGGCTTGATGCCGGGTTTTTTATTATTCCGTGTCGGTTCTGAGGCTATCAAACAGGCCCCGATGATCGGCCCGCACTTCCTGGCCGAATAACGGGTCCTGGTGCGCCTTTTGTTCCAGGCGTTGCCGGGCAGCCTCGATATCCTGTTCCGAGAGCCTGGCTTTAAGCGCCGGGAATAGCGTCTGTTCCTCAAAATCCAGGTGTGCTCGCTGCAAGGCCACAAAGCCATCCAGGGCACTGAGCAACTCGTCTCGCGGCACAATGGCATCCATCAGCACCATGTCCACACGTTCGGCTAGCCGCTCGGTCAGCTCTGCTAGCTGGGCGTGTTGAGCACTGATGGCACTTTGCAGTTCATCATCGCCCAGCTGCGCTAACAGCAGCTCCTCTTCGTTGTGATGCACTGAATCCACATAATGATGCAGATAATCCAGCACCGATTTAACCAGCGGGTACTCAATGTGCCGGCCAGCGGCCAAGGCTTCGGCCTTACGGTCAAGCAATGACAACAGCTTACGGATCCGATGATGATCCCGGTGTAACAGATCCAGCATGATCTACCTCCTTACCCTTGATAGAGCATAGCGCCGGATCGCTATTGTCACAGTTGCCAGTCAATCGGTTCTTTGCCCTGACGCAGTAAAATGGCATTGGTCTGAGAAAAATGCCGGCAGCCAAGAAAGCCCCGATGGGCCGACAGTGGCGACGGGTGCGGCGCACTCAGCACCTGGTGGCGCTGGCGGTCAATGATGGCGCCTTTTTTCTGGGCATGACTGCCCCACAATAAAAAGACCAACCCCTGCCGTTCACTGTTGAGCTTGGCGATCACCGCATCGGTGAACTGCTCCCAACCCCAGCCTGCGTGAGAATGCGCCTGGCCACCTTCGACCGTGAGGACAGTATTAAGCAACAAGACGCCCTGCCGAGCCCAGGCTTCCAGGTTACCGTGCCCGGGTTCAGTGAAACCAGCAATATCACTAGCCAGCTCCTTGTACATGTTGCGCAATGACGGCGGCACGGCCACTCCAGGCTGCACCGAAAAGCACAAACCATGGGCCTGATTGGGGCCGTGGTAAGGGTCTTGGCCGAGAATAACCACTTTGACATCGGCAAACTCGGTGAAACGAAAGGCATTAAAAACCGCTTCTTTGGGCGGATAAATGGTTTTGCCGGCATCACGCTCGGCCTGTACTCTGGTCATCAGTGTTTGAAAATACGGCTGGGATTTTTCCTGTCCCAGCACCTCGGCCCAGATCATGCTCATGGTGTCGCCCTTTGCTGATAGTGGCGCTCATGCTGCCTAAGGCCTGCGCCCAGTGCAAGAGAGGTAATGTATGGATCCTCTTAGTCAGACCTTTGCCGCCTACTGGCGTGACTTTCAGCACCTGACCAGTAAAGCCGATGCCTGCTTTGCCGAAGGCCGCTGGCATGACTTGCAGCAACTGAGCCGAGCCCGCTTCGAACGCCACGACCAAATCGTCAGCGAGTTGGTAGCCAGCCTCAATGGCAGCCTGCTTGACTGGCCCACCATCCAGCGGCGCTTCCTGGCCCAGGTCAGCGACCACCCGGCCCGGGAATTGGCTCTGACCTTTTTCAACTCGGTCTATGCCCGCTTACAACCTGGCGCCAGCCGGCCGTTCAGTGGCCGCGAGTTTGCCGCCAGCGCCAGCGCGCCCTACCGCCGTTTAGCCATGCGTGCCGATTTACCGGCAATGATGCAAGCCGTGCTGCACCAGGCCCAGTTACCCATGCCCTTTGCCAACACTGGCCAAGCCGCCACACAGCTCGCCAAGGCTCTGGAAAAGGTGTTAGCCCGCCATGATTACCCGTTGCATCTGGACTTACTGACCGCGCCACTGTATCGCAACAAAGGGTGCTACTTGGTTGGCCGTCTGAACACGGACAACATGGCCATTCCCTTTGCCATAGCCCTGACCAACCAGCACGGTCAATTAACAGCCGACGCCCTGCTCTACCAGCGGGATCACTTATCCGTGCTGTTTGGCTTTGCCCGTTCGGACTTCATTACCCACACCGACAGCCCATCAGCACTGGTGCAGTTTTTCCTGTCCATGATGCCTCACAAGCCCTTGTCAGAACTCTACAACGCCTTGGGCTTTTATAAGCACGGTAAAAGCTTGCTGGTCTGTGAACTGCAGGATGCCTTGAGTGCCGGCGGTCAGTTTATGAATGCCCCGGGCATTCCCGGGCTGGTGATGATGGTATTCACCCTGCAGGGCCAGGATCTGGTGTTTAAAGTGATCCGTGATCAGTTCGGTGACTCCAAAAGTGTCACCGACCAGCAAGTGGTGGAGCGTTACCACCTGGTGCAGCGCCATGATCGGGTTGGCCGCATGGCCGATACCCAGGAGTTTGTCGACCTGCGCTTGCCAGTCAGCCACTTTCATCCCGACACCCTGGCTGAGTTGCTGCGCAGTTGCAGTAAGCGAGTCCGCCTCGACGGTGATTGGTTGCAGCTTCGCCACTGCTTTACCGAGCGGCGTATGGAACCGATGAACCTGGCCCTTAACAGCCGGCCAGAGCAAAAAGAGGCTATTTTGCGCGACTACGGGCAAGCCTTAAAAGACATTGCCACGGCCGGTATTTTCCCCGGTGACATGCTATTCAAAAACTTCGGGGTAACACGGCATGGCCGGGTTATCTTCTATGACTACGACGAACTCTGCCCGCTCAGTGATGTACAATTTCGCGCCATACCCCGCGCCGAATATGACAATGACATGCTCAGTGCCGAGCCCTGGTATGCCGTTAACCCAGGTGATGTCTTTCCTGAGGAATTTCGCCACTTTCTCTGTGCCCGGGCTGATGCCCGGGCGGTACTGGCAGAAGAATTTGCCGAATTATTTACTCCTGCTTTCTGGCAGCAAGCCCAGGCACAAGCGGCCAGCGGTCAGCTGGCCGACTTTTATCCTTACCCGCAGGCACTTCGTTTTTGCCAACAGGACGATTACACTGGCGCAACAAGCTAACAGGAAGCCACTATGAAACTGCCACTGGCTATTGCCGCCCTACTACTTAGCACTCAAGCACTGGCTCAGGCGCCCAAAAACATCATCATCATGATCGGTGATGGTATGGGTCCGGCCTACACCACAGGTTACCGCTACTTTGCCGATGATCCGGCAACGCCGGCCATTGAACCCACCGTATTTGACAAGATGCTGGTGGGCATGGCCAGCACTACCCCGGACGAACCGGAAACGCTGGTGACCGATTCCGCCGCGGCGGCAACAGCTTTGGCCACCGGCCACAAAAGTTATAACGGGGCTATCGCCGTTGATCGCCAGCACACAGCCCTGGCTTCCATTATGGAAATTGCCCAGCGACTGGGAAAAAGCACCGGCATTGCGGTGACATCCCAAATCAATCACGCTACTCCAGCGGCTTTTCTGGCCCACAACGACAGTCGCTCCCACTACGATGCCATTGCCGACGCCTACTTTGATGAGCGTGTAAACGGTCACTTCAAAGCTGACGTGATGTTTGGTGGTGGCAGCAAGTACTTTAAGCGCAGTGACCGGGATCTGGTCAGTGAATTCAAAAAGGCCGGTTACCACTACGCTGATAACGCCATTAGCCTCGCTGCTTTAACTCAAGCACCCGCATTGGGGCTGTTTGCCCCGGTGGGCCTGCCGCCAGCTATTGACGACCACCAGGGGCCACGGCTCAAAGCCATGACCGCCAAGGCGGTGCAACTACTAGAGAAAAACCCCAAGGGTTTTGTGCTGCTGGTAGAAGGCAGTCAGATTGACTGGGCCGGCCACGCCAATGACATCGTAGACGCTATGCATGAAATGGACGACTTTGCCAAAACGGTCGCCTGGGTGCGCGACTACACCTTGGGCCGTAAGGATACCTTAGTCGTTGTGACGGCCGATCACTCCACCGGCGGTCTAACCCTCGGCGCCGCAGGTAAATACTTATGGCGGGCCGATTTCCTGCGCCAAGTCTCGCACTCACCTGAAGTTATTGCAGATGGCCTGCTGGCAACCTCTGAGGCCGACAAAGTCGCTGATACGCTACTCGGTTTCCAGCCAACCAAACACGAATTAAAAGACTTACTGGCAGCCCGCCAAGACGGTAAAGAAACACTCGTAGCCGCCATCAAAAAGCTGATAGATCAGCGTAGTCTGACCGGCTGGACCACCAGTGGCCATACGGCTGTCGATGTGCAGGTATTTGCTGCCGGAGCCGACAGCCAGCAGTTCGCCGGCCATCTGGACAATATTCAGATCGGCCAACGGCTGATCGCACTGGTAGAGCAAAGTTCAGGACAACTTACCCAGAATAAACAGCAATAATTTCAGATCACGAGTACCGGCCTGATGCAGGGTTTCCATGGCCCAGCGGGCCGGTATTTCGTCTTCAGCAATGGCACTTTTTGCCAGTACCTGCGCCAACTGCAGGCGCGCCTGCTGTAACAACCTCGCAGGCACGGTATCAGCGTTATCTTCGGCTCGCAGCCGTAACTCATAGGCATACAGCATCACTGCCTGCCCCAGGTTCAGTGACGGTTGTGGCTGCGCTAATGGCAGGTAAGAACGTAACTGGCACAAGGCCAGCTCTTCATTGGATAACCCCGAGGCTTCACAGCCAAACACTACTGCCAGTCGGCTAACGGCGCCTTGCTGCCGAGCAACCTGCTCAGCCAGTTGCTCGGCACTGAGATAACGGTGCTTGCCACTTCTGGACCGGGCCGTAGTACCGACACATAGCTGGCAATCTGCCAATGCCTCAGCCAAAGAAGCAAACGCCTCAATACCTGCCACAACGTCTTCCGCCCCGTGTGCCACCCAACGGGCCTCATCTCGCAGGTGGGCCTCACTGGCGACCACCCGTAATTGGGTAAACCCCATGGTTTTAATGGCCCGGGCGGCGGCGCCAATATTTTCCGGCCGCGCCGGCCTGACCAGCACAAAACAAATATCCATGCTTCCTCCATTAACGGCGCCAAGCTTACCCAGTCACCGCCAGCTACACTAGTGCTGATGCAACAGGAGGCCTCATGCACCTGAGTAGTGACATTTATAACGAAGTGGAGTCGGTGTTATTGGCGAAGCTGACAGTACAACCACCGGCGCTATCGGGTGAGCAATGGGCGAACTTATGTTGCCTGGTATTAAATACCGTACCGCCGCATTATGTCAGCCGGGAGCAGCCAGCTGTACTCAGTGACGAACAGCAGGCCCTGCTGGAGCAGCAAGTCAGCCATGCTATCGGCGAGGCACTCACGCAGCTCTTAGCACTTAATCAGCGTTAGTCATGTCCTGAGTCGCTTTCAGGCCTTTGTTCAGCAGATCCCGCCAGTGGCGCCCGGCTGCACTGTTGCGAAAGGTAACGTAGAGAGGTTTGTTGGCTAACAGTTTGTCGGCCATCAGAATATCACTTCGAAATGGTGTCAAAGCCGGATCTTCAGCCAGCAGGAAATACAATACCTGACGGTCAATAACGATGGCATCAACACGACCGTAAGCTAGCTTCAGCAGATTTTGCCGATCAGTATCAGCATAATCTACCGGCTGGCGGCCAGTGCGGATATCGGCATCAAAGGCATCGGTGTTAACGTAGTCACGCACCACACCAATGCGAAATTGATGCAGGTCGCCGAGATTTTGCCACTGCACAGGATTACCCCGGCGATAAGCAATCCCCAGCGGGCTGTAGCCCACCACATCCGATTGAATAAAGCGCTCGCGCCGCGACGATGCATCATAAGCCGGGCCAAACGCCATGTATTGCGATGGCGTTCGCATTAACAACAATGCCCGCTGCCAGGGCAAAAAGTCGACGCTAAGATGCTGCCCTTGGCTGGCAATGGCGTCACGTAACCGCTCAATAACAGGCCCCTGATGCTGCAGAGTCGGGCCCGTGTAGGGTGGCCAGGATAAGCTGGCCATATGCAGGGTTTCGGCTTTGGCAAAGGCCGATAACATCAGCAATAACAGCGCGATCCGGCGCACAGCAGCCTCCTTTAACCGGGATTACTACTAGCCTATCCGACAGCGAAAAGTAAAAAAAGCGTTAATAGCAGGGTTTTTAGGGACATCACTGTAAAAAGTGTAGAGCACAATGGCCTGGCTCAGGCCCACCGCCCAGCCTCTCACAGCGTTAACTAAAGCATCAGCGCCGCCATCTCTCATGGTCATTTTTCGCCATAAAAAAACCCGCCTAAGGCGGGTTTTTCAGCGGCAGAAGACTGCCAACAACAAATTTTGGTGCCCGGGGCCGGACTTGAACCGGCACGGTGTCGCCACCGGTGGATTTTGAATCCACTGCGTCTACCAATTTCGCCACCCGGGCAGGTGGAGCGCATTATACCGTTTTACTTAACGGCTGCAAGTCTTTGCTTAGTGGTGAAATTTGCTACACTTTCGGCGCCCTGCAACTGGAGCCTGGCCCGTGTCTGATGTTTTTCCTGCCGCCTCACTCTGGCGCCGCCTTGGCGCCCTGATTTACGACTATCTGCTGGCCTTTGCCGTTTTTGCCCTGGCACATTTTGCCGGCTTTTTGGTGCTGGCAATCATTAACGCCTATCAACCGGCACTGAGCGCCGGCTACCCTGACCTGGCCAGTTTTATCAGTGATAGTCTGCTGTATAAGCTGTACCTGCTGCTGGTGGTTACGCTGTTTTTTCTGTGGTTCTGGACTCACGGTGGCCAGACGCTGGGTATGCGCGCCTGGCGTTTAAAAATACAAAATCCCGATGGCAGCCGTTTGCGCTGGCGCCAGGCAGTG
Organism: Gallaecimonas aegicerasi; assembly: GCF_045291545.1. Taxonomy (GTDB): domain Bacteria; phylum Pseudomonadota; class Gammaproteobacteria; order Enterobacterales; family Gallaecimonadaceae; genus Gallaecimonas. The sequence goes on from NZ_CP149514.1 coordinate 2,131,259, forward strand.
CTAAGGGCACTGGTTGGGTTCGGCGGTTTTGCCACCCTGACCATGTTGCTGTCACCGTCGCGGCGCTCTATTCAAGATAGTCTGGCTGGCACTGAAGTGGTGGTACTGAGTAAGGAAGCCAACCAGCTCAAGAACTGGCAAGGGCTATAAAAAAGCGCCCTAACGGGCGCTTTATCAGGCTGGCTTTCGTAACAGATAAACCGACACGCCAATAAATAAGAGTCCCGGTAATACCGCCCCCAGAAGAGGGGGAACCCGGTATACCAGACTTAGCGGGCCAAAAATTTCGCTGACCAGAAAGAATCCAAAGCCCGCCAGGATCCCCATGATGATCCGGGCGCCCATCGATACTGAGCGCATTGGCCCGAAGATAAAGGAACAGGCCAGCAGTAGCATCACCGCCAGATTCACCGGCGACATCAGCTTACGCCAAAAAGCCAGCTGGTAACGGGCGCCGTCCTGCTTGTTGGCTTTCAGGTAATCCAGGTACTGGCTGAGCCCCCGCAATGACAGGGACTCCGGGTTCACTGTTACCACCCCCAGTTTTTCCGGCGTTAGCTCAGAGGAGATTTGCAGCGCTGGTTCCCAACGCGTGCGGGTACGGTCACCCGTCAGCAGAGTTTCGCGGACGTTATCCAGATCCCAGCGATGATCGACCCAGCGCGCACTTTCGGCATGCAGCATGCGTTTGAGTTTCAGGCCATCGAATTCGTAAAGATCAACACCGCCCAGATGATCAGCATCCAGCAGTTGCTGAATATGCACATAGCGGTTGCCATCCCGTGCCCACAAACCATTGGAGTCACGCAGTAAAGTGCCGCCGGTCATTGCCTGAGTACGCATGTCACGGGCATACCGCTCAGCGGCCGGAGCCACATATTCTCCGAGCAGCACCACCACGATCATCAGCAGCAATACGGTTTTCATCGCCGACATAATGATGTTGAGCTTGGACATACCGGCCGCCTGCATGACGGTCAGTTCGCTGTTATTGGCCAGAATTCCCAGGCCAATCAAGCCGCCCAGCAGCACTCCCATCGGAAAGAACATGTTCAGATCTCGGGGCACTGAAAACAGCACAAACAAGGCCGCATCAGCAGTGTCATAACTGCCTTTGCCAACCAGCCCCAGTTCGTCAACAAACTTGATGAGGCCAGACAGCCCTAATAACACCGCCAGGCAAAGCAGTGTTGTGGCGAGGATCACCCGGCCAATGTAGAGATCGAGAATTTTCATGCCTGCCTCCGCAACCAGCCCCGCAGACGGGTGCCCATACTGCGGCCACGTAACAACAAAGCCCAGCCAATAAACAAAGCGCCGGCATGGATCCACCAAAGGCCCAGCTCAACTGGGATCTTGCCGTCTTCCAGCGCCCGGTTACCGGTCAGCATCAACATCAGGTACCCCAGAAATAATCCTAGGGCCGGTAACAGGCGAGTAAACTTGCCCTGGCGCGGCGCCGTGCGGGAAATGGGTACGGCAATCAAGGCCAGCATCAGGATCGCCACCGGAATAGCTATCCGCCATTGCAGCTCAGCGCGGGCATCTAAGGCTGGATCATTTAGTAGTGTCATCGTCGGCGTTGCAGAGAGTTTGCGGCGACGTTTTTGCACCTGTGGATTACCAATTTGCATTTGATAACGGCCAAAGTGCACTTCCTGCAATGCCGCCTGGCCCGGCTTACCTTCGTAGCGATAACCCTGCTGCAATGCCAGGGTATCATTGCCGGTAGCCGTTTTACTGACTTCACCGCCCTCAGCCATCATCACTGAAGGACTACTGCTGTCATTGGGCTGCTGCGCCACAAAAACTTTCTGCAGCTGGCCATCATTAATGCGCTCAATAAAGACCACCGCTTTACCATTGGCGGTGCGTTGAAACCGCCCTTCTTGTAGCGTGGCCAGACCGCTGGAAGCCCGCACCTGATCAATCAGATGCTGCTCCTGATCTTTTGCCCAGGGACTGAACCAAAGCGTGGCGCCGGCCGCAACCACTGAGAACAACAGGGCTACCACAAGAGTCACCCTTGTCACGTACCACTCAGAGATACCGCAGGCATGAAAAACCGTCATTTCCTGATCAGAATACATGCGGCTATGGGCCAGAATAATGCCGAGGAAAACCCCAAGTGGCAGCACCAATACCAGAAGCGCCGGCAGGTGCAGGCCAATAATCTGGGCCACCAGCGTACCGGGAATATCCCCTTTGGCGGCCTTTGATAAGACTGAAATAAATTCACGGCTGAGGAAAATCGCCATCAGCACCATGGTGACGGTGATGATCGATTTGAATGCTTCAACAAAGAGGTAACGGAAAACTATCAATCGAAGGCCCTGTTTTCGCGATTTTTTGTCGTTTCAGTTAAATATGCCCCATTCCTGAGGATAAGACTTGTTTTTATAACTTTAACTGGTTTTAATCGAGTGACTACACTTTACGACAAGCCCGGGCGGAGAAGATTCAGGCGGCCACGGTGTATCACTTGCACACCCTGGTAGCATTATCCACGAATCCGTCGCTCTTGTCTTTAGACCGAAGGAGTCCACATGGAATTCAGCGTAAAAAGCGGCAGCCCTGAAAAACAACGCAGCGCCTGCATTGTGGTTGGTGTCTACGAACCCCGCCGCCTGACGCCAGTAGCCGAACAGCTTGACCGCATCAGCGATGGTTATCTGTCTAACCTGTTGCGCCGCGGCGACCTGGAAGGAAAAGCAGGTCAGACCTTATTGTTACACCATGTTCCCGGTGTGCTGTCTGAGCGCGTCTTGCTGGTAGGTTGTGGTAAGGAGCGGGAACTGGACGAGCGCCAGTATCGCCAGATCATTCAAAAAACCATTGCCACCCTCAATGACACTGGCTCCATGGAAGCAGTTTGCTTTCTCACCGAGTTGCACGTTAAGGGCCGCGATACCTACTGGAAGGTGCGTCAGGCAGTGGAGGCAACCGAAGCGGGCCTGTACAGCTTTACCCAGCTCAAATCCAAAAAAGAAGAGCCGCGCCGGCCGCTGCGCAAGCTGACATTCAATGTCCCGACCCGCCGCGAGCTGGCCCTTGGCGAAAAAGCCATTCGTCACGGCCTTGGCATTTCCAAAGGGATGACGGCCTGTCGCAACGTTGCCAATATGCCACCAAACATCTGTAACCCGGCCTATTTGGCGTCTTCGGCCGAAGAACTGGCGCAGCGCTTTGACAAGCTGTCGGTAGAAGTCATCAACGAAGCAAAAATGGCTGAGATCGGCATGACATCCTACCTGTCGGTTGGCCGTGGTAGCGAAAACGAATCCATGATGACCATCATGCGCTACAACGGCGCCGCTGACAGCAATGCCAACCCCATTGTACTGGTCGGTAAAGGGCTTACCTTCGATGCCGGTGGTATCTCCCTCAAGCCCGGCGAAGGCATGGACGAAATGAAGTACGACATGGGCGGTGCCGCTGGAGTCTTGGGCACCATGACCGCCTTGGCAGAGCTGGACCTGCCGCTGAATGTCATCGGCGTACTGGCCGGTTGTGAAAACATGCCTGATGGCAATGCGTATCGCCCCGGTGACATTCTCACCACTCTGTCAGGACAAACCGTCGAAGTGCTCAACACCGACGCCGAAGGCCGCCTGGTGCTATGCGATGCACTGACCTACGTCGAGCGGTTTGATCCGGAGTGCGTCATTGACGTCGCCACTCTCACCGGTGCCTGCGTGATTGCGCTGGGTAAAGTTGCCTCTGGCCTGGTGTCCACGCACAACCCGCTAGCCCACGAGCTGACCAACGCCGCCGAACAATCCGGTGACAAGGCCTGGCGCCTGCCTTTGTACGACGAATATCAGGAGCAGCTGGCCAGCCCCTTTGCC